>JAJDZZ010000072.1 GCA_022824405.1 Opitutales bacterium
TTCCTGGCACTTTCAATCCTGACGATTGACACCGTCGAAGGCTTTTTCGAGCGCTTTCTCCGACGAGTTTTTTGGGCCCATTCTCGAAAGCGCTCAAAAGCCGGTAAATTCATGGTTGGGAGACCTACAAGATCGCCAAGGGACGCAGAGAGGCGCGTTGAGACGCGCCAATTAGGAATGAGGAATTTTGCGATTTTTGTGGTAATTATTGGGGGACAGGAATGTCCCCCCTCCGTTAACTTCTGTTCCGGCGAAGCCGGATCCCCGTTGCGTCCTTTGCGATCTTTGCGAGAGTCCTCGGGATCGAATTCAGCGGCCGAAGACCTGGGCTTCGATGTAATGATTCATGGTATCGGTTGAATTGCCCTTGGAATAAAAGCGGACGTAACGCCCTTTGGCACCCTTGGCATCGATCAATTTGCCCTCATAGGACTCGACGTAGGCCTTGTCGCTGCCGCGGCCCAAATCGGAGGAATTGTCGTGGTCGTTGTTGAACACGGTTGTGACGCCACTGCCGAATTCCGGATCGTCCGAGACCTGCACGATCACGTCGTGATAGGCTCGGGCCTGGGAATGATAGTGCCATAGAGCGACGGCAAAAACCTCACGCGAGGTTTCGAGGTCGATTTGGACCCACTGCAATTCGGGAGCCAGTTCGACGTAGTACCCTTCGTCCGCGTCCTTATCGCCGTCGGTGAGAAACTCCAGTTCCCCGATAATGGGCCAGTCGTCGCTGGAAGTGACTTCCTTCCCCTCGGAAACCAGTTCCACGTCGGACGGAATCCTGAAATCGGGGCGGGCGCCCTGCCGTTTCTTTTCCAGGTGGGGGAACCCCTTGATCGGGACCGGCGTGCCGGAGAATTTGGGTTTGGGAAGTTCCAACTGCAAAACCTTGTCCGCGGCTTGAGCTGAGGAAAGTGCGAAGAGGAAGACCCCGGTCAGAACCGAGAGGAGGAGGGAATGGATTGGTTTTTTCATATCTTTAGGCGTGAAAATCATCTGGGCTGAAGGTCAATCTGCGTTGGGCATCGATGGCCTCATTGACCTTGAGGACTGCGGCTTCCGTTTGGAGCGCTTCATGCCCGGGACAATTGAGCGTTTCTTCGCCCCGGATGGTGTTGAAAAAGTTTTCCAGGTGGGGTTGGTGGATGTATTTGTCCAGCGCGACCGGGACCTCGTAAGCGTCCAGGGCGGCGGTTTCGCGCACGTCGACGGCGGTGTTCTTAGGTTTTTCCCAAGGTCTCACTTCTTCCTCCCCTTTGCGCTTTATCAACCCCTGGCTCACCAAGGAACCCCAGTCGGGTGCTCTGGCTTCCCGGAAGACGGTGGTGTATTTGGGGTTTTCCGACATCTTGATGGCCCCTTCCGTTCCCATGAAGTACTCGAAATAGCCGCCACCGGCGCTGGTTGTGGTCAACACCTGGTAGAAGGCCCGGACGGGTCCGGACGCGGTATCGTATTCGTAGATGGCCATGACGTTATCGTGCCATTCATGGGAGGTATAATAGTCCACCCCGCCACTGGCGGTAACGGCCTTGGGATTGGCGCCGAGAAACCAACTGTAAATATCGATCTGGTGAGCCCCGAGATCCGATATCGGTCCCCCGCCCAGCCCCTTGAACCAACGCCAATTCCTGAACTGGTGCATGCTCTTGTAGCCCCATTTTTTCAGAGTTTCATCATCTATTTCCGTCCGGCGGGGCACGCCGAGGTCTTCGCTCACGGCCCGGTTCCACTGGCCGTTGATATTGGTGATGCGGCCACAGAGCTTATGGGCGTCCAGCAGATTTTCCTTCACGTAGAGGTAGCGCGGGTTGCTTCGCCTTTGGTGCCCGATCTGCAATAGTTTACCCGTTTCCGCAGCGGTCTTCACCATGGAGACGGCGCCCTCATGGGTATTGGACATCATTTTTTCGCAATAGACGTGTTTCCCCGCCCGCAAGGCCTCGTTGGTTATGGGGGCATGCCAGAAATCCGGGGTGGCCACGATTACGGCGTCGATGTCCTGTTCTTTCTCAAGTAGTTCCCGGAAATCGGTGTAGGGCTTGGTCTGGTGCTTCTGGGACCGCAGAATCCCGACCCCGCGACGCAGGTTGTATTTGTCCCAAATGTCGCAGGCCGCCACAAAATTGAGCCCGGGTATATTGCTGCAAGCTTGAATGAGGACCTGCCCTTGCGCTCCCGTCCCGATGAGGGCGACGTTCAGGTCGTTCATCTTACTCCCCTGCCCCACTGCGAAGTGTGGCAGGCTATTGCTCAGCATGAGCCCGGCCCCTCCGGCCAGACCGGATTTCAGAAAACTCCGGCGGTCTACGCTGTTTGCCAATACGTTTTTCATAACACGAGAGGACTCAGGTTAATCTTTCCACAACACCCATTTGGCCGATTTGACCATTTGAAGCGCCATAACCGAGATGAGAAGGTGGATGGCCAGCCAGGCGATTCCGGAATTTTCGTTTACCGCCATCATGCCCACGGTCAACCCCAGGTAGAGGAAGAGGGATACGATCAAAGACAGGCGTATCTTTATTCCCAGCAGAAGGGTCAGGCTCAACAACAGCATGAGGTAGCCGGAAGGCAGGGCAAAGACCTTGGTCGACCAAAGCGGGAGGATGGACGAGCCGGCAATTCCGGTGGCCATGCGATCCATGTTGACGTAGTAGTTGGCGAAACTGTAGGAGCCATCCAGTTCGAATTTATCCAGGCCGGCAAAAAACCAGCGGAAGGCCAGAAAAAGGCGAAAGCCAAGAAAGGACCAACATTGGCTGTCGCACCAGTCGGACGAGGTAGACGAGTTGTTTCGATCGGACATATTTTCGGTAAAATGTGCTTGGCGATGGTTAAAATTGAACAATTTTGCTACTAGAACCAATTATTATGGTTAAAATTGAACATATTCGCTGCTAGAACCAATAAAATTTTTCCTCAATTTCACAGAGCGGTTCCACGTGAAGATAATTTCACGATAATTTAACCCGTCACCCCGGAAAATCCGCAAAGTTAAGCAGAATAAGATTCGACTGAACCACGATTTTTCACAAAACCGCTACAACGTGACTTCAGAATCCCGGCCGGTTACCTTCCTTCTCGCGCTTCCCTGCTACAACGAAGGCAAACGACTGGCCCGGTTTCTGCCCGGGCTTTGCCGGGCCATCGAAAAATCCGGGCTTCAGGTCAGTATCCTGCCGGTGGACGACGGGTCCGACCGCCACCATCGGGAGCAATACCGAAATCTCATGGAATCGCACCGCGACAGGTTTCCCTTCCTTCTTTCCATGCTTCACCTCGATTCCAATCGGGGCAAGGGGCAGGCCGTTTACCGGGGCTGGGCCAGTGTGGGAAAAGAGGAATTTTTGGCCTTTGCCGATGCCGACGGAGCGGTCGGTCCGTCCGAGGTGGTACGGGTCCTGCGCCGGATAGCCCATGATCCGCAGGCCTCCGGCAAACTGTTTGCCGGCAGCCGCATCGAGGACGCCAATACCCGGGTGGAGCGAAATTTCCTGCGCCAACTGACCGGGTCCCTTTTTCGAATTATGGTCAGGCTTCTCTTTGGATTGCCCATTGAAGACACCCAATGCGGATTCAAAGTACTACCCCGCACCTTTTTCCAAAGCCATAAATCGGCACTGGTGGAATCGGGCTTCGCCTTCGACCTCGAACTGCTCTACCGCGCTCGTGAAGCCGGCCTCGAGTTGGTTCCGGTTGCGGTGAACTGGAAGGAGGTAAAAGGGGGTCACATGACGGCGGGAAAATCCATCGAACTCATTTTAAATACCTTCCGTCTCCGAAGACGGATGGGATCTCGCCGAGGCGAGATGGCACAAAGGCACAAAGGCACAAAGGCACAAAGGGGGAGAGGCGCGCAGGGCGCGCAGAGGGGAGAGGGATCTCGCAAAGCTCGCAAAGAGCGCTAAGGAGAGGGGGAGATTGCGCCAGGGGCGCAAAATTCCTAATTGGCGCCATCGGCGCCTCTGCCTCTGTGGTTAGTTTCCCTCAGCGTGCTTGGCGATCTCTGCGAGAGGTCGTTTTTGCCCTAAGCGAGAAGCTCCTCGATCACCTTGGCGTTGTGGATGCCGGTCAGGCGC
>JAJDZZ010000063.1 GCA_022824405.1 Opitutales bacterium
TTTCCTGGCACTTGCAATCATGACGATTGACACCATCGAAGGCTTTTTCGAGCGCTTTCTCCGACGAGTTATTTGGACCCATTCTCGAAAGCGCTCAAAAGCCGGTAAATTCATGGTTGGGAGACCTACAAGATCGCCAAGCACGCAAAGAGGGAGAGGCCCAAAGGGCGCCAATTGTGGAACCCCGTTGGGGTTCGGCCATAGAGGTGATCGGTAACCCAGCGTGCGCTGCGCGACACTGGGCTCTGGAGTTTAACGCCTTTGGCGTAAGAGCCAGATGTTGGATGAGGCGGTAGGATTGACACATGGGTCTGCGCAAATTAGCGAATGTGTTTTGGCAACAATTCAATCATTTGCGGATAAGAATACCGAAGAACTTTTCGAATCGGAAAGCAACCGCCGGTTTGCCTCCATTTCACGAGTTGCACTACGAAAATTGATTCAGATGAATCAGGCTGGAGCCCTCATAGACCTTGCCGTCCCACCTGGCAACCGCCTCCAAGCTCTAAAAGGCCAACTATCGGGCTATCATTCTATTCGCATCAATGACCAGTGGCGTATTGTTTTCAGGTGGACCGATTCAGGACCGGAAAAGGTTACGATAGTAGATTATCATTGATATTACCCTATGACGTTATAGGATATGGAAATGATTGAGCCCATTACACCCGGGGAGATTTTGCTTGAGGAGTACCTCAAACCGATGGGTATTTCACAAAATGCCATGGCCCGCGCAATCGGGGTTTCCCCACGTGCAATCAACGAAATAGTGCATGGAAGGCGGTCGATTACACCGACCATGTCGATTCGCTTTGGCGCCTTCTTTGGTCAGTCGGACCAATTCTGGCATGGAATCCAGGTGGAGTGCGACTTTCGCAAGCTGGAAAGGAACAGGCATCGGCTTACCGTCGATATCCAACCGGCTGCTACGCTGGGCCGCATCTCCTGACTTGCGGCACAGGGGCACAAAGGGAAAAAACCACAGAGGACTCAGAGAAGAACAAGAGACTCTCGCGGAGATCGCCAAGGGACGCGGAGAGGCGCGCCTTTTGTGGAACCCCGTTTTATTAGTGATCAGTGACCAGTGGCTAGTGGTTAGTGAGATTTGTCTTCTGGTTTTCGGTTTCTGCCTCCCAATTCCTAATTGGCGCCGCAGGCGCCCACCTTTGTGCCCTTGTGCCTCTGTGCCTTTGTGCCATCTCGCCTTGGCGAGATCCGCGTGCGCTGCGCGACACTGGGCTCTGGAGTGTAACGCCTTTGGCGTAGAATGCGGATGCTTGGAGGTTACGCGTCCTTAGCCTGGATATGGCGTTCCGGGGCAATCGCGGGATAAACCCGCTCCTACAGTTTATTATGACTACTCTCCCTAATTCCTCATTCCTAATTCCTCATTGGCGCCTTGGCGCCTCTCCCTCTGTGGTTAATTTCCCTCAGCGTTCTTGGCGATCTTGGCGAGAGTCAATTCTCAATGCTGGATGCTGGAATGATCCACCGGAAGCATGGGGTCAGCCCTGAATGGCGCTTAGTTAAGCGTGTTTGTAGAGGAATTTTGTATGGACGTCGGAGCAGACCCCAACGCTCTGGACTTTGACGGCAAAATCCCCTGGGATTACGCCAAGGAGAACGAAGCCCTCAAGGGAACCGATGCCTATTGGCGACTGAATGAGCTGCGGTTTTAACTCCAGAAATTCATCACCCGGACTGGGCCTAAAAATTGCACTTCGACACCGCACACTACAACCACATATTTTGGACAACTCCGGAGGAATTACGCGAGAAGCTGAAAACCCGCATCATTGTCGTCCTCGGAGAAGGCCCCGAAGCGCAAAGGTATTAAACATCGCTCCTTTCAGTCGCTTGATCTGCTTTCAGCAGAACAGGATCGCTGACGCGAACAGGATGGATGGGTAATTAGCCACAAAAAAGCGCAAAAGGCGCAAAGAGGGTGAAGGAGAAGAAGAGACTCTCGCAAAGAGCGCTAAGGGACGCAGAGGCAAATGACCTGCCTGCCAGGCAGGAGATTCGTCATTGTAAACTGACTGTTGCCGGCCAACCTCCAACCGAATTTGACAAAATATCCATTCAGAAGAACAAGGCCATGCCTACATTGCCAATCTGGACAAATTCAAATAAAGTCCTGAAGATAAGGTTTTATTTATGAATCGCATTGCAGTCAGTCCAATTGTCTTACGCTGGGCGCGGGACCGTGCCGGTTTGGCTGTGGCTGAACTGGAAGGAAAGTTCCCGCATCTGGCGGATTGGGAGGCGGAGGAAGCGAAGCCCACCATGAAACAATTGGAGAACTTTGCCAAGGCCACGCGAGTGCCATTTGGATTTTTGTTTTTACCAGAACCTCCGCAGATGCGGTTGCCCTTTGCGGATTTCCGCACATTGGAGAACCGCCGCCCGCAAGGTATCAGCCCTGAACTCATGGATACAATTCAGCTGATGCAGCGTCGGCAAAGGTGGTTAAGAGAGGACCGCATTGAAGCTGACGTGGAAACTTTGAGCTTTATTGGCTCCGCAACCACCTCCGATGATCCGGCTGCGATCGGGCGGGAAATGAGACGTGTGGTGGGTTTGGATGAGAATTGGGCACAGCGCGTTCCTAACTGGACGACCGCGGTAGGTGAGTTGCGTAACGCCATTGAAAGCCTGGGCATAATGGCCATAATCAATGGAGTTGTAGGCAACAACACACGTCGCAAGCTGGATATTGACGAGTTTCGAGGTTTCGCCCTCAGTGATCCTTATGCGCCACTTATTTTCGTCAATGGAGCCGACGCGAAGTCTGCCCAGATGTTCACTCTCGCACATGAGCTAGCACATCTTTGGTTGGGAGACGTCGGTGAAGGGCTCTCCGGATATAAAGGAATTCAACCGGATGGTGGTGAGGTAGAGACGTTTTGTGATCGAGCGGCGGCAGAATTCCTCGTACCAGAAGCCGAAATTCGGGGGGCTTGGCCAAGCGTGGCAAACAGCGAAACACCCTTTGAAAAACTGGCTGGAAGGTTTAAAGTCAGTCCGGTGGTCATCGGACGACGGGCCATGGATCTTCGCTTGGTGGATCGAGACGAGTTTTTTAGTTTCTACGATTATTATTCGAGGCAGGAACGGTTTAAGAAACGGCGCGGAGGTGGAAGAGGCGGTGACTTCTACAACAACCAAAACACTCGGGTCGGTCGGTTGTTTGCGTCCCATGTGATACGGGCAGCAAAAGAAGGACGGATAGGCTTTAAGGAAGCCTATGACCTTTCCGGTTTGAATGGCGGCTCGTTTCAAGAGTATGCCCGCAGACTGGGGGTTTCCTTTCCATGAAGGTCGCCTCCGGTTATCTTATTGATTCGGATGTCCTGATCACGGCAAAAAACCGGTATTATGCCTTTTCGATTTGCCCAGGTTTTTGGGAGAGTCTTCTGGTCAGGCACGCTCAGGGCATGGTTCATAGCATTGACCGAGTCAGGCAGGAATTGCTTCTTGGACGTGACGACGATGATCTTGTCCAATGGGTAAGCAGAGAGGTTCCGAATGAATTTTTTCTTGCCAGTGATGGAAGTATAGTAATCGAAGCATTTTCAGAAATAATGCTCTGGATTACGCGACACACCCAATATCAAGATGTGGCCAAGGCCAAATTTGCAACCGGTGCAGATGGCTGGTTAGTAGCCCATGGAGTGGCGACCAAAAAAATTGTGGTGACTAATGAACAACCGCGTCCTGAAGCTCGTAGTGATATCAAGTTACCCGATGTCTGTGATGCATTCTCAGTACAATATGAAGACACGAGCGCCAAGGGCGCAGAGAGGGGGGGGAGGCGCTAAAGCGCCAATTAGGAATTAGGAATGAAGAATGAGGAATGGAGAGACAGGGAAAATGGGGAATTGAACATGGATAAACAGGATTTACAGGATGAATAGCCACATCCGCCTTCGCCGAAGGCCTACGGCGTGACAGGGAAAACACAAAAATGTAGGGGAAGAGGAAGAGACTCTCGCAAAGATCGCCAAGCACGCAAAGAGGCGCGCCAATTAGGAATTAGGAATGAAGAATGAGGAATGGGGTTCTGGATGCTGGAAGCTGGAATGAACCACGGAAATTACGGATTATCCAAATCCTGTTCATCCTGTTCATCCATGTTTTTACCTAAGAATCTCTGCGTTGCTTGGCGATCTCTGCGAGAGGCCATTTGATGCAATCGCGGGATAAATCCGCTCCTACAGCTTATTTGTATTTCCATTCCTCATTCCTAATTCCTAATTGGCGCCATCGGCGCCTCTCCTCTGTGGTTAGTTTCCCTCAGCGTTCTTGGCGATCTTTGCGAGAGCCTCCTCCTCGATGCTGGGCATTAACTAGAAACACCTGCTTGACGCTATTTTATTGGCAGTGCCAAGGTAATACGACAAATTCTCCTATTCGGAACAAAAATCTCATAAGAAAAAATGACCTCAGAAAGCGAACTACTTAAGCGCATCACCGCCCGACCGGATGTCTTTGGCGGGAAGCCGATAGTCCGCGACATGCGAATCGCCGTCGAGCATGTCCTGGGAATGATGGCTGCCGGAGATACTTCGCAAGAGATTCTTGATGAATATCCGGTCCTTGAGCCAGAGGACATTCAGGCCTGCCTGGTCTTTGCCCACCGCTCCCTGGCAGGGGAGCAGGTGCATGAGCGCATGCATGTCCAGTCGGCTCGATGAGATTCCTTTTAGACGTATGTGCCGCCTCCCGAAGTATGCAGGCCATGTTAGTGGCTCAAGGGCATGATGTCCTCTCGGCTTTGGAGGGAAATCCTCAAGCCACGGATGAAGAACTTCTTATTTTGGCACTGGAGGAACAACGGATCCTCATCACCGAAGACAAAGATTTCGGTGAACTCGTGTTTGTTCGCAGATTGCCGCATCCTTGCATCATCCGCTTCGTCGAGATGCGGGTTAGGGAGAAAGTGGTAGCGATGGAAGAATTGATCGAGCAACATGCGGATGAGATGAGTGGCGGAGCTCTGATTGTGGTGACACGGAATCGAGTACGGATACGCCCGAGGAAAGGCGTAGAACGAGGCGGGGCCTAGACCGAAAAACTCACAAAAGGCAAGGAGCGGAAGAGAAATTGAAATCAACAACGCTCCTTTCAGTCGCTTGATCCGGCTTCGCCGAAACAGGATCGCTAACGCGAACAGGATGGATAGCCACAAAAGGGCGCAAAAATCGCAAAAAGGGAGAGGGGGAAAATGACTCTCGCAGAGAGCGCGAAGGGGCGCAAAGAGGCGCGCCAATTAGGAATTAGGAATGAAGAATGAGGAATGGAGAGACAGGGAAAATGGGGAATTGAACATGGATTCACAGGATGGACAGGATGAATAGCCACAAAAAAGCGCAAAAAACACAAAATTCCTCCCCCATCACTCCCCCATTCCATCATTCCAACACTCCTTTTCCCCCATTCCTCATTCCTAATTCCTAATTCCTCATTGGCGCCATCGGCGCCTCTTCCTCTGTGGTTATTTTCCCTTCGCGTTCTTGGCGTGCTTTGCGAGAGTCTCAAGGGCAGACAGATCCTCGAAATCCGTCGCCTAAAAGGAGGAGGGAATGTAGACTCAGCCGGAAGCTCAGCTGAGCGATCAAGTGACCAAGGGTGTAAAGTCTTCGCTGCTCATTGGTTCGTGCTTATCCCAGCAGCCGTACATCTCAATCAGCGCGCGCTGCTTCATCAAGATGGTATGGGGATTAATCTGCACCACTTTTGCCCCGTAGCTACTAGGCTCTTCGACCATTGCCGCAACTAAATCGCTCACCAAATAACGCGGCGCCCATCCGATCATACAGTAGTCCGTCGTCTGAATTTGCACGGCCAACATGGTCGCAGGATTAGTCAATTCCAGTGTGACATATAGTTCTTCTCCCTGCTCCAAGCGGTCAATTCTATCTTTAGCCACTTTATGAATATGTCGCCAGCCATGTAGGAAAAACCGGCAGGAGAAGCTCCCGGAGTCGTTTTTCTCGATCTTTGGAAAAACCTCGTAAGTGTCCGTTACGCGTTGGCCTCCATTGGTGGACAAAATCTCAATAGGATCGGCCTCCTCGGGTAGCTGAAGTCTGCGTAGATAATTGGCGAAGTCAGGTCTTGCCCGATTCATAACCCGGTTTTGGAACAGAGGGAACAGCTCCGCGGACTGATAATCTTGCTTCAATTCGGGAAATTCGATTAACGGGGGAAATCCCGCCTCTTCCCGTGCTCGCTCAGCGCCGCCGATGTAGCGGAAGCGGTAGGAGGAACCTTCGACATCGGCATCCAGCCGACCGATCGGAAACCACGCCCTGCTGGGCTTCTTGTCCTGCCAGGCGAGATATAACGTTCTTGTGCTCATTGGTAAAGTTCCTGCAATTGTTGGAGACTATAGCACATCAGAGCAAAGGCGAATTTTCTGGCAGAAGGGGACATCCAATCACCAGGGGCGCGATTTACCAAGTCATCCAAATATTTTTTGTCTAAGTTTTCAAGTTTCCTCAGCGCTGGGCGGAAAAGTTCCGGATATTCAACAGTAGCTCGTCTTACCAACTCCAGTGGGCTAGGGCCGCGATGATCGTCCTCCGACCAGTAAATCGCGCCGGGTGCGCCAATTAGGAATTAGGAATTAGGAATGAAGAATGAGGAATGGGGTTCTGGATGCTGGAAGCTGGAATGAACCACGGATATTACGGATTATCCCAATCCTGTGCATCCAAGTTTTTACCTAAGAATCTCTGCGTTGCTTGGCGATCTCTGCGAGAGGCCATTTAATGCAATCGCGGGATAAACCCGCTCCTACAGCTTATTTGTATTTCCATTCCTCATTCCTCATTGGCGCCATCGGCGCCTATCCCTCTGTGGTTTTTTCTTCTTCTTTCTGGCTTTGCGAGAGTCAACGAAAATACCCATTGACCAAAGGAGCGAAGGTCAGGGAAATACCTTCAATCCGTCGCCAAGGCTTTTTTTGCTCTTCGGTCCAATTGCAATAGATGATCACTTCGATGGGGGCACATAGATAATCATCGTTCAATTTCTGCACGTGAGCCTGGACATGCTCATTGTCGAGGTGCGCCTGAAGGTCTTCATAGCTGGCAAAAACTTCCAGCCAACGGTAGACAACCTCCCGGTCATCTTCGGAAACCTTCGTCTGAACGTGAATCAGGTTCCCGGGTTCCGTTTCCATGACCTTACGGTCGGTCTTCTTTGAGAGCCGCTCATATTCCGCAGCTTTGTCTTTGTAGACGTGTTCGTATGCTTCGAGAAAGAATAATGACATTAGATTCTCCTTTATATCGTTGATCGGGTTATGTCCTAAGGGGTTGGCGCATCCTGTCGCAGAAGTCCTTCCGCTTTTAGATCCGCCCACAAGGCTGAGGGGATCTCCGTTTGAAAATAGCCCAGATCCTCCTCCACCTGACGCGGATGCAGGGCTCCGGGAATGACGGTGGTCACACAGGGATGGGCCAAGGGAAATTGAATGGCCGCAGCCGCCAGCGGCACGTTATGACGATGACATACCCGTTCGAGTTGCCGGACTTTATCAATAATCTCGGGAGGCGCCTTATCGTATACATACATCGCGGATTCGGAGGGACCGGTGACCAGGATCCCCGAGTTGAACACGGAGGCCAGGATAATCCCGGTATCCCGTTCCCGGGAAAGGGGGAGGTCTTCATCCAATGCTTCCTGCTCCAACAGGGTGTAATTTCGGGCCAGGATGAAAAAATCCGGATCGAAGTTTTCCAGGAACCAGGCGATCGCCCCCCTTTCATTTATCCCGGCTCCAATGGCACGAACTTCCCCCGTGGAGCGCAGTTCCTCGAGCGCCCGCCAGCCGCCATTGGCCAGTTGATCCCGAAAGGCTTGTAATCCTTCTCCATGGTGAAGGACCTCCAGGTCATGAACCGCCAGCAAGTCGATGCGATTCAGCCGCAGTCTTTGCAGACTGTCCTCATACGAGCGCATAATTCCGCCATAACTGTAATCGAAGACGTGATCGTAGGGTAGTCCTCCCTTGAACCAGGGGGCTTTGAACCCTTCTTTGACGGCAGGGGCCCGAAGGATGCGTCCCACCTTGGTGGAAAGAACAAACTCATGTCGTGGTTTTCGATAGAGAAAATTCCCCACCCGGTGTTCGCTGAGGCCCCATCCGTACAGGGGCGCGGTATCGAAGTAGCGTATACCATGATCCCAGAGTGTTTGAAGAGTGGCCTGCGCGTCCTCCTCGCTGACCAGGGCAAAGGTCTCCCCCAAGGAGGCGGCGCCGAACCCGAACTGCGTCAACTCTATCTCCGTGCGACCGAGCTTTCTCGTTTTAGTTGGATTCATAAATCTCCGACTTTGGAGAACTGGCCGGCCTAGCCCAGGGATTGGAGGAAACGTGCGATTCCTTCGCCCATGAGATGGGGAGAATCTTCCTGCAGGTAATGGATGCCGATGACCATTTGCTCCTGTTGGTTCGGCCAGGTTCGACAATAGTCCCTCTGGCGTCCCGTCAATATGGACCCCGGATAGGCGTTGATGAAGAATTTCGGGATCTCACTGGTCTCCAGCCACGCGCCGACGCGTTCAACCAACTCGACGATGTCGGCCGGCTCGCCAGCGATGGGGCACGATCTCGCAAAAGTCAGGGTCGGCCGACGCGATTCACCCGGTTCATCGTATCGTTTGCGATAGGCGTTCATTTCCGTATCCGTCAGGTTCCGAATCATACGCGTTTCGATGGTGTCGATAAAGAGGTTATCGCGCAGCACCATATCCTCACCGGCCGGCGATTTTATTTTTTTGAAGATGTCTCGTCGTATTTCAGGCCAATCATCCCACTCCAACGGCATGACAAGTGTCTCCGTATAGGTGATGCTCTTGACACGGTCCCGGTGGCGATGCGCCCAATCGAATCCAATTGGACCGCCCCAGTCGTGCAGGACAAGATTGATGTTGTCGCCAAGATCCAGGGCCTCAAACCAGGCGTCCAGATATTTGATCTGGTTTTGGATGCTATAGGAGCCGGAGGGGATGTCGCCCGACTCACCGCAACCCATCAGATCGGGCGCGAGGCAGCGACCATGGGGTTCGACGTAAGGAATAATGTTGCGCCATGCGTAGGAAAAGGTGCCGTTGCCATGTAAAAACACCACCGGGTCTCCCGACCCGGAATCGATGTAGGATATCTCACTGTCTAATGCGGCAACGCGTTTTCGATCGTAAGGATCGATTTCCGATATTTTTGGACGGGGCATATGGTTTCCGGATTATTCGATGGATGCCGAAGGACTCGGTCGGTCCTCATTTCCCCTTGTTCCAAACGATATAAGTGCCGCTTTTTCCGGGGGCGACGATGTCCTTCCAGCCGTTGCCGTCGAGATCGCGGACACGAATTTGCAGGCCGACGCCGGGACCTTTTCCTGCAGGAGCCTGGGCAATGATGTGCTTCTTCCACGTTCCGTTTCCTGGATTCCAGTCATAGTATTGCATCGTGATTTCGTCATTTGCGCCAGGATCTCTGCCCGAATGCCCGTAATAACGCTTCCCTGTGATGAGTTCGGGCTGGCCATCGTTATCGACGTCGACCCAAACCAACACATGAGCTTGGGAAAATTTCTTATCAATGAGATGTTGGCGCCAGGTGGTGGCTCCGTCGGATTGTGGCTCGAGTTGTTCGTTCCAGTATAGACCATAGTTGTGCCCATCCCCCCAGACGATGTCGTTTCTACCGTCTTTATTGAGGTCGATAATGAGGACGGGGCAACTGGCGTGGGGCAGGTCGAAGTCGTGGCGATACTTCCAAGGGCCGGAAAATGGGCCGGCAGCGGGTTGCTCATACCAACCGGATTGAAAAACGATATCCTGCTTATTGTCGCCGTTGAGGTCGCCGAAGCCGATGCCGTGTCCATTGCCGCTATCGTATACGACGTGTTTCTTGGCGGTGACCATTCCGTCCCCGCCTCGGACGAGGCGGAAGATCTGCATAGGGTTTTTTGCGTTCCAGGAATTTGCGATGAACTCGGGAGTTCCGTCATCGTCGATGTCATGGAGAAAGCTCGCTTCATTGTGGAAGGAGCCAGTATCGGCGAGCAGGTGAACGGGCCAGTGACCCTCATCGTAATTACCGGGCCCCGGGTTCTCAAACCAATCCAGGTTCTGTAGGGTGAACCCGCCGGATATGACGTCGAGATCCCCGTCGCCGTCCACGTCGTAAAGGTGCTCGGAGCAGTTCTGCATGTAGTCGTCTCTGAAGGGCTCGACCTTGCGGAGCGGGCGCTGCTTGAAGTCGGGAGCCTGATACCAGAACTCGCCCGAGGTGATGTCCAACTTGCCATCGCCGTCGATGTCGCCCACGGCAATGCCTTCATTGTAGTCCTGGTGGAGTTGTTGCACGCTCCACTTGACTTGCGGTTGGCCTTTTGGTTGGGCGGCGGCGGCGAAGGCGAACGCGAGAACGAATAGGATGAGAGGCGTGAGTTTCATATCGGCAATATTTGAGGTTAGAATTCGGTGAGTGATAACCACAGAGGACACAGAGGACACAGAGGACACAGAGAGGGAAGAGGGATGAAAGGCTAAAAGCTAAAGGCTGAAGGTTGAAGGCTAAAGGTGCTGAAATTAATCGTGATCTAATGAAGATGAACCGCAGGTTTGGCAAATAGCCACAAAAGGCACAGAAATCCCAAAAAGGGCGAGGGGGAAAATGACTCTCGCAGAGAGCGCGAAGGGGCGCAAAGAGGCGCCGTTTTATTAGTGTTCAGTGATCAGTGGTTAGTGGTTAGTGAAATTTGTCTTCAGGTTGATGCTCGATGCCGGTCCGAGACCTGCAAGGGCATTGCAGCTCTCTTGTAAACCCATTGCAGTTTCAATCCGTGCTCATCCGGGTAATCCGTGGTCTCCCAATTCCTCATTCTTCATTCCTAATTCCTAATTGGCGCCATCGGCGCCTCTGCCTCTGTGGTTAGTTTCCCTCAGCGTGCTTGGCGATCTCTGCGAGAGGTCGTTTTTGCCCTAAGCGAGAAGCTCCTCGATCACCTTGGCGTTGTGGATGCCGGTCAGGCGC
>JAJDZZ010000079.1 GCA_022824405.1 Opitutales bacterium
TTCCACGCGCCACACAGCGCACCCAAAAGTTCATTCGTTGGTTACGAAACCACTGCTGGATTCAAGCTCCCTGGCCACAAGCTCAGAGGGCCTTAAAGCGAATCTACGCGATTTCTTAATCAACAAAGGTGGACACCCATGCTCCTTGATCAGGTAGCCATACTCATTGTAACTGTAGGCCCGGTGGTACATCCGCTGAAACCCAGTGGTGGTGTACACGTAAAGAGCCCGATAGGCCAAGCGTCCCATGGTATCGTAAAAAACCTCCTCGGCCGTGTTCCTGCCCGCATTCGCATGGGGAAGCACTTCCATATTCAACCCGTCGATGGCGCCGCCATCAAAGGAAGTCACGTTGGGACTGTTCTTTTTTCCATTCAAGGTCACCACTCGAACCGCCGTCCCGGATGCGCTGGCGGTAAAGACGTATTTACGGGTCGTCGTATTGAAGGTGTAACTTCCCCTTTGATAGAGGTAGGAGGTTTTCCTTCCATCGGGAAATTCTACCGAGATCAATCGGTCGCGAAGGTATTCCTCGGATTCGTCCCAGCGGTGCTTCCGGGTAGTGGTGGTGTAGGATTCGCCACTGAGAGCATAGTTGGTATCGACCTGGCGGAAAATGTTCTTGGCCAGGCCGGAGTGGCGTTCTTCGTGATAGGTGGAAGTGGTCTTGTTGATCACCGTCCCGTTATAGGTCGTGGTCACGGTTTTGGGCCAAGCCAGCAATTCGGAGGCATCTGCGACAAAATCGCTGTAAGTGGTTATGATTTTGGCGTCCGTGTTGAGAAAGGTTTCCTTGATTTGTCTGATCTCACCAATGGCGCTTTTTACCACCGAACCTATATTGCCTCTGGTAAACCGATAGATCTCGGTTCTCTTGCCCGTCTTGCTGAGGTTGTATTCGTAGGGGTTGGCGGTTCCCGACCCGGTGTGTTGCTTGTAGTAGACTCTGTGAGCATCCGTGCCATTGCCCGCAACGAACCAATCATAATCCGAATTGCTGGCGTAGTCCTTGTAGTCGACCATCACATCGGATGCATTGAGCGTTTTGAGGTAGGCGGAGTCGATGCCCGAGCTGCTGTTCCATTCCATGTGGCGTTCGTATTTTACCGCCGGAGTGGAACCGGATTTATACCATCCGTCTATTTCGGCATCGGTGGTAATCTCGGTATAGGGATGCTCTCCTTGCTCTCCTTCGAAATCCCTCACGGCCGTTTCATCGATCTCGAAAAAGTCGGTCTTGTTGGCGGTGATCCGTTTGACCTTGAATTCGCGATTTATGGTTTCCAACCAACCGCTCGTCGAACTGGTGGAGGTGAGCGAAGGGTCCGTAACCTCGTAGGTTATGAAAGGATTATACGTGCTGGTGGGATACATCCCATCGGAGCCGAGGGTTGTGCCGAATTCGCCGTTTTCGTAAAATTTTATGGCGATTCCTCCGCCACTGCTCATGTCCCGGACATCCACCAACCCTTCCGGAACCAAAACCTGTTTTTGGGTTATGGTAGTTCCCGAACGTTTGAATTTAAAGACCGCCTGACCTCCGTAAGCGCTGAAATCGGCATCGTTGATTTGCACCGTGTCATTGCTGCCATCGTTTTCAAAGTTTCCCGGCCTCAGGATTATTTTGCCGACCCCCTGATTGAACAGGGTGTGGCCCAGCCCGATATGCAGTTCGTTTTTGGTTCCCCCGAGAATGGGTTGGGCTTTTCCGAAATGCATCACCGGCTCGCTGTTTCTGGTGGGCCGAGCCCGAAACTTGAAGGATGACGCCGAAATGTCCTGACTCCGGATGGCCCCGGCTACGCTGTCGTCCAGCAGGAATTGCAAAGAAGGACCCGGTTTGTCTGAAAACCGCCCGGAGAAGTAGATTTTGAAGTCTCCCATGCCGGTTGATTTACTCACCCTGACGTTGTAGGTCTTGTTCAGGTTGGCCTGAAATTCATACGCCGTAGCGCTGATCGTATCAGTGATGGAATCGAAGGCGAATTGATCCGTTCTTTCACCGTTCAGGGTGAGAGTCACCCATTGATCAGGATCGGTTGCGGTCACTTTTTTGCCTACCACGTGAACCATGACGCGGACAGCTTTGGAGTACTCCGCCATCAAACCCGCCGAGGCGGTCATAAATAGCAGACAGATCAGGATTTTCGCTCCAGGGCCGGGAAGTCTCATTGGGAGGAACCCATTCCTTCCAGGTGTCGGCGGCGCAACTCATCCAGCGGCAGATTAGGGACAAAGGGGTCGACCGCCTGTTGGGGATTCAACGCCTGCTCCGAGGCCAGTATCTTCTGATCGAGCCGATCGGCAATGCGCCTGAGGGTTACCTCCTTCTCGTCACTGAGGGCCTCAAGCCGCCTGATGGCGTATTTCTCTTCCGCCGAGAGGTCGGAGGGGAATTCCGCTTTGGCCAGCAACCCGCGCCAATCCTCGATTTTGTCGGGGATTTCCATTCCTTTGAGCAGCCTTCGCATGACTACGGTGTAGCATTGCACAGCGCTCTGTTTGTCATAAAGGCGCTCTTCGTAGAGCTTTCCCATGACGACCACCAACTGGGCCTCCTGGCCTTGAAGCTTGGTCAAAGATTCGGGAAGGTCTTCCTTGAAATCTCCGAGTTTGGTCCGCACGACGTGATCGAGGACCTCGCGATGCTCCTGCCACTCGCCAGCCGATTGCAACTCCAGAAAACCCTGGCACAATTTGAAGGCGTCCGAACCGTGACCGGGATCATTGGCCGCCCACTGCTCCAATCGTCGAAGCGCCTTGTCGGCGTCTCCTGCTTTCAATTCATCCTTCAAGGCATCCTTTTCAAGAGCCCCGCCGGTCGTCACGTCGCTGGATCCATTCGGGAGGTCAGCTTGCCCAAGGGCGACGCACAGGGGCAGAACGATGCACAGGATGGACAGGATTTTCCAAGTCATGAAGGGTAACTTTTAAGGATTTTTCGGGATGGGTTTGGCAACCATCTTCAAGTTAAGAAAAAGAGAAATTTTGGAATTTCCGAAGCAAGTCAATAGATAATTTGAAGAAAAGAATAAATTTTTCCAGTTATTTTAATTTAACAGGAATTTATTGATATTCATTCACTTACAAATTTAAAAGCCATTGTGGTTCTTTTACCCGTACGTACGAAAAAGTTGCGTTGAGAGGTCGAATTTGGAGTTTCCCTACGCAACAAAGAGGCCCGGAAAGGGAGCGGATCGGATGGTAGCTGACGGTGTTCCAGGACAGATTTTCGTCTACCTCAACCAGGGCCAACCGGCCGCGATGAGTGATCTGCTTCAGCCATACAACTGCGCCGAAAAGTCGCCCACTTGAAGCCTGCCCGCAAACTGCCTGCAACTTGCTTGCAAGCCGCTTACAGACGGGTTGCAGCGAACAGGCAGGGAAGCCGATGTTAATGTTTTGCGTTTGGTCCTTTCTGCCCCATTCTTTCATCGAATGATGAATCGTCAAAAGCGCTCCGGGAAGCGCATTTTCGGTTTTCTCGTCCTATCCGCTGCCCGCTTTCAAATATCCATTGCCGGATTTTAGCATGCTGTGCCTTCCGGTCCTTGCGCTTGACGCCTCCGCTTCGTTCTCCAAGATCCTTCTCCATGTACGCGTTTTTTGGGGTTAATGCCAACGGCGAGTGGGTTCTCTCCCTGCCGAATTCCGGGTTTCCCGATGCTAACAAGAGGAACGTTTCGAGACCGTTAACCCCTCGTAAAAGAGGGACGATTCAGCTTGCCCGATCACAATGGAACGGGCGGGAAACCATCGGGAAAGTCTTTGAAGACCTCCCAATATGAAGTACGACTTCCAAACTTTCCGCGGGGATATTTTCGGCGGCGTTACAGTCGCAATAGTGGGGCTGCCATTGGCCCTTGCTTACGGGGTAACCTCGGGTCTGGGAGCGATAGCCGGTATGTACGGGGCAATCGCGGTGGGTTTCTTCGCCGCTGTGTTCGGGGGCGCCCGGTCCTTAATCTCCAGCCCCACCGGACCGATGTCGGTGGCCATGGCGGTCATTGTAACGAACCACGCCAGCAGCTTGGCGGAGGCGTTCACCATAGCCATTATGGCGGGTCTGGTACAAGTCATACTGGGTGTAGCGAAGATCGGCCGCTTTGTGGCCTACACGCCATACTCCGTAATATCCGGGTTCATGTCCGGCATCGGGGTAATCATCATTTTGCTACAAACGCTTCCTTTTCTTGGAGGGGCCGGGGCATCGGGCTCACCCGCAAGCATAGTCCTGGCTTGGCCCGAGGCGATTCGCAATATCGATTACAGTGCGTTTTCCATTGCTTCCGTCACCCTTCTCGTAGGTGTATTCTGGCCCAAACGTTTCAGGAAGTATCTGCCGCCTACATTGGCGGCGCTGATTGCCGGGAGCCTGCTGAGCCTGTTGTGGTTGCGCGGTGTGCCGGTCATCGGCGAAGTGCCGACCGGTCTGCCGCAACCGCGGGCGCCTGATTTTTCCTTGGATCTATTGGCCCGAGGCCTGGAACCGGCTCTGATCATCGGTTTTCTTGGCGCCATCGACAGTCTGCTCACCGCCTTGATCGCCGATTCCATGACCCGAACCCGCCACAACCCAAACCGGGTGCTCATTGGCCAGGGCCTCGGAAATATGCTTGCGGGGTTGATCGGTGGTTTGCCCGGGGCCGGGTCCACTTCCCGCACGGTGGTGAACATACGCGCGGGAGGGGTTACTCGGCTTTCGGGAGTGATTTATGCGGCAATCCTGTTAGGCATTGTTCTTGGCTTTGGAGGAATGGTGGAGGCCATTCCCCATGCCGTTCTTGCCGGCATCCTCATGAAGGTTGGCTGGGACATCATCGACTGGCGTTTCATTACCCGCATCCACCGCGTCCAGCGAGAACACCTTGTCGTAATGCTCATCACTCTCGGACTCGCCGTCTTCCTCGACCTGGTTACCGCCGTGGCCATCGGGTTGATTGCCGCGGGGATGACCAGCGCGCGGGTGCTGGAACGCTTGGAGTTGGACAGCGTGATCTCCGTGCCCATACTGGACCGGAGTTTCTTTTCCGGCAAGCCGGATGCGACCGAGGTGGAGGAGTTTTCAGCCCGTGTCGGATTGGTGGCGCTCAGGGGACACTTTTCCGTGGCTTCATCCAGCAAGCTGATTGCCACGATCAGCAAAGACATTCGGGACCATGAAGTTGTCATTTTCGACTTCACCGACACCGTTTATATGGACGACAGCGCCGCCATGTTGGTGGAACGATTAATCGATGCCGCCATTGCCCAGGATACCGAGTGCATTGTGATGGGGCTATCCGGATTGCCTGCCGCCACCCTTGGATCTCTCAATGTATTACGGCGCGTTCCTTCCGACCGTTTTGTCAGAAAACTGAGCGAGGCGAGAGAAATAGCGCAGAGGATACTGGAGGATTAGGCGGGCATGGCTGTCGCCCGACTCGATGCAGGCTGACGTCGGGGTCATGCCTTGAAAAAGTGATGCCTTTTGGAGAAAAAGGGTCAGGCCTGGAAAACTGTATTCCATTGCACTTCATACACTTTTGAAAGGAAACCGACCCTGAAAGGCAAAACTTTTTACGTCTTGACCCCTTCTTTTCCCGTCCGTCACTGTAGCCCCCATTAACGAAAAAGTTTTGCGGTGAGATCCTCCTTGATTTTAATAATGAGGGTTTAAAGGGCGATCCAACTTTTGAGAAAATTTATTCACCTCAAAGCCCGGTTTATCCGCTATTTGTTATGAAAAAACGAACGAATTTCGACTTAACCTTACCTTTAACCGACCTGTTACCTTCCTTCAGGCACTCTGCCTTCGGTCTGCTAATTGTTGGTTCCCTTCTCTGCTGCCATACCATCTGGTCGCAGGAATTGCAGCCATCTGTGGAAGGTGAGGAAAATACCTCTGAAATTGAGGAGTACACCTTGGAGGAACTGGTGGTCGTAGGGACGCGGCATGCGCCCCGCTCCGTGGAAGAATCGGCCGCGCCCGTAGACGTGTTGAGTCCGGTTGACCTGCGCGCCCAGGCTTCCGTCACATTGGACGATATTTTGCGTACCCTGGTCCCCTCCTTCAATGTTCAGCGGCACGGTATCGACGACGAGGCGACCCTGGTCCGTCCCTTTACTTTGCGGGGTCTGCCCCCGGACAACCTTCTGGTGCTCGTCAATGGCAAGCGCCGCCACCGCTCCGGGGTAATAGCGTTGCTGGGCAGTTCGCTCAACACCGGCTCCCAGGGACCGGATTTAAGCGTCATCCCCTCAATCGCAATTGAACAAATGGAACTTCTACGTGACGGCGCCGCCGCTCAGTACGGCTCGGATGCCATCGCCGGAGTGCTCAACCTGAGATTGCGCGACGCCTCCGAAGGTGCGATGCTGGAAATTCGCGCGGGTGAGTATTTTAAGGGGGACGGTGCCCTGGCCCAAACAGCCTTGAATTTCGGATTACCGTTCACCCAAGATGGTTTCCTTAATGTAAGCCTCGAATACAAGCAGCTCGACCCGACTATCCGCTCGGGTAGCCGCGCCGATGCCGCAACCCTTATTTCACGGGGTTATCCCGTCAACCAACCGGCTCAGATATGGGGCAGCCCCGACATCGAGGGAGCCTGGAACACTTTCTTCAACGCCGGCATCCAGCTCGGCAGTGGAGTCGAAGCCTACAGTCTGGGAGGTTGGGCCGAGCGCCGGACCGAAGGGGGGTTCTTCTTCCGCGCTCCCGGCACCTCATCCGCGCGTAGCTCCGTCTTTCGTTTCGGAGATCAGCGCGCTGTCGTCGACCTCGACCTCAGCGACGACATCACCGTCACCAACGTGGATGTACCCTCCCTGGATGCCGACTTCAGGGAGGTGGAATCATTTATCGACCAATACCAAGGTGAACTTTTCCTTTTCAACGAACGGTTTCCTGGCGGTTTCACCCCACGATTCGGAGCGGACATCAGCGACTTGAGCCTGGTCACCGGGCTGCGCAACGAACCCGACAGCCTCCTCAAATGGGACGCCAGCGTAAGCGGCGCCCGAAGCAACATAGATTTTTTCATCTTCAACACCATCAACGCTTCCCTGGGACCGGATACTCCGACCTCCTTCCGGCCGCGCGATTACATCCAGACCGAATTGGCGGGCAACCTCGATTTCGCCTACTCCGCCGAGGTGGGCGGCCTGGCCTCCCTGCTCGACATTGCCTGGGGTGCGGAATGGCGTGAGGAAACCTTCGAATCCGTGGCCGGCGATTTGGCCTCCTACCAGACCGGTCCTTTCTTCGATCAGGGCTTCAGTATCGGTTCCAACGGCTATCAAGGATTGGATCCGAGGAATGCGGGAAAGTGGGATCGCCCGAACTATGCTCTCTACCTCGATACGCAAGCGGATGTGACGGACCCGCTACAGTTGGGCGTAGCCGTGCGCTACGAGGATTTTTACCGCGATTTCGGCAGTACCCTCAACGGCAAGGTCTCCGCATTCTGGCGGGCGGGAGAACGTTATTCACTGCGTTCCACCGTTAGCACCGGCTTCCGCGCCCCGTCTCCCGGTCAAGCCAACTTCACCGCCGTGACCACCGGCTTTTCCGGCGCCGGCGGGCTGACCGAACAGGGGCAGGTTCCGCCCACTCATCCCATAGCCGCGGCCCTGGGAGGGTTGCCGCTGACCGAGGAGGAATCCGTCAACTTTTCCATTGGCACCGCCATTGAGCTTACCGACGAATTGCACATGACCCTCGATTTTTTCCAGATTGCCATCCGGGACCGTATTGCCCTGACCGGGAATATCGTAATCACCGATGAAATCGACCAACTCATCCGGGAGAAGGAGGTCCTGGGGGGCACCGGTGTTTTGCATGAAATCAAGTTCTTCTCCAACGATTTCGATACCACTACCCGAGGAGTCGACCTGGTACTGCAGTGGAGGAAGGAGTGGAGCAACCAGTCCGAATCGAGCATCGATTTCGCCTATAACTGGACTCAAACCAACCTCGACGATTTTTCGCAGTTGCGGCAAGTCACCGAATTCCTCGGCACACCCTTGGCCGAACCGATCGGAGTCCAATTAATGACCCCACGCCGACAGGTGGAACTGGAAGAAATGAACCCCGAGCACCGCCTGGTGTTTTCCGCTCGCCACCAAAGGGGTTCCTGGGACGGCTTGCTGCGATCCAGTTTCTTCAGTTCCTGGGATGCCTGCCGCTTCCAGTCCAATGCCTGCACCGACCTCGATTCCTTTTCCGGAGCCATCATCTTCGACGGTGAAATCGGTTACAACTTAGGCGAGCTTTACCATTTGGCCTTCGGAATTCAGAATATTTTCAACTCGGTCCCCACCGCTCCTCTCGAGGAGACCGCCGGCCAGGGAAACCTGCGCCCCGAGAGCACCCCCTGGGACTACAACGGCTCATTCTGGTACACCCGCTTATCCGCCAAATTCTAGTGCGCATATCTCACAAATATCAAAAACGGTAGGGCGAGAGCATCCCTGCTCTGCCGCATGCATCGTCGCCCTACCTACGATATCGGCGCGGCAGGGATGCCGTCGCCCTACCCACGATAGCAAGGCCCCAGGTAGGGCAAGAGCATCCTTGCTCTGCCGCATGCATTTCGATGATGATCGATAAAACTAATCGAATGTCACATGTCCTCCAATCTGCCCAAGTGAAAGAAACTTTTCCACACGCCACCGTCTTGGGTGGGAGAATCGGAGGTCTTTTTCATCACTATAAATTGTCTTAAAAGAGAGACTGACCAATTGACTATCCCAAAAGTGGGAATCATGATCTTTAAGGCGGCGGAGTTTCACAATAGAAATCAGAATTGGTTTTGCAGATTACTCGTATTGATGCCTGACCACCTGCACTTACTAGTGTCATTTCCCCAGGGAACTGAAATGAAGAAATTTATTTCATCTTGGAAAAGTTATTTGGCAAAACAATGCCGACTCAAATGGCAGCGTGATTTTTTTGATCACAGGATCCGAAACTGGGAAAATATGTATTCTAAGGCCGAATACATACGCCAGAATCCAGTTAGGAAAGGTCTTTGCACAAAGGCCTCGGAATGGCCGTGGACATTTGATTATTGGCGTGAATAATTTTTTGCGCGGCGCGGCAGGGATGCCGTCGCCCTACCCACGATAGCAAGGCCCCAGGTAGGGCAAGAGCATCCTTGCTCTGCCGCTTTGATCTCCGAACAGGGTCGCATAGGTCCATTCGGAAAAAAATTTGAGGAAGACCCACGAAGTTGGCTCGAAATCCAACTGGAGATTTGCCTCGAAGCAAAAACTCAGAAAGTTTGTGAGACATCCGGGTTAGGAATTAGGAATGAGAAGAGTTGCTGAGAATCTTTATCGTGATCGATCTGTAGGAGCGGCTTAACGCCGCGATTTCAATAACCGCCAAAGAACGCAGAGAACGCAGAGAGAGAATAAACCACAGATGACGCAGATTTTCACAGATTTAAAAAAGGAGGGGGGACATTCCTGCCTGTCACGCCGTAGACCTTCGGCGAAGGTGGACCAGCCACGCCGGAAGGCGGGTCCCCCATTACCTTCAAATAGGGGGTTGGAAAACCCCCTCTCCGTTAGCTCCTTTTCTCCACCGGGCGCCAGCCCTCTCTGTGCTCTCTGTGTCCTCTGTGGTTTATTCCTCTCCCCTCTCCTCTTTTTCACAGTCCCGGTTCATGCCGACGAATATCACCGTGCCGCGGTAGATCGCGCTCCCAGAAATTTCCCCGACCGCATTGTCCTCAACTGGTCGGGAGACCCCGCCACCACCGCTTCGGTCACGTGGCGCACCGATACCAGCATTACAAAGGCCGAGGGCCAGATCGCCGAGGCCGATGGCTCGCCCAATTTTGTCACTTGGGCCAGGAGCGAAGAGGCGCGCACGGAAAAATGGAAACGCAATGCAAACGTGGCGCATTTCCATTCGGTCACCTTCGAGGATCTAAAACCCGACACCCTCTATGCCTATCGTGTGGGCAGCGGCAATATCTGGAGTTCATGGTATCAATTTCGCACCGCCTCGGCCGAACCGGACGATTTCACCTTCATCTACCTCGGGGATGCGCAAAACAATATACTCGCCCTGTGGGCCCGCACTATCCGGACCGCGGTGCTCGACGCGCCCCATGCCGACTTTATCATCTACGCCGGGGATATCGTCAATCATGCCAACATGGACAGCGAGTGGCAGGAACTGTTTGATTCCGGCGGCTGGATACATGCAAAAATCCCCAGCATTCCTTCGCCGGGTAATCACGAATACTCCGACTATCGGGATGCGGACAAGCGCCGCTTGTCCACTCTATGGCGTCCGCAATTCACCCTGCCCGAAAACGGCCCCGAAGGCTTGGCTGAAACCACCTATTTCACAGACTATCAGGGCGCCCGTATCATATCGCTCAATTCCTGTGAGCTCCATCAGGAACAGGTTCCCTGGCTGGAACAAGTGCTTGAAGACAATCCCAATAGATGGACTTTCGTTACCTTTCATCATCCGGTCTTTTCGGCTACCGGGGGCAACGAAAATGAAATCCTGCGCGAATTGTGGAAACCCATTTTCGACAAATACGCCGTCGACCTGGTACTTCAGGGTCACAACCATACCTATGCCAGAGGACACAACATCGGCAGCGGTGCAGCCGTGCGCGATCCGACCAAGGGCACGGTCTACGTCGTATCGGTCAGCGGTCCCAAACAATCCAGAATCAAGAAACAGCCCTGGATGACCCGCGGTGGGGAAAACACGCAACTCTATCAAGTCATCACCGTTTCGGGCGACACCGTGCAATACCGCGCCATGACGGCTGTGGGTGAACTCTACGACGCATTCGATCTGGTAAAACAGACGGGCAAACCCAACAAACTTATCGATCGCATCCCTCAATCCCCCGAACGCCGATGGGGCAATACCCTTGAGAAAAAAGACGAGGACGACAAAATCTTTTAGTGATACCAACCGGTGCGAAGGCGCCAACGGCGCCTGCCCCTCTGTGGTTAGTCAAAAAGAAAATCCTAGCGTTCTTGGCGAGCTTTGCGAGAATCATATCCAAATCCTCTTACGTCTTGTTACCTTGGTCATGGATTGCGTTCGACAATTGACAGGACAACAGCCGTTTGGCGGTATCGCTGGATGACCTTTGCCCAATTCCGCATCCCGGGTTTGATATTTGCGTCGATGTGCGTATTTGCCGGGGCACGGGCGGAATCGTCCGATTGGTACATGGGAATATCCTTGGGCGGCAACTGGGCCTCCGGGGCCGACCAACGCGGTTGGAACGGCGAAGGCACCTGCTATCCGACCTTTGCCTGTTTCGATCAGAACCCCGTGCCAATGGTAGACGGGTATCGCTGGAGCTACGCCAACGACCTGGACGCTGGCTACGCGGCCGAAATTACCCTGGGCCGTTCCTTTAACCGATGGCGCCTGGAAACCGCGCTGGCCCAGCGGGAAAACGACATCGGCCAGGAACGGTTTCTCGGTCTGACCCACCTGGACGGCTCCCCTGTCGGTCAGAGCTCCAACACCGTCATCAACCAGGCCATGACGGCTTTGGGCGGTTACCGGGCCCGGAGCATATCCCTCAACGCCTATCTGGATTTTCCGGGAGTATTTGCAAAAGTCACACCCTACCTGGGAGCAGGCGCAAGTTTGGCTCACCTCCGCGTCTCCAACGTATTTTATGCCGACGTCTATTCCGATACGGCCAGTCCTCCCGGGACCTACGATCCGCCCCTGTCCTTCTACGGCAGCCGCCAGGACGACGACCTCTCCGAAACCGTCGCCGGCGGTCACCTCTACGCCGGCCTGGACTATCCCTTGACCGAGCGCACCCTGGTCGGCCTCAAGGTGGCCTGGTCGCGCTTTGGCGCCATGGAGGACGAAGGCCGTTACATTTCACATCCCTTTCACCTGGTCGATCCGGATTTCTCCAACCACAACCGGTTTGATACCACCAGCCACTGGTCCGTCATGGTGACCTGGAAGGTGCTATTGGGGGGGGCGCCTGCGGCACCACGCGCCGAGAGTAAAGAGTAAAGAGTTCAGTGGAGGTAAGGCCGCCTTTGGCGCCAAAATCTGTCTTCTAGGCCAAAGGCGTTAAACTCCAAAACCCAGTGTCGCGCAGCGCACGCTGGGTTACCGATCACCCATATGACCGAACCCCAACGGGGTTCCACAAGTTATTCCCAAATTACCAATTAATTGAACCCAGCATCCAGCATCGAGGAATGGGATCTCGCCAAGGCGAGATGGCACAAAGGTATTAAACAACGCTCCTTCCAGTCGCTTGATCCGGCTTTGCCGGAACAAGATCGCTTTGCGAACAGGAAATTTTTCTGAGATACTTAGATCCCGAGATGCTGAGGTACTAAGGTTCCGAGATATCCTTCTATCGCTTCGTGGCTTTTTCCCAGAAACTCAGTACCTTGGCATCTATGCAACTCTTCATTTTTCTTGTTGGAGCGCAGCTCCATCCTGTTGCCGCAGGCATCCAGCCGTGCAGCGGCGATGTTTGATGCAGGGCACGGATTTAAAAACGGAGGGGGGAATTCCTGTCCCCCAACAATTCCGGTAACCCGATGGGGAAGCCGGTGTTAATCTTTAGCGTTTGACTTCTTTTTTAGCCCAGGTGGAGGGGTGAAATTATGGACGGTGGTATTACCGACTTGGGTGCTCGTTCCAACCCGAGTTCCCGATGGGGTCGTCACGATGGTGATGTTTGTGTTGCCCACCTTCTGGGTGATGGCGGAAAAAGATCCTTGCCCGGACGATCCCGTAGTGACTTGAACATTCCCGATGGATTGAGTCGTCGCTGACACCCGCTCGCCATCCGTGTTAGAGGTGTTGAGGATCGTCGTATTCCCGATTCGGGTGCTCGTACCGGTGATGGATTCCCCGGATGGATTCGAAAGGTTATGGACCGTCGTATCGCCAACTGGGGTGCTCGTGACCGTCGCAGTTCCCGATGGCGTCACCACGGTTGCTACGTCCACCTCGCCCACCTTATTTTGCACGACTGAAGATACCTCTTCGGTAGAGGAAGACAGACCAATAATGAGCGCGGCCTCCTTTTCCTGGCCTGATCCTTCCTTATCCGGTCGATTTCCTTCCGTTGCGAGGGCATGAACCATCCCCTGATTACCGACTGTAGCGCTGTTATCAGTGGTGGTTTTCCCGGATGGATTCGAGAGATTATGGACCGTCGTATCACCGATTCGGGTGGTTGTGATAGTCGAGGTTCCCGATGGGGTCACCACCGTTGTTACGCCCACCTCGCCTGCCTTATTCTGGACGACCGAAGAAACCTCTTCGGTGGAGGAAGACAGGCCGATTATCAGCGCGGCCTCCTTTTCCTGCCCCGATCCTTCTTCGGCTGGGGAATTTCCCTCTGCCGCGAAGGCGTGAACCACCCCCAGCAAACCAATCTGCAATACACTCAACATGCTTATTTGCCACTTCATACCATACAACCTCTTCTTGGATTTAATCCTCCCAGTGTCAACTCTGACCCTTAACAGCATCGAGGTCAACGTGATTAACCGGATTAGGGGAGAAGATTAACCACAGATAACACGGATGAGCACGGATTGGGGAAACAGCCGCAAAAGCCACAAAAAAAACAAAAACCCCATTGGAGGTTTGTAGGAGCGGTGGCAGGCGTCGGGGGCGCCATTCCCCCTCTGTGGTTAATCTCCCATTTTCTTCCGTTTTACGGCTATTTCCCCACAGAATCCACCGCCGTACCCCGCAGGGTGAAAAGCGTGGCAACGGCAATCGCCAAAGCGACGGCGTTTACCATCTCCCAGTATCCGGTTTTATGGAAATAGATCGGTACAATCGGGTTGTAGACAAAGGCGGTCAGGCCCAGGATCCAGGTCCATTCCTGTTTTCCCTGACGGTAGGCTTGCCAGCTTAGATAGGCAAAGCTGGCACAACATAGAATTGAAGGAACAGGTGTAATTTTTCGCGGGTAACCTTCTCCATGGACCCAGACGTCAAAGGTAGATATCTCCAAAATCTTGAAGGCTCCACGCTGGAAAATGAAAAAATAGAGGCCGTCAAAAACGACGGATTCAAACAACATCAGCGCCACCACAAGTGGAGGGATCCACATGATTTTTCCTTTTTGCAAAGCCAATCTGATCCGGGCAGTAACTCCAAAGAAGAACCGCTTGAGGAATTTAAGCACCCCCTTCATCCTCCCGTCGTCATTCTGCAATTTCGCTCTCCTCATCCAGTGGTGACGATGAGTTGCAGGTTACAGACCCGGACAGGCCGACACGTTGGAAATGGCCGCATTGGCCGGTTCCGGGCCAACGGCCATATCCCGAAACAAACCGGTAGGGAAGAGAATTTTTGTGACGTCGAACGCAAGAAAAACTGGAGTTGCTCTAAGAAAACAAACCCCGACGCCGGATTTTCCCCTAAAAGAAAATTCGTCCAGGGGGCATTTTTTTTCTTCCCCCCTCCTTTTTTATATCCGTGCCCATCCGTGTAATCCGTGGTTAATCCCTCTCAATTCCGGCGTCCTTCACGCTCTTGGCGAATTTTCGCCATCAACCCGAACGGATCGGCGGGTTGCTCAGTGGAGCCGAATTCGCGATATAGCGTCGTGACATTGACGACGATCCGTTCCGCGTCGCCCCACGAATCGAAATCTGCCAGCGAGATGTCCATTGCCGCATCGTATACGCTGAGACCAGCCTCGAAGCGGATCTTGGCCTCCTTCCGCACATACACCAGGTAGTCGCGCATGGCCCGGACGCCGCGCTTGTCGGTGATCGGACCGTGGCCCGGGACGACGATCTCTAGGGGCAACTCCAGGATATAGTCACAGGCCGCGATCCAGTTCGCAACGGGACCGACCCACAGGATCGGGTGGCTCTCGATGAACAGGATGTCGCCGGTGAAGATGAGTCGGTCGTCCGGTAGGTAGACCAGGATGTCGCCGGTGGTGTGGCAAGGCCCGAACTGCTTCAGAACGATGGGCTTGTCTCCGACTCGCAACCGGTATTCACCCTCGAAGGTCTTGGTCGGAAGGGTTTGCTTGATTCCTTCGAAGTCGAAGGCGCCGAACGCTTCCAAGAGGAACCGGCCCGTCTCACCCATGCCCGGCGCCTGACGCATGATCGCGGCGTGTTGGTCCGGACTCCGGATGGCCATCTCCTCGGCCGCCGCCCTGGAGGCGATGATCTCCGCCTCTGCTACCAACTCGTTTCCGTTGCAGTGGTCAGGGTCGGCGTGGGTGTTGACCAGGGTGTCGATCGTGCGCGTGGCCACGGGTTCCGCATCGCGCATGGCGGAAAGCATCGCGCGGGTCAATTTGAGATCAAACAGGGTATCCACCAGCAGGCTCTTGTCGCCGTCCACGACAAGCCCCGCATTGCTCCAACCCCAGCCGCCGTCGGGTTGAATCCAGGCGTAGCATCGATTTCCGACATCGTGAAGTCCGTGCGAAAAAGGTCGAATGCCAAGCGTCATGCTCCAATGCCTCCCCTGGCTGATTCCAATGGGGTGTCGGGTTGGTCCTCGGCGCGTTTACGATCCGCAGGTATTCGTGCCTCAAGCGCGCCAGACACCCACCGCCTCGGGAAACTTCGGGTCGTCAGAATCTCCATGCCCGTGAATTGAGAAGCCCCCTTTGTGCGGTGTCAATAATACCCAATAACGGTGCTGATTGTAGGCCACTCTCGCAAAGCAACTGTGTCACGAAGCAAGGCTTAATTGATGATTTTTCATAAGGAAATGAAGGTGGATGAGCATCTTCCTCATCGCTGCAACCATGGCGCATTTGTAGGGTTTGCCCCTGGCTATTAATCCTTCCACA
>JAJDZZ010000069.1 GCA_022824405.1 Opitutales bacterium
ATGTGGAAGGATTAATAGCCAGGGGCAAACCCTACAAATGCGCCATGGTTGCAGCGATGAGGAAGATGCTCATCCACCTTCATTTCCTTATGAAAAATCATCAATTAAGCCTTGCTTCGTGACACAGTTGCTTTGCGAGAGGCCATTTCTCATCCTGCTTTTTTCGATCACGATCACGATTAATTTTCAGCCTTCAGCCTTCAACCTTCAGCCTTTCCCCCATTCCTAATTCTTAATTCCTAATTCCTCATTGGCGCGCTTTGGCGCGCCTCTGGGTGAGGGTAGTGGCTTCGCTCAAATCGATATAGGCCGCTTTGCGGATGTTTTCTCCGGGGTGATCGGGTCCATCGCCCAGATCGAGGCGGGAAGCCTGGGCCAGGGCTTGCAGACGGGATACCTCATCGGGATGGCGGGCGGACTCGTCGGTAGTTTCACCGATATCCTCACGCAGGTTGTAGAGGGTTCCCGCCGGAACGGTGGCATTGCCCCATCTGTAGGATTTTACGAACAGTTTCCAGGGACCGCTGCGCACGGCATAGAGATCCTTGCCCCGACGGTAGAAGAAGGCCTGATGCGGGGATTTTGCCTCGGGGTCCCCCCGTAGGAGTGGAGTGATGTCCTTGCCGTCGATGATGCGGTCGGTGGGAGCCTTGGCTCCGCTCAACCTGGCAAAGGTGGGCAGGAGGTCCATGGAGGTGGTCAACTCCCGGCAAACACTCTGAGGCGGAATGAGCCCCGGGCTCCAGGCCAGGGAACAAACGCGAAAGCCGCCCTCGAAAAGGGTTCCTTTTCTACCGCGCAACGGGGCGTTGGATACCTGGTAGGTATCCCTGCTCGCGGTGCCTCCATTGTCGGAGAAAAACAGGACCAGCGAGTTTTCATCGAGGTCGAGTTCTTCCAGTTTTTGGAGGATTTGCCCCACCGACCAATCGATCTCCTCGACGATGTCCCCGTAGAGTCCGTTGTTTGATTTTCCGGCAAAGGCCGGACTGGCGAAGCGTGGCAAGTGGACCATGCTATGGGGCAAAAAGATGAAGAAAGGGTGTTCCTTGTTTTCTTCCATAAAGGCCAGGGTTTCTTCCGTATAACGCTTGGTGAGCAGACCTTGGTCCGGTTCTTCCTCAATTACTTCCTCATTGCGCATCAAGGGAAGGGGAGGGTAATTCCTGTTCTTGTTCCCGACTCCCATGTCGTTGGAGTAGGGGATGCCAATATAATGGTCGAATCCATAGGATCTCGGGAGCCAGGCTTTTTGGTCTCCCAAGTGCCATTTACCGATGCAGGCGGTGGCATAACCCTTTTCTTTCAGCATTTCTGCAATGGTTATCTCTGAGGGATTCAGGCCTTTTGGTTCACCGGGGAAGAACACGATATTATTGGCCGTTCCCGGTCGTTCGTTGGTCGACATGTCTATCCGTTGAGGATAACAGCCGGTAAGCAGCGCCGCCCTGGATGGGGTGCATACGGAAGACGCCACGTAGAAGTCGGTCAAAATCATTCCTTCCGCCGCCATGCGGTCCAAATTCGGGGTGCGGTTGAGTTGGGAGCCGAAAGGACCGATATCGGCGTAGCCCAGGTCGTCGATGAATATGATAATGAAGTTGGGCGGCCGGTCGTTTTCTGTAGCATAGCCGGAAAGAAAGGCGCCGAACAGGACCAGGCCGGCCAGGGCGAGGGAGTTGAGAATGGGAAGCTTAGCGTTCATTTGTTTGGAGTTTTGGAATAGGGAGACGGTTCACGGTCGCGGTTGCCGCCGATCTGCCAGGAACCAGGGGAAGTATAATATGGCAAAGCTTATAAAACCCACCACGGCGAGGGAAAGAATGTACCAGGGCCAGGGTCCCATCAGGTTCAACAATGATGAGGTGCCCGGTTTGGCACAAATAAATCCGTAGTTGGTGTCGAAGATCAGGTTGAAAATTCCTGCCACCGCGCCGTAGACGAGGGAGACAAAATAGACACGGAAAACCGACCCTCGGAGGGGTCTCATGCGCATTCCAGCCACCATAAACAGGACGGACCCGACGATACCTCCGTGTCCCAAAAAAAAGAACCAGAATTGCGGGGCGGGAAAGGCTTGCTCGAGATCGGGAGTGATCAGGCCGTGCACCGTCCCGGCCAGTCCCCAGAAGTAGGCGATCTCGAATATCCGCTGATTGCGTCCCAGGCAGGCGATGGCACAGGCAAATAGGGCGAGGTCGCACAGGTGAAGGGGCATCATGTCTTGCCAACGGGGAGCCGATCCGCGATCCAACCAAAGAAATTGAGCGACAATCGTGCCCAGGAGGATCAGGGCAAAACCGGCTCCCACGAGGCGGGTGCGGGTAAGGGACTTTTCCCGCCGGCACCACCAGGAGAGAAGGAGCGGAACCAGTACCGTGAGAGCAATCGCCACCAGGTGCGGCGCCCCCCATCGGTCGAATGTCGACATGCGGCCATGTTTTCACCCGGCATTTGCCCTGTCAAAGCAAAGGCGCCGGGGGCGCCAATTAGGAATTAGGAATGGGGAATTGGGTTTCGCCTAGGCGATTGCATTCAGGGGGATCATAGTATGCGATCCTCTGCCCAGTTGATGACGGCTTCTGCGATGGCTAGCGCTTCCCGATACTCTCGTTCGGAAACGGGTCTGACGTCGCCGGGATAGCGCGTGATGGCGGCGTAATCGGTTAAAACGCCAGCTCGACGAATCGCTTCCGGTATAACCTCTTCTTCGTCTTCAAGCAGGGATAACAGATGGTCGAGATCATGCACGTAAGGGAACTCGATGTTTCGCGCGATCATCACCGCCTTGATGGCTTTTTCGGCCGCCTGTTGCGAGTTGAAGCACAAATTTTCGAGATAGACGCCGGGCACTTGGCTTGAGTCAGGTCGCTTTTGGCGCGGTTCATCCATTCCCGAGGGTCGTTGGGCGGAAAGCGTTCATGGAGATTCATAGATGACCTTTCCTTCCTGCAGGGCGGGCTTGATGATCAGTGCGTGACTGTCCTTGTAGCGTTCGACGCCTTGGGAGGTTACGACTATGGGATCGACGGCAGCGCCTACTCCGCGAAGATTACGGCGGATCTGCCGCATCAGATCAAGGGTGTCCACGCCTTCTTTGACGATGAGCAGATCGATGTCGCTGTGGCGGTTCATATCGCCCCTCGCAGCGGATCCGAACAGGATGATCTTCTCCGGTTGAGCCACCTCCGTGATGCGCCGGACGATGTCGTCCAAGGTTCCTTGGTCAAGCATAGGTTCTATCATGGTTTTCCATTCTTCTGTAAGTCAGCGCTGCTTGCGAGGAGGCCAAGGAGGATTCTGCAGACTTCCGTGGAATTACGTTGGACATGGAGCAATGGACATTCGGAGATATCTGGTCACTAATTGGCTCAACCCATACTGATTAAGGACATTATACGACATAATTGATAATGAAAATCCTACTCGGTAGGCGTGGAATTTCAAGAGGGGAAGCGCTGAGGCGCCGGGGGCGCCAATTAGGAATTAAGAATGAGGGATGAGGAATTGGGGAATTGGGGAAAGGCTGAAGGCTAAAGGATGAAGGCTGAAAATTAATCGTGATCTTGATCGTGATCGTGATCGAAAAAAGCCTCTCGCAAAGAGCGCTGAGAACGCAAAGGGGTCCGGCTGCGCCGGAACAGGAGTTAACGGAGGGGGAAGGCGCCTCCTCCTTCGCCCGTTGGGACTAAGGCGTGACAGGAAGGGCGCCAATTAAGAATTAGGAATTGGGAGAGAGAAACCACGGATAACACGGATAGGCACGGATTATTCAAATCCTGTACATCCTGTTAATCCATGTTTTACCTCAGAATCTTGGCGTTCTTGGCGAGCTTTGCGAGAGGCCCTTTCTAATCCTGGTTTTTTCGATAACGATCAAGATCACGATTAATTTTCAGCCTTTCCCCCATTCCTAATTCTTAATTCCTCATTCCTAATTGGCGCGCTTTGGCGCGCCTCTGTGGTTGGTCTTTTTGGGATCTGGACAAGGAAAAGGGAGGGGCCTATTTTTGCAGATAGTCGCTGAAAGGATGATGGCATATGGGAAAGTCGAGGTTTGGATGGCGGTGGCAGTTGGGTTTGCCGCGCTCGACCTGGGGGCTGAGGCGGTGGATTTGAACCTGCCTGAGGGCTTTGAAGCCCATCGCATCTACGATGTACCGGTAAAAACTCAAGGTTCCTGGGTGTGTATCACATTTGATCCGCAAGGGCGGCTCATTGCTTCCTCACAATTCGGGGGTTTATACCGGTTGACCCTGCCGCCCTTAGAGGAAGACACGCCTCCATTGGTTGAGCCCATGGACGTGGAGGTGGGCGCCGCCCAAGGGTTACTGTGGGCCTTTGACAGCTTGTACGTGGTGGTCAATGGAACGTCGAAAAGTGGTCGACAAAGCGGCCTCTACCGGGTGCGGGACAGCAGCGGCGACGATCGCCTCGATGAGGTTTCTCTTCTCAGGAAATTTGATGGGGCGGGCGAACACGGGCCCCATGCCCTGGCCCTCACCCCGGATGGAAAGCGTATTTTCGTCTTGGCCGGGAATGGCACGGAAATCCCGGAACCCCTGGACGATTCCCGGGTTCCGCAAATTTGGGCGGACGACCACATCCTGCCGCGTGAGCAGTACCGGGGTTCCGTCATCGGTCCCCTGGGAGGCTGGGTCTGTATTACGGATCCGGACGGAAGGTATTGGGAGTTATTCTGTCGTGGGATGCGCAATCCCTACGATATCGCCCTGGACCGGCAGGGAAACCTCTTTACCTGGGATTCCGATAACGAGCGGGATACGGGCCAACCCTGGTACCGACCCACTCGCGTCTGCTTTTTGTCCAGTGGAGGCGATTATGGTTGGCGCAGTGGATCCGGCAAATGGCCCAAGTACTACAAGGATTCTCTGCCGCCGGCGGTGGAGTTGGGAACGGGGTCTCCCACAGGGATCGTATTTGGCTACGGAACGCACTTTCCCTCCAAGTACCGGGATGCCTTGTTCGTTCTGGATTGGTCCTTCGGCAGCATAGAAGCGGTTTTCCTGGAACCCGATGGAGCCGGATTTACCGGTCGCAGTGAAGTGTTTGCCTCGAGTAATGCCCTGCCTGTTACCGATGTAGCGGTGGGGCGGGACGGTGCCCTGTATTTCACCACGGGTGGACGGGAGATGGATTCGTTTCTTTATCGGATTCGGCATCGGGCTCCGGATTTTGAGGAAGTTAGCGAAGAAGAGGGCCCGGCAAGTGAACTGGCCACGATCAGGCGAGAGTTGGATTCCCACCACGTATCGAGGGACCCTTCTCACGTTGACAAGGCTTGGCCCCACCTGGGGAGCGGGGACCGGTTTGTGGCTGCATCGGCCCGGACCATTTTGGAGCATCACCCGCCGGCCCGATGGCGAGAACGCGTTTTGGAGGAATCCGATCCCCTGGCCAAAATCAATGGGCTGATCGCCCTGGCGCGCACGGGAAAGAACGCGGACCGGGAACCGATGCTCGATGCGCTGAACCGTGTGGATGTTGCTAACCTCGATGAACAGGGTATCCTGGACCTGCTTCGGGCCTATCAACTGAGCTTTACACGCTTTGGCAGGGCTCCGGACCGGTTGGCTCGGGCCACGGCCAAGCGGCTGGAAAAACTCTACCCCTCGGATACCTTTTTCATCAATCGGGAACTTTCCCGGTTGTTAGTATACCTGGAAAGCCCTCGGGTCATTGCCACGTCACTGGACCTGCTGACCAAGGGTCGAACGCAGGAAGAACAGATCCATTTTGCCTTGGTCCTACGCCTTGTGGAGACGGGCTGGACTCCCGGCCAGAGAAAGACCTACTTTCGCTGGTTCAATCATGCGGCCGCGTCCTACCGAGGCGGGGCTGGAGTGGTGAATCAACCTTCGAAATCGGAGCGTATCTTCAAACAGGTATTCGGCCAAATTCGATCCGCTGCCGTTTCGACTCTGAGCGAGAGGGAAAGGACCGCGCTCAGGGGAATCCTGGAAGGGGGAGACGCGGCCTTCCAACCAAAGCTGGTCGAGCCGGCCGGGGGAGGGGAGATCGTGCGCCATTGGAAGGTTGCCGATCTGGCGGATGCCTTGGATGGACTGGAGGGACGCAATTTTTTGAGAGGCCGGTCCATGTATACGGCGGCGAGTTGCGCTGCTTGCCATCGGTTTGTCGGGGAAGGTCAACCAATCGGCCCCGATCTGAGTTCGGTGGTGGCCAGGTTCAATCACCGTGCCTTGCTGGAATCCATCATTGAACCCAACAAGGTGATTTCGGATCAGTATCAGCAAACCCTGGTGGAATTAAAGGACGGATCGACCCTGACGGGAACACTTCTGGAGAACCGGGATGACAGCTTGAAGATTCAGCTCAATCCCCTGGTTCCGGACGCAATCCTTTCTATTGACCCGGCCCAAGTTGAGCGGTTGTCTCCTTCCCCCGTGTCCTCCATGCCATCCTCCCTTCTCGATACGCTGAATCGGGATGAAGCGTTGGATTTGATGGCTTATCTGCTTTCGCGCGGAAACCCTGAACATGCGGTATTTCAATAAGTTGTGCGCACTCTTCCTGCTGGGGGGATTTGGGCCGGGCGCTCCGGCCCAACCCGAGGAGCAGCCGGTAATGACCTCCTACACCTTGCCGGAGGATTCCAGAACCACTGTTTCCATCGAAAACGGCGCCGCCCTCTATCAGGCTATGGGTTGTGCGACCTGTCATGCCATCTCCGGATCGCAGGAGGGAAAGATAGGTCCTACACTTCGGGGCGTTTACGGGAAAAGCCGGACCTTTATCGATGGCAGCGCGGCTACGGCTGATGACGAATACCTGCGCGAATCCATTGTCTACCCGACCAGGCGGACCTTGCAGGGTTTCGATTTGCAAGATATCAACATGCCGCCCTACCACGAAATGTTGACGGGGCCTCAAGTTGAATCGCTCTTGCTTTTTATAAAATCGCTGGAGCCATTACCTCAGGAAGAGAGCGATGGAGAAGCAAAGATCGTAGCGATGTTCGATCCTCCCGACCAGCCATTCCGTCGCGCACCGATGGTCCGGTCGAGCCGCAGCATCGCTATTCCGTTGGGTTCCGGGGTGCATATCGCGTTTGACAGCAAACGGATGCGGACGCACACGGCCTGGAAAGGCAAGGGTTTGGCTTTGTATGGTCCCACCTACAGCAACACCAAGAACCCTCACATCAGCCAGGTCGATGGTGAGGTGCTCTGGCACAACCCGCCATTCTTACCCTGGTCGGTCGGCAATCTGCCATCTCAGGATTTATTTGAAGTGTCGGCCGGATCCGATTTCAAGGCGATCGAGGCCAAGGGTGGCGATGCCGTTTTGATTTACCAAGTGGGCTTGCCCCGGGGGGATGCGGTGAGGATCTCCGAGCATGCCAGGGTGGAACGTATGGGTGAGGCCGATACCATCATCCGTCGGTTTGAAATAGGACCTAGTGAGGAGGACCTCCGGTTTCTCGCCCATGCCGAAATGGGAGTTGTCGGGGATCGGTTCACCATGGGCCAAGCCGTTGTGATTGAGAGGAACGGGACGCAGTACGGGGACCTTTTGCTGGTCGCGGCTCGTGGTCACGACGGTCTGTCCTGGGAGGTCGAGGCAGGCCAGGTGGAATATGAGGAGGCCTTCCTATCGGACGAAAACACCGAGACGGGCAGAGAATTTCGGACGGTCTCGGGGCATGAAGTGAGAGCCTTTCTCAAGGTGCCAGCGCACGAAACCGCCATCACCATCGAGGTCCTGAGCACGGTATGCTCCGAGGAGCCGATGGTTGCGAAAGCGTTGGATGAGATCGGAAATAAACGGATTAAACCGTTGTCTCCCAAACCCGCTGCCAAACCAAAGATCGTGCCGAGCCCCCGAACGGACCGAGCGACGCCGGTGACAGGGGATGAACACTATCGTATCGAATCCTTTTCGCTTCCATCGGAGGTGGATCTTCTGGTGGGAGGCATGGACTGGTTATCGAACGGCGATCTGGCCGTCTGCACCTGGGCCAGAGGCGAGGTTTGGATCCTGGAAAATGCCACCGGCCCGGTCGATGAAGTCCGTTACCGCCGCTTTGCCCGCGGCCTCATGGAGCCCTTGGGTCTCAAAGTGGTGGATGACACCATTTACGTAGTGCAAAAAGGTGAGCTTACCCGGTTGTCGGATACGGACGGGGATGGGGAAGCGGATTTGCAGGAGTGCGTGAATGACGATTGGGGGTTCTCCGGCAACTATCACTCCTATGCCTTCGGTCCCGTCGTGGACGGGGAAGGATTTTTTCACGTAATTACCTGCGGCCATCGCAGTCGCTGGGACGTGCCCTACGCGGGATGGGACGTGCGAATCGATCCCATCAGTGGTGAGTTGTCGGGATTCGCCAAGGGATTTCGCGTGCCCAATGGAATGGGTGTTGTCGGTCCGGACCGGGATGTCTTTGCCACGGACAATCAGGGAACCTGGATTGGAGTCTGCAAGATCAACCATATTGAACGGGGGAAAAGCTACGGTTTTCGCAACAGTTATCCGGAACCGAAGGAACTTTGGGATAATCCTCCCCTGGAAAAGATGCCGGCGGTGTGGCTTCCCTACCATTTGGCGCCCTCGGCCAGTGGAATCACAACCATGGAAACCGATGAATTCGGTCCTTTCAATGGCCAGATGCTGGTGGGGGATTTTCAGTTTGGCACGGTGCTCAGGGTTTACCTGGAGAAAGTGAATGGGGTATGGCAGGGAGCAGTCTGGCCCTTCGCCAAAGGATTTAACGGACCGGTGAATCGGCTTTCCATGGGGCCCGACGGCCGTTTATACGCGGGGGGTTGCCGCCGCACCTGGCCCGCGGCCAAACCTCAGGAATATTCCCTGGACCGGGTGACTTACACCGGCTCGATGCCCTTCGAGGTGGAGAGGGTGCATGCCCTGGCCGAAGGGTTCGAATTGACCTTCACCGAGCCCATCGACGCGGATACCGCCATCGACCCCAGGGGTTACGCCGTCAGCCAATTCAATTACAGGCACCACAACTCTTATGGGTCCCCCACCTTCGATCACCAAGGCGAGCAGGACCGCGAGACCGAGTTGCCCGTCTCCGGCATTGAAGTCTCGGAGGATGGAAAACGCCTGATGCTGGAAATTGAAAATTTACGGACGGGATTTGTCACGAAGGTGAGCGCCCCGGCCCTTCGAAACGCGGAAGGAGAGGCGCTTCGTCAGCAGTCGTTTTACTATACCCTGAACGAAAAACCGGGAGGTGGCCGGTGATGGGTTTTTCGGTTGGGCCGGGAACATATGGGCAAGGGGAAGAGTCTATTCCAGCAGTATGCATTTATCTTGATTGTGGATTTTCTACCCATCATCTTAACGCGGTTTAACCTATCTTGGAAATGATTTGGAAAACACTTTTGGTCGCTTTGCCGGTTTTGTTGTCGGGATGTGTCAGTGTCACCCCTCCGGAGCCTCTCTCTACTCGCAATAGTCCCCTGACGCAGGGGAACGTGCAAATGAACATTCGCACGGGGGCAACCACCAAAGCCCAGGTGCTGGAGATATTTGGCGCGCCAAACGTTACGACCCGCGATGGACAGGGCCGGGAAGTTTGGACTTACCAGCGCCAGGCCCAGGTCAGCCAGCAATCCAGCCAGGAGGGTTATTGGAACGTGTTGCTATTTGGCAAAACGGAATCCGCTTCCGGTTTTGAAACCAGTTCCCGCATGATCACTTTGATCATCAAGTTCGATGCCAATGACGTTGTGTCGGACTTTAACAGCCGTGCCTCGAATTTCTAATGCGGTGTTTTTGAGGTTTTCCATAAAGGCACCAGGTTTTGCTCTCCTTTCCATGGTAGGAGTCATTTTGTCCGGATGCCTCACGATCGATAGTCCCGCGCCAGCGATGACCCCCCTTGAAATCCAGTCGATGCAGACCAGGGATTTTGAGGAAGAAAAGGAGGTTGTATTTCGCAGTGTGGTTTCCGTTTTTCAGGATCTCGGCTACACCATCAAGAATGCGGATCTGGCGACCGGCTTCATTCAGGCAGACGGGCTGGCGGAATCCGACTGGCTTGGCAAGGTCCTGACCGGTTCTACGCAAACGTCTCAGACCAAGGCCACTGCTTTCGTCGAACAAATCGGTTCCCAGACGCGGGTGCGATTGAATTTTGTATTTTTGCTGGAAAGTTCGACCGAATACGGCGCTCAGGAAAGGAATGAGACACCCATTCTGGATGCCCAGACTTATCAGAATGCGTTTGAGCGCATAGACAGCGCCATATTCGTCAGGACTTCTTCCCGGTAAACTTCGGACGAAAGGGGTCAGCTCCTTGATTTTTGGCATGTCCCCATGTTGAAAATCCAGGACTGACCCCTTGGCGCATGTAGAAACAGGTCAGTTTACGGAGGAAGGGGGGGAAAGGAGCGCCAGGGCCCGCCAATGAGGAATTGGGAGAGATATACCACAGAGGACACAGAGTTTTATTGTGATCGTGATCGAAAGGAACGTGATGAAGAATTAATTCTCGCAGAGGTCGCGGCGGAGCATGACCCGGACGGGCCTGATCGCTTCAGGTGCGGTTGATATTCTGCATGACCCGGAGGGATTTCCTGTCGATGTAGTCCATGCCCCTGACGACTTCGTTTCGTCTGGCTTCCAGGTTCGATTGGGCGATTTTAGCCAGATCGTCCAGGTTGTAGAGAAATACGTTGGGGAGTGCGGCGATAGTGGGCTCGATGTTCCGGGGCAGGGCCAAATCGATCAGGCAGAGAGGGCGGATGGTGCGTCTCTTCATGATTTGTTGGACCTGGGACCGATCGAATATGTATTCTCGGGAGGAAGTGGAGCAAACCACAATGTCCACCTGTGTGATGAGGTGGCAATCCAGACTGTCGAAGGGAGCTACGATGCCGTGGTTGGCCTCCGCCAGGGCCCGGGCATGGGCAAAGGTTCGGTTGCTCAGGATCAGGTTTCTCACCCCTCGGCTGCGCAAGGCGGCCATGGTTTTTTCGGCAATGTCTCCCGCCCCGATAACCAGGACGGTCGATTTTCCCAGGTTGCCGTAAATTTTCAGGACAAAATCCACCGCCACGGTGGCCACACTGATTTGTCCTACCCCGATGTGGGTATGGGAGCGTATCCATTTTGAGGTTTGGAAACTCTTTTGGAAGGCCTGGTTTAGTTTCCGGCCCACCGTTCCCCGCTTTCCCGCTTGCAGAAACGCCTTTTTTACCTGACCGGTAATTTCGACTTCCCCCACGATCTGGGAGTCCAGCCCGGCGGTGACGGCAAAGAGGTGGGAGAGGGCATCCCGACCAAATTTAAGGGTAGATTTTTCGCGCAGAGAATCGGCTTCCGTTTGGAGAATTTCGGATAATTCCGCAGTCAGGACCTCCTCTATTTCCCCATAGCCGGTTCCGTAGACCTCCAGGCGGTTGCAGGTGCTCAGGACGGTCAGTTCGTGCAACCAATCGCAGCGATGGGGCAGGGCGTAGATTTTTTTAATTTGTGGCGGGGTCGGGGCGATCGCTTCCCGATAGCTTAGCGGGGCGCTGTGGTGACTGACTCCCCAGCAGAAAAAGGCTTGGGTTTGATTATCCATGGGGGAGGCCGAAACTCGATTCCGGAAGCGCGGATTCCGGCTCGGCGCGGCTTTGATCGACCGGCCAAAGGGAGATTACAGCGACGAGAAAGAGGGCAAGACACGTCCAGGCCAAATTTTTGCCATAGAGCCTGTTGCCCAACCTGAGAGCCAGAACGAGGAGGTAGGCCAACCACACCGACACGGTAAAGAACAGTTTAAGCCAATCCACCGTGGCGAGGTTTTGGATCCAGTAAATCGATCCGACGGCCAAAGAAACGGTCAGGACCGAACAACCCGCAACCAGCATGCGCAGGCTCAAGGTTTCGGTTTCGACCAGCGATGGCAGAAACAGGTAAAGACCCTTGAGGCGGCGTTCCTCGAGGGAGAAATTTTGCAGGAGGTAGAGCAGGTTGCTCACGGCGAGCAACCCGAAAATGCCGTAGGAGAACAGGGCGAGCGAGGCATGGAATTCAATCCAGGGGCTGGGCCCGAAGGGTCTGCCCGGGTAGGGGGCGTCCCAGGATGGATTGGCAAAGGAAAGAATGGCCAATAGAACTGCCAGTCCGGCGGTGAAAAAGCCAAACAGGCTGAGGCGAAAGGCCGGACCCAGGACGAGGAAGCAGAAGGTGAGGGACCAGATAACGAATTGAACGATTTCAAAGGTATTTCCCATCGGGCAACCCCCAATGGCCAGGCCCCTTTGGTACATGCCGAAGGTTTGTATGGCGTATCCTCCCGCGATTAACGCGTATAAAACCCACCGCGGGTGGTGTTTGGTTCGGAGCAGGTAGAATATGGCGAAAAGAAACCCGAGACAGTACAACAGGTTGCCTAGACCGATACTGACTACATCGACGCCCGGATGCATGGTATGAACATTAATCAGTTTTCCGCGACCAACCCCGGATTCTATTTACGAGCCAGTTTATCCAGACCGGCTGATCGTTCAAACAGGGAATCATGGTGAAAGATTCCCCGCCCGCGGCAAGAAATTCCTTGCGGCCGGCCAAGTCGATTTCTTCCAGGGTCTCCAGGCAATCGGTCACGAAAGCGGGGCACAGCACGGCGATCTTTTTTATGCCCTTGGCGGGAAACTCCCTCAGCGCCAAATCGGTGTAAGGCTTGAGCCAGGGATCCCGGCCCAAGCGGGATTGAAACGAAATCGCCTGCAGATGGTCCGGTATGCCCAGATTTTGGCATACCAATCGGGTGGTTTTGAAACATTGATGGCGGTAGCACGTGGCGTGGGCGGGATTAGAGACCGAGCAACAGTCGGGAGCGACCAGACAATGATGACCGGAGGGATCGGTTTTTTTCAAGTGGCGTTCGGGAAGACCGTGGTAACTGAAGAGGATTTTGTCGAGGTCCTTACCGAGATGCGGGGCAATGCTCTGCGACAAAGCTTCGATATAATCGGCGTCCCGGTAGAAAGGTTGTAAAAAAGAGCGCTTCAAATGGGGCGATATTTCCCGGATACAGGTTTCCACCTTTACCACTACCGTCTCGTAGCTGGACATGGCGTAGTGGGGGTAGAGGGGCATGATGAAAAGACGCTCGATGCCCATTTCCCCAATGCGGGTCAGGGCATCCGGAATGGACGGATTGCCGTAGCGCATAGCCAATTCCACCGGCATTTCGACTTGTTCCCGGACTTTTCTCCGCACGCGTCCGCTAATGGCGAGGAGGGGACTTCCACGGTCGGTCCAGATCTTGGCATAGGCTTCCGCCGTGCGCTTGGGGCGCGTGGGCAGGATGCATCCCCTCACGACCAGGTTGCGAACCAGAGGAGAGGAATCGATAACCCGTTCGTCCAGAAGGAATTCCTTAAGGTAACGACGCACGTCCGATACGGAAGGGGAGTCCGGAGAACCCAGGTTGAGAATGAGAACCGCTTGTCTGGCCATGGTTTCTTAAATTTCCCATTGGAAGGACGGTGTCAATTCTGATACTTTTTCCACCGAATTATGGATCGTTTAGGCGCTGAATTTAAGCAGGCATTGGAGGAAGGCCGGAAGAGTTTCATTGCCTACGTGTGTGCGGGAGACCCGGACCCGGAGACCTCCTTGGAAATTTGCCGGGTATTGCTGAAGTCGGGGATCGACATTTTGGAACTCGGGGTGCCATTTTCCGATCCGCTCGCCGATGGCTGGACCAACCAGTGTGCGGCCATGAGGGCTCTGGAAAGTGGAACAACCAAGGATGACGTTTTGCAACTGGTTCGTTCCATACGCAAGATGGACGGGGAAACCCCCATCGTTTTCTATGCTTACTATAATCAGATTTACTCTCAGGGAACCGAATCCTATTTGAGGGAAGCATATTCTGCCGGTGTCGACGCCGTGTTGGCCCTCGATCTCCCTCCGGTAGAAGCAGAAAATTACCTGGAAATCTGCCGCCGAGTTGGGATTAAGACCGTGTTCATAGTGGCTCCGACTACCCCGGAGGACCGCTTTGCCGAAATAGCGGATGCCTCCACCGGATTTGTCTACTACGTGTCCCGTGAAGGGGTTACGGGAGTGCGCGAGGATCTCGAGAAGGGAATTGGGCCCATGGTTGAAGCCATCAAATGCAAGACGGACAAACCGGTTGTGGTCGGGTTTGGCATTTCCGGGAAGGAGCAGGTCCGGGAAGTCGCGGCAGTGGCGGACGGCGTCGTGGTGGGAAGCGCAATCGTCAACCTGGTGGCCGACAACCGGGATAACCGTCCACAATTACTCTTGCGGCTGAAGGAGTTGGTCGGGGAACTCTCCTCGGGAGTCAGGTCGTAAGCAAGGATTTTGGCTGGGGCGTATCCTCCATCTCCGGTCGGTTCTTCCCTGGGTGATCCGACTTTGCTTTTTTGGCCAATTTTGCCTCGGCCAGGAGCTTTTCGAAAGTAGGGTAATCGATGAGTTGGAAGCGCCCGTCCTTGTGCTCGACAATGGCGGTATGCGATTCCACCCAGTCGCCGGAATTGAGGTAGTGGATATCATCCAGCATCTTGTCTTCCGCGGTGTGAATGTGCCCGCAGATGACCCCGTCGCATCCATGATGTTTGGCTAATCCGACCAGAGAGGATTCAAATTTCCCAATGAAGTTGACCGCCTTCTTGACCTTTCTTTTGACCAATTTGCTCAGGGAATAATAACGCTTTCCCCTCCAGGACCGGTAGCGGTTGTAAAAGCGGTTGATCCCCAGGAGTAATTGGTACCCGATGTCGCCCAAATGAGCGATCATGGCATATCTGGAGGTGATTCTGTCGAAAACGTCTCCATGCAGAACCAGGTATTTCCGGCCCTTGGAGTGGAGGGTGTAATCCTCCAGGATATTGAATCCTTCAAAATGGATGGGCATGAACCGGCGCAGCACATCGTCGTGGTTCCCCCGCAGATAGATGACCTTGGTTTTTTTCTTTTCAATCTTCTTCAGGATCAAGCGGATAAAACGGCTGCAATGCTTGTTCCAGGTTCCTCTGCGGCGGTTGAGGCTCCAGGCATCGATTATGTCGCCATTGAGAATCAAGGTGCGGCAATTCGTGTGTTGAAGGAATCGGTTTACTCGTTCGACTCTGCTGTTCCGCATACCCAGGTGCACATCTGAAATGACGATGGTTTTGAAGGTCAGGACGGTTTTTTTCATGTCATTGTGAATAAGTTGTCGATAAGGTTAATGTGTGCCGGAAATTTGAGGGCTTCAACCTTGGTTGTGGAATCGTGGAATTCTTTTTACGCGCCCGTAACAACCCAAACATTGCTGTAACGGGCAAGGTATGAAATCTGTGAGAAAAACGTATCTTTGGGTTATCAGGGATAGACTTTTTCCAGGGCAAAGTCATTCCGCACCCGGATACGGCACCGTCAGGGACAATTTGGCCCAACCTGGGGAAGTATGTGAATAAACCCCTGCCTTTGGGCACAAGTTCCGGCTTTATCCCTCCCGTGAGGGGAATATTCCCTTCCCGGCAGAATTATTCACAGAATGTGCACACCCTTTCAATATGGCCGAGGTAGGTTTTCAGGATGCCGTCCCAGCTGAATCTTTCCGCCGTTTTCCGGGCTGCACGGCCAATAGCGGGCCATCGGTCGCGTTCTTGCAAAAGCCGTTTTGATTGGCGCAGAAAGGCTTCCGCATCGTCGAAGGGGGCCAACCAGCCGTTTTCGCCATGGCGGATACAGGTTCGAGGCGAGGCGTAATCGTAGGCCAGAACGGCCAAACCGCTGGCCATGGCTTCGAGGACGACATTGCCAAATGTTTCCGTTATGCTGGGGAAGAGAAAGAAGTCTCCGGAGGCATAATGCCGGGCCAAGTCTTCTCCGGTTTTCATGCCGGCGAAAATAAGCCCCGGATGGGCGTTTTGGATTTGAGCGCGTTCCGGGCCATCCCCGACCAGGACAAATTTCAAATTGGGGCAGAGGGATTTGAGCCTTTCGTATGCCCGAAGCGCCAGCGGGATATTTTTTTCCCCGGCGATGCGTCCCACGTACAGCATGACCGGGTCATCCCTTTTCGCTTCCCAGGATTGTCGCAAGGAAAGGTCTCGTTTTGCGGGGGAAAACAGTTCCGTATTCACTCCCCGGCCCATGATTTCCAGGTTCTTGAACCCCGATTTGCGGAGGATTTGGCGCGAATCCTCACTCGGAACCAGGGTCAGGCGCGTTTTGTTATGGAAAAACTTCAATCCGGCCAGACCGATTCCGGTGAGGAATCCCAAGCGGTAATGTTTTCCGTAGGCGTGAAAGTTGGTGTGGAAGCTGGAAACCACGGGTATATTGTGCCGAAGGGCGGAAAAGAGGGCCTGGATTCCCAGGGGACCTTCCGTGGCGATGTGGATGATATCGGGGGAGAACCTCTCCCAGTTTTTTTTGAGCTGGTTCCTTCCGGCCAAACCCATTTTCAGGACATCGTAACCCGGAATAGGTATTCCCCTGACCAAGTCCTCGGAGAAATCCTTGCCCTTTCCGCTTCCATCGTTCTCGGACTGCCGAGGCCTGATGACGTGCAGGCGGTGCCCCTTGGCCACCAGCCGGGTGACCAATTGGTTCAATGTCATGGAAACCCCGTTGACTTCGGGTGGAAAGGTTTCGGTAACCAGGCAAATTTTCACAGTGGTCTTATTGCCGTAATGACATAGCTGAACGAGTGGCGAGATCAACGGGTTTTTTGCGAATCTCTCTTCCTCCCCTCCGCCGAGGTTGACCGAGGCCTTTGCTTTCGGACTATAACAGGCGTGGATCGCTGTTTGTATATTATGACCGGCTATACTGCGGTGGGAAAAACCAGGTTGTCCCTGGATTGGGCCCAACGGCACAATGCCGAGATCGTCTCATGCGATTCCCTGCTGGTTTACCGTGGTATGGACATCGGCACGGCCAAGCCGGGCCGGGAGGATCGTTCCCGGGTGCCTCATCATCTCATCGATGTCACCGACGTGTCCCACCAGTATTCCATCGACAGATACCTGCGGGAGGTGCGGCGGGCGGTAAAAGAAATTCACGGTCGAGGACACCGGGTGCTGGTGGTGGGTGGAAGCGGATTTTATTTAAGCGCGTTTTTTGGCCCGGTAATGGACGACATTGAAATAACGGACGCGTTTCGCGCCGATATCCGGGAAAGGTTTGCTTCGCGGCCACTGGAGGAATCGGTCGAGGAACTGCGCCGCATGAATCCCGAAGGGTTGGGAGGATTGGATGTTTCCAATCCTAGGCGCGTACTCAATTCCCTGATACGATGCCGGGCCTCGGGGCTGTCATTGAAGGATTTGAAACGTCGATTTACCCGAAGAACGGGCATTTTTGACGATTTTGCCAAGCGGGTCCTGATATTATCGCGGCCAAGGGAAGCATTGGAACGGCGATTGCGCAAGCGGGTGGACCGGATGCTGAAGGAGGGATTGGTCGAGGAAGTAAGGGCCTTGATGAAAGAGGGGATCGATCAAAATCCGAGCGCGGCCCGGGCGATAGGATACCGGGAGACCTTGGCTTTTTTGCGGGGGGAATTGGCTGAAGAGGAACTTCCGCTGACGATAGAGCGAAACACGCGACGCCTCCTGAAAAAGCAACGGACCTGGTTTAAAAAGTTTCTCCCCGCCGAAGCGGTCTATGACCTGAGCAAGGGCCCGCCACCCGAGGATTGGATAAGCGCGCCAAGGCGCCCGGGGCGTTATCTCCGGTAGGCGGTGTCGGCCAGTTCCCGCTCCAGCAATTCGGAGATGATGGGGTCCACGTTCCGGGAGCTGAGTACTGTCGACTGGGATTCGATGACGGTTCGGACCGGATCATCGGTCAGGGTGTAATCGGGGACGCTTTTCCGCTCCGCAAATACCAGTATTCCATCGGTCGGGTCGGTAACCCAGTCGGAGACTTCTCCCTCTTCCAGGCCTTCAAGTTGGTTGCGGGCCCCGGCGCTGAGACCTTCCGGCGCCGGTGAGGACTGCTTATATTCCTGAAAAGAGGCCAGGTCGAGTTCTCGACTGGCGGCGGCGCTTTCAAAGGTTTCGCCGGCGGCCAGGGCAGCTTCGATTTCCGTTTTCAAGCTCTGGCCCTTCGCCACGAATTTCTCGCGTCGGAGTTCTTCCTCGAGATCGGCAGAAACGCGGTCCGCGACCTCGTCCAATGCCGGTGCGCGCTCCGGGGTCTGGCCCCGGTAGATCAAAATCACGAACCGGTCACCATCCTGAATCGGGTCGGAATAATAGCGCGATTCATTGAGGCGAAAGGCTTGGTTAAGCGTTTCAGGGCCAAGCCCCTGTTGTGACCCCACGGAATCCCGTCCATATGGCTGCAGGGGCACGAGTTCAATCCCTTGCCTCTCCATGGCCTCGGAAAAAGCCTCACTACCGTTTTCGATTTCCTTATCGAACAGATAGTAGGCAAATTCTTCGGCCGCGTTTTGAGCGCGTTTGGAGGCTTGTTCCAGCCTCAATTCCGCAATCACCTTTTCCTCTACCTGATCCAGGGTCACTTCCGGGGTTTCGGGATTTTCAGGAGCATCGGAGTCGTCATCCTCCTTTTCCACTGGTTCCGGAGGGGGCATTTCTGCCTGGTAGCGGGCCTTGTTGGTTACGAAATGAACCTGCTTTTCCCCATCTTCCGGTTGGTAGGTCTCATCGACAAATTCTGTCGGCTCGAAACTCAGGAAACCGGCTTCGGTTTTTGTCGGTATGAGATAGCGGAAGGCATTCCGGCTGAAATAACTTTCCAGTTCCTCCCGGGACGGACTCACCTCGGGGTTGAAGGATGCGTATGACAAACGGGCCGTTTGCAGGTCCCACACCGTGTCGTTTTGCTTGGCCGTCTCCAGCGCTTCATGGGGGAGCATATGGCCGGGGCCTTCCAGAAGGCTGCGCATTCTTTCGATGAGGAAATCCTCTTGCAAAACCTGGGTGACCAGCATTTCGGAAATACTGGCGTTGCGCAATGAATCGAGAAAGGCGGTGTATCTGGTTTCGTCGAACTCCTGGGTGGAGAAATCCATAAAGGCCGGAAGAGAACGAACGAAAGTTTTAAACTCCTCATCGCTCGGACCGGGAAGGCCAATGAGTTTGGCCTGGTGCAACAGGGCTATTCTGGTGAGGGAATATGATTGCAGGAATTCCTGATTGTCCGCGTAGAAGGGAATGTTGATGGACAAGCTGACGCGTCCGCGGCCGAAAATCTGCGAGGCGTCTTTCTCCGAGGACAAATCGTATTCAAAAAAGGGTTGGTCGATGTAACGCGGGCCCCCGCCGCCCAGTGGGCTGAAGTTACCGATGGTGAAAACAAAGGAAACGATCAAAACAGCCAAAAGAATGACAATGAGCCACTTGAAGTGCTTGGTAAGGTAAGTCTGGATCCAATAAAACATGCCGAAAAAAAGAAACCGCCCACCATAGAATCGGCCCTTCCTTTGTCAACAGGGTTCAGGTGTAAAGGAAGAAGGAAGAGGGAAGAGGGAAGAGGGAAGGGGGAAGAGGGAAGAGGGAAGAGGGAAGAGGGAAGAGGGTGTTGGAATTAATCTTGATCGTGATCGTGATCGAAAGGAAGGGGTCAAAAGGCGCCCGAGGGCGCCAATGAGGAATGAGGAATGAGGAATTAGGAATTCGTATGCCTTACAGGGTCAGGACCCCATGGCGGATGTGCTCAGTCCCGGTTCTTGTGACTGCCGCTCCACTTGAGCTTTTTTCTCACCACGTCGAAGTGCTTGAAATTGCTCTGGTGAATGAGGGTCAGGCGGTTGGGAGCCAATTGAATGAGAATTTCCCCTCCCGAATCGACGCTCAGGTTTTCGCGTCCATCCAAAAGCACCTGAAGGGTTTTGGATTTGGAGACATCCTTTACCCTCAACCGCGTTCCCGCATCGAATATGATGGATCGGTTGGAAAGGGTGTGGGGGCAAATGGGGGTGAGCGCCATTACCTTTGCTTCCGGTTGAATGAGAGGGCCCCCGGCCGAAAGGTTATATGCCGTCGAGCCGGTCGGAGTGGAAAAAATGATCCCATCGCACAGGAAATCGGTAATGCGTCCATCCTCGTTGCAGACCTCCAGGTTTACCATTTCCCCGGAATGAATTTCCTTGATCACGACATCGTTTAAGGCCAGTGCCTGACGGTCACGAGTCGAGGCCTGCAACATGGTCCGCCGGGAGACGCAATATTCCCCCCCCACCACTTTGGAAAATTGAGCCGAAGCCTCAGAACTAGAGAAAGTGGTGAGAAAACCGAGGCTCCCCCGGTTGATTCCTATGACGGGCACCTTGCGCTCGGAGCATTCCTTGGCGATGCTCAACAAGGTTCCGTCCCCCCCAATCACGCAACAAGCCGAAATACCGTCCAAAAGGCCCGCTTCAACGGGATATTTGGAAGAGACCCTTACCTCGCGGCACAGACCCCTGGCCAAATCGACCAGGAAGTCGGCCAATTCGGGAGCCCCCGCCTTGGTTTCATTAATAAAAAATGCGATGGAATCCAGCGAGTGCATTCAAGTCGGGTGTAATGGGAGCATCATCAGGGTTCGGAGGCGGTTTTGACAATTCCCAATAAAAATTCCCGGTTTCGGTTCCCTCCACCCAAGGGGGATTCCACCCAGCCTTCCAAGGCGGCGTTTTTCAGAGATTCCCTCACCCAAGCCTGTATATCGCGCAGGACCTGAAAAGGAATTTCGTTGTCGCGAATGACGCCCTTGCCTTTGTCGACGACGGATTTCCCGGCTTCGAATTGTGGTTTGACCAAAGCTATGAGTTTCCCCCGGGGCTCGAGCAGAGGCCAGACGGCGGGAAGGACTTTGGTGAGCGAAATGAAGGACAAGTCCATCACGATCAAATCGTAACTGGGGTAGGGGAGGCAATCGGCCGTCAGGTGGCGGGCATTCACTCTCTCCACGTTCCTTACCCGTTCATCCCGACGCAGCTTGTAGTGCAATTGACCCCGCCCCACATCGACACACACGCATTCGGCCGCTCCCTTTTGCAAAAGGCAATCGGTGAATCCTCCGGTGGAGGCTCCCACGTCCAGCGCCACCTTGCCCCGAATTTCGGTGGGAAAGGATTTCAGATAACGGTCCAGCTTCTCTCCCCCCCGGCTGACGTAGGGCGGAGGTTGCAACAAGGTTAAGGGAATATCGTCCTCATAACGTTTGCCGGGCTTGTCCAGGACCTCCGTTCCCCGGCGCACCTTTCCGGCGAGTATCAAACCCCTGGCCTTTGTGCGATTCGGGCAAAGGCCGCGGCACACTAAAATTTCGTCTAATCGGAGGCGGTTCCGGCTCACCCATCTTTTCCACAACATCCCCAAGAAAATCGCAAAAAAAATAGGCAAAATCGGCGCCAAAGCTTGACATGTGTCGAAAAGTGGGGCGAAATGTCGGCAATTCCCGTAATTAGGCCCGGTCATGTTATCCAAGAACCGAAAATTTGCTGGGGGATACATCCATTCCCTGGACACAAAAAATCGCATCACTGTCCCCAAGAAGTGGCGATTTGACGGTGATGATGAGGATTCCGCCTACCTGGCCATACCCCACCCGCTGGGATACATTTGGTTTTGTCCGCCTGGCAAGATCGAGAAATTGGAGGAGACGATGGAATCGATATCTCCCACCGATATATCGGGGCAGCGCTTTCTCATGTCCCTGATGGAGCAATCCGACATGTTGTATTGCGACAAAAGCGGTCGGATCGTGGTCACCCCCAAACTGATACAGCACGCCGGGCTTGAGAAACGGGTTCAACTGGTGGGGATGTTTGGGACCTGGGCGGTATGGAACCCGGAGCGTTACGGAAAATTCATCGAGAATCCCCACGCTTTGGATGTGGGAGCGAAGGGGCGACAGACTTTGGAAGTCATGGAGAGAGTTTGGAAAACGGGGATGAATTAATGGCCTTTAAGAGAAATAGACGGAATCAATTCCTCCTCGATGGGGGAGTCCTTTGCGGGATCCGGCATGGATCCCGGGAGAGTTGGAAATTTTAAACCTGATGTTTTGCGGATCGGATAGCCCTGCCAGTCTTGTTAAAGGCTACGAGCACCTCCCGGTATTGCTCCGGGAGGTGCTGGGGCTATTCTTGCAAACCTCGGGGAGGAGGTACTTGGATGCGACTTTTGGAGGAGGAGGTCATACTCGCGCCCTTTTGAAGGCGGAGGCGGCGGTAACGGTAGTCGCCATAGACTGTGATCCGGAGGCTGCGGTCCGGGCGCGGGAATTCAGTGACAAGTACCCGGGCCGGTTCCGATTTTTCGATCTCAAGTTTTCCGATCTCGATCGAATGGAGGAGGATAAATTTGACGGGGTGTTGTTTGATTACGGGGTATCCTCCTTTCAACTGGATCGGGAGGAGCGCGGCTTTTCCTTCCGCAAATCCGCCCCGGCCGATATGCGGATCAATCCCCGTGAGGGTCAAACGGCGGCTCAATTTTTGGAGACGGCGCCAAGAGGTGAACTCGTGCGCGCGGTCAAGGTATATGGAGAGGAAAAGGCCTGGAAACAGGTGGTGAAGGCCATCCTGGCAGCCCGTGGCACGGGTGTCCTCGGGAACACTTCCTCTCTGGCAAAATTAATTTCCAACACAATCCCAGCACCCGTCCGGAGGCGTAGTAAGATACACCCTGCTACCAAAACCTTTCAGGGCGTGAGAATCGCGATAAATGGTGAACTTGAGCAGATCCAATCTGCTTTACCCAAGGCGTTTGCCTTACTCGTCCCGGGCGGAGTGCTTGCCGCTATCAGTTTTCATTCTTTGGAGGACCGGATAGTCAAACGCTATTTTCGGCATCTCTGCGGTCAACCTCTGGACCGGAACGATTCCACCCCGGCTCAGATGCGACCGGTATTTGCCGAAGCTTTAACGCGAAGACCCATCACGGCGTCCGAAGATGAAATGGCCCAAAACCCCCGGTCGCGTTCGGCCAAGCTGCGCGCGGTCCGCAAACAGATAGGACTCAGTTGAATCATGAAAGAACGTTTAAATTATTCCCGTTGGATTCTCACCATAACCTTTTTCTCCCTTATCGGTTTGCTCGCCGTAAGCATGATGACCGTCCATTGGAAACGGGAGATTCGTTCCGTCGCTTCGGGAATCCGAGCCGTGGAATCGGATTTGGAGGACTTGGAACGTCGTCAGGACACTATGGATACCGAACTGGCCCGTGCATTGAATCCGGAACACCTCAAAGGATTGGTTGCGGTGTCAAACCTCCGTTTGGCCCCCCCTCAGGAAAGCCGTATCATTGTGGTCCGTTCCAAAGACGAACCGTTTGAAGGCGCCTACCTGGGGAGTCTGGACAGGCAACCCCTTGAGATAGCCTCGCGGTGGGAACCGCTCAGCAGGCCCGGACAACGCACGGACTGACATGGCCCGGGGAGGCATATCGGTTTTCCGGCTTCTTTGCGTCTTCCTGGCCTTCGTGGCAGGATTTGCTGCGGTTTTGTTTCGTCTGGCCGATCTTCAACTGGCGGACCGTGGGGAGTTGGCGGAGGTAAGTGAGCGGATTCGGACCAAATTCCAGGTAATCGAGGCCAAGCGGGGAAACATATACGATCAACGGCACAATCTTCTGGCCGCTGCCAACAGGGTTTGGCAAGTGGGGGTCGATCCCGAATCCCTTAACCCGGAGGATAAACCCAACTGGCCGAGGCTGGCCCAATTATTGGATATTCCCTACGAGGAACTGCGCCCGAAAATGCTACCCGGTCTACGGGTTATCGATGGGGTGGAAACCCCGATTCGATGGAAGACCTTGGCGGACGATATCACAGAGGTAGGCTATGAAGAGATCCTCGCTTTGGAAATCGATGGGGTTTACGGGAATCTTCACTACAAACGGGTTTATCCCGGAAAAACCAATGCCGCCCACGTTCTGGGTTTCGTCAACAAGGAACTGACTCCGGTTACCGGGGTGGAGTTGGCCATGGATTTTTATTTGAGCGGCCAGAAGGGTTGGTTGGAAACCGAATACGACGGCAAGCGCCAGGAAATGGTACAGTTTCGCAAGCGCCAGGTAGACCCCGTGGATGGGTTTCATGTTTTTCTGACCCTCGACCTGATGGTTCAACATGTCATAGACGAGGAACTCAAGAAAATCGCCGCCATGAGGCCGGATGGCGCCACCATCATCGTGAGCAATCCTTCCAATGGGTTCATATTGGGACTGGGGAACTGGCCCAACTATGATCCGAACGAATTTTACGACACGGAAAAGTACCCGTTGGCCCATAGGAGAAACTTGGCCATAACAGACATTTACGAGCCGGGTTCGACCTTTAAAATCGTCCCCATTTCCGCCGCCTTATCGGAAGAAATAGTAAATCCCGACCGGGAAATCGACTGTTCTTTGGATCGGGTGCGCTACCAGGGCCGGATCATTTCGCTTCCCGACGACTATAAGGATTTCGGTGTTCTCACAGTGCGCAACGTGGTGGCATATTCCAGCAATCGCGGTTCCGCCTACATAGGCATGATGCTGGGCGACCAACGGCTTTACCGTTATGCCCGAGCATTCGGTTTTGGCGAAAAGACGGGCTTCATACTGAGTGGAGAGGTTACGGGGATATTACACAAGCCGGCTCGATGGGATGGATTGACCGTCAGCAGATTGCCCATGGGCCACGCCGTTGCCTGCACGCCATTGCAAACGCACATGGCCATGACAGTAATGGCGAACAACGGGGTACTGATGGAGCCCATGATTGTTTCCCGGGTGGAAGATACCGAGGGTAACACCATAGTCGAATTCCAGCCCAAAGTCAGGCGAAGGGTAATTTCTTCTATTGCTGCCCTTTCCATGTCGGAATTCCTGATCAAGGCGGCTGGTCCGGGGGGCACGGCACAAAACGCCCAGATTCCCGGTATGGAAGTGGCTGGAAAAACGGGAACGACCCAGAAAATCATGAAAAACGGGAAGTATTCCCACAGCGAACACGTGGCCTCGTTCACCGGATATTTTCCGGCCAGGGATCCCCGATTGGCCATCACGGTTGTCATCGATAATCCGAAGACCCGATATACCGCCTATGGCGGCCGGGTGGCGGCTCCCGTTTTCAAAAGGGTTGCGGAGCAGTTGATTCACATAAGGGGAATTTCTCCCAGTTCCCCCAACCGTTCAATCGCACTGGACAAAAACTAGTACTTTTCATGAAAGGATTTGTCGAGATTGAAACACCTGCAAGGGGCAGCCGATTGCAGACTGGAAGTTGGGGTAACAATGGGTCGAGGGCGGTGGGCCCCAGGCAAAAATGTTTGCCGCCCACCCTGAAAACGCTCTTTCCCGAAAGGATCCGAATTGCCAGCAGGGGCGACTTGAACAAGCCGGTTTCGGCTCTGGTTACGGACAGCCGCCGGGTAATTCCCGGTGCGGTATTTTTTGCCATCCCCGGCCTGCGAACCCATGGCAGGTTTTATATCGAGCAAGCCATTGACGGGGGAGCCGTGGCAGTGGTGTCGGAAGAGGCGCCTGCGCACTGGGGGCAGACGGCTTCGATTCAAGTGGCTTCCATTCGGCGGGTAGTGGCCCAGGTGGCTCGGAGTTATTGCGAATGCCCCGACCGGCATCTCCAGGTTACCGGCATAACCGGCACCAACGGCAAGACGACGGTATCCTACGTTTTGCAGCACCTGCTCAACCGGCATTTCGGCCGGGGTGAGGCCGGGTTGATAGGGACCGTCCAGTACGACCTGGGGAAGCGGACCATACCTTCATTCAAGACGACACCCGAAGCGATCGATACCTTTTCTCTGTTGAGGCAAATGGTGCAAGGGGGTTGCCGATGGGCCGTCATGGAAGTCAGTTCCCATGGGATCGACCAGTTTCGGGTTTTCGGAATATCCTTCGACGTGGGGGTATTTCTCAATTTGACGCAGGACCATTTGGATTACCATGGGGACCTCGAGAGTTATTATCAGGTCAAGAAGCGCCTCTTTAAATCGGATGCGGAAGGGGACCCGAAGGTGGCGGTGATCAACTGGGATGATCCCTATGGCCGCCGTCTGGCGGAGGAACTGAAGGGCGACCTTCGGGTAATCACGTTTTCCCTGAAAGATGAGAAGGCCGATCTATGGGCCCGGGCCTATGATTGTTCTCATCAAGGTTCCAGGGCGGTCGTTCAATCGGGATCGGAATCGGCGGTCCTTTCCACCCGTCTGCCCGGGGCTTACAACGTAAGCAACATTCTGGCCGCGCTAGCTATCTGTAAGGCTTATGGAATCGGGCTATCCGATATCGGGCCGGAGGTGGAATCCTTTCCCGGCGTTCCCGGGAGGATGGAGCGCCTCCCCTCTAATGGGAATTTCAACGTTTTCGTGGATTACGCCCATACGGATGACGCCCTGGCCAACGCTTTGGAAATGTTGAGCGCCATTACCCTGGGCAGGGTGATATTGGTCTTTGGCTGCGGAGGATGCCGCGACCGGGACAAGCGCAGGCTCATGATGAAGGTTGCCCAAAAGTATGCCGATCATACTTGCGCAACCTCGGACAATCCCCGTTCCGAGTCCATCGAAGCGATTTTCAGGGATATGAAGGAGGGGGTTTCAAATCCGGCAAAGGTTGAATTTATTTCAGATCGCCGGGCCGCTATCAGCCGGGCCCTCGACGTGGCTCGGTCGGGAGACACCGTTTTGGTGGCGGGGAAAGGGCATGAAACCGTACAGGAATTCAAGGATAGAATCGTTCCCTTCGACGACCGTCAGGTCACCCGCGAGTTATTGGAAATCAAGCAATTGGTTAATGCCAGAATCCCGTGAGTTTACTTTCGACCCAACCTTTTGCCGATTGGACCGGAGGGAGATGGAACAAACCTCCTCCCGAGGGGATAACCGCATTTAATATCGACAGCCGGATCGTTTGTTCCGGGGAGATGTTCGTGGCTCTCGCCACCAGCGAGCGCGATGGGCACGATTTTGTGGCCAACGCCCAAACGAACGGGGCGGTGGCGGCGTTGGTTTCCCGGGAAATCGACTTGGCCGGTATTCCGCAACTGGTGGTGGACGATCCGATCGACGCCCTGCAGAAAATTGCTGAAAATCACCGTAAAGGATTCGAGGGACTGGTCATCGGTGTGACGGGAAGTTGCGGAAAAACTTCCACCAAGAACCTGCTGGCACGGTTGCTTCCCGACACCACCCTCAAGACTCAGGGCAATCTCAACAACCATCTCGGGGTGCCACTGACCCTTTCCCTTCTGCGTCCCTGCCATACCCATGCCGTTGTGGAGGTGGGAATGAATACTCCGGGTGAGATTGCCAAACTGGCCCGGCTGACCGGGCCGGATTATTCGGTGATAACCACCATTGCGCCGGCCCACCTCAAGGGGATCGGTTCCATTGAGGGAGTAGCATTGGAAAAGGCTGCCATGGCGGCGGCTACCCGAAAACTGACCGTTCTGCCTACGACCTGTTTTCGCTTCGCCCCCTTCCAGGAGTTGGAAACGCCCATCCTTGCCGCGGGAAAACCCGAATCGGGTTGGACTTATCCGGAAAATGTCCGGTTTTGTCATTTTGAGATTGAGCACCATGGAGAAATGACGCGGGTTTTCCTGCACCCCGAAACAGGCGCCTCTTTGAAATTTCAGCGAAGCCGGATGAGTGAAGGCATGGCCCGGAACACGGTATTGGCCTTGCTATTGGGTTTGGAGTTGGGAATGGAAGCCCCACTGCTTCAGGCCCGATTGAAGATGTGGAAACCGGGGTTCCTCCGGGGTGACCAGGTCCGATTGGGGAACCTGACCTTTTTTATCGATTGCTATAATTCAAATCCCCTGAGCATGCGGGATTCACTGGACTATTTCCATGCCATCATGCCGGAGGAATCGCCTCGGTTTTACGTGCTGGGCGGAATGGGTGAACTGGGTCCCTACACCGAGGAATATCACTGGCAACTGGGACAGTCCTTTCAGATGCGTGCGGGAGATCGCCTGTTTATTACCGGAAGGGAGATTTTTGGGTTCCTGGCCGGTTACAAGGCAGCAGGAGGCGATGAATCGCAAGTAACCGTCTTTGAGGACAAACGGGTGGTGGTCCGATTTTTGCGAGAGGCCAATGGGTCCGTATTTCTCAAGGGAAGTCGGGCCTACATGCTGGAGACCATTTACGAACAATTAAAGGAGGAGCGTTTTCCGCTGTCGGCGATATGCTGAGTTATTTGGCAGAATTGGAAGCTTGGTGGGGACCGTTGCGGTTATTCCGTTACATAACGTTTCGGGCTCTCCTTGGATCGGCTACAGCCCTGTTCATCGGATTTGCCCTGGCCCCATACATGCTGGAGAGGTTGCGCAGGTTCAAGTTGCACCAGCGGCTGCGGGACAAGAGCGAGGTCGGGTCCCTGGCCAAACTGCACGCCGGCAAAAAGGACACCCCCACCATGGGTGGACTGATGATTTTCTTCTCGGTGACCGTTTCCGTACTTATTTGGGCCAAGCCCAATGTTTTTGTGCTGGCCGCCCTGGGGGTATACGCGGCGCTCACCTTGTTGGGATTTGTCGATGACTATTTGAAGATTTCGAGAAAGGACAGCAAAGGTCTGAACAAGAAGCAGAAACTGATTTGGCAGACTTCCGTAACGGTACTAACGCTGTTCCTCCTCGTTATGCATCCCGCCAGTGCGGACAAGATAAGAGAACTGTGGGTGCCTTTTTTCAAGGATCCGGTAATAATGGTCATGCCCCTTCCGTTTTTGTTTGTTTTTCTTTTCTTCGTATTGGTCGGTTCCTCCAATGCCATTAACCTCACCGATGGCATAGACGGGTTGGCGATTGGTTGTACCATAACGGTCGCCCTGGTTTACTGCATCATGGCCTACGCTGCGGGACACGCGGTCATAGCCGACTATTTGGTGATCAGTTTTGTTCCCGGAGTGGGGGAGTTGAGTATAATTTGCGCGAGTCTGGTGGGAGCGGGCCTGGCCTTTCTTTGGTACAACTCGCACCCTGCGGAAGTTTTCATGGGGGATACCGGGTCCTTGGCCTTGGGTGGGCTGATCGGTTTGGTGGCGTTCATGGTGCACCAGCCTCTGACCCTGGTCATTGTGGGAGGGATTTTTGTCATTGAAGCGCTTTCCGTCCTCATTCAGGTCTTCGCTTACAGGACGCAAAAGAAACGGGTTTTTGGGATGGCTCCCATCCATCACCACTTCGAATTGAAAGGATGGCCCGAATCGAAAGTCGTCATCCGATTCTGGATACTTTCACTCGCCTTTGCCCTCGTCGGCCTGGGCACCCTTAAACTGCGATGAGGAGACGGCAGCCAGCGGATAAGGTAAAATTCTGGCTTCGCCGTCCCGTTGCCATTTTTGGGGCGGGAATTAGTGGCCGGGCCGCTGAGAGTCTGATTGACGGTTTGGGAGGAACCTCGGTCGTCTACGATGAATTCAATGCGGATTTCCCTGACTTTTCCGAGAAGGCTGCCACCCGGCATGAATTGATCGTCGTCAGCCCTGGATTCTGCCGGGAGCACCCTTGGATGAAACGGGGTCGTCTTCACGGCTGCGAAATCATCGGGGAGTTGGACCTGGCCAGCCTTCTGTGGAAGGGGAAGGTCGTCGCCGTGACCGGCACCAATGGAAAATCGACCCTGGTAGAATTTATCGCCCATTCCCTTCGCTATGCCGGTTTCGAGGCCCGCGCCGTCGGCAACATCGGGATCCCTTTTGCCCAGTCCCTGACCAAGTGGAACAGGGCCGAGGCTTGGGCGGTAGTGGAAGTAAGCTCGTTTCAGGCCGAAACCATGCGCTACTTCCGGGCCGATACGGTTCTTTGGTCAAACTTTTCCGAAGATCATCTCGATCGGCACGGGTCCATGCGTTCCTATTTTGAAGCGAAGGCGAATTTGCTATCGGTGGGGCGTCCCAGGCTTTCCTTGCTCGGAAAAGATGTGGCCCCTTGTTTCAGGCGGTTCGGATATGCCCTTCCGCCGGAGGCACAGGTATTGTCAGGTCCGGTTCTGAACGGACCGGAGGGTTCCATTTTCAACCTTCTCCCGCAGCGGGAAAATTTTCAATTGGTCGCGGCTCTGTTCCGGTTTTGGGGCTTCGATCCCGGAATATTACTGGATACAGTGACCAGTTTTGAGCAAAGTCCGCATCGGCTCCGGCGCGTTTCAAGGATAAAGGGAGTTGAATTCTGGAACGACTCCAAAGCGACCAATTTTTCTGCGGCGGAGGCCGCCCTCAAACACTTTGACCGAAAAGTTATCTGGCTGGGAGGGGGCAAAGCCAAAGGAGGCCGGATCGGATCCTTTGTCCGGCGGATAAGCCCCTGCGTAAAAAAGGCATTCCTCACAGGCGATACGGCTGAGCAACTGGGAGGAGCCCTCGATGAAACGGGCGTTTCCTGGGAACGGTTCGATTCGCTGGAAGGTTCGGTCCGGGCCGCCTTCGTTCAGGCTGCTGCGGACGATATTGTGCTACTAAGCCCGGGCTTTGCCAGCCAGAAACCCTTCAAAAGTTTTTCCGAACGCGGGCGCTTTTTTGAACGAGTGTTATCGGATCTCGAGTTTAATCTGCAATTAACCCCCCAAACAAATAATTAAAATGAAAGCGAAAGTATTCATAATGGTGATGGCCTTTCACATCCTGGTGGTTGCCGGACTATATTTGCTGTCGGCCTGCTCTACAAAAGAGGGGCCGGTATCGGCGATCGGTCCACCTGCCCCTCAAGTCGCGGAGAGCCCCCGCCCCCGATTACAGGCGCCGACCCGCCCTGAAAGTCCCCAGGAACTTACCAACCAGGAAGAACCCGCATACGCTGATGTGGCTGATGTGGCTGATGTGGCTGATGAGGCAGAGGTGGCTGAGGTGGTCCCGGAGCTCGACCCCATTTTCAATGCCGGGACCGAGTTGGAGGATCCTACGTCCGACCGGGGCCAAGTATACGTGGTAGAATCTGGCGATACCCTTTGGAGTATCTCGACGAAACACGGTGTGGCCCTGGACGATTTGCTGGGGGCCAACGGCCTGACCCGGAATTCCACCCTACAGATTGGTCAAAGGATATCCATTCCAGTCGAAGGCCAGTTGGAAATTTTTCCGGAAACTTCGGCTTTGGGAGATCTTGAACCATTGCCTTTGGAGCCCGTTGTGCCCGAACCCTCGGACCTGCCTCTGGAAATGACCCAGCCCTACACCGTGGTCTCGGGCGACACCCTTTCGGGCATTGCCCGACGGTTCAATACCAGGGTGGAGGATATCATGGCGGCCAGTGGTTTGACCTCCCATAACCTTCGAGTGAACCAGGTGCTATCAATTCCGGTGAACAGTATTTCCACGGTTATTCCTCCCCTGGCGATAGAACCGGTTCCGGAGGTTTCTCCTGAGCCTGTTGCCGACCATGGATCGGTCGTCCATGTCGTTCAACCGGGAGAGACTCCTTCCGGTATTGCCAAAAAGTACGGAATTTCCGTGGCCAAACTGATGGAAGACAATCGAATCGGCGATCCCCGGAGAATTTTTGCCGGGGAAGAATTAAGGATTCGCATGTCGGAGGCTCAGCCCCTGGAACCGGTGTCGGCCGTGGAGGACCCCGTCCCGCCTCCTTCATTGGATGCTCCGGTGACTCCCGCCGAATTGGATGAGTCGGTTTTCGATGATCTGCAGGGTATTCCGGAGGTGGAAGTGGCCCCACAATAACCGGTTCGGCTCGTCCCCCGCGTCATGCCAAAATTTTCCATAGGAAGAAATCCCGCAGGGGGATTTTTTTATCAGAGGCTGCTGATTTTTATCAGTGTTCTGACCTTGATGATCATCGGCCTGATTTCCATTTCCAGTGCGACTCAGTCCCTGGATGCCGGTTCCTACCGGTTTTTGGAAAGGCAAATGATATGGTTGGTTTTGGCCATTGGGTTAGGGTTGGTTGCAGCGCTGATCGATTTGGACAAAATCAAACCCCTCATACCGATCGCAGCCGTCCTGGCTGTAGCTGTGTTGATTTTGGTACTGATTCCCGGTATCGGGAAAATGGTAAACGGAAGCAGACGTTGGATCGTGTTGGGAGGGCTTGGATTCCAACCGTCGGAATTTGCCAAGATTCCTTTTATTTTTTTAATGGCCTATTACCTGAATGCTCAACAGCGCAACCTGAAAGACCTGAAGATGGGACTCTTCCTTCCCTTAATATTTATTGGGTTATTTGCTTTTCCTATTTTATTGGAACCGGATTTTGGAACTTGCGCCCTCTTCGGGGCTGTCGGGATGTTGATGGTCTTTCTTTCCGGCGCCCGGCTGGTCCACCTCGTTCCCACCGTAGTGGGAGGGATGGCGGCCTTCATAGGTTTGATTCTCCAGGATGAGGTCCGGTCGCGGCGATTGTTCGCTTTTCTGGATGTCGAAGGAAATCGACAAGAGGGATCCTATCAATTGTACCAGGGGTGGCTCGCCTTTGTAAACGGGGGAGCCACCGGGGTTGGAGCTGGCAATGGCCGTTACCAGAACGATTATCTCCCCGAGGCGCACACGGATTTCATACTGGCCATCATTGGTGAAGAGTTCGGTTTCATGATAACCACTTTGGTAGTAATTCTGTTTGCCACCGTTTTTTGCCTGGTAATTTTTTCCCTCAAACGCGCGCCCAATATGTATCATGGGCAATTGGTTATGGGCACTTTGCTGATGATCTGCCTCCAGGCCTTGATCAATATGGGGGTCGTGACCGGTTTACTTCCAACCAAGGGATTATCCCTCCCCTTCATCAGCTATGGCGGGTCGAACCTGATTACGATGTGCGTTCTCACCGGTATACTAATAAACTGCCTGCGCCATTGGGAGAGGCTTCCCATTAGTTCTGAGCAAAGAAAATTTGTTGAAATTACAGCATAATGGCTTCGATTATCATAGTATGTGGAGGGACAGGTGGACACCTTTCTCCGGGTATCGCTCTGGCTGAACAGTTGATGCGGCGGGAGCACGTCTGCACCTTGGTCATTTCCAGGAAAAAGGTAGACGCGAGGTTGATCGAGAAGTACCCCGGTCTGGATTTTGTGGAGGCCCCCGGAGCACCCTTGCATTTTCGACCCGCGGCCCTGATCCGCTTTGTCTGCCACCAGTCGGCCGCTTTTTTCTATGCCATAAAATTGCTCCTGCTCAAGAAGCCGGATTTGGTGATGGGTTTCGGCGGGTTCGTGACGGCTGGATTTGCCATACCTGCCTGGCTTATGGGTATTCCCTTTGTATTGCATGAAGCAAACCGGGTCGTAGGCCGGGCCAATCGCCTATTGGGACGATTGGCCACCCGTATTTTTTTGCCTCCCGGGTTGAACTTGGCGGAGGGGCGGGTCCGGCGCATTCGACATGCCGCTTTGCCCTTGCGCCGGGAATTTCAGTGCATGGACAAATTGGCTGCCCGAAAAAAGCTGGGAATCGATGAGAAAGGCAAGTTGTTGGTGATTGTCGGAGGCAGTCAGGGCGCCCAACCGCTCAACCGATGGTCCCGGGAAAATGCCGCCGCCCTTGCTGAAAAGGGGATTGCGCTTTATTGCCTGACCGGAATGGGGCACAACCCGAGGGAACCCGCGAACCACGATACGAGGAACGGGGAAACCGTGGCCGCTCATTTTGTCGAGTTTTCCGATGATATGCCATCCGTGCTATCGTCTGCCGACGTGGTGGTTTCACGGGCCGGCGCGGGCAGCATTGCCGAGATAATCCGTTGCCGGGCTCCCTCCATTCTGATCCCGTATCCGCTGGCCCGGGATAATCACCAGTGGGCCAACGCCAAATACGTTGAAAAGTACGGCGCCGCCCTGGTCCTGGACCAAGAGGATCTGCCCCAACTTCGCCAGGCGGTCGAGGCACTCATCTTCGATGATAAGCACTTGAACGAAATGGGAAAAGCCCTCCAATGGCTCGATCATTCACAGGGAGTTTACTCGTTGGGCAACGCGTTAGAGAGGCTGATCGATTGGGCTCATGTCCCAGGCGCCAGCGAAATTTCTACCTCCAATCGGATATGAGTTCCCATTCCAATACCTTCCCGATAGCCCATTATCACCTGCTGGGGATTGGTGGAATGGGTATGGCGCCCTTGGCTCTTTTCCTCAAACAAGCGGGTTGCCAGATATCCGGTGAAGATGACAACTTTCATCCGAGGGTCCATAAATTATTGATATCCAATGGCATTGAAATAAGTCGCAAACCCGACTATTCAACCTTGAAGGGCATTGTGTACTCCAATGCCATCCCCCAGGCCCATCCCGCTCTGCAATCCGGTTTGTCCAGGGAAGTCCCTTGCATTCGCCGGGGGGAGTTTTTGGCCAGGTTGTGTCGATGCTTTAAAACCCTGGTTGTGGCCGGATCGCATGGAAAGACCACCACCTGCGGCCTGATTATTCACATACTGAGACGAAGCGGGTTCCCCTGCAATTATATCATGGGCGGGCTCTTCGCACGCGACGATGAGGACCCGGCCCGCTTTGATTCGGACAGCGATTGGCTCGTTGTGGAAGTAGATGAGAGCGATGGAAGTATTTCCGAATTCGAGCCCGAGGGCACCCTTCTGGTCAACGTCGATTGGGATCATCCGGATTTTTATACCAACTGGAGCAATATCCTGAATGTCTTTAATGAATTGGCCGGCCGGACGCGTCGGTTTGTCCTCTACAACAAGGCTTGCCGGAACTCCTTCAATTTGGATTTTTCGCAAAGTCCGGGGCGGGTTTACTCCTTTGGAACCGAGGCTGAATTCCAATTGGCGGGTTTTGAAAACCGACGCCTGCAGGTGGGGGGGAATTTCCGGGATGAAAGCATGGAGGTGCCTTTTGAGGAATGGTTCAATGCGGAAAATGCCGTAGCGGCCCTGGCCGCGGCCCATCTGTTGAACTGCAATTTCGGCGAAGAGGTTTTACAGTCCTTCAATGGCATTTGGAGACGTCAGGAAACCCTATACCAACGGAACGGTTTTCGGGTCATGGAGGATTACGGGCATCATCCTACCGAAATCAGAAACCTTCTGGAAGCGGTCAGGCAGAAAAAAGGTCCCTTGATTGTCGTATTTCAACCCCACCGTTATTCGCGCACCCTTCAATTTAACCGACAATTTGCCGATTCCTTGAAATTGGCCGATTGTTTGGTCATTATGGACGTATACGGAGCCGGGGAGGCGCCGATAACCGGCGGCAGCGGATTGGATCTCTTCGACAGGTGCGCCAAGTTCTTCCCCAGCCATGCCTTATATTTTTGTCAGAATGGCGGTTCCGTCCTGCGCCGTTTGAAAGCGCTCGATCTCGACCATGGCCTTCTTCTGTTTCTTGGCGCCGGAAACATCCAGATGGCCGCTGAATCCTATGTGCATCATTTGCGGGACGCGAACCGGGAACTGGTAGTTTCGACGGCCCGACGTTCTCTTTCTCTTCTGCAATGAACGGTGTAAAACGAAATGAAAGCCTGGCCCTGAAAACGACCTTGCGGGTCGGCGGAGCGGCTGAATTCTATGCCGAACCTTCCGATGAAACGGAACTAAAGGAACTTTTGCAGGAGGCAAACCGGAACCGTATCCCGGTAAATTTTTTGGGCAGGGGATCGAATATCATTGTGCCGGATACCGGGGTCGAAGGTTTGGTCATTCGTTTATCCAAACCCTATTTTCGAAAAATCGAGTATTTGAACGATGGAAGAATACGTGCCGGCGCCGGAGTGCGGTTAAAGCAGGTTTGCGGATTTGCCCGGAGGAAAAAGCTTTCCGGATACGAATTTTTAGAGGGCATTCCGGGGTGCGTGGGAGGTTCCCTCAGGATGAACGCGGGCGCCATGGGCGGTTGGCTGTCCGATGTGTTGTCGGAAGTGGTTCTCATGAGTCATGGGGGCGAAATTTCCACCGTGCCGGTTGAGGAACTGCATTTTGGCTACCGCTATTGCGAGGAGTTGAAGGAAGCCATCGGGTTGGGTGTTATTTTTCGAAAGGGAAACTTGGCCAGCCTCCCCGAGATCCAGCATACCATGGATGCCTACAAGAGTACCCGGATGGAAACGCAACCCCGTCTGCCCAGCGCCGGATGCACCTTTAAGAATCCCGAAGGAGGCGCGGCCGGGGCCCTTATCGATCAATGCGGCTTCAAAGGGGTTTCGGTGGGAGGGGCCTCCGTTTCGGATATCCATGCAAACTTTATCATAAACAGGGGCAATGCCACTGCCGCCGATGTCATTGCCTTGATAAATTGGATTCGAAAAAGGGTGTTCCGGGAAACAGGCCATGTCCTCGAACCCGAAGTCATACTCTTTGGCGATCAATGGGAAAGCTACCTCGAACCCTTGGTTTCAGAGCGCCACTCCACTGTTTAAAAACCCGCTTATTCCAAAATGACAAAGAAGAGAAAAATATCCAAACCGGTTCGCACCACCTGGAAAAGGATTCCCCAAAAAACCGGGCGACAATCGGTAACGAAGGAATCCCAACGGGTGAAAGTTCGCCGCTGGGGGCGGATTTTCGGTTTTGGTCTCGGAACCTGCGCCTTGGTTTTGGGCCTCCCGCTGGGGGGGTATTTCCTATTCCAAAATTCCTCCTCCATCGTAGCCACCGTTCCGGAGGGATCTCCGGTCCAGGTCGAAATTCAAACGGGCCGGTTTCTCCCCGAATCCTGGATAGAATCGCGGCTGGACCTGGACCCCGCCCAGGGTCTGATGCAAATCGACTTGCTCGATGTCAAAGCCAACCTGGAAAAATATCCCGAAGTAAAGAGGGCTTCGGTGGAGCGGCATTTTCCCAATGTGTTGCGGGTCAGCGTGCAGGAACGTTATCCTTTCTTCCGCCTGAAGGTGAGCGGAAGCAATGGAAGCTATAACATTCTCCTGGTGGACGAGGAAGGGCACGTGTTCAAGAATATAAATTGCCCGCAACACCTCTTGCGCAGAATTCCCTTTCTGGGCGGTATTATTCTGCATCCCACTCCTTTTGGGTATCGGCCTGTCGAAGGGGCAACCATACTGGCCGATCTCGTTAAAACCGCAAATGACCTCTACCCCGACCTGAGCCGGGATTGGGTGTTGATATTGGCCGATCAATTGATCATGGCCCAGACCTTTACCGAAGGATATATCCGGGTGCGTTCCCGGACCATAGAGGAGATTCTATTTGCCCCTAAGCAATTCGACAAGCAGTTGGAAAGATTGAACTACATCTTGGACAATCACGCGGGTAAGTCAGACAAGTCCCTGGCCAGGGTGAACCTCTCTCTCCTGAACCAGCCAACAGTAGAGTACTCCCGGGTTTCCGCTCCCAAACGCTACCGCTAACTTCCAAATTTATTTCAGAGTGAGTTCCAAAATCATCGCAGGTGTAGAAATTGGTACCAGCAAGGCCGTCGTTCTGATCGGTGAAATTGTCCATGGCAAAACCCTCAATATAGTCGGCATGGGCATGACCTCGAGCGGTGGAGTAAAAAAGGGCGAGATCATAGACTTCAATGCGGCGAGCGACTGTACCCACAAGGCTATTATGGAAGCGGAAGAGAGCGCCGGGGCGAGTGTCGAAGCCGTTTATCTGGCCCAGACGGGCCACCACCTGGAAACCTTTTTCAGCGATGCGGAGGTTACGGTGAAATCTTCCAAAAACATCGTCCATCGCTCCGATATTCGGCGGTTACTGGCCGAGGCGAAGCGGAAACAGTTGCCCGAAGACCGAGCCATTATCCATCACATCCAAAACGGTTTTTACCTGGACGAGGAATTGGTGGAGTCACCCGAGCACCTGGAGGGACACAAACTGGAAGTGCGCTACTGGAATATCCACGGTTCCATCAAGCGAATGAGCGACTCTATCCACATCATCAACGGTTTCGGTCTACGGGTGGAGGATCTGATCGTGTCCAGCTTGGCCTCGGGCAAAATGGTGACCACGAAGGAAGAACGTGGAAACGGGGTGCTGGTGGTGGACATCGGAAGTGGAACCACCGATTACGTGTTGTACAAGCACGGGCACGTTGTTTACACCGGTGTTCTGGCGGTGGGAGGAGACCATATTACCAATGATCTGAGTATTGGCCTTCGCACCAGTTCCAATCTAGCCGAATTGCTGAAAATCAAAAATGGCAAGGCATCCCTGCAGCCGAAGTCACAGGATGACCGGGTTATGCTGGTCGGAGATCTGGCTATTGGGGACCGTTCCATTGCGCGTTCCGGGGTTTGTCAGATAATCAATGCCCGAGTGGATGAGTTGTTCAGGCTCATTGGCAACGACGAGAATTTGGCGCCGTTTTTCAGTTCCAGTCAATGGGGTACGGTGGTGCTGACAGGCGGCACTTCCAAATTGAAGGATATCGAGAAGGTTGCCGAAAAGGCGCTCGGTTTGCCGGTCATGCTGGGTGGAAACCCTTCCTGGGTAGCCGAGGAAATCCAAGGGCCTGAATATAGCACGGCGCTCGGTTTGCTGCACTTTGGTCTGAGTTACAACCACGTGAAGGAGTTCAAAGAGCGTAAACGGGGTGGCGCCCTGATGGAGGGGGTCAAGAAACTTTTCGGAATTTAGGAGGTTTGGATATGGAAAACAGAGAAATTCTGACGCCCTCTACCCGCATAAAGGTAATGGGTGTTGGTGGCGCTGGAAATAACGCAGTGGACCGCATTCGGCTCGAAATGAAAGTCATGGATGGTTTGGAACTCTGTTGCGTAAATACCGACATGAGAACGCTGGCCGATTCCCCGGTGGGTGACCAACATTTGTTGGGAAGGAATCTCACCCGCGGTTTGGGTTGCGGGGGCGATCCTCATTTGGGCAAGGAGGCGGCCCTGTCCGATTCCGAATCGATTGCCCGCATTGTAGACGGTTATGAATTGGTTTTCCTCATCAGTAGCCTGGGTGGCGGCACGGGCGCCGGCGCCTCACCGATCATCGCCAAAATTGCCAAGCAGTCCGGTTGCCTCGTTATCGCCTTTGTCAATATGCCCTTTACCTTTGAAGGAGAGCGGCGCTTCAAACAGGCCAGCCAATCCCTGGAGGAACTCCGCGAGATTTGCGACGCAGTCATTCCATTGCCCAATGACGTGCTGCTGCAGGAGGAGGCGGCCCAGGAATCGGTGCTGCATGCCTTTTCCAAAGCCGATGAGTGGATCACCCGCGGGGTTCGATCCATCTGGGCCATGCTTTCCAAGCCGGGGTTGATAAACCTCGATTTTTCATCATTGCGGGAGGTTTTCAACGCGCGGGGCGGCAAAACCCTTTTCGGGGTCGGTTCCGGCTGCGGTCCGAATTTCATACGGGACGCCCTGAACGATTTGATGCAGTGTCCCCTTCTGCACGTCCCGGATTTTTCCAAGGTGGCGGACAATCTTCTGGTCAATATCGTTGGGGGAACGGATCTGTCCATGGCTCAGATCGAAGGGGTAATGGCATACATAACCGAGCAATTCGGGAGCAAGGCGAGCACCACTCTGGGCGCCGTGATCGATGAAGGAAAACAACAGTCCATTGAGATTTGTGTCATCGGCACTACCGATTTGGGAGGGTTACGTCCCCTTCGCACAAAAAGGTCCGCCTCGTCTCCTTGGGAGAAGGGCCGTAACCGGCTCGCTCGCAACTCCGCCTCCGGCAAGCCCGGCACAACGGTTGAGGGGCGCAAACCGGATCGCCTCGAACCGGCTAATTCGGTTCAACAGGATTTGGGGATCGATGGATTGGAAGGAACCCGCGGATATTTTGAGGAGACCGGCCGCAACGAATTCGGGGGACAGGACCTGGACGTGCCCACCTACCTGAGGCGGGGAATTCGGATTGTCCTGACCTGAAAAAATAGGTTTGGCAGTTCCGGAGGATTCCAACAAGTTTTCATCCAAGTCTGCTATTCGACGCCTACGGACATGCATGAAATTTTTATGTGCCTCGGATTTCTCCTGGCCGCTTACTCGGTTGTTGCCAACGACGTTATCCAGACTCTGGGAACCTTTCTCAGTTCCAACGCAAGGGTTACCTGGTGGAAATTGTGGGCCTACGCGGGCGCCATCCTGACCGTAATCCTGGTCTACGGTTGGCATAAGAATGGTGGGGACGTCTCCTACGGCCGGTTGATCGGGGATGCCGCCGACGGTTTTGATTTTTCCAATCCCCGATATCCCCATCCCAATCCCATGGTTTGGTGGTACGTTCTTCCACCGGCAGTGCTGCTTTGCATCACCCGGCTCGGAATTCCGGTCAGCACGACCTTTATGATCCTGACCTTTTTTGCTCCGGGAAACCTGGGCCCTATGCTGATCAAGTCGGTATCGGGCTATGCCGTGGCCTTCTTTACCGCCGTAATCGGATACCTTTTCATTGCAAAAAAAATTGAAAAATATTTTCTCGATCATCCCCTGGAGCAGTCACCCGCCAGCAAACGGTGGTGGACGGTAGGGCAATGGTGCGCTACCGGGTTTTTATGGTCCCAGTGGCTTATACAGGACTTTGCCAACATCTATGTATATTTGCCGCGAAAGTTGGATTTGCCTGAATTGGTCCTGTCTTTGGTAGTTTTGCTGGCTCTCCTGGCCTATATCTTTTATCAGCGAGGAGGGGTCATTCAGAAGATCGTTTTATCCAAGCGCAATACGACGGATATTCGGTCAGCCACCATCATCGACCTGCTATTCGGGTTAATCCTCCTGTTCTTCAAGGAGATAAGCAGTATTCCCATGAGTACGACCTGGGTATTTATCGGCCTTTTGGCGGGCCGGGAATATGCTTTGACCGTGCGCATCGATCGAATGATATCGGGAAAGATCCACCGGATGATCTCCTTCGATCTGGGCAAAGTGACGTTGGGATTGGTGGTGAGCGTAGCCCTGGTCTATATCCTCAAATTCCTCCAAGGTTGACGGAGAGAAAGGGGCGCATCCCCTTTCAACGATTGGCTTCCCGGAACCAACCCGGACGATCAGCCCGAACGCCCCGAGACGTATGCCTCCGTCTTGTCGTTTTGAGGATTGAGAAAAATCTCCTGGGTTTTGTTATATTCGATCAAATTTCCCGTGTAGAAAAAGGCCGTGCTATCCGATACGCGGGCCGCTTGCTGCATATTGTGGGTGACGATAATGATGGTGTATTTGACTTTCAGTTCGTGGATGAGCTCCTCGATCTTGGCCGTGGCAATGGGGTCGAGGGCCGAACAGGGTTCGTCCATCAGGATGACCTCGGGCTCGTTGGCTATGGCCCGGGCGATGCATAGTCGCTGCATCTGACCGAGGGACAGGGAAAAGGCGCTTTCCCCCAGGCGGTCCTTCACTTCCTCCCACAAAGCGGCGGACCTCAGGCTGTTTTCCGCGACCTCGTCCAGGATGGACTTATTATTTTCTCCCGCTACCCGGAGGCTGTAGACGACGTTTTCATAGATGGATTTGGGAAAGGGATTGGACTTCTGGAAAACCATGCCGACCCGCTTCCGCAAGGAAATGACCTCCACCGCCGGATCGTAAATGCTGAGGCCTTCGATGGCGATATCTCCCCGGTGACGTGCTTGGGGATTTAGTTCATTCAATCGGTTGAAACTTCTCAGCAGGGTAGATTTTCCGCATCCGGACGGTCCGATAAAAGCTGTAACGCTGCCTTTTTGCATATCGAGGTTCAAACCTTTCAGCACTTGAGCCTGGCCGAACCAAAAACAATAATCCTTTACCGAAATATAGTCCCGACCCCGGGGGTCCCGCCGCCGGGAAGCTGCTCGATTTTGCCATTGCGGATTCATATTTACTGCATTTTCCACCGGTTGGAGGGGTCAAAACCCAGCTATTTGATATTTTCTCCTCAAGCGGTTCCGGATCAGGATAGCGGCCAAATTGAGCACTACAACCAAAACGATGAGGAGAAGGGTGGTGGCAAAAACCATGGGGAGGGCTGCTTCCGAATCGGGAGACTGAAATCCCAGGTCGTAAATGTGGAATCCCAGGTGCATGAATTTCCGGTCCAGGTGAAGGAAGGGAAATTGATTGTCCAGGGGTAGGGAAGGGGCGATTTTGACTACCCCCAACAACATCAGAGGCGCAACCTCCCCGGCGCCCCGGGCCATGGCCAGAATCATACCGGTAAGCACCCCCGGGGCGCTGGCTGGAAGAACTATCCGTTGAATGGTCTGCCACTTGGATGCCCCGCAGGCCATTGAACTTTCTCTCAAACCGGGTGAGACGGAGGTCAGGGCTTCCTCCGCTGCGACGATTACCACCGGGACCGTCATCAAGGCCAAAGTAAGCGAGGCCCATAAAATACCCCCGGTGCCGAAGGTGGGGGTTGGCAAACGAAGCGAGAAAAACAATTCATCCAGGGTCCCACCGACCAAATAGACAAAAAACCCGAGCCCGAATACCCCAAAGACAATGGAGGGAACCCCGGCCAGATTATTGATGGCTATGCGCACCACGCGCACGAATACACCATCTTTGGCGTATTCGCAGAGGTATATCGCAGCCAGAACCCCGAAAGGGGTGACAATAACACACATGAACAAAGTCATTACAAAGGTGCCGAAAATGGCCGGAAATACGCCCCCTTCCGTGTTTGCCTCCCTGGGTTCACTCAGTAAAAACTCCTTGATGTGGTTACAAAACACGGCGGCGCGACCCCAGAATCCGATTTGGTTGGGGTAGAAAAATCGGTGGATCTCACCGATGGGCAGATCGATTTCCTCTCCCGAGGCTAATCGATATTGAAGTTTATGGGAGGTTTGGAGGTCCCGTAAGGACCGGGCTTGGGTGGCCAAAGTGGTGAAGAGCGATTCGTAGCGTGCTCGCTCCTTTTCAATCTTCTCCAAGGCTTCCCGGTCTTTGGAGCTTAATTCACTTTGTCGTTCCAAACGCAATTGTTGAAGTCGCAGGTTTTCAAGAGCCTCATGAATGGCGCCGATCTCCCGCGTTTCCAGTTTGCGTATCTCTTTTCCCCGGTCCTGGCATTCTCTCACCAGAGATCCCAGCCTTTCGGCAAATTCGGGATGTTCGGCGGAAACCAATTCACCGGACGGGCCGGAAATATGCTCGGGATAACCAATGGCCTTGCCGTAGGCCGTCCGTTCCAATACGAGCAAGTCCTCGGGTTGGGTAACCTTTAACAGTGAATCCCGGTCAAAATAGGAGTATGAAATTCCATATTGGTCCTTATTTCCCACAAAGAGCCGCCACTCCTCCGGCGATTCCTGGGATTTTACCTTTTGGGAGGTGATAATGCCGGCAACCGCCGAGCGGGATCCCAGGTCGGGCGCCGATTGCGGGTCGAATTCCACCTGAACGACCCGCTTGGGCCAGAATACGGAAAGGCCGTTATAGGCAATCACGCCCAGTAGGGCCACGATCATAAGCAGGCCCAGGCTCAGACCGAGAGAGGAGAACCAGACGCCAATTTCCCCTTTCCCGCTTACCTGGCTATTTTTCCTTATGGCTTTCATACCCTGAGCAACCCTGTTTCGGGCTTAACGCACCGCCTTGTAGCGGTTCCTGAGATGCTGGCGAAGAACCTCCGCCATAGTATTGATAATAAACGTCATTATAAAAAGGGTCAGCGCACCCAGGAAAAGGGTTCGGTATAGGGTTCCCTGGAATGGCGCTTGGGGAAATTCCACCACGATGTTGGCCGACAATGCACGCATCCCACTGAAAATATTGAAGTCCTTCAACGGCGTGTTGCCCGTGGCCATGACTACAATCATGGTTTCCCCCAAGGCCCGGCTGATTCCAATCAATAGAGCGGAGATTATCCCGGGAGATGCGGTTGGCAGCACGATATTCACCGCCGTTTGCCAGCGGCTTGCCCCCAGGGCCAGGGATCCGGAACGCAGGGACTTGGGCACATTGCTCAGTGAATCTTCCGCAATGGAAAAGATAACCGGAATTACGGCAAAACCCATCATGAAACCCACCACCAGGGAGTTTCTTTGGGTGTAGGTGGCTCCGGTAAATTCCGGCCACCAGAGTCGAAAATCCGCCACCCGCTCACCCGTTTCCGGATTGGTCACCACAAAAAGGATTTCTTCCGCGAGGGGACCCGCCTTCCAACACAAAATGCAGGTGATGAGGATTATCGGAGATAATAGGAGGAATTCCAATCCCGCGGGTATTGAGGTGCGGACGCGGTGGGGCAACTGTCCCCAGCACCAATTGCAGGCCAGTGTTGCGCAGGGAACTCCCAATAAGACAAGCAGCAGGGAGGGGACGCGCGTATCCAGGAGGGGGGCCAGCCACAACGCGGCCATAAAACCCAGGACGACCGATGGCAGCGACGCCATTATTTCCATGGTTGGTTTTACATGATCCCTCCACTTGGGGTGTAAGAATTGGGAGGTGTAGAGAGCGCCCAACAGGGCGATGGGGGCAGCAAACAGCATGGCGTACAAGGTGCCCTTGAGGGAGCCTATTATCAGTGGAACCAGGGATAGCTTCGGTTCGAAGTCGTCGGTTCCCCCGGTGGATTGCCAAACATAATCGGGCTCAGCCTGGCCTTCATACCTGACCTTGCCCAAAAATGCCCTCAAGCCCGCTTGGGGGTGGGGGTCTCGCAAATGAAAGAGGTGAAACGTTCCGGTGCGGTCGAGGAAACCCAGGCGATCGTATTTCTCCCCGATAAGCCCCCTGATGATCTCGAATTCAAAATTCCGTTGCCAGCGAATCGACTCCGTGGTGCTGAAACGCAGCGAAGCGTGATGATTGCCCACCAGCAGGAAGCTATTGTTGCGAACACCGGGAAAATATCCTTCCGGCAGTTCCGGCATGGGTTCAAATTCCTTGGTCCTGGCATAGAGGCGTTTGCCTTTGTCCCGGTCCAGGGAAAGGCTGTAAACGCGATTTTCCCCCTCCCAACCGGTAAATACGGCCGAGGTGTCGCCCAAAAGAAAATCCGCCCCGCCTACCCGACGGTCGGGAAGGTCCCCAAAAGGCTCGAACCGTTGACCCAACTCCAGTTTCCCTCCTTGATTGAAGAAAACGAATACTTCCCCGTTTTCCGCCACGATCAGGACCAGACCCCCGTCCGGAGCGACGTCGATCTGCTGAATCGCCTGATCGATCGCTTCCGTCAGATCGAACCGAGCCCCCAGCGAGATTTTTCCCCCTTCTCCAAAGAGGGAGAGATCTTGCTCCAGGCTTACGGCGCGAACATGCCTGTTTCCCTCGGAATCCAAACATATTCCCACGGCCAATTTATTCGAATCGCCCTCCCCGTAATCGACAAATAGTATCCTTTCGCCTTTTCCGGAAAGATCGAACCAATCCGAACGGGTTACATCCGGGTGAACCGTCCGGACGGATAAGGAATCATACTCCGGCCGATAACCAACTTTGGCGTAGGCGAACCTGCCCGAATTCGATCCCGCCACGAGCAGGCGATTCAAGGAATTGTAATGGATCGAAGAAAGGGTTTCTCCCGCTTGGAAGACTTGGCCGTTTTCTATAATTCCCCGATCCCCCTTCAAATCGCGGTAGCGGAGGGAGCCGTCTTTTTGAATCAAGACCGGCAATTCCCCCCATTCATCGAGATCGACCGCCACCACGGAATCCACCGTATCGGTCAATTTGTGCCGGCTGAGCAGTTTGACCTCGGCCCCATGAAAGAGCGGTGCGACCTGCAAAAATATAAAGACGAATATCCCCATGACAGCGGCAATAACCATCAGTCCGCCCACAACGATGAAGTGGTTCATAAAGCGGTCGAACCACCCGATGCGCCGCGATACCTGGAACCTTTCCAGCGTCCTGTGGTGGGACTGAGACTGATTTTTCATCCTGGCCTTACCCCTCCCTGGAACCCCGATGGAAGCTCGAAATCATATCTATTGCAGGGATGCGAAAGTCTTCGCCGCAACCGAAGCCGGCAATGGAAAGTAACCCGCCTCCACTACGATTTCCTGTCCCTCTCGGGAGAGGACAAAACGGAGGAATTCATAGCTTAGGGTATCGATGGATTCACTGGGCCTCTTGTTGATGTAAATGTAATGCAGCCGGGCCAGAGGATAAACGCCGGAAAGACAGTTTTCCAGGGACGGTTCCACCAGCAAGTCCCTGTTGTCCCCCAAGGTCAGGACCTTCACTCCTGACGTTTTGTGCCCAATACCCGAATAACCCAAACCAAAGAGATCGACCGCAACGCCTTGCACCACGGTGGAGGACCCCGGTTGTTCCTTCACGCTGGCCCGGTAGTCCCCTTTTTTCAGAGCTACCTTTTTGAAAAAACCGTAAGTGCCAGAAGCGCTGTTTCGACCGTACAGACTGATGCTGCGGTCTTCCCATCGACCTTTCAAGTTGACTTGGCCCCACCGGTCAATCGGGGTGCCCCCGGCTTTGAATGTGTTCGAAAAAATGCTGTCGACCTGTTGCATGGTCAGCCCCTCAATCGGATTGTCTTTGTGGGCGAACACGGCCAGAGCATCGATGGACACACTGACCTGGGTCGGCTTGTAGCCAAAGGCGTATTCGAAGGCATCGATCTCCAACGACTTCATTTCCCGACTCATGGGGCCGAGTTGAGCCGTCCCTTCGATCAAGGCCGGTGGAGCAGTGGAGGATCCTTTCCCTTCAATTTGTATGTGCACATTGGGGTAAAAGGCGCGAAAGGATTCGGCCCAAAGCGTCATCAGGATATTCAAGGAATCCGAACCCACCGAATTGAGGTTGCCGAATACCCCCGACACCGGTTCATAGGCGGGGAGTTTCTCCTCCACCGTCCCCCGAACCACAGGTAAGGACAGCGACAAAATGATGGCGATAAGGTTTATTTTTCGCATGTGTGCCAACGGGGTAGGTTCTCTAAGCTGGCCGTCTCGGAAGCCAGAGGTTTTCGATAGTATAACGTTGAAATGTCAAATATTTGTTTAAAACAAGTTAAAATTGTATGACAGAAAGTTACTGCCACATCTCCCTTTTTCCGTGAGGCAAAATTGAATAGGGGCGGTTGGTCCGTTCGCTCGCTGCGAATTTGGGTGACGTCGCATTCACCCGGTAGTGAGAATTGCGGGCCAAGATTGTGAGAAATGCTGGTTAACTTTCCGTTGACTCCCCCGTTCTGCATTGTACTGTTTCCGATATCCAAGCTGGGGTCCGATGGCGCCTAACCTCTCCTCTGGGCCCGCAAGCTCGATAATGCCTAGCTTTTAAATCGCACTGAATGAAAAAACCTGTCCCCAATTTGCGGGTTTTGGCCGTCCAAACGGTTTTTGTGCTGGCTGCCCTGTTGGTTTCTCCCTTCACCCTTCAGGCAAACAAGGAGATGGATGCCCTCCTTAAAGTCCTTCTGCGACGCAACATCATCACTCAGGAGGATGTCGACGCTATCAAGGCCGAGGCCGCCGCAATGGTGGCAAAGGAGGAGGCTGAGATGGAACCCGCCATGCCAAAGGAGCCGCCCCGTCCCATTCCGGCTGCGCCTGAACCCACCCCCCCGGCGCTGGAAAACATCATTCAGGTGTCGGATCAGGTGGATTCCGTCAAGCTCTACGCCAATGCCCGTTATCGCCTTCACCACCAGGGGCTCGTCTCCGCCTCGGGCCAAAGTTCCTACCGCACCCGTCCGCTCTATCGGGTGAAACTCGGCTCGGTCACCCAATTCGAGGATAGCCCCATATCTCTGGGATTGCAGTTGGAAACGGCTACCACCAACGATTCGACCAACACCGATTTTGGAGGATTTTGGGACAAGCAGGGCGGAGGCATCAATGTCGGGAGGTTCTACCTGAACTATCACGTCGATGACGATACTCAGGTTTTCTTTGGAAAGCATGGCGGGATTTACTCCCTGCCCACCATGCTGTGGGGTAGCGACTTGAATCCGGAGGGCCTCAGCGAGAGGTGGAAGGCGGGACCCGTTACCTTCCTGGCCGGGCAGTACCTGATCGATAATGAAAATGAATCGAAGAGCGCTCCGGGCGATCCCGAGGTGGGGGATGATTATATGTTCATGATTCAGGCAATTTTGCAAGCGGGTGACTTTACCGCGGCTCCCCTGTTCATGACCTCCACGGGGGGGCAGTCGACCTATCCGGAAAAAGGTCCGTTTTCGGGTGTCAACTCCCAACAGTATTTTCGGCACTTCGATCTGGCCCTGCTCCCATTCGATTATAATTTGGGCCCCGGCAGGATCTTCGGAGCTTTGGGCAGGAATTTTGAAAACAGGAGTTTGCAGAGTGATCCGGCTTCTCCCTTTTTCGATGCGACCGGGAGTGGGAAAGACCGCGGCAACCTGGCTCTTCTCGGTTACCGGCATGGCGCAGCCAAGCGTAAAGGCCAGTCGCAATGGTCGATCGAATACCGTTATATCGAAGGAGCCGCCTATAACCCCAATCTCAGTGATCCCGACTGGTCCAGGGGCATGATCAATCAGGCGGGATTTGTCTTCAATTACAAGTACAAGGTAACGGATTTTCTGGAATTGAGCGGGACCTTTTTGGAAGGCAGTTCGATTGATGATTCCTTCGCTTCCCCGGCGGCAAATATATCGGAAAGCGAGATCTTTTTGATCGACGCCATGTTCTCGTTTTAGGTGCGGAGAAAGGGGGCAAAAGGCGCCTTCGGCGCCAATGAGGAATTAGGAATTGGGAGAAGAGAAACCAAAAACCAGAAGGCAAATTTCACTGACCACCAGCCACTGGTCACTGATCACTAATGAAACGGATGGGCACGGATAGAAATTCTAACGCCAACGGCGTTTAACTCCAAAGCCCAGTGTCGCGTAGCGCACGCTGGGTAGGAATAGGTAAAAAATTACGAACCCCAACGGGGTTCCACAAAATTTTCAGCAACAACCCCATGGCGGATGTAGGAAAGCTTACTGAGGCCTGACCCCATGGCGCATTTAAGTCCTTTGCCCGACCAACTTGACGGGAGGGAGGTTCTTCTCTGCACTGAGATCAAATGTTCGTGGACGAGGCGACAGTAGAATTTTGCGCTGGCAACGGTGGCAGCGGTTGCGTGAGTTTCAGAAGAGAGAAATATATTCCCTTCGGCGGTCCCAACGGTGGCGATGGAGGAAAGGGCGGAGACATCGTATTGGAAGCGGACGAAAACGTGGGCGACCTGACCGCCTTTCGCTTCAGGCATAGTTTTAAAGCCAGGAATGGCGAGCCCGGCAAGGGTAGGGATGCCCATGGTCGGTCGGGTCCGGACCTGAAGCTCAAGGTGCCAATGGGAACCGTTGTTGTGGATCCGGATACGGGAAAGGCAGTCAAGGAGTTGCTTGGCCATAAGGAGAGATTTGCCATATGCAAGGGAGGGGAAGGGGGCCGGGGAAACGCCAGTTTCAAGAGCTCGACCAATCGGGCTCCCAAATGGGCCCATCCGGGCGAGGAGGGCGAAAGCGGCCAATTTTGCCTGGTTCTCAAGATCATTGCCGATATCGGGTTGGTGGGGTTTCCCAATGCGGGCAAGTCTTCCTTGACCAATCTGATTACCAAGGCTCATCCCACCGTGGCGGAGTATCCCTTTACCACTTTGCATCCCCACCTGGGAGTTATCGAATACCCGGAAGTTTATGGCCGGCTTCTGTTGGCCGACATCCCCGGCCTGACCAAGGGCGCCAGCGAAAACAAGGGTTTGGGCCATCGTTTCCTCAGGCATATCGAACGGTGTAAGCTGCTCTGCCTCATGGTGGATATGGCCGGTGTGGATGGACGCAATCCGGGTGATGACTACCGGGACCTTTTATCGGAACTGGGAAACTACGATCCCCGTCTTTTGCAAAAACCGCGGCTGGTCGTAGCCAACAAAATGGATGAGGAGGTAGCTCCGGCCAACCTGGAGGAGTTCAAAAAGTACCACTGCGCATCTGTCTCTCCCATATCCTGTTTGAGTGAGGAAGGTATACCGGAACTTCGCAAAACGTTTCTCGATGAGATGACCGCTTTTGCGGCTAACCGATAATACTGCCGTTTTGGTAAACCGTCCTCCCGGCCACAATCGTTTCATCGATTCTTCCGGTAAGTTCTTCTCCCAGCCAGGGCGAATTCTTCGACTTGCCCAGCAATGTATCCTCTTCAACCGTCCAATTTGCCCGTGGATCGAGGATGATGACATCCGCCTGCGCCCCCTCTGAAAGCGTTCCCGCGGGCAAATCGAGCAATTCAGCCGGTTTGTAGGTCATCAATCCGATCAATTCAGGCAGGCTCATACCGGCCTCCTCGCAAAGAACTTCCTGACAGACGGAAAAACAAGTCTCCAAACCGACGACTCCGAAAGGGGCGTAATCGAATTCCCGGTCCTTCTCGTAGTTGGTGTGAGGGGCATGGTCCGTTGCCAGGATATCGAGGGTTCCGTCCTTTAACCCCTTGATGAGGGCCTGACGATCCTCCTCTGTCCTCAGAGGGGGATTCATTTTAAAATTGGTATTGTAATTTTGGATGCAGGCGTCCGTCAGAGCCAGGTGATGGGGAGTCACTTCGGCGGTGACCCCGACTCCCCGCTGCTTGGCCCGGCGCAAAACTTCGACCGCTCCGGCGGAGCTGATGTGCTGCATGTGGATGTGAGCCCCCGTCAATTCGGCGAGCAGGGTATTTCTAGCCACAATGATGTCTTCAGCCGTAGAAGGCCAACCCCTCAATCCCAACCTCAGGGACATTTCACCTTCGTTCATGACCCCGCCTTCCGTCAGGTTCATATCCTGGCAGTGGTCCATGATGGGCAGACCGAACATGTTGGCATATTCCAGCGCCCGGCGCATGATTTCGTTGTTTTGCACACAGTCCCCATCATCGCCGATTGCCACCACACCGGCCCGCTTCAGGCTGCCGATGGGGGCCAGGAGTTCACCCTTTCGATCCACCGTTATGCAACCGGTGGGGTATACATTGACCACGGCGCTTCGCTGCGCGGCATCGAGAATGTATTGAATGGTTCCCGCGTTGTCGGCCGGGGGACTGGTATTCGGCATGCAGACCACGGTGGTAAAGCCGCCCGCCGCCGCCGCCCACGAGCCCGATTCAATGGTTTCCTTGTGGGTTTGCCCGGGATCGCGAAGGTGGACGTGGATGTCGACCAAACCAGGGCAAACAACCCGATCGGAGGCATCGGTGCGCTTGGCTGATTTTTCCTCCTCGGTGGAAATCGAGCCCACGATCTTTCCATCCTTTATGTACAAGTCCTCCACCCCGTTCCGGTCGTTTTTCGGATCGATAATGCGGCCGTTTGATATGATCCTGATTTCCTTCATCTATCGGCGGAATCCAATCCCGATACGGACCCACCACTGCAAAGATACAGTACCGCCATTCGGGTTGCTATTCCATTTGTCACCTGCTCGAGTATGACGGAATGTTCCGAATCGGCTAGATCGGAGTCGATTTCAACCCCCCGGTTAATGGGCCCGGGATGCAGTATTATGGCATTGGGTTTCAACCAGGAGGCTCGCAGTTTGTTTAAACCGAAGATGCTGGTGTACTCGCCCGTGGAAGGGAAATGGGAAGCGGACTGGCGCTCGTGTTGAATCCGCAAAAGCATGACCGCATCCGCCTCGGCCAGGGCGGTGCGGAGGTCGTGCACAACCTTGACCCCGAGAGATTCGAATCCTTTTGGAACCAGGGTGGCCGGCCCCGCTACGGTAACTTCCGCGCCCAACTTGGTGAGGGAAAAAATATTCGATCTGGCCACCCTGCTGAAAAGAATGTCTCCGAGAATGGTTATCTTTTTTCCTTCCAGCCGGCCCAGTTTTTCCCTCAGGGTGAAGCCATCGAGTAAGGCCTGGGTGGGGTGTTCATGGGCGCCGTCCCCGGCATTAATGACCGGGATGTCCAAAATTCCGCTCAGGTATTTGGCCGAACCTGCGGCCGAGTGCCTGAGAATAATAATATCGGCGTTCAAGGCGCGAATGTTCATGGCCGTGTCCCGGAGGGTTTCCCCTTTGACGAAGCTGCTGGCGGCCGCGTTCAGGGAGATGACGTCGGCGCTCAACCGAGTGGCGGCCATTTCAAAGGCCAGCCTGGTCCGGGTGCTCGGTTCCAAAAAGAGATTTACGATGGTTTTTCCCCTCAGGGTCGGGACCTTTTTTACCGTCCGGGCCAAAATGCGCTTAAACCCTGCCGTTACCTGAAACAGAGTTTTCAGTTCCTCTCTGCTCAGGGGTTCGATGGCGATCAGGTCCTTGCGGTTCCATTTCATGGTCAGTTGGTAATGGCAATGGAGTCGGGCAGGTCCGGGTCGTTGTTTATGGAAACTTCCACTCGTTGATCCGAAAGCGTCTCCAACCTCAAACCAACATAATCGGGCTGGATAGGCAAGCAACGTCCGTTTCGCTCGACCAGGACCGCCAACTGCACGCAATCCGGCCTGCCCTGGTCAAAAATTTCGTTCAGGGCGGCGCGAGTGCTGCGACCGGTAAAAATGACGTCGTCGACCAATATGATAGTGCGATCGTTCACGTCGAAGGACAGGTTGGAAAAGGCCTTAATATTGGGAACCGGATTGGAAGAAATATCATCGCGGTGAAAAGAAATATCGACCACTCCGCAGGGAAGGGGCCTTCCCAAATGGTCCGAGATCATCCGGGCCAATCGCTTGGCCAGCCCATTACCGCCTTCGGCAATTCCGATTACGGCCAGGTTTTCCGAATCCCGGTGCGCTTCCGCCATTTCGCGCGCCAGCCTTTGAATTGCCGCTTCGATCGCCTCAGTCGAAGGCTTTTCGGGGGATTTCATGCTGCCAAGATAGAAGAACAATTCCCCTATGGTGCAACGACTTTTCCTAACTTTTTGGGGCCAGGCTATTTTCGATGCGGGCTTTGGATAATCGGCCCGAATGCCCCGCCCAGACCACTCTTCCTTCCCCATCGACAATTACGGCATAGGGAATATATTTTACATTGAGGGCCTTGCCAAATTGGCCATCGATATCCACCCCTACGGGGTAGAGGAGTTTTTTGGAGCGGAGGTATTTGCTTACGAAGGGCAGTGGTTCCTGGGTCAAGGCGATAAATTGGATGCCGGTGCCCTCAAGTTCGCCATGCAACTTGTTCAGGTGGGGAAACAATTTGACACAGGGGCCGCACCAGGAAGCCCAGAATTCGATGACCAAGGGTTTCCCCGATTGCGGTCTATCCCCTTGCGCCATGGTGAACGCGTAGTTCAACAAACCGGCCTCAGCCAATGCGGCTGGGTTTTTCTTTCCGCAACCGGCCAGGGTTAGCGCCAGGGCGAGAATACTGATGAGGTGGACTGATTTCATAAAGGCTGGCCCAACCACTTTTTCAACAGCTCGAAGTTCTGTCGGCATTCTTCTGCCGGATTTTTATCAAACCGATAGTGCTCGATGGAAAGGAGCCCGTTAAATTTTATTTCCTTCAGCTTTGCCACGCAATCCTCCAAGGGGATACACCCTTTGTTATAGAGGCAGGTGGTGATTTCTTCGGCAGATTTTATGTTTTTCAACCGAACTATCTTCAGGTTGGGGGCGAGGGCTTCAAAGGCTTCCATCAGGTCTACCCCCATCCGGTGAAACCAGGCGGTGTCGAAGGCCGCGCCGATGATATCGTGATTGTCGTAGCCGATTTTTCGCAACATGGAATCGGTGTCTTTTTCGCGACGGTTTACCAGGGCGATTTCCAGGTTATATCGACGCAGAATTTCCACCGCCACTTCGCGGTGGGACGCCAGAAAGGGCGCAGAACCGGTGAGCAAACGGACTTCCATGGCATTCGCCAGACGGCATGCGGCCTCGAACTCCAATTGGTTTTCACCCCAATTCCCCGCCATGCTGGCAATCTTCATGCGGTGTTTGGCTATGAGCGAGTTGGCTATTTTGGTGTGATCCTTTGTCGCCCAGGCCCAATGCAGGTGAGCCATCCAAAGATCGATACCCTGGAAACCCAGGTCCTTGATTTCTCTCAAGAGGGCATTGAACCGCTTCCTGAAGGTGTCGATGGGACGAAAATAGTCGTTGGTCGCATTGTTTCCCTGGTACCATCCTTCCGTTACCTGATACCCGAGTTCCCGGCCCACGAAATTTGCCGTAATGAACGAAATGGAATTCATCCCATGCTTCTTTAAACGTGCCTCTCCTATCCCAGCAAGACTTGTTCCCGGGTCCGCTCCAAATTTTAGGTTAGATAACCGGGCGATCCAACGCTTCCTTTTCGCTGTCCTCAGCCCTCACCTTGCCCGCTTTGAGAAGGCCGATTTCCCGCTTCAAAGTTTCCATGGCGGCGATGATGTCGGCGCTGTGCAGGACGAAATTTGCCCCGGCCTCGATCCACTTTTGTTCCAAATCCAGGGAATCGCTGCCCATGACGCAATGGATACCCGCACCCACACCCCTGGATCGCGCCTTTCCAATAATCTGGCAGACGGCCTTGTCGAATTCGGGGTTCCGGTAGTCCTGCGGCATGTCCAGGCTGCAACTGAGATCGTGCGGCCCGATCAGTATCCCGTCCACGCCCTCCACATCGAGGATTTCATCCATCCGTTCCATGCCTTCGATGCTTTCGATGTTCAGGATGAGGGTGTTTTGCCAGGTCCGCTTGGCCAGGTGCTTTTCCAGTTTTGGGGAGGGCGACTCTTTGCGGGACAGAAATCCTTGCAGTTTTTTACCCTTGACCGGATTCAGCTTTACGGCGCCGACCATGTCCCGAGCCTGTTGGGCCGATTCGACGTACGGCGCAATTATCCCCTTGGCCCCGCCATCCAGAGCCCGGGTAGCCAGAAAAGGATCGGGAGATAGTATGCGTACGATGGGGTAGAGACCGTAACCCCGGTAGGCGTGGCACATCCAGGCCAGTTTCTCCCGGTCCAGAGCGATGTGCTCGGTATCGATAAAGACAAAATCGAGACCGAGTTTTGCCATATTCTCCGGCCAGAGGGGCGATGGCGAAACAACCAGGGTGCCGTAAAGCCTATCCCCCTGACGGAGTCGTTCTGAAAAGCTTTTTTCCATTGATTTAACCGGGATTGGGAATCTCAGTCAGGCGTATCTCCACGTGGTATCGCTTACAGATAACATCAACCGCATGCTGTTTTTTTAGTCTGGAGATCACTGGTTTCATGATAGATTGAATTCAAGAGTTTAAGGGGTTCTCAATCAAGGTTGATTTGGTGATCCCTTTCCCGCCTACTTCGAATTACACCATGACCGGGTTAGATTGGACCATACTGCTTTGCTACTTGGGCGCCATTCTTGTCATATCCTCTGCCACTTCCAGGTCATAGACATCCGTCTCCGACATGGGCCGGCAATTACGGGAAATGGGAAAGGTGCTCAGACCTTTCCCTCCGGATTCCTTAGGCGCAGGTGGCCGGGCTGTTTCCAGCCCTTTGCGTATCAAAAGGTTGATGGCCTTGCCCATTGAGGTATCTTCAGCTTTAGCCAGGTTCTTGGCTACCTGGTAGAGGTCATCTTCTAAAGTTATTGTAAATCGCATAATCAAATAACTGGTGAAGTGGTGAATCGATAAAATCCAAATGCGATTCAAGGAAGTGTCTCCATTCTCAGGCCATTTATCGTTCGGAAGTGTTTTTCATCCTGCTGACCTACCAGTACACCGAAATCCATGGATAGAGCGATAGCAGCTATCTGTAGATCATTTTGGGGAATGAGTTGCCCTTTGCTTCTAAGCTCGATGTAGAGGTCTGCATAAATTTCTGCCGCTTCCGGTGAAAAAGGTTCGAAATTACTAATAAGACGGATGCGCTCCAGCAAGCCTCTGCGGCGGGCTGCCCGTTTTGCAGAGGAGGCGAGCCTCACGCCGATTAAGGCTTCAGCCCAAACGATTGCCGGGAGCACGACTGGCTCATTGGCAAATGGAAGTTCCTTGCCAACGACATGGGACCGGTCCAGTTGCACGAGGGCAGAGGTGTCGATTACAAGTCCCATGGATTGTCCGGCAGGCTGTCTTCATGGCTGATGCTGGCAAGGTCGGACGCGAAGTCTTCATCCAGTTTCAAGTTCTGCCAGGCCTCCACAAACTCCGCAACCGTCAGGCGGGAGGCGCCCGGTGGGGGCGAGAGCGTAGCGACCGGCTTATTATTCTTGTATATGAGAATCGATTCGCCGGTATACCTGACCCGAGCCAGACAGTCGCCAAAACTGCGGACCGCTTCCGTGCTGGAAATTTTTTTCATGATATTGTTCAAAATTATGTAAAATACATAAATCTGTAATTCAAGGCCTTTTTTCGGTAGGGTAGGGCTGAGCAAAAGGGGTCAAACGCGAATGGCGTTTAACTAAGCGCCATTCCGTCTTGACCCCTTTTACAATTTTCCTTACCGCCCTGGTCTTTGTTGTTGTGGCGACGACAACCGCCTATCCCCACCAACCGGACACGGCGCCCGATCCCAATTTCACCCTGATCCGACTACCCACCCAATTCAAGGCAAGGATGCCGCCGCCCTACCGCTTACGTTTTGAAATGGTAGGGCAATCGCGTCCCCGCGATGCCGTAACCTCTTCTATATCTGGGTTTTTTGTGATGGATTATTTAAGAGGCGCCAGCCGACGAGAGTTGCCAGCAAATCAATGGTTATTTCTATCGATGGCCATGAGCAGGGCGGGGAGCAGCAAAAGGTCGGCAATGAGCGCAAAGACGATGGTTATTGCAACCAGGATGCCGAGTGCCCAACTGGGTTCGTATCCGGACGAGGAGAAAACCAGAAACCCGGCTGTCAGAATAAAGGTGGTGACACACAACGCTGGACCCGCGGCCCGGAAAGTGGCGCGAACGGCCTCGGATGAGGACAGCCCTTTTCTCCGGCCTCTCAGATACCGGGTGAGAAAATGAATGGTGTCGTCCACGATGATCCCGATGGCAATGGCAGTTACTATGGATGCGCCAAGCCCAACCTTGCCGACGAGATATCCCCATAAACCGAATGCCATAAGCGCCGGTATGAAATTCGGCACAAGGCATATCAGGCCGACGCGAATATTCCGAAAAACCAGCATCAGGATAAGGGTTATAACGGTTGTGGCGAGAATGGTACCGGACAGCATGCTGTTGATGTTGCGCTTCGACATGCGAGCGCTGATCATGGTGAAACCGGATGCCGGGCCCGCAAGTTCGGGAGCATTGCCCTGCAACCAGTTCTGCGCGCTTTCATCGATAGCGAGATGGTCTCGTGTGGAGGTGTTCTCCAGCACCACTGTCATTCGGGTAGCGGATTTGGCGAAATCCATGCGATCATTCAGATCGGAGCCGAAGGGAAGTGATAATTCGTAAAGCAACAGGAATTGGGCCACTAGTTCGGGGTCGTCCGGTATCCGGTAATACGCCGGATCGTCCCCATGCATGTTCTGGTTTACCCGCTTCATGATGTCCGTAAACGATTGAACATGATGTACTTTGGGATGGGTGCGGTACCATTGGGCAAAGGCTTCGACTTTGCGCAGGTATTCAGGGTCGGTGATGCCGCCTTCTCGTCCGGAACTCAGCGAGTATTCGAGCTGATCCAGCCCCGTCAGATTCTCCATGATGAAATCCGTATCGGTGCGGAAGGGGTAGCGGTCATTGAAATGGTGGAGCCAATTATCGCTGAACTCGTTGCGGGAAACACCGGCCGCGAGCGCCACCACCACAAAAATGCCAGACCAGAGAAGCAGTTTGCGGCGCGCCACCACGAAATCAGCGAGGCGATCGAGGAAGGAAGGCCACCCGGTGCGAGCGGGAGCCGCGCGCAAGGGCAGAATCGAGAGCATGATGGGCAGGAGTGTTACGGAATAAATGAAAGCGAACAACATGCCCAGAGCTACCAGATTGCCGAGAACGTGGAACGACGGAGCATTTGACGTGTTCAAACTGAGGAATCCGACTGAGGTTGTCACGGATGTCAGAAACACCGGATACAGATTGTCTCGAAGCGATTCTGCAATCGCCTCATTCTTGTCCAGGCCCCGTCTCAAACATGCCATCGCCGTCATGATGATGTGAATGGAATCCGCCACGGAAACCGTCACGATGATGATAGGCACGCTTGCGTTGACCGGTGTGAGCATTGTCCCGAACCAGCCTGCAACCCCCATGGTGCTCGTGAGCAGGAACACGAGAACGACTGCTATGGACAGGGTGGTGTAGAAGGAACGCAGGAGGAGGGCCGCCAAAGTCAGGATGACAAAAAAAACGATCGGGAGAAGGATTCCCATATCCTCTGCCGCGTCGGTGAAAGTCTGGTACAGAATCACATTGCCGGTCAGGAAAATGCCGAGGTGAGGATAGGCATCCCGGGCATCATCGAGCAGATCCCTCAGATGATCTGAAACCTTGGCCAATGCGGGGTCCTCCGCCTTGGGAAGGGCAAAGCTGATGCTAATTCCGGCCGCTCGCCCGTCCTCGGAAACCAGTTGCCCAACCAGTTCAGGTTGGTTCAAGGCAATGTTGCGGACCCGGCTGAGTTCGGCCGCGCTGAAAGCCGCTGCGCCCTCCACTAGCGGCGCGATTGCCAGGTCGTCTCCGACTGCTTCGCTGTGGTAATAATTGGTAAGCGAATTGACCCGAACCGAATAGGGGGTCTGCCACGCGGCTTCCGTCAGCTCTTCGATTGCAGCGAGAGTATCACGGGTGAATACCGTTCCCTCCCGCGGTGAAATCGCGATCAGCGCCGACTTGGAGGCGGAATAGGTGTCCTGCAATTTGTCGAAAGCCAGGAGGTGGGGATTATCCTTGCCGAACAGCACGCGGTAACTGCCGGAATACGTGACGCCGGGAATCCCCGCAGCTGCTGCCAGCATGACGAGCAATGCGGCTCCGACAACCAGCCATCGGCGACGAAGGACGAAATCGACATAGCGGTCCAACGGTGTCATCCTATGGCCGGTGGTTCACATGCCTGAACTCCGGGTCGGCATCCCATCGGTTTATTCTCGAGGTGATGCCCCATTTTAAATATTACCTTACACAATACGTCTCACCCGATTTAATGGGATGGGGACAGGTTGAATTAAAGGGAACAAGCTGAGGCAGATGGCCAGGCATCATTGAATATCATCAGGTACCGACCAATCATTTTCCTTTCTGTTCCCTCTTGCGATGCACGCCAGGACTCTTTCCGGGACCAACACCACAACCCAAATGAACACTGCCCGGAAAAAGTCTCATTTGACTTACGAAGCGAGTCGATCGATCTTTAAAATTCCGGAATAGCATTCAATCCGCTTGCCAATGAAAATTCTCAATCGAACGACCGCATCCATAACACTCGCGCTGGCAATGACTCATTAAGTAAATTTTACCTATGATCTTTCAGGAATCTACCTCTCCTGGAATTGAAAATGACTGCCCGGAAATCTGGAGCACTCCTGGAAAAATTTTGAGGCCATCCTAACAATGAAATTAAGAATCCTATTCAGCATCATCCTGTGCGCCTCGTTATCCTCCATGGCCAGGGATTGGCGGCCCGCGGAAAATACCATGCTCACCCCCTGGGGTGAAAAAATAACTCCTGACAATGCCTGGCAGGAGTATCCCAGACCTCAGATGGTTCGGGAAAATTGGACGAACCTTAATGGACTGTGGAAATTTGCGGTCACCAGGAACACGGCAGGTAGACCCGTCAAGTGGGAGAAGGAGATCCTGGTTCCCTTTGCATTGGAAACGCCGCTCTCCGGGGTGGGCCGTCGTTTGGAATCCAACGAGGTGATCTGGTACCGACGCTCGTTCAAATTGAAAACCGCTCCCAAGGGACGCCTGCTGCTGAATTTTGAAGGAGTAGATTACAAGTGTATCGTATGGGTGAACGGTGAGATGGTGGGAGATCACACGGGAGGAAACCTTGCCTTCTCCTTCGATATTACCCAACAAGCCCGCCAAGGGAATAACCTCATCGAACTGCGGGTCATCGACGGAACCGACGATCCGGACTTGTATCAACTGCGTGGAAAGCAGAAGCGCGACAACAGCGGCATCTGGTACACGCCTTCCTCGGGCATCTGGGCGACGGTCTGGTTGGAGGAAGTTCCCCATACCTACATCGATCGACTGGAAGTGCTGGCCGACATGCATGGTCAAGTGAAGGCCAAGGCCCACTTGGGCGGAACTTCACAAAATGTTCGGCTCAAATTAACCGTTGCCGATAACGGTGAGGTCGTTGAGGAAAAGGTAGGCTTCGGGAATGCCGTTTCCTTGAGCATTCCGAATGCGAGGTTGTGGTCCCCGGGCTCTCCCAACCTTTACGAGCTGGAATTTGAATTGCTGGACGAGGCGGGCAATGTCCTGGACCGAGTCGAGTCTTATACCGGTTTCCGGTCTGTCGGTAAAGCGCGCGGTGAGAAGGGAAACTGGCAGTTCACCCTCAATGGAGAAAAGATCTTTCACTGGGGTCCCCTCGACCAGGGATGGTGGCCCGGAAGCTTTCTCAATCCACCGGCGGATGATGCCATTGTCTGGGAAATGGAGTACCTGAAGGCGGCCGGATTCAACATGATTCGAAAACACAAGAAAGCCGAACCTCGCCGCTACTACTATCACGCCGACAAAATTGGCCTGCTCATCTGGCAGGACCAGACTTCGGGGGGCGCCGGACCGAACGAGTGGCCCAAATGGAAAAAGCTCCGTGCTTTGAGAGACGACTACAAACCCAACAATAATCGCTGGTGGTCTTCGGAGGACGATGCCCTGGAAGCGGACTGGCCGGACTGGGCGCACGAGCAATACATGGCCGAACTGAAGTCCATGATTGATTTGCTTTTCAACCACCCAAGTATCGTTGTCTGGACGACCTTTAATGAACGTTGGGGTCAGCACCGCAGCACGGAAATAGGGGAGTGGGTCAAGTCTTACGATCCTTCCCGCCATTTGAACATTGCCAGTGGCGGAAACTTCTTTCCCGTAACCGATATTGCCGACGAGCACAACTACCCGGATCCCGATTTTCCCTTGGAGTTTCCCGTCTATGACGACCATATTAAAGTCATCGGTGAATTCGGTGGCCATGGTTGGGCCTTCCAGGGTCACCTGTGGGACAGAACCATGCGGAATTGGGGCTACGGAGGCCTACCGGAAACCATCGGAGAATACATGGATCGCTACAGGCGGACGGCAAATCTGCTCGGCGAATTCAAAAAGAAGGGAATTTCCGGAGGTGTGTATACGCAGACCACCGATGTGGAGGGTGAACTCAACGGCCTGATCACCTATGATCGTAAGGTCATGAAGATGACTCCGGAAAAGCTTGCTGAAATTCACCACGAGGCCGGGTTGATCGATTAAGGCGCCGTTGGCGCCAATTAGGAATGAAAAGGCAGGGAGAATTAACCACGGTTAATGTACGGATTGAATTATTAACTGGAATTAACGGAGAGGGGGTTTTCCAACCCCCTATTTTAGGGTAATGGGGGACAGGAATGTCCCCCCTCCTTTCGCTATCGCAATTAGTCACTGACAACTGACAATTTACCACTGAACTATTCCAATTCCGACTACTTTCCAACTGACTAGAATAGGCGCCCTTGGCGCCTTTCTTTTGTGTTTTTTGTGCCTTCTGTGGTTTGCTCTTTGCGCTCCTTTGCGATCTTTGCGAGAGGCAATTTCTGACCACGGATGAACATGGATAAACACGGATTGAATTATCAACAGGAAATTAACGGAGGGCGGGTTTTCCAACCCGCCTTATCAATGCAATGGCGAACCCGCCTCCCGGCGTGGCAGGCAGAAATGTCCGCACTCCTTTCACCTCTGATAACTGATAACTTTTCTCTTTCCTCTTTCCTCTTTAAATCCATGGTTTGAATATGCCTTTCCATTACGCTTCCACCAGCCCGCTACTCCTCGTCTCGAGTGTTGTTTTGAGCGTCACCCATTTGTGGGGCCAAACGCTGGAAAATGAGAGGATCCGAGCTGACTTCGACGACCAGCGCCCCAACATCATCATCCTCTTCGCGGACGACCTCGGTTATTCCGATATCGGCTGTTTCGGCGGGGAGATCGAGACTCCGAACCTGGACCGATTGGCGGCGGGCGGGGTTCGCTTTACCCAGTTTTACAACGCCGGGCGTTGCTGTCCGGCTCGAGCCAGTTTACTGACGGGTCTTTACCCTCACCAGGCCGGGGTGGGCATGATGGTTTATCGAAATTGGGGCGCGGGTTACCAAGGATTTCTCAATCAGCGCTGTGTGACCTTTGCCGAGGTGCTGGGCGCCTCGGGATATCAGACCATGATGACCGGAAAGTGGCACTCCGGCCATATGCCAGGATCCTTGCCCGAAGAGAGGGGATTCCAGCATTTCACCGGGGTCTATTTGCATATCGACAGCTACTGGAAGGTTCTGCGCAACTGTGACGTTTACCGGGATGGCGAACTCTTGATCGCCGCTCAGGAAAATCCGGTCAATCCCTACCGTCCCGATGAAGCGTTTTACACCACTGATTTCTTTACCGATGCGGCTCTGGACTACCTCGATCAGGCGTTGGAACGACCGGAAAAACCGTTCTTGTTGCAGGTCAATTACAATGCGCCTCATTTTCCCCTGGAGGCGCCGGACCACCTGATCGAAAAATACCGGGGAAGGTATTTGGCGGGATGGGACGAACTTCGCAAGGAAAAGTTTGCGCGAATGAAAAAGATGGGGCTCCTCCCTGGCAAACAGGCGCTGCCGTCGGGACTCAGCAATGTCGGTCAGCGAGTGCCCCACTTACCCTTCAAGGACCTGGTTGATTCCGATCCCCTGCCAGAATGGAAGGAACTCAACCGCCGCGACCAGGAGGAACTGGATTTTCGGCGGGCCATTTACGCCGCCCAAATCGACCGCATGGACGAAAACATCGGCCGTATCGTTACACGGTTAGAGGAAAATGGAGCCCTCGAAAATACGCTGATCCTGTTCTTCTCAGATAATGGATCCTCCGGCGAACTGGGCCTTTTCGGCATGAACTGGCATCAGCACAAAAGCAGCAATTACGAACAATGGCGAAAAAAAGGAGGATGGAGCATTTCCCAGGGGCAGTGCTGGGCCACCTACTCCAATACGCCCTTGCGGAAATACAAGCAATACGTGCATGAAGGGGGCATCGCCTCACCTTTCATTGCCCATTGGCCGAAGGGCATCGACGGAGGTGGGCGGATTGTCGGGGATCAGAGCTTCCATCTGATCGATATCATGCCGAGCCTTTGTGAGCTGGCGGAGACGGCATATCCCTCCGAATTCAATGAACGTGACATTATCCCCTCACCGGGGATCAGCATGGTTCCCTATTGGCGTGGTTCCGGAACCGCCGTCCGGGAGCGTACTTTGTTCTGGCAGCACATGGACCATTCGGCCGTTCGTCAGGGCGATTGGAAGCTGGTTACACTGAACGACCGCAGTGAAACCGGCTGGGAGTTGTACGATTTGTCCTCAGACCGCAGTGAAACCGCCAATCTCATTGAAAAGTATCCCGAGGTGGCCAAAAACCTTAGGGACCGGTGGCATGCCTGGGCCGTGCAATCCAATGTCCTGCCGTTTCCCGAAATGCGGGGTGAAGCGGAGCGTAATCATCCCCCTAAGGCCCCCCCGCGGCCACCTCACGATTGAAATCGAGGGCACCGTATGCTGCTCGAAAATCCCATTGAGGAAGGTGCTAAGACCTGTCTTGCAATGCAGCCAGGGCGATGGTTTGGCCTCGTCCTGTTGGGATGTTGGCTTCTCGCTCCCGGTATGATGGGAGCCGAGCGACCGGCTAAGCCGAACATCCTGCTGATGATGGCAGATGATATGGGCATCGGGGACACGAGCGCTTATCTCGGGAAGCGTCTCATGAAGTCGGCGGAACCGATTGAAAAGACGTTGCGCACGCCAAACCTGGAGAAGTTTTCGGAGCGGGCCATGGTCTTTACGGATGCCCATGCGCCCGCCTCGATGTGCAGTTCGACGCGCTATTCGCTGTTGACCGGGCGTTTCGCTCATCGCGCCTATCTCAAACATCAGGGCTGGTTGCCGCACGGCCCCAATATGCCCATGATCCATCGGGACCTGCCGACGCTTCCCGGCATGCTCCGGGCCAATGGATACCATACCAAGGGTGTCGGCAAATACCACGTTGGGATATCGTTTGACAATGGGGAGGGAAAGTCGGCCTCCAATTTCTATTATCACGATGTGGATTTCGGAAAACCGATCCTGGATGGTCCTACCCACCACGGTTTCGATGAATATTACGGTGTGCCCGGCAATACGGAGGACCCGCTCGATAACGAACCGCGCGTGATGATCGTGAATGAGGGTTATTCTTTCACGGATAAGGGTAAAATGCGGTTCATTGGAATGGGGCGCCGGGAAGGGAAAATACTGGCGTCTCCCGATTGGGACCTGCGGAATCTGGGTCCGCTTTACCTCGAGGAAATCGAGGCCTACCTCAATAGACGCGCGGCCATCCCGAATGGACCCTTCTTTCTCTACTTTGTGCCCAATGCCAACCACAACCAGCGCAATCCCGATGGATTCTTTGCAGTGCCGGAGGAAGTCGCGGGAGTCAGAATCAAGGGACAAAGCCGCTACACGGATGGAACGCCGGCAGGCCCTCGCGAGGACATGGTGCTGGAGAACGATGTCATTTTCGGGAAGATCCTGGAAAAGCTGAGGAAGACGGACGACCCCCGCTGGCCCGGACATAAGATGATCGAAAACACGCTGATCATTTTCACGAGCGACAACGGACCCAACCTCACGGGCATACCCGAAAAAGCTCGTGTCCGGGAAAGCGGCGGAATGCGTGGAAAAAAGGCCAAAATCTGGGAAGGCGGGCACCGGGTTCCTTTTCTCGTTTATTGGCAGGGAGTCTTTGAAGGCGGAATGAACCGAAATGTCTTCGCCCACACGGACCTGTATGCGACTTTCGCCCAACTCGTCAGGCATGAACTGGAATCGAACGAAGCGCGGGACAGTCACCCCTCACTTGATTATTGGACGGGACGGGCTCAGGGGGAGGACACCCGAGCGCGGGTCTTCTTCTGCAACTTGGGTGCGCCCTACCTGAATGATGTGTTGGCGATTCGCGAGGGTCCATTCAAACTGCTGGTTAACGGAGGACTCGCAAAACCATCCATGAAAAACGGCAGCCTTGGTGGCCTCGAGTACCTTATGTTTTATGATCTCCAAGCAAATCCCTACGAAGAGGGGGATTTTCTCCAAGGCCGCCCTGGGGCAACCGCCGTGGAAATGGGCCGGCGATTGTTGCGGATCCACAACCGAGGTCATGCCCGAGCGATGGCCATCCCGGAGAGTGGCGGGCTGATTGTCGATGACGGCTGGAATAACTTGCGCAATGATATTAATGGTGCGGTCGGGTTCGAATTCCGGATGACAACATCCCGTACGGCAACGCACCTTGGGATGTGGGACGATCATGACAAGGACGCGCCGATCCGTCCTCCGCGAGACGTTCCGACAGAATTTGATTGTGATCGACCCAGCCTGACCGGGGAGAAGGGTCGAGGCATCGACGCCCCCCACTTGATTACCTTGTATGATCTGGATGAAGGCAGAGCGGGCCGTGTGATGGGAGAGGTTCAGGTAACCTCCAGGTCGCCCGGTCAATTGGAGGGGGAATTCCGCTACGTTCCTTTACCCGAACCGGTCAAATTACAAAAGGGGACCGCCTACCTATTGACGATGTCCACTCGAGCCCAAGATGGAGATCAATTTCATGATCCGGTCAGTTTTGATGGCTTGTCGCCGTTGTTGTCTCAGTCGGTTGAAATCGTTCGCGCGATTCTGGTGAGGAATGATGACCTGAAGGGGCGGGGAGCGATTCCGGCGTTTTCCGATATGTCCGAAGACTATTCCCGTTTCCGGCTTCCGGTCGGGCCGACTTTGAAATTCACGCAACCGTAAAGGGGGGAGAGGCGCCGAGGGCGCCAATTAAGAATTAGGAATGAAGAATGAGGAATTTTGAGTTTTTTGTGCCTTTTGTGGCTATTTATCCCAACCATCCTGTTCATCCATGTTTCTACCTAAGATGGTCTGCGCTCTTGGCGCTCTTGGCGAGAGGCCATATGTTGGGATCGCGGCGTAAAGCCGCTCCTGCGGTTATACCAGTTGCAGGTTTGTAGAAGCGGGTTTATCCCGCGATTGCCCAGGAGACAGGTTCAAAATAATGGACCTTATTGAGACAGGCATGATAATTGTAACCGCATGCTTCAGAATTTCTCTCGAATCCTCGTCCTCAGTTTCGTTTTGAGCGTCACCCAATTGTGGGGCCAAACGGTGGAGGACGTGGCGGAGACCAGGGAGAATTTGGGGGAAGTTGTGGAGCTGGGACGAATGCTTTCGACCGAGTTGCGTGCTTGGCGCGAGCAGAAGGAACTGATGGAAAGTCAGCTTCGCCTGGACCGTCAGGCCTTGGGGCAAATCGAGGCGCAGTTGGAGGAGAGTGGGCCCATGTTGGATTCGCTCTTGTCGGAAAGAAGCCGGTTAAAGGAGGATTTGGAAGCGTATCGGGGCCTGATAGGTTTCTGGCAGGAGAAGCTGGTTGTCTTGCAGCAGAGGCTCGGGCGACTGGTGACTCGATTTCACCCCGGTTTGAAGGCGGATCTGGTTCCCAAAGTCCGGGATCTGGAATCCATTGACCTGACAGGGGATCTATCGGGATTGAAGAGGGCGTTTGGGATATGCCTCGAAGTCATAAAGGAGGCCAATACATACGATAAGGAAATCCATCTGGTCACCGAAATCCACCGCCGCGAGGATGGCCGGAACGGTAAATTCAGTGTCATATACCTGGGGCTTTCCGGTGGATACTATTTCTCCGGGGAAGCCGGGCAGGCCGGGCGGATTATTTGGAAGGATGGGCAATGGTCCTGGATTGAAGAGACCGAATTGTTGGGAGATTTGATGGATCTCGAGGCGGTTTTATCGAAGCGGGATCAGCCTCGTTTCGTGGAGTTGCCCTTTACCCTCGATATGGTGAGTTCCCCATGAACCGGGTCATAAGTATAATCGGCTGTATAATCCTTTCTCCCTTTCTTACGGAGGGGCAAACCTTGGAGGACGCGCTTTCCTGGAGTCGCCAGGAGTTGCAATCGGCGCGGGATGAACTCGAGCGCGGCCGCGACGAGATTGTGGAAGAAAAGCTGCCATTGGTCAGGGACCTACGGAACCTGAAAGAAACCTTGCAGGCCCAACAGGAGGCCTTGCGGTTACTCGAAAGAAGAGAGGAAACTATCGAATTCGAATTGCAGGGGCTCAGGAGTGAGAGCCGGGAATCCGCCGATTTGGCACACCAGGTGGACAACCAGGTGAACGGATTTCGACAGGAATTCGAATCGGACCTGGGGCCCGGTGAGCGCAACAACTACGCGGATACCCTACTTGGACTCGAGGCGGCCCATTACGCGGAAGGGGGAGATTTACTGGATCGTGCCGAGGTCCAATTCGGCTTTCTGGAACAATCACTGGATCGATTGGAGTCCCTGTTGGGAGGCAGCCGTTTTGAAACGGAAGGCATTTCCGAATCGGGTGCGGTGGAGCAGGGTAGGGCGCTGGCTTTCGGCCCCATTGTTTTTTTCAAATCGCATAATGGAGTTGCAGCCGGGAATTTGTTATTTGGATCTTCGTCCCTTATTGCTGAAGTACAAACCTTGGATGCCGATCATAAGACCTCGGTGGCAAACCTGTTCGATGAAGGGGAGTCGGTTATACGGGTCGATCCAACCCTTGGTCAGGCCACCCTCATCTCGGATGATCGGGTAACGTTTACCGAACAACTCAAACTAGGCGGAATTTGGATGATCCCGATCGGTTTTTTCGGGACCATCGCCTTTTTGGCAAGCATCCTGAAATGGATTCGAATCAGAAGGTTGTCGATTCCCTCCTTGAGCGAATTCGAACGGCTGCAAAAAAGACCACCGGCTGAATGGGACAAGCAATACGGCGGTTATTCCAAGTCCCTGTTGGAAAAGATGGTCGCCGCCATGGGCCGGGCCCATAAAGTTGGAGGGGCGGAGCTGGACGTCGCCTATCAGGAATTTCGATTCCTTCTCAATCGATGGTTGCCGGTTATCGCGTTGACGGCAGCGGTATCCCCCTTGTTAGGGCTATTGGGAACGGTGACGGGAATGATTAAGACCTTTGAGTTGATCAGTCTTTTCGGAACGGGGGATGCCAGGTTGCTTTCCGGTGGTATTTCCGAGGCCCTCATCACTACAAAATTTGGCTTGGTGGTAGCAATTCCGGCCTTGGTTTTGCATGCCTACCTGCAACGCCGAACTAAAAAAATTCTAATTCAGGCGGCGGGTTTGCTGGAGCAAATCGTCCCCCGTTCTTCCCCTTGAAATGGTCCGGGCGCTTCAGGATATCGGGACTTACATGGCGAAAGGCGGATGGATGATGTTTCCGCTTATGGTTCTGGCTTTGGTATTATTCACCTCCCTGTTTCGTGTCTTGATGAATCAATGGTTCGCTTGGGAAGGCGCAACTGTCGAGCGGGTTGCCTTCGGGCAGCGTTTGCGATTGCTCAAGGTGTTGACGGGCGTGGCCCCGCTTATGGGGCTTTTGGGAACCGTTGCCGGGATGTTGAAAACGTTTCGGGGATTATCGGCCAGAGGAGTTTCGCTGACGGAGGATTTGGTGGCGGTAGGCATTTCCGAGGCCTTGCTCACTACCCAATTGGGTCTTTCCATTGGTGTCATCGGACTTGCCGGAATCATGGTATACGGGCAGGCTCACCAAAGGAATTTGCTGCGGGAGTACAGGAACCAGGCCGCCATTATCGGATTTCCCCAAGCGGAGGATGACGCATGAAGAGGGCCTGGGAATCGGATCTTCAACAAGAGGATGGAGCAAATATAAATATTTCTCCGCTCATCGATATTGTATTTATTCTGCTGCTCTTCTTTATCGTAACCTCGGTTTTTGTGCAGGAAACCGGGATTGAAGTGGAACGGCCAAAGTCAAGTCAGGCCGTTACCCTTGAACGGGAGAGTATCTACGTGGCCATCAGCGCGGACCGGAAAGTCTATTTTGGAGGTTCCGAAATCGGTTTACAGGGGATTTTGCCAACGCTTCAACGATTGAGTCCGACTGAAGATCAGCCGGTGATAATTCAGGCGGACGGCCGGGTGCCGACTCAATTTCTGGTGTCGGTTATCGACGAAGTGAAGCGTGCCGGCATTAAAACCATAAACGTGGCAACCCTTGACCAGGCATGAACGGGTCGGTGGCTGGAAAGCAAATTGCCCTCAACGGCCTGTCCGGAGTCGGAGCCGTGCTTGTTCTGTTCGGTTTACTCTACCTGCTATCCTTTGTCCATCTCCCGAAAGCTCCCAACCGGGAGGTTGAGAGTCTGGAAATTCATAGCGTGGAAATTCCCACTCCCGAGGAAGATAGCGGGAAAGTCGCTTCCCATCCCGCCAGCCAGGTTTCCTCGATGCATATGATTCCGGCCCAGCCACGCCGGATTCCCACCTTGGCGGTTGAACCGATGCCGTTGGACTTGCAGGTGAATATAAACCAGGTTCTGGAGCAGCGGGATACCCTGGAGTACCTGATGTCTCAGCGCGACCTCTACGGCCCTTTCGGTTCGGTTCGCTTGCAGGGCACCGATTCGATTCCCAGGCCCCTTTTCATGCCGCCGAATCTTTTCCCCGAGGAGTTGAAGGAACAGGGTATTTTTATTGGAAAGGTCCTCCTGATCCTGGAGATCAGCGAGCAGGGTATTGCCACGGTTCGCCAGATTGTGAATGCCGATTACCCGGAATTGGTGGATCCGGTCATCGAATCCGTCGAGAGCGCCATTTACAGCCGGCCGCTCCGCCATGGAAAACCCATCCGGACCATCATCAAGAGCAGGATATTTTTTCGGGCCGGACCCACCAGGGATGATATGATAATGAACCTGCAGGAGGAAATGAAAGGCGTCCGAAGGTGAGAATTATCCTTATGACCTCCCTGATGTGGGGCCTGGTTGTCGGACCGGGCCATGGCCGGGACGACGCCTTGTCCTTCGCGTTGCCGGAAGATCTGTTCAATTGGAAGGAGGAGGATTTTGAAAAACGATTCATGGGTTCCTACGGTATCAATTCCTACCTGGAACCGGAATTGGACGTTAATAATTTTAACGTCTACGAGGGGGCGCTTGCATTTCTCGAAAATACGGACGAGGCCATTTCATATCTGATAAACGGTATGGCCGATATCAGGGAACAAGGGTTTGAGGTCAGCGCTACGCTCAATTTTTTGTTGGGCAATTTTTATTTTGAAAAAAAGGATCATACCCGGGCCATCGAGCAATACATCGCGGCCATTCACAAACACCCCGACTTTCTGCGGGCCTATGAGAATCTCGGCTACTCGTTCATGTCAAATGACGAGAAGGAGAATGCGCTCCCCGTATTACTCAAGGCTATCGAGCTGGGCAGCAACGATTCGCAGATTCACGGATTGATCGGTTTCATATACCTGGAAAAGGAACTCTATTTGAGCGCTTTGGCGGCATACGAATTAGCCATGCTGTTTAATCCGAGAAATAACACTTGGCGATTTGGAATCCTGCAGTGTCTCATCAACCTTGGCCGGAACGAAGATGCTCTGGGAGTAGCCGAGGAAGTGCTGTTGTTCGACCCGGACCGGGCGGAAAATTGGAAAAATGTGGCCAACCTGTTGCTCAGGATCGACCGAAAGGAAGAGGCGGCGGCTCACCTGGAAGTCGCACATCGATTGGGAGGCGCATCCTATGAGAGCAGACGCCTCCTCGGTAACCTTTACTTCACGGACGAGAATATTGAATCCGCCTTCCGCGAGTTCATTAAACTTCCGGACCTCCTCAGTGAGGAGGAGCAGTTGGACGATATTCTCCTGGCTTGCCAGGGATTGCTTGCCCATGGCTATGCCGAGGAAGCGGGGATTTTAATTGCCAAAGCCAAGGAGAAGAGCGGGCAGGAACAATTCAGGCTGAATTCCCTGGCTCTCGATCTGGTGGAAGGAATGATCTATTTGGAGAAGGATCGGTTGAGTCAGGCGGAATCGACCCTAGCTAGCGTTCTCGAGGTCGACCCGGCTCATCCCCGGGCCTTGCTTTCCCTGGGTGAGGTATACCTGAGAAGTGGCAAATGGGACCAGGCGGTCCTGTATTTTGAACTCGCGGAGTTGAACCCGGAGGTAGCCTACGACGCCTATTACAGCCATGCCCGATTGCTCCTGAGTTTGGGCCAAACCCAGGAAGCCCTGGAAAAACTCCGTGCCGCCTATTCCCTGGAACGCAATGATGAAATCCTCGATATTATCCGATCCATCCAGGAATCGGGCCGCTTGATTCCCTGATATACCGTTACTCGAAAATATCCGGAACTTTTCTGCCTGGCCCTCGGGAGATTCGAAAACTCGAACGAAGAGTTTTTGGATGAAACCATCCTATTCAAGCAGCGGGTGTTGATTGGGATGTACGGCTGCTGGGATAAGCACGAACCAATGAGCAACGAAGATTTTACCCCCTTGGTCACTTAACCGTTCAGCCGAGCTTCCAGTTGAGTCTACAATCCCTCCTGTGCCCTCTGTGGTTTCTTTCCCCCAGCATCGTGGAATGGCCTCTCGCAAAGCACGCCGAGATCGCGAAGGGAAATTAACCACGGATTACACGGATGAGCACGGATTAATAACGGAGGGGGGACATTCCTGTCCCCCACCACGCCGGAAGGCGGGTCCCCCAATCATTACCACAAAAAGCATGGCGGTGCCCTCGGCGGCGCCTCTCTCTTTGCGTCCCTTTGCGCTCTTTGCGAGAGTCTCTTCTTCTCCTTCTCCCTTTTTGTGTTTTTTTGCGCTCTTTTGTGGCTATTGTAGAAGAACCGATTTCCGTCAATTCTTGCTTTCCGGAGGTATTTGAAACTCGCAGCCCGTCACTGCCAAGAAGCCAATCTGATGGACACACCGTGGGAGGATGTCTGCAACACCTCCCTCCCATTCGACAAGGAGTCCCTTAGGGTGGAGTGGCCGAAGCTCTCTGCACTTCGGATGTGGCCTGACCCGCCGAATTCCGGTTAGTCCATAGACGAAGCACGTAATCCAGGAAGGTAATGGGCGGGAAAACCATAAATTCCCTTTGGCCAAAACCTTCCAACATTCGTGCCCATCCGTGAAATCAGTGGTAAATTCTTAATCGGCGCGCATTCCCCAATTCCCTCTTGAAATTCCATGCCTCCTTCCCTAGTGCCTTTCAACTTCGATAGCCCGACGCTGAATCGGTAGCCGGTATTGGTTGGGATTGCTACGATAGTTCGAAATGGAAGAATGGCGAAAACACAGTAAAAAGAGACCCGTTTGAGAATACAGGAATATGGAGAAGACCCAGTTGAGCGTTGAAGAGCCTATCCGAGGAGGGCAGGTCCTGACGGGTCTTTTGTTCAATGAGCCTATGCGGGTGGAGACTGTGCGCTCGAGCGGGGCCGACGCCTGGGTCGTTGGCCTTGTCGGGCAGGTGTCTGAGAGGTTCCGCAGAGTTACCCTCACTTCAGATGATATCTCCAACCTGACCATCGCCGACTCTTCTCTCTCCTACGATGGCGATGGCCGGCTTTTGCGGATTGCCCTCCAAGCATATTCACTTGGAATCGCCTATGAGTTCGATCCCTATTTCGGGCTCTCCATATCGCGGGTGGACCCGCTGCCGCATCAGCTTGAAGCCGTCTACGACCACCTCCTCAAGCTTCCCAGCGTGCGCTTCCTACTGGCCGACGATGCTGGTGCGGGCAAGACCATCATGGCGGGCCTGTTGGTCCGGGAACTCAAGCTGCGGGGTCTCATTGAACGGGTTCTCGTCGTATGCCCCGCCAATCTCTCATTCCAGTGGCAACGCGAGCTCAAGGAAAAATTCGACGAGAAATTTCTCGTCCTCAAAGGCAGCGACATCCGGGACCAATTTGGCGTCAACCAATGGATGGAGCAAAAGCAGGTCATTACCTCGCTCGACCTGGCCAAGCGTAGCGAAATCCTTCCCGGATTGAAGCAGGTGCATTGGGACTTGGTGATCATCGACGAGGCCCACCGCATGTCGGCCCGCGACGAGGCCCACAAGAGCCAGCGTTACAAACTGGGAGAATTGCTGCGCGATAGCGCGGATCACATATTGCTGCTAACCGCCACTCCACATAAAGGCGACCCCAAGAATTTCACCCTATTCTTGCAACTCCTCGACCGGGATGCCTACGCCGACGTTAAATCGATCCGCGAGGCCATGGAACGGAGACGCGCCCCTTTCTACCTGCGCCGAACCAAGGAGGCCATGGTTTATTTTCCGGAACGCCAGGAGAATGGCAACTGGACGGCAAAACCGGTATTCACCAAACGGATCACACGCACTGCCAACTTTGCCATCGATGGCGCGGAATTCGAGCTATACCAGAAGATTACGCGGTTCGTAAAACGGCAAAGCGCCCGCGCCGCCGCGCAAGGCGACGACCCTCGGGCTCGGGCGGTCGGTTTCCTGATGTCGCTCTACCAGCGGCGTCTCGCCTCGAGTACCTACGCCATGCGGCGGTCGCTGGAGAATCGAGCAAAGCGGCTGGGAGATGGCCTTAAGCACGCCCAGGAGTTAGTCCGGACAGCGCCTCCCGACTTACCCGATCTGGAAGAACTCGAGGAGTTCGAGGACGCCGAGCGGGAGCGCCTGGAGCAAATTCTGGAGGCAATCACACTGGCGGGAAACGCCGAACAGGTGCGTGAAGAGATCGCCGAACTGCTGGAACTCGCTGAAGAGGTGAAGTCGGTCGAGGAATCGGGCTACGAGGCGAAGCTAGGACGCCTCCGGAAGATCATGCAGAACGAGGGATTTTTTGAAAATCCCGACCAGCGACTGCTGATATTCACCGAATTCAAGGACACCCTCGACCACCTGATGGATCACTTGAAAGCCTGGGGATTCATCGTCGGATGTATCCACGGTGGTATGAGGCCCGGCTCGCGCGACGAACCGGGTAGTCGGCTCCACACCGAGCAACAGTTCCGCGAGGGGGCAATCCAAGTTCTGGTAGCCACCGAGGCAGCCGGCGAAGGTATCAATCTCCAGTGTTGCCACATCCTCTTCAACTACGACATCCCCTGGAACCCGAACCGGCTCGAACAGCGCATGGGTCGCATCCACCGTTACGGACAGCGGCACGACTGCCTGATTTTCAATTTCGTCGCCACCAACACCATCGAGGGGCGTGTTCTCCGACGCCTCCTGGAAAAGCTACAGGAGATCCGCGACGCCTTGGATGACGATGCGGTGTTCAACGTCGTGGGCGAGATTCTACCGTCAGCCCGCGTAGAGCGCGTGCTTAGGGACTACTACGCGGGTAAGCTGGGCGACGCCGATCTCGAAGAACGGCTCCTGCGAAACGTCGATGAAGGGCATTTCCGAGCCATTTGCAAGACGGCGCTTGAAGGGCTGGCCGCCAAGAAACTCAACCTCGACATGCTCATTGAGCGCCGGGCCCGGGCCCAGGAACGGCGCGTCGTCCCGGAGACCATTGCTCGGTTCATCAAGGAAGCTGCCCAGGATGCGGCTTTTTCGCTGAGGCCGATAAGGAATCTGCCTCATACGTTTCAGCCGGGACGAACGCCAACCAATTTGAAGAATTACGAACGTGAGGCGAACTGGAAACTCGCGGAACTCGCGATCCGTTACCCACGCTTGTCGACAGACCGCGACACGGCCGAAAAGCACAATCTCGAGTGGGTGACTCCCGGGCATCCGCTGTTCGAAGCCCTGCGACGGCACGGGTTTGACGCCGGGCAGGCTGCCTTCGCCAGGGGTTCCTGCTTTCATTCATTGGCGCACGAAGTGCCAGCGCGGCTCGATTTCTATCGGGCGCGAGTAGTGGACGGTCTCGGACGCATCATCCACGAGCGGCTGTTTACCGTGGAGTTGGGAGATGACGGGTCCCGCCTTCTTCGCGAACCGGATATTCTCGGCAACCTGAGTCCTGCCAATCTTTCAGATACGCCACCACCCGTAGCTACCATCCCGGAAGCAACGACTTGGCTCCATAAAAACGCCCTTGTACCGTTCATCAATGAAGTCCGTGAAGAGCGTCTGGCCGAAGTTAAGCGTATTGCCGAGCACGTGGAGTTGTCGTTGACCGAGGTGTTACAGCGGATCGATCAGGAGATCGGGCGAGCTGCCGAGGAGGTGGAGAACAAGTAAAAAGGGCGGTTTAAAACTGACCCACTATGGGCGGTTTAAAATTGACCCACCTGAGAGGGAAAAGCGGGATGGGGATTTAGGGCTGCGGGAACTTATTGAGAGGTAGGGAGGTCGTCCGGCAATCGCGTCATAATACCGCTCCTACGGGCTGTCGCCAGGATGTGGGAGGTTCGGAAAAAGATGGCCGGATAACGGAAGAATGGACACGAAGGACCGTGGAATATTTGAGAATCCAACAGAAGAAAACTCCGCATCGATGTCCCGGAATTCAGGTGATCGAGCAATTTCCGAGACAGCGTCGCGGAAATTGGTCACCCCACTGAGCGGGTCGCTATCCACTGCACAGATTCGGCATACATTGTCCTTACCATTGGCGGGTCAGTTCGCGAACGGCTCGGTACCCGGCAACACCTTGCTCGCGGAGTCCTTGTACTTGACCGAATACATCGAACGTATGGGAACCGGAACACTGGATATGATCAGGCGATGCGTTGAGGCCAATCTGCCGGAGCCGCAGTTCGCAGTCACCGATGGATTCGTAGTAGCGGTTAGGAGGGAATCACTTGCAGGGCAAGCAGGGGTCCAAGCTGGGGTCCAGGCTGTTTTGTCAGACAAAGAGGCCGATAAAGTTAAGTTGGCCTATGAGGTTTGAGTTGTGCTCTCTGATAAGAGATGACGAAGCAAATTCTCACTGGTCGGTTGAGGCTGCTAAAACCTGAATGAATCAAATGGAGATTATGCCAATTCGTTTTTACAGGAATATACGGACTTGACCGCTGGATGTGATGAACTCCGGTCGGCTACCGCCTCCTCTGACGGTGGAGAAGTTGCGTGGACCGCACGAGTCGTTGTCGGGGAATTCATTATTGGCGGAGTCCAACTATCTGCACAGGTATATTGAGCGTATGGAAACCGGGACTGTGGACATGATTCGGCGCTGTGCCACGGTCAATTTGCGAGAACCGGAGTTCATTGTCAGAGGGGGTTTTGTGACGACGATTCGGCGACCCGATTACGCGACACATCTGGCGAGAGTGCGAGATAGAGGGCAGCCAGAGTCGCAGCCAGAGTCGCAGCCGGGCCGGGAGAAAACTAGGGAAAAGACTAGGGGAAAACGGGGAGAAAAACTAGGGAGAAAATCCTGGCCCTGATCGCCACCGATTTCTCAATTTCTATGGAGGAGTTGGCGAAACGACTCGAAATTTCTGCAAAGGGAGTGGAGTGGCAGATTCAGAAAATGAAACGAAGGGGCATCCTTGAGCGGATCGGGGCCGCCAGAGGCGGAGCGATTCTGGAATTTCCCTATCGGCGCCATCGAAGAGGCGCTAGTAAACGCCATCTACCACCGCTCTTACGAGGAGCGGGAGCCGGTTGAAGTTCGGATCACCCGCGAAGAGTTACTGGTCTTGAGTTATCCCGGCGCCGACCGCTCCATCCGGATGGAAGACTTCAGGAAAGGACAGGCCGTGAGCAGGCGCTCTCGGAAAGAAGAGAGGCATGCTGGGAGAAGGAAAAATAAACCACAGAGAGCACAGAGGACACAGAGAGAGAAGAGGAGCGGACTTGGTTTCGGGTGCGGCTGCCGGCGCATGAGTGGGCATTCCTTGCGGTGACCCAACAAGATACCCCCCAAGATAAGTCCTTGTTATACAATAAGAAAGGCAGGAAACCCTACAAGTTACCCCCCAAGCTACCGACCAAGCTACCGACCATGTGACCGACCAAGACACCGACCAAGATACCGACCAAGACACCGACCAAGATACCGAACAAGTTCAGCGCCTTATTTTGGCCTCTCGCAAGGCACGCCAAGAACGCAGAATTTCTTAGGTAAAAACATGGATGCTCAGGATTTACAGGATAAATAGCCACAAAAGGCACATCCGCCTTCGCCGAAGGCCTACGTCGTGACAGGAAAAACTCAAAATTCCTCATTTCTCATCAGCGCCTTTCCCCTCTCAGTGCTCTCTGTGGCCTCTGTGGCCTCTGTGGTTTATCTTCTTTCTCTGCGTTTCTTGGCGCTCTTGGCGAGATGAATTTGGAGACCAGAATCTTGACAGTGCGCGATAGGGTGGGATAATCCCACCATGAAGATTGTGCGAACGGATGCCAAAAGACGGATCACCCTTCCCGGGAGTCAGCCTGGGGAAGTGTATGAGGTCGTAGAGGAAGAGCCCGGACACTACTCGCTGGCTCGGATGGTTCCACTTCCAACTAAGAAAATGCCTAAGACGGTATCGGAGGTGGAGAGAGCCATGGAATCGGCGCCGCTCACGCCAGTGACATCCTGGGAGAAACTCCGGAAATTGACCCGCCAGTTGTGATTTTGTTTGATACCAACGTTCTGATTTACGCCTTCTCACCAGAATCACAGTTTCACGATTGGTCGAGGCGCACCCTTGCCAAGGCTGCAGCGAGATCGGATGCCTTTGTCAATACCGTCATTCTGGCTGAATTCTGTGTTGGAGCCGCCGATCCAAATTCGGTTATGGAGCGGGTTCGTTCCTGGGGAGTGCAGCGCCTTGATTTACCGGCTGCTGCCGCACCCATATGTGCTGCAGCCTTTCGGAACTATCTTCTTCGCAGGGAAGGCGAGGGCCGAAAAGCCGAGGCCCGGATTCCGCTGCCAGATTTCTTCATTGGTTCCCATGCCCAGTTGTTGGGTTGGCAAATCGCCACCGCAGATATTGGCCGGTATAAAACGTATTTCCCCCAGGTAAAGATTTTGTCCCCATTATAGCAGAGTTTGTGATTACCGCTTTGGGGCAGGGCAAAAGGGTCAGCCCTTGATGTAAAAAAGTCGGTTTAGAACTGACCCACTATGGGCGGTTTAGAACTGACCCACCTGAGAGGGAAAAGCGGGAGGGGGGAAGGCGCCGGGGGCGGCCATGAGGAATTAGGAGGGATTAACCACAGAGAGCACAGAGGACACAGAGAGAGAAGAGGAGCGGACTTGGTTTCGGGTGCGGATACCGATGCAGGAGCGGGTTTTTCCCGAAACCGAGTTGATGCTCGGATACGGGATTTATTCTTCGGTGTTTGGGTATTCCGAGTCGAAGCCCCTGAATGGGCTGTCTGCCGCAAGGTTGTCGTCGAATTCCTGTTCTTCCTCGGTTGGGTTGAAAGTTTGTGAGGCCTGCATGCGTTCGGCCATTAAATTCTCGATGCGTTCGAGTTCGTTCAGAGCGCTTTGAGCCCGGTTGGCCATCCATGGGGTTTGGCTTCGTTGGGGGAGTCGGCGCAGGGGAGAGGCTCCGTTATTTTGAATAAAATACAAAAATCGATTTACCAGTTTTTGCATGGCTTCGACGTCATAGGCATACCCTTGAGGTGCAGCGATGGCGGGCGTTTCCCTTGCATCACCTGGAGCAATGGGTTCCAGGGTGCGGAGGGGTCTGTCCGTGATGCTCAGGTAGAGTTTTTTCCGGTTATCGACCAAGGGGCCCAGGAGGGCAAAGTCATTGATTCTGTGGATGGGGTTCTGCTTATTCCGCATAATCAGGATGGGACAATCTATTGCTCCAATCACCGTTTGATATTTTTTTCTCAACTCGGTCATAGCCACCGCATCCTGGGTTGTAGCCGGTAATGAAGCGTCAAATATTCCGCTTTCCGGTTCCTCCACCAGCAAACCGTTCAATTCCGGATGGCTCGCTATTCGGAAAGCCGTGCCGGCATATACCATGGTGGAGACCAAAAAAACGCTTTCGGTATCCACAACTTTAATGGACCGAATAAATTTCAGGACGGCCGGCCAGTCCCGCGAGGGAATGGCGTTGAGGTTCTCCAAGGTTTTTTCAATGGGGATAACGACAACCACTCCACTGGAAATGAGTTGGTTCCCGATGGGGTTGTGGGTGATGTAGCGACCGCGATATGATTCATCAAAGGGTAATTCCTCCCTTGTGGGTGGAATCAAGCGCACAATTTCCGAGTATTCCTCTTCCCCGACCTCCATTTGCAGGCCAATTTCAGGATCCAGAACCAGCGCCACGGGGAAGGGTCCGGGGGCGCGGGGAAAGCAATAGATAAAAGTCAGCCGGGCGCCCGAAGGGGTTTTTACGGTTCGTTCGACCCAGGTGAGCGCCTCCGGGGCGATCGGCTGAATCAACGGGTTTTTCCCGCTGATACGATGGCGCTCGACGTATCGATCGAACAGGAACTGATCTTCGGTCGAAAGAGCGTACCCGAGTTTCAGTTTCCTGATTATTTCCTGGATTTCAGGATCCGGTTTTTCCCGATCCAGGGTATAAAAGGCATTTGCCTTCCGAGCGGTCGATTTTTCATCGGGCTGAGTCGGGGGACCCAAAACTTCCTCCAAACTCCGTATGAGGTCCCGTGAATCCAGGTTGGCCATGGGCAGCAAGCTCAGAATCGCAACCACAATGAGATGGAGGACGGGACGTGCTGAACTGGAATACAGGTGAGTCAAACGCTAATTCCTAATGGGTTGTGCGCCGCTTAACAAGGACTTAACCAAGGGCGCCAATTAGGAATTAGGAATGATGGAGTGTTGGAATAATGGAATGATGGAATGGCCTCTCGCAAAGCTCGCCAAGCAACTGTGTCACGAAGCAAGGCTTAATTGATGATTTTTCATAAGGATGTGGAGGTGGATGAGCAACTTCCTCATCGCCGCAACAATGGCGCATTTGTAGGGTTTGCCTTTGGCTTTTAATCTTTCCACATAT
>JAJDZZ010000023.1 GCA_022824405.1 Opitutales bacterium
CTCTTGCAATCAGGAATCCGCCAAACTCCTCATCGACGGACCGTGGAAACCAAAATGGGATCGCGTCCCCGAGAAGTTCCGACCGGTAGGATCTACCAAGATCGACGAGTTGATCGATTGTATAACTCATACGCGAATTCCCTATATCGGCTCGAGAAGCTCTTCGATTGAGAATTTCAAGAAATACAGTTCCCTAATCCCTTCATAAAGCACTCCAACGTGTTTTTCATCGACTCGGGTTAAGCACGAATACCCAAACCCGGCTCTCACGTCGTAGAGGGTATGCCATTTTTCCGGCCAGGTCGTCCCCTCGTCGTTACTCACTTTCAAGGTCATATTGTAACGGGCATCACGAGCGGCCGGATTTGAAAACATCAACAAAGGCCCAAATTTCTCGTGTTCGAATCGAATGAGCGAGGCCATACAAATCGGTTCGGGCAGAGCCTTGCGATCAGTGGAATGCAGGATCCAGGTTTGCCCCAAATCCCGGGTTATGGCAACGGTTCGGCCATTGCGGCCGTCGGAATCGGTCCGATTGCGATTATCCCGACAATTGATCATTATGGACCCGTCGCCCAATTCCACCAATTGGGCTTCCGTAGTATCGATTTTAACCCCGGTTCCGATATTCCACGTTTCACCCCTATCCTTACTATGGATCAGAGTGGAACTCGGTCTTCCTCCAATCGGAGCCGCGTTTTTGCCGCGAAACTGGGCCGGAAAAACCAGTGTTCCATCCTTCATCGTTATTCCCTTGCCCGGACCCTGCAAAACAAAGCGCCATTCCGGTTTCTTTATTTGGCTGGTGATATTGACGGGTTCCGACCATGTCAGCCCATCGTCGTCACTGTAAGCCAGCATGAGTTGGCCCGTCTCCTCCGGGGTGATACCTGGACCCGATCCGTGCCAGGACCGATTCCCATGGCTCCAGGTTGCCGCTACCCAGATTCTACCCGATCGTCGATCAACCAGGATACTGGGATCCCCGATTCCGTCATAATTCCATTTTGGGTCGTTCCCCATGTCCATGATCACCTTCATGGGTTGCCAACTGCGCCCGCCATCCACGCTACGAGACATACCCACATCGATATCGCCAGGCAAGTCCTCACTCCCGCGATAACGATTATCGTATACTGCGATCAAAGTTCCATCGTTGGTAGTTTCAAGGCCCGGTATCCGATAGGTATCGCACTGATCCTGGCCGGTCGTCCGCACCGCAATGCCGATTCGTTGCGGTCCGGCATTTTCACCGACCGTTATGGGAACAGGGGTTCCTCCTATCACTATTTGCCGCAACCGACAATCGATCGAATGATTCAATTCCACATTCGGTTTCAGCGCCCCGTTCAGAACAATGGTATTGAGCCCTTCCTCCAATTGAATCGACCCTTTACTGACGACATTCCTATCCGGATTTCGAATCATTTCAAACATGCCGTTTGGAGAAACCAATTGCACTTCAGCCAAGTCACCGAGATCCGTTGTGCCGCTGAAATCGACCGAAACCTCCTCGAGTTTTTTCGGTTCGAGAGACCCCATCGCCTCTATGGAAATCTCCAATATCGGATTTTGTTTTTTCCCAATCAAAACGGGGATTCGTCTCCGCGACACTCTCACCGATTTTACAACCATCGGTTTTAATTCCCCGAATGCGACATCCTCCACCGACGTTTCCGCATCGGAGGGAGCGGTACGGGTTGATGGCAACGCTTTGGTCCCGACCGGGAGCATTTCTTCAGATTCTTCGATTGAGGCAATAGCATCGGCCAAAGGGTTTTCAGCCGCCACGATCAAACCATTCAATGAACCGAACAAAATTATTCCCCATATGCACGACAAAGCAAAAATCGGAAATTTATAATATGACATTGATTCGAAGAAAGACAGGGTGACGGGATGCCAATTGCGCAATTGACTTTTCATTTCAAATGATTTCCTCTCCAATTTGAAAAAAGGTAATTTGAATTTTTTGCCGATGAAAAATTCGCTACTCCAAAGGACCGGCACTCTTTGTGATTAAAGGAAAATGAAAAGCCAAGCTAAATTTCTGCTGAATTTATCCTTTGTCATATTGTCCATTAATTCAGGTGCGATCGGCCAGCAATTACAACGGCTAACCTATAATAATCCGGGCCTTGTCGTTGATTTGGCGGTGGGATTGCGCGGATGGCCATTACCTATGGATTATAACGGAAATGGACTACCGGATTTAGTGGTAGTATCTTGTGATGTTCCATACGATGGCGCTTATCTTTTTGAAAACACGGGACAGATAGATAAAAAAACCGATATGCCCGTTTTCAAGGCTGCTAAAAGGCTCGGCGATGCACGAAAATACCTGCGACCCGATGAACGATTAGACCGGGCAGCAAACGTTAGAATCTCATACGTGAATGGAAGGCCCATTATAATGTCACCTGGAAAAGCCTATCCTGATTTCAAAAATTCGGTATTTTCCGATCCGGAGATGCTGGCGGTAAGGATGGATTTTCATGGATACCATAGGTTCCTGGTACGCGCAAATCAATGGCAATACCTCGATTATAATGGAAACGGAGTCTCGGACTTGGTGGTAGGAATTGGATATTGGGGCGATTACCGCGGCGGCAGTTATGATTATTTTGGACAATGGAACGGGGGTCCCTTGCGAGGATTCGTCTATCTTATGCTCAACATCGGAACAAATGATCAACCCGTATACGATCACCCTGAGAAATTGAAAACAACCGATGGATCCCATATCGAGGTGTTTGGTTGGCCGTCACCAAATTTTTCTGATTTTACGAACGATGGAAAAATAGATCTGATTTGCGGGGAATTTCGGGATGGTTTTACTTTCTTTGAAAACGTCGGTACCAAGTATTCGCCCTTATTTGCTCCCGGGCGTCCTCTTACGTTCGGAGATGAACGGCTGGCAATGGATTTGTGTATGATTATTCCCGTGGCTTACGATTTCAACAGCGACGGATTAATGGATCTTGTTGTCGGTGATGAGGCGGGGCGAATTGCTTTGGTCCTGAATACAGGAGAAATTGTAGACGGCCTTCCCAGATTTTTGCCTCCTAAGTATTTTAAACAAGATGCATTTGAAATAAACTTCGGTGCGCTCTCAACTCCCGTTGGATTTGACTGGAACGACGATGGAAGAGATGACATTATAGCCGGAAATTCGGAAGGGCTGATTGGGTATTTTGAAAACCTTGGCGGCAACCCGCCAAGATGGGCATCTGCAAAACTTCTAACTGTGGGAGAGGAAGTAATACGTATAAAGGCGGGGCCTAATGGATCCATTCAGGGCCCGGCTGAGGAAAAGTGGGGTTATACATCCTTAACAGTAGCAGATTGGGACCATGATGAACGCCCTGACCTGGTTGTAAATTCTATCTGGGGAAAAGTCATATGGTACAAAAATATTGGTAGCAAAAAGGATCCGGAACTTGCCCCTGCCAAACCCGTGGAAGTGGCATGGAAAGGGAATGTGCTTAAACCTGCTTGGAACTGGTGGAATCCAAGAGGAAATGCGCTGGTTTCACAATGGCGGACTACCCCGGTTGCAATTGATTGGAATAGCGACGGATTGACCGATCTTGTGATGTTGGATCATGAAGGATACCTTGGATTTTTCCGACGCACAAACTCGGAAGGAAACGTAGTGTTATTGCCTGGTGAGCGCATTTTTAGGCTTGAAGGCGAACTGGAATTATTGCGGCTTAATTCGGGAAAGCAAGGGAGTAGCGGTCGAAGAAAAATTGCTATTTCCGATTTTGACGGCGACGGTCGCCTTGACTTACTACTCAACAGTGCCAGTGCGTCATTCTATAAAAATACGGGTGAAGAAAATGGAATAACGGTTTTTCGCGATATGGGTCCGCTGGATGAGCAAAAACTTGCGGGTCATAGTACCAGCCCTTCAGTGATCGATCTCACTGGAGACGGGGTGCCTGAATTGCTTGTCGGCGGGGAAGATGGTTTTATCTATTACAAAGATAATCCTTTCATAAATTAACGATCTCAGTCGAGATAGTGATACTCGAGAAATACTCATAGGAATTTGCTTTTGAAGGATTCTTCCAGGTTCGCCCCATTCAAAACACTTTGGTATTCACTGGCATTTTTGTTATTGCCGGAGGCAGCCCTGGCCGATGATGTCGGTTCATCGCTCCAAGTCGGGGCCAGCGGCCTTTTGACGATTGATTGGATCATTATCGCGGCCTACGCAAGCTCCACGATTCTGTTGGGCTGGTGGTTCGCCCGCAGGCAGAAGGATACCAAGGAATACTTCGTCGGATCGGGAAATATGAATCCCTTGCTGATCGGTGTTTCCCTTTTCGCTACGCTATTAAGCACTATTTCCTACATGGGATTTCCGGGCGAGGCCTTGGGGAAGGGCCCGGTCTATTTGTCCAACATTCTTTCGTATCCCTTTGTTTTTCTTATTGTCGGGTTTGTGCTGCTGCCGGTTTACATGAAGCATAAGGTTACCAGCGCCTATGAACTTCTGGAGACCAAATTAGGCGTCAGTATCCGACTCCTCGGCGCTTCCCTTTTTCTTATCCTCCGTCTGTTTTGGATGTCGTTGCTTGTCTATCTGACCTCCTTGGCTATTTCCATAATGATCGGGGTGGATGAAAGCTACATTCCATTAATTGTCATCATTACCGGGGCGGTTGCCATCACCTATACTTCATTGGGAGGACTGCGTGCGGTGGTCATCACCGATCTCATGCAGACCATCCTGCTCTACGGCGGAGCGTTGCTTGTGATTGCTACAATTACCGTTCGGATGGGAGGATTTTTCTGGTTTCCGACCGAGTGGCAAACGGATATTTGGGATACTCAGCCTCTATTCAGCCTCGATCCCTCCACCCGGGTTACGGTTTTCGGATCCATATTATCCGTTCTGGTCTGGCACAGTTGCACCGCCGGTGGTGATCAGGTGTCCATTCAGCGGTTTATGGCGACCAAAGATGCGAGAGCGGCGCGCAAGGCGATAGCGATGCAACTAAGTGTAGGGGTTATAGTCGCCATCACACTTGCCATCGCTGGATTTGCCTTGTTGGGTTACTTTCAAGCGAATCCTCAACTCCTTCCTGCGGGGATGACCCTCAATGAAAACGCGGACAAGGTTTTTCCGCACTTTATTGCCTACCACCTTCCGCCGGTTGCTTCCGGACTGGTTATGGCCGGGCTGTTTGCGGCGGCCATGTCCAGCGTGGATTCCGGTGTGAATTCGATTACCGCGGTTGTGATGACCGACTTCCTCGATCGTTTCAGGTTTAAACCTCAGTCTGAAAGAAAACATGTGCTGTTTGCGAGAGGGCTCGCGGTTGGAATCGGTATTATCATTGTCCTGGGCAGCGCTGTCATGGAGCATGTTCCCGGGAACATAATAGCCGTTACTCAGAAAACGGTGAACCTGCTGACAGTGCCGATCTTTCTTTTGTTTTTCTTTGCCTTGTTTATTCCCTTTGCCAATCCAGCCGGGGTCTGGATTGGGGTTCTCTGCAGTATCGCAACGGCCAGTCTGATTTCGTTTTCAGGTCTAATATTCGGTATGACCGCTGAGGGACTGGATCCGGTTTCCTTCCAATGGATATCTCCCGCAGCGCTGATCGTTGGCATATCGGTCGGTACGGTGGCGTGCAAAGTTCTATCCGGCTCTCGCAAGGAAATTCCCGATTCGTGAAATTTTTACTTCCTCATTATCATACCATGAGAAAAAGCAAGACACTCTCCCGTATACGCAATGGTGAGCCGGTACGCATCTGTGCCTTGGGCCATTACATGCCCTTCTACATTAAATACGCGGCGCATTTTGGATTCGATTGCATCTGGCTCGATCTTGAACACCGGGCCATGAACGATCGGGAGGTTCAGGCGCTTATGGCGTTTATTCACAAATTTGACATCGACTGTATGCTCCGTCCGGCAACCCTCGAGAAATCGAAGCTTTACCGTTACCTGGAAGACGGCGTCTCAGGGCTCATGATACCGCATGTTTCGACATCCGAGAAAGCCAAAGCCCTGGTGGATGCCTGCAAATTCCCACCCATCGGCGACCGTGGGCTGGATGGCGCCGGAATGGATAATGATTTTATGCTGTTTGACGATGACTATCCGGCCAGAGCAAACGCCGAAACTTTTCTGGTGGTGCAAATCGAAACGCCCGAGGCGGTGAACAATGCGGATGCCATCGCGGGAACCGATGGCGTCGATGGTCTGTTTATCGGGCCCGGAGATCTGGGTTTCCGCTTAAAACAATCACCCGACCATCCAAGCCCCGAGGAAGCTATCGAGTCGGTAGCAGCGGCAGCGAGAAAACATGACAAGGCCTGGGGTTGCCCCATGGGGTCGGAAGAAGCAATTCGTCAACGGCTATCCCAAGGGGCTCAACTCGTCGCCCGGGGTGGTGAGGTGGAAGCCTTGATGAGGACCCTGCGCCATTGGCAGGAAGAAATGGACGCGATTCTGTAAAGAGCTCTGCGGGCTAACTCGAGGCATTCAGCGTCTTGATATGTCCATAATTCAAGATCCTTTCATCTGCAGTTACCAAAGTTAGTTGGTGTTCCCGGGCAATGGCGACCAAAACTCTATCTGCAAAATCTTTGTGAAAGCTTCCCGGCAATTGGTAAGCGCCGATGGCTGCCTGGTGCGACAGCCCAATTGAACTGCACTGCAATGCCTCAAGCGAATCCTTGGTCCATGCCTCCAGTTCCCCGTTTAACTCCAACAACCCAACCTGAACGAGCCGGGCTATTTCCAAAGCTGAAATGGTGGATACAAACAACCGTTCCCCCGCTTTTTCTAAACGCCGCATCGCCTTCCTGCCGATCCGATGCGGCTCCACCTGGGACCATATCCAAACATGTGTATCCAGCAAAAGGCTCATTGGGAAGATTCCCATTCGTGGTCAAAGTCAGCGTGGACGATATCGCCTTTTATGCGCATGCGCCGCTTTAAAGCGCCAAACTTGCGTGGGGGAGGATCGTCGTAAACCGGCTCGATCCGGGCCAGGGGATGACCTCGCCGCGTGATGAGGACCGGTTCATGCTTCCGCTGGGCTTCCTTTAGGATGGCAATGCAACGAGCCTTGAAATCTGAGATCATGATCGTCTTCATTCTCACATCTTACCTGGTCACCTGACCTGGTCAATTCTAAAACGCCCCTTGGAGGAGGCAAAGGGGTCAAATAAGAATGGCGTTTAACTAAGCGCCATTCGGGTCAATTCACGACGCGAACGCCGGAGGAATCAGCTCACAAATTCTCGCTACTGCAAGAATTCGGCGCTATCGAACTGCAGCCTTATTATGTCCGGTGAATTTCCCTGCAGGGCCCGGTAGTCAAAAATGTTGAGAAGGGTTTGTTCACCTGACTCGACCAGCATGGGAAAGGGATAGTATCCGTCGGTGACCTGGTCCTGTTCGTTGTTGTCGAGGACGAATTGCTTTTCGACGGTCAGGCTTTCGGGATCGATGCGGATGAGTCCAAGCTCCATGCGAATCCCCGGCTCCGAGGATCTTCTGTTGCGTCCAATGAGAAAATGTTTTTCCCCGATGGTGAACAGCCGAGGTCTGCCGATATAGCTGGCTATGGTTGGGGTGATCTCGGTGAGATTGGTTTGGTGAATCAAATTGAATTCCCTGTCGACCCGGTGGAGCCGCGCCATCGAGTCATAGCCGCGGGTGACCACGATGAATCCCTCCTTGTAGGCGATGAGGCCGCTCTCATTGATCGGAATATTGCCGAACTCCTGGCTCAGATTACGGATAAAATGCCAGTTCTTACCGTTGTTGTCCGTGTAAAGCGCGTCTACGGACCGCCTGCCTCCGGCCAGGTATTCAAACGTCATGATCAAAGCGTAGAGGCGCTTTCCTATTGTGACGCTGTCGAATAGATAACCGTATTCGACGCCGTCCACCACGCCCAGGCGTTGGAGGGGACCAAAGGTTTTACCATTGTCGTGACTAAGGGAATACAATAGCCCGATCCGGATGTGCTGGTTGTCATCGTTAATCAGGTGAGCGTCGATGAAAGTGCCCAGCGTGCCGTTGGGAAAGCGAATCCATTCTCCCATCTGCATGACCCGGTCTGCCATGCCCATTCGAATGGGTTCCCCGATTCTGCGGCCTTTTTCCAGATCGAAGCGGCTGAATTCCAGTACCGCCCCCGGGTCCCTGGCATGGGCATAGCCTCGCTTGTAGGAGAGCAGCGCCTCATTTTTTCCAATGCGCAACAAGGCCGGAAAAGAGACGTAGTCATTAACGAGTTTGCCCCGGTAGGAAACAATCGTTTCTTCGATTTTGAACTTGGGCGCGGGAGGAATCGGGGTTGTTGGTTCTGCTCCAAACAACTCCAATGGAAATAATGGGAAGATGAGCCAAGGGAGATTCCTGATATGCATGGGTTTGAGGTTAGGAAGTTTGCCTTAAGAATGAATGCTGCTTATTTTAGCCATTTTCCGAACCAATGACTTATTCGGCGCCAACCTTGATCGTGATCATGATGGGGTTCGAGATCGGAAATGGAATAAACTCTCGCAAAGGGTGCCAGGAAAATCCGGATATCGCCAGCGGGATCCGTCATTTCCCCTTGATGGATGCCCTGCGCGATTGGCAGGAAGAAATGGACGCGATTCTGTAAGCGTTGTTGGATAAGCCAAATCTGCGGAATGGAACAGGTTTGAATGCGCTTGTTCTTTTTCTGGTATGGACAAGAATTCCCGGGTTCCTTTCGTGAAACGCTTTACCGTTACTCTTTGCACTACGCGCTGGGCCGGCCTTTTGGCCTGTCTACTGGCTTCCTTTCTTCCCGCGTTACCTGGCCGGGATGGCGGAGAGGTTGACCTGGTAGTTTACGGCGCCACGCCAGGTGGGGTGGCCTGCGCCGTTCGCGCCGCAAGGGAAGGCTTGACCGTTCACCTGGTCAGTCCCTACGAGCACATCGGCGGCATGTTAAGTAATGGCTTAAGTACCATGGACACCCTATACAATGGTCGCCGTGCTCCCCTGTATGATGAGCTGAGGGAATCCATCTACGCCTATTACAGAAATGAATACGGGGCCGATTCTCCTCAGTTTGAGGCCACCCAGCCCGGTCATCCGAAGACGCGTTACGAGGCTCATGTGGTTGAGAGGCTTATCGACGAGATGGTGAGCCGCGAGTCGGGCCTCTCCTTGACAAAGGGATATTACCCAATAGCGGTAAATAAGAATGGTACCTTCCTCAGCTCGGTCACCTTCCGGGAGGTCCGGGGTGAAAAAACATTGATGGTATCCGGGGAGGCTTTTGCCGACTGTTCCTACGAGGCCGATCTTGCTGCGGTTGTGGGTGTTCCGTATCGGGTTGGACGGGAGGCGCGCGACGAATTTAACGAAAAACATGCCGGTGAAATTTACCTTCGCCGAGCCGACTGGCCTCCAACCATCGTAGCTACCAAGGACTGGGCTATCGCACGAACCCTCAACCTGTTCCGCTATAGTGAATGGTATGAAGTGATCGGCGAAAGCAGCACGGGCAATGCCCATCCTTCCGTTCAGGGTTACAACATGCGGACCATCATTACGCGCGATCCGACAAACCGCATCCCGATCAAGCGACCCCCCGACTACGATCCCGAGCCGTGGAGAAAATACGGCTTCGGCCGTCCCGAGCATCCGGGACTCAGCATGCCGAATCGGAAATTCGGCATGAATGAGCCAAAACTTGTCGGTCGTCAGGATCCTTTCGTGGAGGGGGATTGGGAAAGGCGTGAAGCGGTTGCGGAAGAACACCGCCAGGCTACACTCTCTCTGCTTTACTTTCGCCAGCATGATCCGTCGGTTCCCGAGGCCATCCGCAAAAAGTGGCTAGAATTCGGCTTACCCAAGGATGAGTTTGTGGATAACGGGCACATGCCTAAGGAGATTTACGCGCGGGAGACGCGCCGAATTCAGGGGAGAAAGGTCTTTACCCAAAACGACGCCCAACTCGCTCCCGATCTCGACCGCGCGCCGGTCCACTGGGACAGCATCAGTATCACCGAATGGTTTCTCGATTCCCATGCCTGTACTCCGCGGGAAGTTACGGGCAGCGAGATGGAGGGAAAGGTAATGCTGAAGAATCAGACCTTCCCCGGACAAGTGTCCTACCGCACGCTGTTGCCGGAAGGATTCGATAATTTCATGGCGCCGGTTTGCCTTTCCTCTACTCACGTGGGGTGGGGGACTATTCGGCTCGAACCCACCTGGATGAGTATCGGAGAGGCTGCGGCATACGCTGTTGCACAATCGAAAGAAGAAAAATTGGCGCTACCCGACATCGATATGGACAAGTATCTTCGATCGTTGGCCGAGCACCGTTTTTTGCTCTCCTTCTTCAACGATGTCGAAGGCCATGAGGATGCAAAATGGTTTCCAGCCATACAGTATCTCGGTGCCCAGGGCTTTTTTGGCTCCTACGACGCAAAGCCATTCGACACACTAAAAGAACCGCTCGCTTCCCGTTGGATCGAGCAGACTGAAGAACTCCTTCGCGGCTCAAGACCAAATGCCACCGGTGTCGCTCGCACAAACCTGGCAGCAGAAAATATGGCTGGCTTGCCCGTAACCGCCCATGCTTTTGCGCTTCGATTGTTTGAGGCCCTGGGGGATGACAAGAAGGACCGGGAGGAGATCGTGGATCTCCTGGATCAATGGGAAATTCCTTCCGGAAAACCGGTTAGTCGTGGCAATGCCTGTCGTTTGATTTACCGGGTCCTGAGGTAGCTTCTAAAATAATGGTTTCATGTTGTAGGAGCGACTTTACGCCGCGATTACCCAACTGCTCCTACCGGAATTGAAGTTTCAAATCCCGGTTTCGGGAATAGGCTCCAGGCTAATCGTATTCCAGCACCGCTTTAATGACTTTCTTTTCCTCAATTGCGGCAAATGCTTCTGAAATGTCATCGATAGAAAAACGGTGGGATATGAATTCCTCACTCTTGAGGTCGCCACTGCGTAACCAGTTGCAGACGGGTCCTTGGGCTTCTTTTTCGAAGAACCGGGTGGGCCACTGGTGCACGTAAAGGTTAAAATTATAATCTGCCTTGGCTTGGTCGAGGTGAATGGGCTGACCGCGGAGGAAACCGTAAATACAAATTGAACCGCCCCGCCTCACCAATGGAAGGGCTTGGGCTACGATTTCCGGCTTACCCACAGCGTCGATCACAACGTCCAGCTTTTCCAGGCAATCATTCTCCAAATCCACTATGTCCGGATGGTCCGGAGAAAAGACCGCATCCGCTCCGAATTCGAGAGCCTTTTCCCGTTTTTCCGAATGCGGATCGACCAACCCAACCCAACCCAGGCCAAAAAGTTTGCCGAATTTGGCAAAACTCAATCCCACCGGCCCGCCTCCAAAAATCAAAACACTGTCTTCCGGGTAAAGTCGGAAATCTCGAAAAGCTCCGAACACTTCGCGCCAAGTGCAGAGCATGACTGCCTGATCGGGTGAGATATCTGGATCCACTTTGGTTTGGATTTCGTAAACCTCCAGCCAGCCATGCTCTTCGTCCGCAACCCCATCCTCCGCCATGGCCTCGTGATCGTTGGCCAGGGTAAATTCGCAGAATCCGCCCCATCCGCTTTCCAATCCCTCGACTTCCAAATCGAAGACCAATCCCCCCACGGTCCGGTCGCCCGGTTTGAAATTGCTTACCTTATGACCAACCTCCACAACGATACCGGTGCCTTCATGGCCCAAAGCGAAGGGAAAGGCCTCTTCCATGCCCGGAAATCGACCCCGCAAAAGCTCGGAGTCGGTCAGGTTGCAAACGCAAGCGCGGTCATTCCTGACCAGCGCCTGATAGGGACCGGGCTTAGGAACCGGGACGTCCACAATCTCCAACTGCCCGGGTCGGGTGGCGATAACGGCCTTCATTCGGATGGCATGGATAACCTAAAAACATTACCCGAAGCAAGTTCTATGAGGTAAAACACGTCCACTTAAAATCGAACCACGGATCCTGCTTTGCCCAAATGGGCTCAGATGATTTTCGATTTATTTCAAACAACGCTTCGCTCGATGCCTACGGCAACAGGATGGAGCTGGGCTCCAACAGGATAATTATTGGAAGATTCAACCGGCAAACCAACTCCCATCGCATCAGCTCGATCAGAACAAGGAAACATGGGTGTCCACCTTTGATCTGAAACCATGGCCATAGCTGGCCCTTTGAGACCTCTGATAGGGCTTCAGGGAAGTTGGCTTCCCCGGGAATACAGAGAACCTCCCCATTGCCTGTTTAATCGAATATAAAGTAGCATTAA
>JAJDZZ010000015.1:0-30000 GCA_022824405.1 Opitutales bacterium
TTCCTGGCACTTTCAATCCTGACGATTGACACCGTCGAAGGCTTTTTCGAGCGCTTTCTCCGACGAGTTTTTTGGGCCCATTCTCGAAAGCGCTCAAAAGCCGGTAAATTCATGGTTGGGAGACCTACAAGATCGCCAAGGTCGCAAAATCGAGGAAGATCCAGCATCCAGTAACCGGACCACGGATTTCACGGATAGGCACGGATTATTCAAATCCTGTCTATCCTGTGCATCCATGTTTTTTCCTCAGAATCTTGGCGATCTTTGCGAGAGGTGATGGAGGAGAATACTTCAATACCAGGGTTGACCCGTATTACCTGTGGATTAAGCCGAGAAAATTCCGATTGCACCATGGTCGGAGGTTCTTAATTTCAAACCCATGCTAACTGAAGATCTGAAAAAATTGACCAAACCAGAGAAGCTGCTTCTCATCAATGATTTATGGGACGATATTATTCAGGATCCTTCAGATATCCCTCTTCCCTCAGAACAGAAACAGAAGCTCGACCAGCGTTATGCCGAGTTCCTGGAAGATCCTGACCAAGGGACCTCTTGGGATGCTTTCAAGAAGAGACTGAAAAAGAAATCATGACCTACCGGGTGATTGTCCGCAATCGCGCCCAGGTCGAGATCGCGGAAATCATGCAGTGGTATGAAAGTAAGGAAGAAGGATTAGGGAGCTACTTCCTGCTATGCCTGGACGCATCCATCGAGGCCATGCGACGTTATCCGACGGCTCATCGAATCATCCGTCATGAGTACCGGCGATTCTTTGTCCGAAAGTTCCCAGTGGGAATTTATTACATCGTGAAAGGCAATGATATCTACCTGGATGTCGTGGAACCATTTCCTCGCGACCCGTCAAGACTCGATGAAAAACTTAAAACCTGACCAGATGGAAATAAATATACGGGTCAAGCGTCAGCGGTACGGGCTGATAATCTCTCGTAGCTGACGGTTTTCCAAAACGCCTCTTCGGCGACCTCAGTTTGTTCCCTTTTACCTTAATTCGGTCTTTGAAAGACGATGCGAAAGCGCCGGATGGGTGGATCCTCGTTGTCGGTATAGTCTTCAAAATGCACGATCTGTAACAATGAAGAATTAGGAATTGGGGGACAGGAATGTCCCCCCTCCGTTAACTCCTGTTCCGGCGAAGCCGGATCCCTTTGCGTCCTTGGCGATCTTAGCGAGATGCTATTCCCCGATGCGGGAAGGTTACTTCAACTGGGCGCTTTTTTCTTTGATCTCGTGGTTGAGGATGCGGTCGTTTTCGGAGTAGTCCACGGGTAGGTCGACCAGGTGGAGGCCGCCGGTGGCGAAGCAGTCTTGCAAGAGGGGGACGAGATCTTCGGTCTTTTCCAGTTGGTGGCCGGTGGCACCGTAAGCATCGGCGTATTTGATGAAGCAGGGATTTTTGAAATCGAGTCCCCAGTCGGCAAAGCGCATGTCTACCTGCTTCCATTTGATCATTCCGTAAGCGGAATCGTTGAGAATGAGAACGACGAGGTCCAAGCCGAGCCGGACCGCGGTTTCCATCTCCTGGGAATTCATCATGAACCCACCGTCCCCGCAAATGGCCATCACTTTTCGCTCCGGGTAAACCAGTTTGGCCATCATGGCGGAGGGCAATCCGGCGCCCATGGTGGCGAGGGCATTGTCGAGGAGGACGGTATTGGGGCGGCGCGCCGGGTAGTTGCGCGCGAACCAGATTTTATAGATACCGTTGTCCAGAGCGATGATGCCGTTATCGGGCATGACTTTGCGCACGTCGGCCACGAGCCGTTGGGGATGGACGGGAAAGCGGGGATCGTCTGCGCCTTCCGCGATGTGCTGCACCATGGCTTGGCGCACTTTTTCGAACCAGGAAAAGTCCCATCCCGCCGCCGGATCGAGCCTCTGGTTCAACTGCCAGATGCTATTGGCAATATCCCCCACCAGTTCGGTTTGCGGAAAATAGACGGGATCGACGGCGGCCGAGCTGAAGTTGATGTGGATGACCTGACGCCCCCCGCGTTTCATGAAAAAAGGCGGCTTCTCAACCACGTCGTGGCCGACGTTCAGAATCAAATCGGCTTCTTCGATGGCGCGGTGCAGAAAATCTCCGGCGGAAAGGGCGGCGTTTCCGATGCACAGGGGATGGGATTCGGTGACTACGCCCTTTCCCATCTGGGTGCTGATAAAGGGGATGCCCTGTTTGTCGACCAATGCCCGCAGCATTTTCGAGGTGAGTTTGCGGTTGGCGGCGGCGCCGATCAGGAGCAGCGGGTGCTTGGCCGACTGTAACAGTTGGATTGCCTTGGAGAGCGCTTTTTCCTCGACCAGAGGGCGGCGCACCGTGCTCGCGCTAAAGGGTTCCTGGCTCGTTTCCTCGGCCGCGATGTCCTCCGGAAGCTCCAGATGCACCGCCCCGGGGCGCTCTTCTTCGGCGAGCCGGATGGCCTCACGAACCCGCGAGGGGATGATGTCACCGCTAACAATTTGACGGGTATACTTGGTAAGGGGCCGCATCATGTCGACGATGTCCACGATCTGGAATTGGCCTTGTTTGCTTCGTTTAATCGGTTTTTGTCCGGTAATCATCATCATGGGCATGGCGCCGAGTTGGGCGTAACCGGCGGCGGTGACGAAATTGGTTGCGCCGGGTCCGAGGGTGGCCATGCAGACGCCGGTTTTACCGGTGAGGCGCCCGTAGGTCGCGGCCATGAATCCGGCGGCCTGTTCGTGGCGGGTGAGGACGAACTCGATCTTGGACTCCCGCAGGGATTCGAGCAAATCGAGGTTTTCCTCGCCGGGGATGCCGAAGACGTACTTCACGCCTTCTTCTTCGAGGCAGCGCACAAATAGATCGGATGCTTTCATGAATTGGATCTCGCCAAGGCGAGATGGCACAAAGGCACAGAGGCACAAAGGCACAAAGAGGGGAGAGGCGCCCAAGGGCGCCAATGAGGAATTAGGAATGAGGAATTAGGAATGGGTTCTGAGATGCTGAGATGCTGAGAAGGAGAGGGAGAAAGGCTGAAGGGAGAAAAACCACGGATTGCACGGATGAGCACGGATAATTCAAATCCTGTCCATCCATGTTTTTGCCTAAGAATCTTGGTGACCTTGGCGATCTTGGCGAGAGGAACCGCGGCGAGAGGGGAGGAAGGGGAGATGTCTTGACCGTTTCCTGGAAACGTGGCTTGTTTCCCCACTTATGGCTAAAGACCCGTCCCAGAATCCAGGCATGGATGAAATCATTTCTCTCTGTAAGCGAAGAGGATTCATTTTTCAGTCTTCCGAGATCTACGGCGGAATAAACGGTTTTTACGATTACGGGCCGCTCGGGGTAGAATTGCGCAAGAATATCAAGGATGCCTGGTGGAAAGATATGGTGCACGGCCGGGAGGATATCGTGGGGCAGGATTCGTCCATTATCATGCATCCCGGGGTGTGGAAGGCTTCCGGGCACGTGGACAGCTTTGCCGATCCCATGGTGGATTGCCGGGAATCCAAGCTGCGCTATCGAGCGGATCATTTGCTGTGGGCGCCGGTTTTGGTGGACGGAGAGGTTATCGGCTACGTATCGACTCTGGAGGGGCCCGAAGCGCAGGGGGACGCGGAGAAGAAAGCGTCGACCTTGAAGCGCCGGATGGGCAAGCGGGGCGAACTGGGGCCCATTGAACTGAATACTTATCTGGATGCCTCATCCGGTCTCCAGGCCCTCATTCCCTCCCCGGCAACGGGCAAGCCGGGCTCCCTTACCCCGCCCCGGGATTTCAACATGATGTTCCAGACCCACGTGGGGGCCATGCGGGACGAATCCGCTCTGGCCTACCTTCGCCCGGAAACGGCCCAGGGGATCTTTGCCAATTTCCGATCCGTGGTGGACACGGCCCGGGTAAAGATCCCGTTCGGTATCGCCCAGATCGGGAAGGCTTTTCGCAACGAAATTACCCCGCGCAATTTCATCTTCCGATCGCGGGAGTTCGAACAGATGGAAATCGAATATTTCATCCCGCCGGACGAGGACCTGTGGGAAAAATACTATCGGGAATGGATCGAAATCCGGTTGAATTGGCACAAATCGATCGGGTTGCGGGAAGATTTGCTGGGCAAGGAGGTTCATCCGGCGGAAAAGCTGGCCCACTATGCACGCGCCTGCACCGACATCACCTTTGAATTCCCCTTCGGATGCCAGGAATTGGAAGGCATCGCGGCCCGGGGCAACTACGATCTGGCCCAGCACCAGAAGCACTCGGGAAAATCGTTGGAATATTTCGATGAATCCCGCCGCGAAAAATATATTCCCCACGTCATAGAACCGTCTCTGGGGGTCGACCGCACCCTGCTCGCCTTGCTCTGCTCTGCCTACACGGTGGAAGAGGTGCAGGGTGAAACCCGCAACGTTTTGAAATTTCACCCGCGCATAGCGCCAATCAAGGCGGCGGTTTTTCCCTTGCTCAAAAACAAACCGGACATCGTGGCCATGGCTCGTGGGATATACCGCGACCTGCGCGGCAGGCACCACGTCTTCTACGATCAGGCCGGGGCCATCGGGCGCCGTTATCGGCGCATGGATGAAGCGGGCACACCTTTCTGTTTAACGGTGGACTTCGATTCCCTCGAAGATGACACCGTGACTATCCGCGACCGGGACAGCATGGAGCAAAACCGGGTCCACCGAGCTGAAGTGGGCGATTACCTAGACGAAAAGGTAAAGGTTTGAAATTGACTCTCGCAAAGAGCGCAAAGGAGAGAGAAGGGAAACCACGGATTACACGGATGAGCACGGATAAATAGCCACAAAAAAGCACAGAAGACACAAAAAGAGAGAAGGGGGAAAGGCGCCTGGGGGTGCCAATTGGGAATTAGGAATGAGGAATTGGGGGACAGGAATGTCCCCCCTCCGTTAACTCCGGTTCCGGCGCTGTGCCATGCGTAGCCCCTGGGCGAAGCATGGAAGCCGGATCCCTTTGCGATCTTTGCGAGAGGTAATGAGGGGCCCTAGAAGAAGCGGAGGGGGTTTGATTGGGCTTGCTGGCGCATTTTTTCGTGCTCTTCGTCGGAGCATCCGCGATCGGTGGGGACCGCGGTAGCGGACTCGCTGGTGCCGACGAGTTCATTGGAGAGCATGTAGGATTCCACTTCTTCCCCGCTCACGTCGGCCAGCATTATGCCGTCGATCTCAACACAAGGAGAGAGCGGTTGGCCCGATTTACGCACCATCTCGGCGTAATTTTCGGGAAAATTGATAATGTCGATATCTTGATAGGGGAGGTCGTATTTCTGGAAAATGGCGCGGACTCCCATGCTCCATCCGCATTGCGGTTTCAAGTAAGCTTTGATTTTCATTTTCGTATTCCGTTCTGGATTTGGCTTCTTATAGATAAGGACAAAAGGACTTAGTTCCCCCGATTTTACAAGCCTGGAATAGGGAATTGCCGGGATTTTGCAAGGCAACCGACCCTGTAAGGCATAACTTTTCTACAGGATGACCCCGACATATCCGGGTTACCGCAGGTCTTCCGGGAGTCGGCGCACCTGATTGATCATGCGGGTGTAGGCTTGTTGAAGTTCTATGAGGGTTGTTTCCCCCCGGCCGGAGGTAACGGAAACCCCGGGCAAAAAATTATCCACGTGAGCAGCGTATTTCCGGTTCACCATGACCCCGAGCAAGTCCCCGGCCTGGCTGAACATGATATTGGAATTGCTGGGAGAAAATTCGCCCATGAGGCGGTTCATCAAACGGCTGTCGACGCGGAAATAATCCCTGGCTTCGATATCGAGCTTAAAAGGGGCTTCTCCATAATGTCCCTTTTCGCGGTCGACCAGGACGGCGCGGGGAAATTTGAGGGGTTCAAGGGCGATCCGGAAGGGATTGGTTTCGATGGAGGACTCCCAGGCTTTTTCAAGCGGCACGACGATTATCCGCGTATCGAGGGAGAGGAAATCCATCTTTCCTAGGGGATGGGTCTTTGCTCCAAGTCGAATGACGCCGTGAAAGTTCAGATCCCGGTTACGGAGGTCGTTTTCACTGAGTTGGAGGTCGCTCCAGGAGAACAGGGCTTTCAGGTCCTCCCCGTCGCGCACGATGACGGGCCGCACTGTGACCAAGCGTTCGTCCCCATCGCGGAAGGACCCCCGATAGCGCACTTCAATGCTCACGCCGCTGCCCATGAAATCGGCGAAGATCGAGTTGGGGCTGCGCGGTTGGGCTTGGCGCACTTCTTCTTCGATGGCGGCCAGGCGCTCCGTCTGGGCGGAAACCCCCTGGGCCACCCGGGTGGCCAACTGGGATGCGTGCTCCTGCAAGCGCTGGTTTTCATTGCGAATGATGCTGACCTCCGACCGGGCCAGTTCCAGGTTCTGACGAACCAGCCGGGTTTCCGTTTCGGCCAGTTGCAGTTGAGTGTTCAGGGCATTAGCCTGAAGTTCCGCCTCGCGATGGGCTTCCTCCAGTTCTTTTTGCCGGGCTTCGGCCTCGGCCATTGCGGCTTGGCCCTCCTTCAATTCGCTTTGCAGCGATTCCATTTGCCTGACTCGTTCCTTCGCTTCCTTTTCCTGCCTTTCGATGCGAACGGACAGGTCGCTGACTTGTTTTTCCCGCCTTTCCAAGATGGCGATCCGGTCCTCCAGGTCGGTCTGCAGGTCCCGGTTGTCTCTTTGCAGATTCTCCCCTTCCCGGCGGGCCCGCTCCAGCTCGGATTCGCGCTCTTGCAGGTTGTCGGCCGCTTCGTTCAATTGCTCCTGGGTTTCCTGCAGGGAAGCGGCCATGTTCAGGTTGGATTCCTGCTCCAGCTCGAGGGACAATTTCAGGGCGTCGATGATGTCTTCCTGGGCCTGGAGGGGATCTTCCGGCATGACCTCCTGTTCCAGGCCTTCTTCCTCGGGCGTCTCAAATCGGGCCAGAGCCAGAAGGCTGATGAGCAGGAAATCGCAAACGATAAGAAGGAGGGACCGGCTCATGAGCTAGCTTTCCTGGCCGAGAATCAGGTTTTTCCGGAAGGGCCGGACGTGGAATATTTTCAACATCGCCACAAATATGATGCCGAACAAGGTCGAGGAATAGGCCGCCATCAAACTGGCCTGGACCACGCCTACGGCCAGAAAAATGAGGGCCAGGATGGTCCCGGCAAGGCCGAGATAAAGGCCGCAATCGAAGAGCTGCTCTTCGTTGTGGAGCAACTCGAGCTTCAGGCCGGGGACGGCTTCAATCTTGCGAATCTCCGCCAGTTTCATGAGGCAGACCAGGTAGACGGCTACCTGCATGAGGAAAAAAATGGAAATGGTAATGATGGTTATCTGGTCCATAAGCTCATTGCGTTCGGTGGGGGTGAACAAGGATTCTACGGTATCTTGAAAGGCCCATTCAAGGCGAACTTCCGATAGAGGTTTTTGACTTTGCCGGAAAACGCCCGGTTCCGTCATTAATATGATGAGAAAGGTCAGAATGAGGGTAAGGGTGAGGGTGCGCAACAGCGCCGCCAAGGCTGGGGGGTTCTCCGCCCGGGGGAAGGATCGGAGAAAAAGGGGAAAGACGACGAAACAGAACAGGATGAAGCAGAAGGCAGCCGAGGCGGTCAAGATCCCCTTCAGGACGAGGAAAGCCTTGGGATGCTCGGCCGCGGGTAGGAGAAGACCCGGGTTATCCAGCCACCAGGGCATATGGGCGGCCCATTTCAGGCGGCGGATGGGGCGATGGGCCGCTTCCCCGTTTTCGATCAGGTAACGGGTTGCCGCTTCCCCGTAACTCAGGCTGAGACCCAGATCGGCCAATCCCTCCTCGGGGTATCGGTCCAAATAATCCACCGTGGATCGGGTGGACTGCTGCTGTAGAAGGGCCGCGTAAATCCAACTGAATTGCTCCTCGAAGTTGCGGGAATAGGCCGCCACCGTTTCCAGCAGTCCCACGTCCTCGATCAGGGGAAGCAAGCGGACGAGCTGATTCCAGTTGAAACGTTTACCCAAAGAAAAAACGGCAAAGTAGATCCGCTCGAGGTCGCTTACCGCCTCCACCTGGTCGATTTCGTCGGCCAAGGTTCGAATGGAGGCGGCAACCTCCGGGGAAAAGTGGGTTCCCTGGATGAGCAGGGCAGTTAGCAGAATAGTCGCTTCCAGCGGTTGACCGGCCGAGGAGTAAACCGGCATGAACTGGCGCGTGCCGGACATTTGCCGGGTATTGAGAATGGCGTGAACCGCGCTGCTGCGGGAATTTTGCAGAAATGAGGCCATCGTCCTCCGTGTCTGGAGGGGAATGAGGTTGGAAATCAGATCGGAGCGAACCGAAGATCTCAATTGCGCGTCGAGCCGGAGGATTTGGTCGAAATAAGGGTCGGGTCCCCCCGAAACACCGTAATCGGGAAACAACTCCACCTCCCGGGCAATGAGGGTCCGCAAATCCTCGGTCTCCCCGCTCCCCAAGGATTCGGCCGCTTCGATTACCATGGCGGCCGCTCCCAATTGATCGAGTCGGATCAGGTTGGCCGCCCTCTCCTCCAGACTGGGTGACCGTTCGCCCACAACTTTCAGAAGCTGGCTGTTGACCAATTGCCAGTAAACGGGGATGGACCAGCCCAGAAACCCCAGGAAGAGGGAGGTAAGCAGGAGCAGGAGGGGGCGAATCATAAAATGTCAGTCAGAAAAACAGGACTGTGAACACATCCCGGGGAATTCTCAATCGACTAATAAGCGCGCCAAGGCGCGCGAATTAGGAATGAGGAATGGGGAATGGGGGAGAGAGAGGAAACCACGGATTGCACGGATGAGCACGGATAATTCAAATCCTGTCCATCCTGTTCATCCATGTTTTTACTTTAGAATCTTTGCGGCCTTGGCGATCTTGGCGAGAGGCAATGGGAAGGGGATGGTTGGCGGAGGCGTCTTGACGTGGAGAGGCGGCTTCTGAAACTGTTCAGGTATGGCACTGAGGGTTTATCAATACGATGAAGCGATTCTTCGTCAGGCGGGCGAGCGGGTCGAGGTCTTCGATGATGCCCTGTTCCGACTTTGCCAGGATATGTTGGAGGCGATGGATGAAAATGATGGGGTCGGATTGGCCGCCCAACAAGTCGGCCGGGCCATCCAACTGTGCGTGGTCGATGTTCCGCGGTCACGGGACGAAACCTTTGTCTACGAACTCGATGGGAAGTCGCCGCCCCTGGAATTGATCATGCCCATATTCCTGGTTAATCCCCAGGTGGAAATACTTCCCGGCCGGGAAACCGAATACCTGGAAGGCTGCCTCTCCTTTCCTGGGGTTTTTGGCATGGTGCGAAGGCCCGATTGGGTCAGCGTGCGGTATCAGGACCCGCGCGGCAATTTTCACAACCTGCGCTGTAACGGGCTTCTGGGACGTTGCGTCCAGCACGAGGTGGACCACCTGAAAGGGATCCTGTATATTGAACGGATGGAGAAACCGGTATTGAGGGAAATTGAGCCTCAATTGAGAAAACTGAAAAAGAAGACGAGAAAATTTCTGAAAAAACAGAAGAAGAACCACGGATTACACGGATAATTCGAATCCTGTTCATCCATGTTTTTACTTAAGAATCTCCGCGTCCTTGGCGATCTTTGCGAGAGGGAATGGGGTGCTGGATGCTGGAGTGGGAGGTGTGCCGAGGGGAGTAGTGGCGGAGGAAGGGGTCAAGCCTTGAATCGGTTGACTCCGCGAGCTTCGTCAAGATTACAAGGCATGACCCCGACGGTAGTCGCAGAAGGGGGTGGAGGAAGGCTAGAGGTTTTTGCCGCCGTAACGGCGGCGGTGATCCGCCGATACGATCATGTAGTGTTCCGCCCCTTGGCGGATGGCGCGCTGGCGTTGCGGGTCCAGCCCGATAACCCGAGCCGGCAGCCCCATCGCCATGGAACCGGGGGGCACCTTCATTCCCGGTGGAACCAAGGCCCCAGCCGCAACAATGGAGCGACGACCAATTACCGCTCCATCCAAAATGATGGACCGCATTCCAATGAGACATTCGTCCTCAATGGTGCAAGCGTGAATCATGGCCCCATGCCCCACCGTAACATGGTGGCCGATTATAACGGGAAGATCGACCTCCATGTGTATGATGGCGCCGTCCTGAATATTCGTGCCCTCCCCAATTATTATTTTTTCAAGATCCCCCCGGAGAACCGTCTGATAAAATACGCTGGCGTGGGGCCCGATCCGAACATCACCCATTACCTCAGCCGATTTGGCGATCCAGGCGGTGGGATCCACCTGCGGGGCGGCGCCTAAAAATTTTTCCAACCTTTCCTGATACGTCATGCCAAGAATTTTTTCCGGAAACCACTCTCGAAGCAAGATGTACCCGGATTTTGGGTCGCTTGGAGGCGCAATGAGGTCTTTACATATCAACATATCATGATATGTTGATGCGTTTTGAACCGTCTTGTTACCATGGCAGCCCAACATAGAGCGCTAAAACCCGAGTCCCAGGCTTTTCGACGATTGCGCGATCTCCTGGGGCGACGCATTGTATTTTTGGATGGCGCCATGGGGACCATGATCCAACGGCTGAAGTTGGGCGAGGGTGATTTTCGTGGGGAACGGTTCAGGAATCATTCGAAGGACTTGAAGGGCAATAATGACCTCTTGAGCCTGACCCAACCCCATATTATCGAGGGCATACACCGCCAGTATCTGGAAGCCGGTTCCGATATCATCGAAACCAACACCTTCAACGCCACCTCCATTGCCCAGGAAGACTACGGGTTGGAGGATCTGGCCTATGAGTTGAATAAGGTATCGGCCGAGTTGGCCAGGAAGGCTTCGGAAGAGGTGATGAGGAAAAATCCGGGGCGGGTTTGTTGGGTGGCCGGGGCGTTGGGACCGACCAACAAAACGGCCTCCCTGTCTCCCGAAGTGAGCGATCCCGGTTTCCGGGCGGTGAGTTTCGACGAACTGGTGGAGGCCTACCATACGGCTGCGAGGGGACTTGTGGACGGTGGGGCCAACCTCCTTTTGCCGGAGACCACCTTTGATACCCTCAACCTGAAGGCGGCTCTCTTTGCCATCGAAGCCCTCCAGGACGAATTGTCCGAGCGCATACCGGTAATGATATCCTTCACCATTACCGATGCCTCGGGTCGGACATTGTCGGGGCAGACGGTGCAGGGGTTCTGGAATTCGGTCCGCCATGCCAGGCCGATCAGCGTGGGCATCAATTGTGCGCTCGGGGCGGAGCAGATGCGCCCCTACATGGAGGAACTGGCCCGCGTGGCCGATTGTTACACCAGTTGTTACCCCAATGCGGGTCTGCCCAACCCCTTGAGTGAAACCGGTTATGATGAAACTCCGGCTGTTACCTCTTATTTTCTGGAGGATTTTGCCAAGGCCGGCTTCATTAATATTGTGGGCGGATGCTGCGGCACGACCCCCGAGCACATAGCGGCCATTGTGGAACGGTCCTCGGGACTTCCAGCCCGTAGAATCCCTTCCCCCAGCCCCGCTATGCGCCTGAGTGGGCTGGAATCGCTGACCATTGCGGACAAGGATGCTCCCTTCATCGTGGTCGGGGAACGAACCAACGTCACGGGCTCTCCCCGATTTCGCAAATTGATCAAGAAGGGAGATTTTGAAAAGGCCGTCCAGGTCGCGCGCCAACAGGTGGATAACGGGGCCAACGTCATCGATGTAAATTTTGACGAGGGCTTACTCGACAGCGAGGAGAGCATGCGGCGTTTTTTAAACCTTATCGCGGCGGAACCGGATATTGCGCGGGTTCCCGTCATGCTGGACAGTTCCCGGTGGTCCGTGATCGAGACCGGGTTGAAGTGCCTGCAGGGCAAGGGCATAGTGAACTCCATCAGCCTCAAGGAAGGGGAGGAAAAATTTCTCGACCAAGCCTCCGTCATTCAGCGTTACGGCGCGGCGGTCGTCGTCATGGCCTTCGACGAGAAGGGGCAGGCGGCTACCCTAGCGGACAAGGTTCGCATCTGCCAAAGGGCCTACCGACTACTGCGGGAGGAGTTGGATTTCGATCCGCATGATATCATATTCGACCCCAATGTGTTGACCGTTGCCACTGGCATGGAGGAACACAACTCCTACGGAATCGATTTTATCGAAGCTGTCCGTGAGATAAAACGCCTTTGCCCAGGGGCGCGGGTGAGCGGGGGAATCAGCAATGTGTCCTTTTCCTTTCGCGGCAACAACTATGTCCGCGAGGCCATGCATGCGGCCTTTCTCTATCACAGTATCGAGGCCGGTTTGGACATGGGCATCCTCAATGCGGGAATGCTGGCGGTGTACGAGGAAATCGATAAGGAACTGCTCCAATACGTGGAGGACGTTCTTCTCAATCGGCGTCCCGACGCTACCGAACGGCTGGTAGATTACGCGGAAGGGGTCAAAGGTCGAGCGGCGGAGAGGCGGGTGGCGGATCTCGAATGGAGAAACGGTTCGGTGGAAGACCGGCTGTCCCACGCCTTGGTCAAAGGGATTACCGACTTCATCGTGGAGGATACGGAAGAAGCCCGCCTCCAATTCGACCGGCCTCTACAGGTCATCGAGGGTCCCCTCATGGACGGGATGAAGACCGTGGGGGACCTTTTTGGCGCCGGTAAAATGTTTTTGCCGCAAGTGGTCAAGAGCGCGCGGGTCATGAAATCCGCCGTGGCCCACCTGACCCCGTTCATGGAGCAGGAACAATCCGCGGGGGCCAGCAGGTCCCAGGGCAAGATGGTTTTGGCCACGGTGAAGGGCGACGTGCACGACATCGGCAAAAATATCGTGTCCGTCGTTCTGGCCTGCAATAATTTCGAGGTTGTGGACCTCGGGGTGATGGTTCCCTGTGAACGGATCCTCCAAACTGCCCGGGAGGAGGGAGCGGATCTCATTGGCTTGAGTGGATTGATTACGCCGTCTCTGGATGAGATGATTCACGACGCGGCCGAAATGGAACGGTTGGGGTTCAAGACCCCTCTTCTCATTGGAGGCGCCACCACCAGCAAGCTACACACGGCCGTAAAAATCGCCCCGGCTTATTCCGGGCCGGTGCAGCATGTTTTAGACGCTTCCCGGGTGGTTGGTGTTTGCAACGCGTTGCTTCACCCCGAACGGAAAGAAAAGTTTGTAGAGCAACTGAAGGAGGATCAGGCAAAACTGCGGGCTTCCCATGCCAGGCGCTCGACCAAGGCGGAACTCCTCAGCCTTGAGGAGGCTCGCGCCAGAGCTTTTGTAACTAACTGGGATGAGGTAGAGATCGCCCGCCCGATTCATACGGAACAGAATTGTTGCCAATTTCATGCACATCCCCCCTCCTCGCCGCCAAAAATACAGCGATGGGAGCAAGTTCCTCTGGCCGATATCGTTCCCTTCATCGATTGGTCTCCCTTTTTCTGGTCGTGGCGGTTGAAGGGGGTTTACCCGAAAATCTTAGAGCATCCCCAATACGGGAAAGAGGCCTCGGATCTGTATCGGGACGGTCTTAAACTCCTCGAACAAATCGTGGCGGAAGAGGCCTTTTGTTGCCGTGCTGTCTGCGGGATTTTTCCGGCCAATTCGGTCGGGGACGACTTGGAGGTTTACGGCGATGAGGACCGGGAAAAAGTGCTGTGCCGGTTTCATTTTTTGCGGCAGCAGAAGAAAAAGAAAAAAGGAGCCAACTATTTTTGCCTGTCCGATTTTGTGGCTCCCAAAAGCTCGGGAAGAGAGGATTTTCTGGGGGCGTTTGCCGTTACGGCCGGGTTTGAAGTGGGGCGGTACGCCGAAAAATTCGAATCCGAGGGCGACGATTACTCGTCCATCATGGTAAAGTCTCTGGGAGATCGGTTTGCCGAGGCATTGACCGAAAAAGTTCATAAGGAAGTGCGGCGACTCTGGGGATTTGGTTGGAAGGAAAGTTTGGATTACCGAGATCTGATCGCGGAAAAATACCACGGTATTCGCCCCGCACCCGGTTACCCGGCCTGCCCGGATCACACGGAAAAAGGCACTTTGTGGGAACTGTTGGAGGTGGAAAGGAACACCGGAATTCAGCTCACGGAGAGTTTTGTCATGAATCCTCCTCCTTCCGTCTCCGGACTCATTTTCTCCCATCCGGATTCGCGTTATTTTTCGGTGGGACCCATCTCGCGCGAACAATTGGCCGACTACGCCGCGAGAAAGGGAATTTCCCTGGCAGAGGCGGAAAAGTGGCTGGCTCCCAATCTGGGTTAAGCGCGCCAAGGCGCGCCAAAGAGGGAAGAGGAGGGAGTAACCACAAAAGGCACAAAAAGGGATAAGGGTTTGGTGGAGTGATGGAGCGGGGGAAGGGGTCAAGCCTTGAATCGGGTGACTCAGCAAGCTTCGTCAAGATTGCAAGGGGTGATCCCGACGGTAATCGCGGAAGTGGAATCAGCTTATTAGGGCTGAACTTATTGGCAGGCCTCGCATTCCTCGCCCCTCATCATGGCGTCGAGGCTGCAAGCCCGCTTTTCTTCGTCAGTGTAACCACTCCTATTGTCCTGCGCTACCACCCCGCGCACCTCTTTTTTCACCCTGACCGTGGCCTTCTCGATATTGGAGGCTCCAAGGGTGCGCAGGTAGTAGGTCGTTTTAAGGCCTTTTCTCCAAGCAGCCCGATACATGTGGGACAGGGTCTTCAATTCCGGTTTGGCCAGAAACAGGTTTACGGATTGGGATTGATCGATCCACTTCTGACGTCGGGCGGCGGCGTCGACCAGCCAGTGGTATTCGATCCCGAAGGCGGTGGAGTACTTTTCCTTCAAATGAGAGGGGATGGATTCGATGTCCTGTATTTCCCCGTCGAAGTACTTCAGGTTATCCAACATGTCCCGGTTCCAGAGACCTTCCTGTTTCAAATCGCGCACCAGGAACCGGTTCAGGACGATGAAGTCGCCCGAGAGATTGCTCTTTACGAAGAGATTCTTATAGGTGGGTTCGATGCAGGGCGATGTGCCGGTGATGTTGGAGATCGTCGCGGTTGGGGCGATGGCCAGGACATTGGAATTGCGCATGCCCTGCTTTTTTATTTTTTCCCTCAAAGCGTCCCAATCCATTTTCCCCCCGCGCGGGACTTCGACTTTGACCCCGCGTTGCGCTTCCAGTTCGTTGAGGGTATCCTCCGGCAGGATGCCGCGATCCCATTTCGAGCCTTTGAAGGAACTGTAGGAACCCCGCTCCGCGGCCAGGTCGCTGGAAGCTTCGTAGGCAAAATAAGCTATGGCTTCCATGAACTCGTCATTGAATTCAACCGCCTTGCGGGAAGCGAAAGGAAGGTTCTTTCTGTAGAGGGAATTTTGCACCCCCATGACTCCCAACCCAACCGGCCGGTGGCGTTGGTTGGCGTTGCAGGCCGGCTCGGTGGGATAGAAATTGATGTCGATGACGTTGTCCAGAACCCTCACGGCGATGCGCACGGTATGGCGAAGCTTGTCCAGGTCCAGCTGCCCCTCTTCGTTCAAATGATTCTCCAGAACAATGGACCCGAGGTTGCAAACGGCCGTTTCATCCTCACCCGTATTGAGGGTTATTTCCGTGCAAAGATTGGAACTGTGAATGACCCCGACGTGGTCCTGCGGGCTCCGGAGGTTGCAAGGGTCTTTGAAAGTGATCCAGGGGTGCCCGGTTTCAAAGATCATCTTGAGCATCTTCTTCCATATTTCGATGGCCGGAACTTTCTGCCCCCACACTTCGCCGGCCTCGACTTTGGATTCGTAAGCCAGGTACTTCTCCTCGAAATCCATGCCGTAGGAGTCGTGCAGATCGGGCACTTCGTTGGCGCGGAAAAAAGTCCAATGGTCCCGGTTCTCCATGCGTTTCATGAAGAGATCGGGAATCCAATTGGCCGTATTCATATCGTGGGTGCGCCTCCGTTCGTCCCCGGTATTGCGACGCAGTTCCAGGAAGTCTTCCAGGTCGTTGTGCCAGGTTTCCAGATAGGCGCAACCCGACCCCCGGCGCTTGCCCCCTTGATTGACCGCTACGAGTTGGTCGTTGTGGAGCTTGAGAAAGGGAATGACCCCCTGACTTTCGCCGTTGGTGCCGTTGATGTGACTGCCGGTTCCCCTCACAGCCGTCCAGCTGCCGCCGAGACCGCCTGCCCATTTGGATAGGTAGGCGTTCTCGGCTATTCCACGCTGCATGATTCCTTCAATGGAATCATCAACCCAGTATAGGTAGCACGAGGATAGTTGGGAATGTAGAGTGCCGGAATTGAACAGGGTTGGAGTGGATGAGCAGAACAGGCGGTTTTTATAAAGCCCATAAAGTGAAATGACCTTTTCTTCCCTTTCCTCTTTCTCGGCCAGGAAGAGCCCCATGGCCACGCGCATCCAGAAGATTTGGGGGGTTTCGATGCGCCGGGGTCGTTTCCCCGTTTTGTCGATGGTCAGGTAACGGTCGTAGAGGGTCTGAATGCCGAGGTAATCGAAATCGAGATCCGCATTGGGATCGAGCGCCTCGGCCAATTTTTCCAGGTCGAATTTCTGCAGCGCGGGGGAAAGGCGCTTTATGGCGATGCCGTGCTGCAGGTACTTTTTGAAATAATCCACGTGGCACCGCTTGAGAGCCCCGATCCCGTTTTGGATTATATCCCATCCCAAGACCTCCTCGTAGATGAAAGTGCTGAGAATGCGACCCGCGAATTTGGCGAAATCAGCATCCCGTTCGATGAGGGATTTGGCGTTGAGGATAATGGTTTTTCGCAAATCTTTCCGGGTGATTTCATCGAAGAGGGATCGCCTCAGTTCGGCTTCGATTTCATCCTTGGTCATGTTGAGATCCAAACCGATGAGGGCATAGCGGATGCGCTCATCTAGATCGGCCCCGTCCCAAAAAAAGGTCGAACCATCCTCCTCCTTGACCACCACCATGGAATTTTGCCGCACCTCCGGCATCTCCACGGGCTGCTTCGCTTCCATTTCGCGCCACATGGCCCGTTGGGCCCGGTAAAGGATATAGGCCTCGGCCACTTTGAAGTGGTTCGCCTTCATCAGTTCCTCCTGAACCAGGTCCTGAATCTCCTCGATGTGAATGAAGGTTCGGCGCGAATCGCGCACGCGGCGCGACACCGCCTGAGCGACTTCCACGGCCGGGGAAGAATCTTTTTCCTGGGACAGAAATGCTTTGCGAATGGCGATTTCCACTTTGTTCTCGTTCCAGGATACGACTTGGTTGTTGCGCCGGATGACCCGGCAGATGGATTTCCGGCGCTGGACCGTGATCAGATGCGACCGGTTGGTGACGAGGCTTTTCGCGACTTCGTGGGCGTTATGGTGCACCAGGGTTCTCTCGATCTCCAGGTTGAGTTCCTCCTGGGAGATGTGATTCGATTCACCCGGCTTTTGGGGGAGATCGAGGAGATGTTTGGCTACCTCATCGGTAATGTTGGCCACAAACTCCTGGTTCTTCTTACTGAATACATTTTGTTCCCCCCTGGCCATGAGCAGGTTGGACAAGGCGTTGCCCACCGTGTCGGCGATATCGGCCAAGTCGATATCCACAATCCCCGCTTGAGATTCCACCTTCACTCCCGGTTGAACGAGACGGTCCTCAGGCAGGACATCCCTCCAATTGAAGGGGGATTTGCCCTCGAGGTTGTCCCGCACGATTTTTTTGAGGGCCAGATCCTGTTCCAGGGAAGAACTACGGTTAAGCATGGGATTAGCTGCGGGAAAAAACTGAAGGTACTAAAGTTCGTCGTCGTCCACCGAGGCCAGGGAAGAGGCTTTCTGGTATTCCGTCACCCGGCCCTCGAAGAAATTTTGTTCTTTTTTGATATCCATCATTTCGGCCAGCCAGGGGAAGGGGTTGCTCACGCCTGGTTTGAGGGGGGCCAAACCGACCCCTTCCAGCCTGCGGTCCGCAATGTAGTCGATGTACTTGGTAAAATCCGCCGCGCTGAGGCCCACCGCATTGACCGGGAGACAATCGTGGATAAAGTCTTTTTCCAGGCCGACCGCTTCCTCCATAAGCTTGCGGCAATCTTCTCGAAATGAGGCGGTCCACACCTCCGGATTCTCGGATATCAGGTCCATGAACAGGTTGCGAAGGATTTCGATGTGGTTCGATTCGTCTCTCAGGGTGTAGCGGAACATCTGGCCTATGCCCGGAAATTTGTTCTGCCGGTAGAGGGAGAGAATCATGCCGAACAATCCGTAGAACTGGGTTCCCTCCATGCACTGGCCGAAAACGAATATGTTTTTAGCCAGGAGTTGCTTGTTTTCCGTCGTCCCCAGGTCCAGGTCGCGGCGTAAGGTCCGGGATGTGCGGACCACGAATTCATTTTTCCTGACGATGGTATCGATGCCCTCGAACATGGCCTCGCATTCGTGAGGATTGAGACCGAGGGAGCTGATCATGTAGAGCAGTGAATCCGCATGAATGTTTTCCTCGTGGACGTGGCGACCCAAAACCAGCTTGAGTTCGGGTGCGGTGACAGCTTCGCGGATGACGTGGAATATATTATCGCCCACGATACCTTCGGCAGCGGAAAAATAGCCCACCCCCATTCGGATGATCCAGCGCTCCACCTCGCTGAGGAAGCCATCCGACCTCCACTGCTCGATATCCTTATTCATGGGAATGTCTTCGGGTTCCCAATGATTGGCCTTCATCTTGCGGTAGAGGTCGTAGGCCCACTTATACTTGAGGGGCAGGAGGTTGAAGGTCATGGTCTCCCGGCCATTGATGATTTTTTTGGCGGCAAATGCGGCTTCCGCTTTTGCCGCATCGAGCACAAAGGTTTTATTCCCGATAGAGAAGCGTTGTTCCATGAGCTGAGAGAGTAGGAGAGAGCGGAAAAAAACAGTCCTGGATGGCCTTGTGGATAGAAGAGGTTAGCTTGGAATTGTAGGTGACCGGGGCAGAAAGATCAGGGGGGAAGGTAAATGACGGGTTTGTTGGATTGCCCCCATATGTAGTGGGGCAATTTTATGACTACCCCTACATCTTGTGTCAAAGCTTTTTCTTCTTCACCGTTGTTAATAACTCCTGCGTCAAAGCCTAAGTCCCTGATACAAGCCGGGAAGTAAAATTTCCCCACAAATAACTCACAGGTTTTTCCCAACCTATTCTTGCCCGGGCCGACTTCCGCTTTGAATTTTGAAGGATTGCAATTGGTCGGGGAAGGGCCTCCTCGGCCAAGGTTTCGATTGAGCTGGAGAAAATTATTTCCTTATAACAGGCTAAGATATGAATCCAAAGCTACCCAAGGTTGCTGTCGGGCTTTCGAGGTCCTGGCCCGTTGTCTGGGCCATGCTTTTCCTGGGCTTGACCGGTTGGGGGGACGGTGCAAATACCGGAGTCCAGGAGGGCGAGGAGGACTTGGTCCCCATGGCGGAACTGTTGAAAATGTCCAAGGATGATCTGGCGCGTCTGCGCCAGTCCCTGGAGACGGTTGAGAAGATGTCTCCGGAAGACCGGAGAAAGGCCCTTTCCCGTATTCAGAACCAGGACAAGATGCCGACCGAACAGCGCAAGGAAACGATCGATCGTTGGAATGAGTTGAATCCCGAGATGAAAAAAGCTTACTTCGACCATGTGCGAAGACTGTCTTCCACCGAGCGGAAGAAATTCAAGGCGCAGCCTTGGGACAAGCAGATTTCCGAGGTAAAAGAGAATAAAGTGAAATTATCGAAATGAATCAACCCCCTCATCCATTATGGCAGAAACAAGAATAGGATTTGTAGGCGTGGGACGGATGGGATTCAACATGGCCCTACGGCTGCATGATTGTGAATACCCCGTCACCGCGTTATACGACGTCAACAAGGACACTACGAACGATTTGGCCGAAAAAACCGGGGCCAAAGCCTGTGACACCCTCAAGGAAGTCTGTTCCCTTTCCGACGTGATCTTTACCGTTGTCACGGACGACGAGGCCATGCGCCAGATTTATTACGGAGAATCCGACAACCTGCTCATGGAGGCCCGAAACAGGACCTTCGTCAACTGTGCCACCCTCAGCCCCTCCGTGCACGAGGAGTTGCAACTGGCCTGCCGCGAAGCCGGGGGGCAATCACTGGAAGCCTGCATGGCTTCGAGTATTCCACAGGCTCGCGCCGGCACGCTCTATCTCATGGTCGGTGGCGCCGAGGAGGTGTATGAAGGGGTGAAAGAAATCCTTCAATCGATCAGTCAATCCATTCGATTTGTCGGTCAGGCCGGATCGGCCGCACGGGTCAAGGCTCTGGTCAATATGGTCATGAATATCAACACGGCGGGTTTGGCTGAAGGGTTGGGCCTGGGGAAGGCTCTGGGGCTCGATCTGGAAATGTTGTGCGAAGTGTTCGCCCAAACCGGGGCCAATTCCAGGGTGCTGGAAACCGATGCTGAAGATATGCTGTTACGGGACCACGAGTGCTATTTTTCCAGCGAACATGCCGCCAAGGATTCCCTGATCGCCTTGAAATTGGCGGAGGAGTTAAATTTAAGCCTTCCCCTGGCCAAGGCCACCTATGAGCAATATGAGACCATGAAAGCCTTGGGACTGGGGGCCCTGGATAAGTCCGGTGTGGCCGAACTCACTTTTCCCGGACGGAGGGGAAAATGATTCCACTTGGTTCAGCTCCCTGATTGTCTTTTGGGCCCATGGGCTCGGACCCGATGCCACGCATCCCAGGTATCCGGTATTCACGTAGGCGCCATTCCCACCGTTGAGATGAGCATCCGCATATGACGGAAATTTCCCTCCTTGCCGCTTATTTGACAGGATCGTTGTGCTTGTTTTCCTACGGCCTTAACGCCTGCCTCCTGGTAATTTTGTATATCAGGGCATTCCCCGGGGGAAAGGCCGTCCGTCGGCCGGGATTGGCATTGGATCAACCGGAATGGAGCCACCCCGAACAGGTCCCCTCGATCACGACCCAGGTGCCTCTTTTCAACGAATTCAATGTGGCCGAGCGGGTCATCCGGGCCGTTGCAGCCATGGATTATCCCGCAGGTAAACATGAAATTCAGATTCTCGACGACTCAACCGACGAAACCAAGGCTCTGGTCGACCAAGTCGCCTCTTCCCTGAGAAAAACCGGGATCGATATCCAAGTGATGAGACGATCGGATAGGGTAGGGTTCAAAGCCGGGGCTCTGGAAGCGGGCCGGAAAATTGCCAAAGGCGAATTCCTGGCCGTTTTCGACGGCGATTTCGTCCCGAATCCGGATTTTCTCAAGAAAATGATGCCCCACTTTTTTGAGGATGCCAAGGTGGGGATGGTGCAAGCCCGCTGGGGTCATTTGAACCGGAGGGATTCCCTTTTGACGCGCGCCCAATCGCTGGGCATAGATGGGCACTTCACCGTCGAGCAGAGCGCGCGGTCCGCCAGCGGACTCCTTATGAATTTCAACGGTTCCGCCGGTATGTGGCGCCGGCGAGCCATCGAAGAAGCGGGGGGGTGGGGATACGATACTTTGACCGAGGATCTCGACCTCTCCTATCGCGCCCAATTGGCCGGATGGAGAGCCCGCTTCGTTCCCGAAGTGGTGGTGCCGGCCGAATTGCCCGATACGGTCGCAGCCTTCAAGAGCCAGCAGTTCCGATGGGCCAAGGGGTCGATTCAAACGGCGGTGAAGTTATTGCCGAGCGTGTTTGCATCCGAACGCAGTTGGTTCCACAAGGTATCGGGGTTTTTTCACCTCACCCATTTTGCCATTCACCCCTGGCTGGTCCTTCTGGCCCTGCTCAGCCTTCCCCTCATTACCCTAGCCGGACCACAGGTGTCTCCCGGCTGGTTTGTCGCTTTCGGCTCGATCCTGAGTCTGGCCACCCTTGCCCCCAGCGCCCTCTATTGGATTAGCCAGAAGCGGGCCGGCATCCCCTGGCCCTCTCGGCTGATGGGCATCCCCCTCGTCCTTGTCACCGGTGTGGGTATTGCCATTTCCAACGCCAGGGCCGTGGGGGAAGCATTGGTGGGCAAACGGAGTGATTTTGTCCGAACTCCCAAATGCGGGGATGCCCCTGGCCGGTCTTACCGGGTAAAAATGCCCACTCTGCCCCTTCTGGAAATTGGCATGAGCGGATACTGCTGGTATGCAGTGGTTCAGTCGTTCCCCGTGGAAAAATGGTTCCTGGCGCCTTTCCTGCTCATCAATGCCGTCGGGTTTGGTTATATCGGGCTTTTGGGGTTACTGCAGTCATTGCCATGGGGCCAGCCTCCCAAACGGATGCAATTTGAAACCGCCCCAGCCCACCCATCCCTCCGGTGATCGATTGGCTGAGGAATGCGGTTTTTGCCATTGCCTGCGGCCTCTTTTTCTTTCTCTGCATCCAGGCCGGCCGAATTGAGGCCCTGACCACCGATGCCCGGCCCCTCATGCTTCTGTTCGGAGCAATGGCCGTGGCGTGTGTTTCGGCCTGGGCCCTTTTCCCCAATACGCGGAGCCTCAAATCCGCCATTTTCCTGGTCCTGGGGCTGTCCCTCATTTCCCGACTGTTGCTTTTTCCTTTCCCCTACAGCGATGACGTCAATCGCTACCTGTGGGAGGGAAAATTGGTCCTCCAAGGGGAAAATCCATACCAATTCACTGCCGAGGCGAATGAATGGAAAGGTTTGCGCGACCCCTATTGGGAGGCAATGAACCATAAGGACCGGAAAACGGCCTATCCTCCCCTCACAATTCTGTCCTTCGCGGCTCTGAATTCCGTCGCCTACCACCCCGCTACCTACAAGGTGTTTTTCGGTCTGGCCGACGTGGCTGTTGTCATCCTCCTGCTGATATGCCTGACCCGGAGGGGCCTGCATCCCAGAAACGCCCTATTTTACGCCCTCAATCCCGTGCCTCTCCTGGCCTTTACCGGAGAAGCCCACTTCGATGCGTTGTTCGTGTTGGCCACCCTGGCCGCCCTGCTGTTGCGGGAATATGAAAAGACGGCCTGGAGCTGGGTCATGTTGGGAATCAGCATTCAGATAAAAATTGTCAGCGTATTGCTCATTCCCCTCCTGTTTTGGAACGGGAAATCCTGCAAGGCGCTGTGGATCGGCCTCCCGCTCCTGGCGCCGTCCCTGATTTTCTTGCCTGAACTGCACCATTTTCTCCACGGCCTGCTGCAATTTGGGGGAACCATGTCCCACAACGGATCCGTCAACTACGTGTTCCTCACCTGGCTGGGAGACCGGTTGGCAGCGGCCGGCCTGTCGACCGCGATTCTGTTGCTCGTGGTCGTCGCTATCAGCCTGCGAACGAAAGACGTGCTCAAAGGGAGTTATGCAATCCTTGCCGCTTTGCTGCTCCTTTCCCCCACTGTTCACTACTGGTATTTGGCCTGGATAGCGCCGGGAATCGCGCTGTTTCCATCCGCCGCCTGGATCCTTTTGACCGGGCTTTCCGGACTGTATTTTTCCGCCTGGGACCATTTTGGAAGAACGGGCATCTGGTCCCAACCAAAGGTCTACTTTTATGCGCAATGGATTCCGTTTTACCTTTGTTGGGCGCCGACCTTCCTGGCCCGTTTGCGCCAGTTGGGGTCCCGCCCGGCCGAGCGAAAGGCGGCCACCCTCTCGGTCGTGATACCCTGTCTGAACGAGGGCCGACAATTGCGCAATTGTTTGGCCGGTCTGACGGATTGCGGACGCCCCATTGAGGAAATTCTAGTGGTAGACGGGGGATCCACTGACAACTCCAAGGCCATCGCCCGATCGTTTCGGGGGAAATGGCTGACCAGCCGAAGGGGGAGGGGACGCCAAATCGCAGCGGCGGTCGAGGCGTGCACTGGAGATATTGTCCTTGTTCTCCATGCCGACTGCCGGTTGACCGGGACCCTCATCAGGCGGGTCATGGCCTCGATGAAACAAAACCCCGACGCGGTAGGTGGCGCCGTTGGCCAACGATTCAGGGCGGGCCGCAAAAAACCTGCTTTGTTGTTGGTTGAGGGTCTGAACGATTTGCGCGCCCAACTCTGGCACAACAGTTTTGGCGACCAGGGCCAGTTTTTTCGGCGAGAGGAAGTAAACAGGATCGGAGGTTTTCCCGACATACCCTTGATGGAAGATGTCGAGTTGACCGCACAACTGAAGAAGCGGGGCGATCTCCTGTTCCTGGGAGGCGGGATGCTTTGCTCTCCCAGGAGATGGGACAAAGAAAACTCATTGAAGCGGATCGCCCAAGTCCTTTCTCTGGTCATTCGCTACAAGACCTACCGCCTTTTGGGAAGGGGCAACTCTGAGAAACTGTATGAAGAATATTATCCCGAACCCGATTAACGCAAAATAAGGGTCAGTTTAGGGAGGAAGGGATCAAGCCTTGAATGGTGCTTAGTTAAGCGCGTTTGTAGAGGAATATAGTATGGGCGCCAGTCGGGGTCATGCCGTGAAAAAGTGATGCCTTTTGGAGAAAAAGGATCAGGCCTGGATAACTGTATTCCGTTGCACTTCATACACTTTTACAAGGCAACCGACCCTGAAAGGCATAACTTGTTACGTCTTGCCCTCTTCTTGTTCCAGGCATGCCTCAACGAGCTGACCTCAACTAAAGCAGGGGGGAGATGAGCCGGGTGGCTTCTTCCAAGGTTCGCCGCAAACGGGGAGGATGGAGTTCCCTCTCCAGTCCATAGGGCCGGCAACTGGCCATGATGTGCCCCAACCATTCCATAATGGCGCGGACGTCCTCCTTCGAGGTGTGGACCATGCCGATTTCAAAATTCACAAAAAGGGAGCGAATATCGAGGTTGGCCGAACCGTGAAGGGCGATGGAACCGTCGGCCACCATGACCTTGGCATGCAGCATGCCCGGTTGAAAGAGTAGCACATCGATGCCGGCCGATTGCAAAATTCGCAAATGATAGGACCGCGCCAAATCCACCAATTTCCAGTTTGAACGCTCCGGAAGTACCAGGGTAATCTTTTTTCCGCTACGGGCCTTTACCACTAGGGTTTGGGTCAAGATCTCATCGGGAATGAAATATGGGGTTACGATAATCAGCTCCTTTTCGAATTCCTGCATCAGGTTGACCATTTTTTCGTAGAGCGGATCCCCCTCCACGTCCGGCCCGCTCGCGATACCGACCACTTCGCTCGGGCCCGTTGAATCGGGTTGCCGCGGTTGTATACGCTCTATGTCGGGAATGGCTTGCTTGGAGGCGAAAGCCCAGTCCAGGAGGAATAAGCGATTGAGGTGGTCTACGATCGGGCCCCGGTAACGAGCGCCAAAGTCATGAAATCGGTCCGGCTCCTCCGTGGAACCCAAAAAACGTGAATCGAGGTTGCGCCCACCCAGAATTGCGTGCTCGCAATCGAAAATGGCTATTTTTCGATGGTTCCTGAGGTTGGCCCATCCGTGCGTCTGAAAGGGGAAAGCAGGCATGAATAAATGGACCTCCCCTCCAGCTTCTTCCAATGATCGGATGGCTTTCCGGGGTCTCCGGAAGGAGCCCAGAGCATCCAATAGCAACCTCACGCGAACCCCGGCCTTCGCCCTCTCCGTCAAGAGCCGGACAATATGGGTTCCCACCGCATCATCGCTCAAAATATAGGTTAGAATATGGATTTCCTCTTTCGCGGTCGTTATGGAATCACAATAGAGTCGATTGGCTTGGACGCCATCGGTAATGAAATCCACCCGGTTTCCCCGCGTGGGAAAAATGTCCTCCACGTAGGGCAGGTCGGTGTCGTCCTCCACGGCACGTTTGAGAAGGCCCTTGGCCCGAATACGTTTTTTCAGCTTGCGACCGCCAAACAAAAGGTAGAGAGGCGCCCCCACGAAGGGGATCAGCAACACGAAATAGCTCCAGGCAAGAAGGCTGCTGGGTTGCCTTTGCTCTCGAAAAACCCGTATGATGATGGCGATGGCAAGAACAAATCCGACCAGGGTAAAAATATTGGAAAACAAAACCCCCAGTCCCCATTGAAAGGAACTCAAGAAAATTTCCCAGAGCCTGCCAAGGTATTCCAACATGTTCTAATCCACGTACTTCCAAATCAATTTTGAAATAATAGATCCGGGGCGACCCGCATGCGGAATCGGATTTCCGGCGTAAATTAGCCTACCATAGCATCTGACCTATGGAGGTAAATAAAAAGGCTTCCCCATTCCGCCAAACGCTTTCCTGGAGGACGATTTCAGGAAAAATCAATTCCAGGTGTATCCCTTGGGAATCCGGACCACGGCGGTGCCCGCAATTTTGTCATGCCAGGACTGCTTTTCAGGATCCCAACCGGCCCAGAAAAATCCGAGAAAGAACGGAAGGGAAGAAATGATGCTACTGAGGCTGCGGATGACGGCGGTAGGCCAATCGAGCGGGTCCCCGGAGATTTTCTGAACACGAATGCCAAGAGCCATGCCGCCCAGGGTGCTCCCCTTCCAACCCCAAAAGAGGATGAAGTAAGCCAATAACGGGATCGGGAATAGGGCTATATTCAGCAGGGAGACCACGACGCCCACCAGAATCAAATCGATTGCAGTGGCCAAAGTCCTCCACCAGAATCCTACCCTTTTGAACAAAACCGCGGTGGCGCTTTCCACTTTTTCGAGCGAGGTGCCGGGTTGAACCGGTTCTGGCGAATCCGAGGCCGAACTTTCCGCTTGGCCGGCAGCCAGAGGAGGGGCGCCTGGGGAAGCCGGAGGATCAGCCCGACCGGCGGCCTTCCATTGTGAAATGGAATTTCCGATCAACAGGCAAACGGCTCCCAATCCCAATATGGAAAGCACAAGCCATAGAAAGAACCCGAAAAAGGGAATCATGTACAATGCGTAGACAATAATCCCGCCCAGGATAATGGACAGCAGGACGTTTTCCAGCGCGGGCAGCTTGGTGGCTCGAGCGATCTGTTTACCAATGTGGAAAAAGACCACCGCCTTCCCGAAAATGGTGAGGGCGAGAACGGCCAGATTTACAAAGGGAACCAGTGCCAGTCCGATCAGGGTAATGGCCATCAGGATAAAAAAGATCGGACCGCTTGCATACACCAATATTCCAATCAGGAAGGCTTGAAGCGGCTTATCCGCCAGGGCTTGACCACTGCCCTGCAAAGGCTTGGGAAATATGACCGCCAAGAGGAGGTAGAAAAGGAGGAGGATGCCGGCCATATACATTGTAAAGGGAACATTGGGGGAAATTGGCCGGGCCAGAAGTACGCATTCGCCCAGGAACCGGGGTATCCTCTCAAAGCGGTCGAGGTCGAGACTGTCCAGGGGCCATATGGGTATATTTACCTGCTCTCCATCGATTTTTGCATCCGGGTGGACCGTAAGTACTCCGCCAATCACTACCGCCTCTCCACCCAACCGCGCGTCGGGTCCCAATTCGGCCGAACCAAAAATAACCGCGAAATCGCCATCTACGGATCCCATCACCTTGGCGCTACCCCCAATGGTAGCCATATCTCCATCGACGTTGCCCTCCACAACGGAGTTTCCCCCGATGGTAGCCATATCTCCGTCGACGCGGCCCTCTACGATAGCGTCTCCCCCAATGGTGATCAAAGCCTTTGCTCTTTCCTTGGGCCCGACGCGATTGTCGTTCTGGAAAATTACAAGGTCGCCGCGCTCAACCCATTCCGTTTCCTCAACTTTTTGGGCAATTTCCTCCTCTCCCGCTGCTGCGGTTTCCGAATCGTGAGGACTTTCCGTAATCGCATCCTCAGCCAGGGAAACTTCCGTTTCTTCAGGCCGGGCTGCTCCTTCCTCGGAACCTTCGGGAACCTCCTGCGCATAAATGCTGCTACAAGTGGCGAAGAGGATTAGTAACATCAGGTATTTAATTTTATTCATATCAGACAAGGTTGGCGGTTGGTCGACTTGCGGCCGAAAATGTGAGCCGGAAAATCAAGGTTGCCATTCCGGCAAAGAAACTGGCCGAAAAGACGATTATCACTGCTACTATCGGCAGCAGAGCCGTGAGAGCAATGAGCCCGAGGACCTTTCCAGCGGTGTTGAAAACCGTGGCGAGGAGTTGAAGACAATCATGGACAAACTCCATCCCCCCGGCGAATGGCAGGGCGGCCAGGTATCGGAACAGGTGGGACATGATCTCGGGACTGAAGTAAGTGGCCAGAACCATGCAACCAACGGACACCAGCACGAGGCTCCACCGCATGGTCGCTAACCAGGCGTTTCGCTCCTTCCTCTCTTCCCGGGCGATCCTCGCCATCACTTGGGGCAGCAAAGACGCTGGCGCTTCCTGTTCGGGAAGGTCGGTCAGAACTTTGTCCAACCATTCTTCGAAGCGATCTTCCTCAGGATTGGGTGTGGTTTTCATCGCTGTAATCCAAGGTTATCGATAATATTTTTTTGAGGGTTCGGCGCCCCCGGTAAATATCCGTTTTTACTTTGCTCAATGAAATTCTCAGGCTCCGGGCGATTTCGAGATAGCTCATGCTCTCGAAATGGTACAATACGAGGGGTAGGCGTTGTTTTTCCGGAAGGGCGCGTAGCGCCTGCCCGATGATTTCCTTCCGGTCGATGTTCTCAAGGTCCAGAGCACCAGCTTCATCCTCCGGCAAAGAAAAGTATTCAACATCCTCTCCCTTTCCCCTGCGGGTGAACTGATCGGTAAACAGCTTCCAGCGATTCCGGTAACGGGTCAGGTGGTTGATGGAAAGGTTCCGCGTTACCACTTTCAACCAACCGCCGGCGGTTTCACTTTGGGAAATAGAGTCGTAATGTTTGAAAGCGCGCAGAAACACTTCCTGCGCGATATCCTCGGCATCGGTTTTATTGCCCACTATTCGAGCCGCGGTAGTATAGACCATATTCTGATACTTTCGAACGAAGTGTTCAAACCCTTGTGAAGATGTCATCGAGAGTATTTTTCATCCGAAATGGATTGGTGTGAAGAGAACACGGCAGGACGGGAAAAGTCGCGGTTCGAATAAATTTTTCTCGAGGGATTCGACCGGAATCCTACCAGGCGCCAAGAAATTGCCCCCATCGTGAAGGCATCGGAAAATGATTGAAAGTTCCTCCTGAGCTGGATTTCAATTTCCGAAATCGATTGCCTGCCCCCCTCTTATGTCTAAGACCTTTTTTTCCTGGAATGTGAACGGAATCCGCGCCGCTTTGAAAAAAGGCTTGGCCGAGTGGGTGGAAAGAGCGGCCCCTGACGTCCTTTGCCTTCAGGAAATTAAAGCGCTGGAGAACCAGATCGGTTATGAATTTCCCGGTTACCGCCTCTTTTGCCACTCGGCCGAGAAGAAAGGCTATTCTGGCACCCTGTTACTGAGCAGGGAGGAGCCCATCGAGGTCAGCTACGGCCTGGGCAGTGAACTGCAGGACCGGGAGGGACGCGTTATAACGGCCCAGTATCCTTCCTGCTTTCTGGTCAACGTCTATACCCCCAACTCGCAAAGGGGATTGGCCCGTCTGGAATACCGCACGACGGAATGGGACAGGGCTTTCCTCCGTTACCTGAAACAACTGGAGAAAATCAAGCCCGTGATCGCCTGTGGAGACTTCAACGTGGCCCATAAGGAAATCGACTTGGCCAACCCGAAAACCAACACCCGCAATCCCGGTTTCACGGTGGAAGAGCGGGCCTCCTTCGGCAAGTACATCCAAAACGGCTTCATCGATACTTTCCGCGAATTCAATACCCAAGGGGGCAATTATACCTGGTGGACTTACCGGGGTGGGGCGCGGGCCAGGAATGTGGGATGGCGCATCGATTACTTTCTCATTTCCGGCTCCTTGCGCCCCCGCTTGCAAGACGCCCGAATTCATTCCGACATCATGGGATCCGACCACTGTCCCATATCCATTTCCCTGAAATAAGTCCTGGGGGAATACCGGGCTAAAAAAGGAAGGCCGAATGCCCCAAAAGGAGCATTCGGCCCACAAAACTGGCAATAACCTACTCTCGCACAACATCGAGGTTGCACTACCATTGGCGATCGAGGGCTTAACGGCCGTGGTCGGAATGGGAACGGGTGTTTCCCCTCATCCATGGTCACCAGAGTCGGTCCCGACGTATATTTACAGGTTATTGCCCATACGTCGTTTAGCCCGGGTTCCGGGCTTGGAAAATAACGTTAAACTGCGCGAGGGAGCTACAAACGCTGACCGCGGCGATACAAACAAGTCTCACGGGTCATTAGTACCAGTTAGCTTAATCCATTACTGAACTTACACATCTGGCCTATCTACCT
>JAJDZZ010000015.1:37500-127314 GCA_022824405.1 Opitutales bacterium
CCCCCGATATGGAAATCATCTTGCATGACACCATCGCCTGTTTGAAACAAGGCATTCAATTGCTGGGCACCCTGGAGCCGGAACAATACGTGAAGCCCCATCCCAATTATTATCAATCCACTATCGGCGGACATTTCCGGCACAACCTCGATCATTTTCTCTGTTTTCAAGCCGGGGTGAAGTCCGGCAAAATCGATTATGATGCCCGTTCCAGGGAAGAATTCCTGGAAACGGAACCGGAATACGCCGCCGGCAAAATGCTGGAACTGACGGAATTCTTCGGGAGCCTGCACGAGGAGGACCTCGATCGTTCCTTGAAAATTAAGATGGACAGCGGAGCCAACCATCCTGAGACCGGACATTGGAGCAGGTCCAGCCTGAGGCGCGAATTGCAATTTCTCATAAGCCATACCATCCACCATTATGCCTTTATTGCCACTTTGTGCTCCGGGGATGGATCGAATCTGCCAGAAAATTTTGGAGTGGCCCCTTCCACGCTTCGCTTTCGGAACGCCCGCCAACCCCAATGTGCACGGTAAGCTGGTGCCGACAATCGGCAGGCTACACACTTTTTTTCAACCGGGACGAAAGCAAAAGGCGTAGCGAGGGGCTTCCCCCTCAACCCCATATCAGCGGTTCAGTGGCCTACGTTTGCCCACGGGACCCGGATGGGGGAGGGACCTGGCTTCTGGCCAATTCCCACGGCCTCACCCTGGGTTTGTTGAATTATTATGAAGCCCAGGGGGGGTATCGCCCCAAAGCCCCGCTCTCGCGCGGGCGCCTCCCATTGGACTGCAGTACTTTCTGCAATCTGGATGAGGTGGAAAATTTCTTTACCTCGGTCGATCTGTCCCCATTCCCCTCCTTTCTTTTTTTGGGCATCGATCCGGCAGGGCGAACCGTGCTCATCAAATGGGCCGGAAAGTGGCGCCGTATTTCCCATCCCGGTTTTTCCCAGCTTCCCCTCACCACCTCTTCTTTCCAACCCGATGTTGTCGTGTCCGAGCGCAGAGCCAAATTCAGACGGCAAATTCCAGGCCTCGAATGTGCCCCGGAACGCCTGATCCGATACCACCGAAGTCACGATCCGGACCGGAGCGCATTTTCTCCGCTGATGACGCGGCCGGACGCCCGCACCGTCAGCCTCAGCCAAGTTACCGTGTCGAGAACAGAGACGCGGTTCACCTATCGGGAGAGGAGGGGTGATTTTCCCATATTGAGCGATCCGGTATCCGTCTCCATTCCCAGGAAAGCCCCATGATGGGCGCATCCCTCAAGCATTGGCTCATTTCCGGCAGGGGATTGCTGCTGATTTACCTGTTGGTTTTAGGGGCCAGTCACTTGGTCCGACGGGGACAGCCTGGAGAGGTGCCCTATATCGAAGGACAAGCCTTTCTCCAGGTTGAGGAAATGCGCGGAAAGATGCCTGCGGGTCGCTCCATCTCCATGGCTTACCTGGATTGGGTCCCTCCGGAAAATCCCGATGCGCCCGTCCTCGTTCTTCTGCATGGCAGTCCAATGGCTTCGGCCTCTCTCTTGTCCACGGCCCGCGCCTTGCAGGGCAACTTCCGTCTCATTATTCCGGACCTTCCCGGCTTCGGAGGTTCTACCTTGCGGGTGGAGGATTACTCCATCCTGGCCCACGCTTATTATCTCGACCAATTGTTGCGCCACCTCGGCGTGGAAAAATGCCATCTCGCCGGATACAGCATGGGCGGAGGGGTCGCATTGGAATATGCCCATGCCTTTCCGGCCCATTTGAAGTCTCTCCTTCTCATATCCTCCATCGGGGTGCAGGAACTGGAACTACTGGGAGACTATACCATCAATCACGCCATCCATGCCTTGCAACTGGGCGCGCTGTGGTTCCTGCAGGAATGCATTCCCCACTTCGGTTGGATGGACAACGCAATGCTCAGCGTTCCCTACGCCCGCAATTTCTTCGACACCGACCAACGGCCATTACGGGAGCACCTCATGGCCATCGAGGCACCCACTCTCATTCTCCACGCCGAGGACGACGGCCTGGTTCCGGTGGAGACGGCGCGGGAACACCACCGCATCGTACCGCATAGCGAACTGCAACTCCTGGAGGAGGGGCATTTGTTCATCATAACCCGGCCCGATATTACAGCCCCGCCCATCATCGACTTTGTCAACCGGGCCGAAAAGGGTCTGGCTCCCAGGAAAAGCCACGCCAGTCCCGAACGCATTGCGGCCTCCGTGGTCCCGTTCAATTTCGAACAAATCCAAGCCCGGGGCATCGGCATTGCCGTGGTGGGAATTTTGCTGGCCCTGGCCACCCTCATTTCGGAGGACCTCACCTGTATCGGAGCTGGGTTGCTGGCAGCCAAAGGGGTCATCGGGTTAATCCCGGCCACCTTGGCCTGCCTCATCGGTATTTTCCTCGGCGATATCCTGCTCTACTTTGCCGGCAGGGTTTTGGGCCGGAGAGGGGTGCGAAAAGCGCCCTTGCGCTGGCTCCTTTCGGAAGCCGATTTGACCCGCAGCGCCCAGTGGTTCGAACGGCGAGGCGTGCTGCTCATCTTCCTGACGCGGTTTTTCCCAGGCACCCGTTTACCCACCTATTTCACGGCCGGTCTCCTTGGAGTGGGCATCCTGCGGTTTTCCTTTTTCTTCCTTTTGGCCGCCACTGCCTGGACTCCGCTCCTGGTGGGATTGAGCGCATTGCTGGGAGGACAAATGCTGGCTTGGTTTGAAGTTTATCAGGATTACGCATTACTGGGGTTTATCGGGGTCGTCCTTACCCTTTTTCTAATTATCAAGGTCATGGTTCCTCTCCTCAGTCACAGGGGACGACGACTTTTCCTGGGAAAGTGGATCCGGTTTTCCCGCTGGGAGTACTGGCCGTTGTGGAAATTCTACCCCCCGGTGGTTCTCTATGTCATTTGGCTGGCCTGGAAACACCGCAATCCGGCCTGGTTCACCGCCACCAATCCGGGAATGCCCCTGGGCGGACTGGTGCTCGAATCCAAAAGCCGCATCCTGCAGGCCCTCCAATCCTCCGGCGAGGCCGTCGCCCCCTTTGCCCTGCTACCCAAGGAACTCGATCCCCAAGAAAAATTCCGGCGCTTCAAAAAACTCCAATTGCGAAGGGAATTCGATTATCCCGTTATCCTGAAGCCCGACGTGGGTGAACGCGGGGTGGGGGTAGCCATCCTGAAAACGGATCGGGATGCCCGGGCCTATTTCCTGAAGAGCCTCGACCACATCATCGTCCAGCAATACGTAAAAGGGTTGGAGTTCGGAATCTTTTACTACCGCTTTCCGGAAGAGGAGACGGGGCATATTTATTCCATTACGGACAAGAGGTTTATCGCTGTGAGCGGAGACGGTGAAAAAACAGTGGAACAGCTCATCCTGGACGACCCCCGTGCGGTGGCCATGGCTCCGTTCTTCATAAAAAAGCACGCCGGCAGATTATTCGACGTCCTGTCCCCAAAAACTTTCCTGACGCTGGCGGAAATAGGCACCCACTCCCGGGGCTGTCTCTTCCTTGATGGAACCCGATTGGCGACTCCGGAACTTACCGCCGCCATCGACCGCATCTCCCAAGCCTACCCCGGTTTCTACTTCGGGCGATACGACGTCAGGGTTCCCTCGGTTCGACACCTACAGCGCGGGGAAGGCATCCGCGTCATCGAGCTCAACGGAATAACTTCGGAAGCTACCAATATCTACGATCCTAAAAACAGTTTGTTCGAGGCTTACCGCATTTTATTCAGGCAATGGGACTTGGCATCTGAAATCGCCCGGCAAAACCGGAAAAGCGGGATCGAACCCGCTCCCCTCCGGCATGTCATCCGTCAATGCATGGACTACAGGAAACACAAAAAGGTAGAGGTGTAGAGCGCCTTGTCACAAGGATTGACCTCTTTTCCCGACATGACTAGGCATTATTGTAATACCTGCTCATGGGACAAACACGTCGACAATTTATAAAATCCACCGGGGCCGCGGCTGGAGTCCTATCATTTCCGTCTATTCTGTCGAACGCGGCAGCGGTTCCGAAGACCTCGGGAAAATTTAATATCCTCCACATCTGTTCGGACCAGCAGCATTGGCAGGCCCAGGGTAGGGTGGACTCATTTTTTCATACCCCCCATCAGGATGCGCTGACTGCGGAATCGACCGTTTTCCATAATGCCTTTTGTACCACCCCTCAATGCTCCCCCAGTCGCTCGTCGATGTTGACCGGTTTTTATCCGCACAAAACGGAGATGATGAACAATGCCAATGCCCTGGGAGGGACCGATCTCAAGCTGCCCACCATCGGCAGTCTCCTCCAGCAAGCCGGTTATACTACCGGATATTTCGGGAAGTGGCATCTGGGCAACCACCCCACCGCAAACGCGGGCTGGGACGAAGAAAATAAACGCGGGCCCGACTCCAAAACGACCGAGCGGGGTATCGAATTCCTGCAACGGCACGCTCGGGAAGATGCACCATTTGCCCTCTTCCTCATGTATGTGGATCCCCACGACATTTACCATTACAAACCAGGGTCCAGCGAAGTTTCCATTGAGGACGCGCGCTTACCGGAATCCTGGAAAAAGCAGGATTTCAAATCCGTCCCCAAAGTGCATGAGGAATTCATGAGGCACAATCAGGGAGACTTTATCGTGGATGCCGACGAGGAAACCTGGAAGGGCTACCGCGATTTTTACCGTCAGAAAGTCAAACTTTACGACGACCACTTGGGCAGAGTGCTGGAAAAGCTGAAAGAGCTGGGCCTTTGGGACAATACCATAGTGGTAAATACCTCTGATCACGGGGACATGGATACCTTTCACCGCCTGGTGTTCAAGGGGCCATTCATGTATGAGCACATGATGCGCATACCCCTCTCTATTCGCGTCCCGGGGGCGACCGGACCCCGCAATACGGATTATCATTGGGTCAACGTCGATACGGTTCCAACTTTATTGGAACTCGCCGGTACCCAGGCGCCTCAATGCCATGGCCAGTCTGTCGCCGGTCTGGTGAACGGAACGGGCATCGTCCCCGACCGCGATTACGTGATCGGCCAATACTACGGCAAACAAACTTGGGTAAACCCCATTCGCACCATCCGCACGCAGAACTGGAAATACAGCATCTATGCCGATTGGGGAGAAGAGCTGTACCACCTCAAAAATGATCCGGAGGAAATCCAAAATCTGGCTTCCCAGCCAAACTACCGGGCTCGCAAACAGGCAATGCGATCCGTCCTGGATCAATGGATAAGGGAGCAGCAGGATCCGTTCTACACCCTTGCCACCACCAAACTGGATAGAAAATAGGGGAGGCCCGGGTCAGGCGTCCTTGTTAAACGCATCCAGGACGATTCCCGGGGTGAGAACCTCCGGTAACAATCGGGTCGACCCGTCCGGCCAGTAAATGACGTTGGTCGGCACTCCGTTGCGGCCAAATTTTTGCAGTTCCCGCGTAATGACCGGATCCCTCTTGGTCCAATCCCCCTTGAGCGGAACAATTGAATTGTCTGAAAAGAAACGGACAACCTCATCGCTGCTGAAGGCGACTTTCTTGTTTACCAGGCAGGTCAAACACCAAATAGCGGTGAAATCCACGAATACCGTCTTGCCCTCCTTCAGGGCACCATCCACCGCCGCGGGGGAATAACTGCCCCAGTCAATTCCGGACGTATCCTTCGCTACCGCTTCTACCTCAATCGGGGCCAACTGAGCGGACAGGTACTGCAGGTAACCACCGGCCACCAAAAAGAGCAAAGCGATGGAAGAGGCCCATCGGCGGGCGGTTTTAGGCTGGTGGAAAGCTCCCCAATTGCCTCGGATCCAGGCGGCGGCGCCCATGATTAAAATGCCGAGCAGCAAACCGGCCATTCCCGTCACCCCGACCTGTTTTCCAAAGACCCAGGCCAGCCAGACAACCGATGCGTAGAGTAAAAAGGCCAATCCCTTCTTGAACGATTCCATCCAGGCGCCAGGCCGGGGAAGGTACTTCAAAAGGGCCGGGAAAAAGGAAAGGAGAAGGTAGGGGAAGGCCATACCCAGGGCCAGTGACGTGAATACGAGCATTGATTGGTAAGCCGGCATAAATATCACTGTCCCCAAGGCAGTTCCCATTAGAGGAGCCGTGCAGGGAGTGGCCACGAGGGTGGCCAGCACACCGGAAAAGAAAGAGCCGGAATAGCCCGACTTGGCCTGTAGTTGAGATCCGGCGCCAGTGAGCGATTCTCCCAACTCGAAAACACCGGACAAATTGAGGCCAAACAAGAAGAGCACACTGGCCAATACAGCTACGAACCCCGGGGATTGCAGTTGAAACCCCCAACCAATTTCCTCTCCTGCGGCTCTTAAAATCAAAAGCAAACCGGCCAGCAACCAAAACGAAAGGAGCACCCCAAGGGTGAATACAAGGCCGTGACGTTTGACTTTTGAGGCCTCCTCTCCCGCTTGTTGGACAAACCCCAACACCTTGATGGACAACACTGGAAACACGCAGGGCATGAGGTTGAGGAGCATTCCCCCCACAAAAGCAAACCATAGGGTGGTGGAAAATCCAATGGCCGGACCAACGGCTGCAACGGCACTGCCTGTCGGATCTACCATTGCGCTTCCCTCGATTCCGGCAACCCAACCCGATACGGTGAGATCATCCGAAAACGGCGCATCGACGGCCAGGGAAGGGTATCGGTTCCGGGAATCCCAGGGAACCTCGGATACCAGGATCCCCCTGAACCGGTTCCTGTCCGACTCGGGTTCAAAAGCGCTCTTGGGCAAGACCTGGGTCAGAATCCTGCCCTCGGCCAGGGAGGTCCGCGGTTCGGAAGCAGCCACCCAGCCGTCCAGGGAAAAATAAGTTATTTTGCGGCCTTCCAGGCGAATTCCCTCCGGTGCAATCACCGTCAGAGCAAAGGACTCCCCATTGTCCACCACTCCCAACCGGTAGTCGGGCAGCGTTTGGGGAAGCCGGTTTCGGGTTGCGTCAAAGGCGCTCTTCCAGCTCGAAGGCTGCGGGTCAACGCCCACAGGCAAGGTCAATTCCAGGTTGGCAGAGCCGGGTATGCAAGCCTCCTCACATACGAGAAAGTTGACCTCGGCAGCAAGATCGACCGATTGCCCCATGGCCAATGATTCGTCCACTTCGAGGTCCACCGGCAACAACACCTCGCCTTCGTAGGCATACGATACCAAATCGAAATATTCGATCCACAGCGGAGCCGGCCATTGAATCTCTCCCGCTTCGATCCCCGGGGGTAATTTCCAGGTAATTTCAGTGGCAAGTCCCACCTCTCCCGGATTGGCCCAGTAGGTGTGCCAGCCCTCCTCCAACTCAAAACGAATCCCCACCGTATTGGTCTTCCCGGGAACCAGGCCGGTCCGCTCCGAAACCAACTCCAAGACGGCGTGATTTGTTCTAACCGCTTCCGATTGAAGCCCGAATGGGACAAGCGTCAGGAAAAAAGCACAGGTGAAAAAAATAGGCGGAATAAATTTCATGGAATAGGAGTGGGACAAACGCCCCAACGCATTTATTTCCCACAATTTTTCTACTTTCATCAAATGTTATTCCCCGCGCTCAGCGGCAAATACAAAAAAAGAGCCGGAGGCCACATCCTCCGGCTCTTCCCTGACGGATAGTAATGTCTATTTGATCTTGATTTTCCGCGGTTTTACCGCTTCCGCCTTGGGCAAGGTCAATGCGAGCACGCCATTTTGCATATCCGCTTCGATGGCCTCACAATCGAGGTAATTGCCCAAATGCAGACGTAGCCGGTAAGTCCGGTCTGCAGATTCGCGGTGCAAGACCTTCCAGGATTCAGGACGATGGTTGGACGCTCCCGCGACCAGAATCAGGTCCCGTTTTTCCAAGGTGAGGTTGAGATCGTCCTTGGCGACTCCGGGGAGTTCCACCCATACGACCGTCTCGCCTTCTTGCTCTTCGATTTGATAATGCGGGCGGTAATAACCCTGGGAGTTGTCTTTCTCGGATTTGGGGGGTTGTTTGGCAAGTTCGTTCATTTTCATTTCCTCCAATCAGGTGTTAGTTTTTGACATCGATCCGGCGTGCCTTCTCTGCTTCCGTTTTGGGAACCGTCACAGTCAGAATGCCATTCTTGTAACGGGCCCCAATTGCTTTGGCATTTACATTTTCCGGCAAGGTAACCGAACGATGGAAAGTTACCTCCGATTCCACACCGTCTCTCGTCGACTGTCGGGATCCCTTCAAAACGAGTCGATCCCGTTCCAGCTCCACTTCAATTTCCTTCCGGTCATACCCGGGGATTTCGACCTGGATATAATAGTTGCTTTCGTCCGCATACAAATCCAGGGCCGGCTGTTCAGACTGCGTTCCCCAGTCAAGAATGGAACCGATCCGGGAAAAGGAATGGGGGGAGAGATCGAAGAAGCGATCAAAGTCACTCCAGAGATCGAATTTTCTCAATGGATTGCGATATTTTACTAATTTCATGATTTCCTCCTTGGTTAAGGTTATGGTTTTTCCCTTCTTTATGCCGGTTTCGTGCCAAGGACATAAAATCACTTAAACAATTGTTTATCAAAGGCTTAAACAAGAACTTCCCGCGCCTTTAATGCGACATATTGACCCAGTTATAGCCAGGTCATAAAAAGGCTGATTCATAGAGTCACACTGACCCAGTGAACCGGAGGATGGGGAGGATGGGGAGGAATCAGGGGATTTGCTTTACCCGGGGCAGCCAGCCTTTCACCGCGTGCATGGTGCTGTCGAAATCGACCATGGGCAGTTCGTAATACTGCACCACGTCGACCGGGGCCTTGACCAGCCGGGTGTCCAAGTATCCTTTGATATTCAACCTTACCCGGGTTTCAGCCGATTCCGCATTGGGGGGCAGGATGTCGATATCCAGGGAAGAGTCCTTGAGGTTGGCCAGGGCGGAATCGACAACGAATCCGTTTCGGTCCCTTGCCGCCATCATTTCCCTATCCTCATCGCGGAAAACCTTCAGGCTCAAATAACCCGTTTCTCCGGTGGGGGTGCTCAAATTGCCCCGCCCGAGACTGAATTCGTCGTTTCTTAAATCCCATTGGAAGGGAATGACCCCTGAAACGGTTCCTTCGGCCAACCCTACCACGTTGGGGATATAGGGGAGCACTTCCTCTGTCTTTATGTCGGTCACTCCGATTTCAGATTCGATGAACATATCCTCGCGCCCCACCGAGATGTCGGCGAGTTGAATCGATCCGCCCAAGGTTTCGATCCTGGTTTCAAAAACGTTGATTCGCCTATCGATTTCCAGATCGGTCTCAAAATTGTTTCCCTCCCACTCCATTGCCCGGATGTGGGCTATGGTTACGGACTCACCGGTTTTAAAAGAAAAAGGATCCAGCGATTGCAACTTACCGGAACCGTTAATGGTATCCAGGACCAAACCTCCCCTTTCGTAATACCCGCCCCTCAGGGTAATGGCTATTTCCGGCCGGAATGACACGGCGTTCAGGGCCAATTCGGCTTGCCCTGACACATTTCCCGACAAGTGGAACGGGCTGGACAACCAGCGATCCCAGGCATGGAAATCTTCCAGTTGGTAATCGGGCAAAAACAAGCGGCATAACAGACCTTTCGCCTCATCTGCCCGCAGGGCGTAATTGAGGTCGATGTTGCCCGGGTTTACGGTCAGAACCCCCGTCAACCTTTGCCAAGTCGATTGTTCGCCCGGCAGGGCGGCCAGGTCGAGAGATCCCAAGGTTTGAAAGTCGCCCACAATGTTTAATTGCCCGTTTTCGCCGGGAAGCCAGGTCATCGCCACATCGCGGGCCACCTCCTGGTCAAACCGGTAGATAGTACCTTCCTCAACCGCCATGCGGGAGAGGTATTGCCGGGGGGCATCCAGGATAAACCGCCCCAAATTTCCCAGCGGAATGGGGTGGTCGAGGGCGGCGTGAATATCGCCGGTGGCGAAATTGGCCTGTAGAATCGGCGATAGGAACAAGCCCTCTTCGAGCCAAATGTCAGCGGAAGCTTTTTTCAGGGTATCGCCCGCTATCCGGGCGTTAATCATGAGGTCTGCTCCCGAGCCCCCCAATTGTTGCGACATCTCGGCGCTCAGGTGCAAATCCAAACCCATGAATTGAAAGTCCGCCCCATCCTCATCGGCCAGAACGGCCACTTCCACGGGAACGCCTTCGCTTCCGCTACGCTCCAGATGGAGGTCGGCGATGGGGAACTGGGAGGAAAAGGAAAAGGTATCCAACTGCATCTGGATGGCCGGTCCGGCCTCGACGAAAGTCCTTCCCTGACAATGGAAAGTGGCGTTGAGGAAATCCTCGAAACGGCCTTCTCCGGCGAAATCCACCGTGGCCAGTCCGGGGGTCCATTTCAAGCTGGACCGGTTGTTGAAGTGGGAAAGCTGCATGCCGTTATAGTGGATGCTCACGTCGGAAAATCGGCCCCGCATATGACCCGATTGTATGGCATTGTAGTCCCCTTCGAAATAGTAATCGGTCTGTACCGAACCTCCGTGCCAATCGAACCAGGGCTCCACGTCGAAAATATCCCAAATGGATTGGCTGAAACGGTGGTCCACCTCAACCTCGCCGGCAAAATGATGCCAACCCGTCTCCCAGTCCAAGACTCCGGTCCCGGTCAAGGGATTTCCCTCTGCTTCGATGTCGAGCCTCCAATCCAGTTTGGTCCCCTTTAGGAAAAGCTCGCCATCAACCGTGCCGGCGATCTGGCGTCCCCGATTCTGGTAATGTAAATCCCCCTTCTCCAGTACGATCCGGACCGGGATGGGCATGGCGAAAGAATCGGCTTCGGGAAGTTCGGAAATGGCCTTGTTAACGGCCCCGATACCCTGGGGCATTTTGGCGTTTATGCCGGCCCAAAACCCCTTGATCGTCATTTTCAGGGGTAGGTCTTCCCCATAACCCTCAAAAAGGGAACCGAATTCGATCACTTCGGTGGCCAGATCGAGCCCAGCGATGTGCAGGCGCAAATCTCTCACCACCGGGCGGGATAGCCCTTCGATGCGAAACTCGATTGAATCGGTCTCAATACCAATTTGTTTGAGTTTTTCGATAAACCGGGTCTCGGCATAGTGGGGGATTACCCACCAGGACGCCACCAAAACCACCCCCAAAAAAAGGCCCGGTAGAATCCATAGAAGTTTTTTCAACGTCACGGATTAAAGTTACAGGGGATTTCATTTCAGACCAAACCTTTTCCACATAATTTCCCAAGGATTTTATTCAACGTTTGACCCCTGTGTTCCGTCTCACTGTTGTCCTGACTGGGAATTACCCTTGAGGTCATGCAGGAAGCCCAGGAAATTGTCCGGCACGGGGCGGTGGCAGCCGGCCACCGGGAGACCGCCCGCGCCGCTATCCGGATGTTGGAGTCCGGCGGTAATGCTTTCGATGCCGCCGCCGCGTCCTTTTTCGCGGCCTGCGTGGCTGAGCCCATCTTCTGCTCCCCGGCCGGAGGCGGGTTTCTGTTGGCCCGGACCTCCAACGGGGACGTGGTCTACGACTTTTTCAACCAGACCCCTTTGCGTAAAAGGCCGGAGTGCGAATTCTATCCGATCCTGGCCGACTTTGGAGATTCCGTGCAGGAATTCCATCTGGGTGCGGGTTCCTGGGCCACACCGGGGGCCATTCCCGGTGTGATTAAATTCCAGCATGACTTGGGACGGTTACCCCTTCAAACGATTGTGGAGCCCGCTGTAAAGCTGGCCCGGGAAGGGGTGGTCGTAACCCCTTTCCTCCAACACCTCCTGGAAGTGGTATCGGCCATTTACCTGCGTTCGGGAGCGGGGAGAAGGTTATTTGGCAATCCCCATCGGCCCCATCAGCCTCTCCGGGCGGGTCAACGGTTTTTGCCGGAAAAAATGGCTGATTTTTTTCTCAATGTGGCTGGGGATCCGCGGTTGGTCACGGAAGGGGAAATCGCCCGCGAAATGGCCCGGTCCAGCCGGGAACGAGGTGGTCACTTGACCCGGGAGGACTTTGCCAATTACCGGGTCCGTTTGCGAAATCCCCTCGAACTCAAGTACCGCAACGGCGCCATCCGGACAAATCCAGCCCCCTCCATCGGTGGATCGTTGATCGGACTGGCTCTCGATCTCCTCGAGGATTACCCCCTGGCCGACTACGGATTCGGCAGCCCCCTTCACCTGGAAGTTCTGGTTCGCGTCCAGAACATTTTAAACCGGAGCAAACGGGGGTTGCATGACCCTCCTCCAACCAGGGACGAGATGAAGCCGGAAAATTCCGTCCGCTCAAACCTCCGGGCCTCCCTGCGGGATACCCTGAAAAAGCATCCCCTTCGGGCCCGGGGCACCACCCATGTCAGTGTGCTCGATTCCAATGGAAATGCCGCGGCAATGAGTGTCAGTAACGGATCGGGTTCCGGGTTCGTGCTGGGAGAATACGGATTTACCATGAACAATATGCTGGGGGAAGAAGACCTGAACCCCAAGGGCTTTCACCTGTGGAGGCCCAACCGTCGCATCGCCTCCATGATGGCCCCCACCTTTGTGGAAAAGGGGGGCTCCCTTTACGTCACCGGCTCGGGCGGCTCCAACCGCATACGCACCGCCGTCCTGCAAGTGATTTCCAATCTGATCGATTTCGACATGGGTTTGACCACTGCCGTGGAAGCGCCCCGGTTGCACTTCGAACACGGCACCTTGAACGTAGAGCCGGGGTTTCCGGCGCCTTCGATAACCCATCTCGAGTCCCGCTTTGAGAGGCTCTTGCCCTGGCGGCAAAACGGATTGTTCTTTGGAGGCACGCATTCCGTTCAACAGGAACGGGATAAAGCGGTCTTTCGATGCCAGGGAGATGCCCGCAGAGCTGGCGCGGGGCTAAAAAGTTAACCGCTGAGGACAAGGAGGCGCCGAGGGCGCCAATTAGGAATGAGGAATTAGGAATGAGGAATGTTTCGATTTGGGAGTTGGTGGGTGAAGTGGAGTGAATCTTGGGAAGAACGCGAGTTTCCTGGGATGGTGATTTGGAGAACTGTAGGAGGGGGTTTATCTCCCGATTGCGTTGAGGTATTTGGAAGATCGTGGAATAAACCCGCTTCTACCGTTTCGTAATGGGTTATCCATAAAACTTCCATGCGGTTTAATTCCTTCAGCCTTCTTCCTTCTTCCTTTTTTCCCGTCCCCTCCTAGAGTCGTGGCATGGATCATCCTTTTTTAGAAGAGGCCTTTCGGGTGCGTTGGAGCCGGTTGACCTCGGAGCGGGTCGAGCCGGACATTGCCCATGCCCTGGAACTGGCCCAGGCCAACATCGATGCTCTGGCCGGGCCTGTTCCGGCTAAACCGACTTTCCAAAATACCATGCTCGCACTGGAAAAAGCGGTTGAGCAGCTCAACCTGGCCTGGGGAAAAGTGGAGCATCTCAACAGTGTGCGCGATAGCAAAAAGCTGCGCCGGGCTTACCACAGGATGCTGCCCCGTGTAAGCGGCTTCCATGCCCGGATTCCACTCAATCAAGGCTTGTGGAAACGGATCAAGGCTTATGCCGAGACGGAGGAGGCCCAGGCCCTTACCGGAACCCGAAAACGTTTTCTGGAGGAAACCGTGGCCGCCTTTAAAAGCAAGGGAGCCGATCTGCCGCCCGATGGGAGAAAGCGGATTGAGGAAATCGAGGCCAAACTGGCCGAGCTGACCCAGAAGTATGCGGAGAATTGCCTCGACGCCATCAACGCGTGGGAGATGGTGATCGACAATGAAGAAGACCTCTCCGGCCTCCCTCAACTGGCGCGGGAGCAAGCCCGGCAAAGCGCGCTGGGCAAAGGCCTTGGCGCCGATGCTGAGCCGAGGTGGAGGTTCACCCTGCAGGCCCCCTCCATGATCCCGGTCTTGCGTTATGCCGATAAGGAGGAATTGCGGAGAAAAATCTGGACTGCCTTCACCGCCATTGCCACCCGGGAACCCCATGATAATCACGATCTGGTGGGGGAGATTCTCGCCCTTCGCCAGGAGAAAGCAGTTTTGCTCGGCTTCAGACATTTTGCCGATCTCGCTCTGCAAAGGCGCATGGCCGGAACAGGGGCGGTGGCGCTCGCCTTTGTGGAAGGGCTGCATGCCAAAATCAAAACCCGGTTTGACAGGGAAAGCGCCGAGTTGAAGGCATTTCGAGCAAGGAAGCTGGGCATCGAGCCCGAGTTGCTGAAGCCCTGGGACGCGGCTTACTGGGAGGAAAAATTCCGGAAGGAAGCTTTCGATTTCGATGCGGAACAACTGCGGCCTTACTTCCCGGTGAATAGGGTGTTGGACGGTTTGTTTACCCTCACCCAAACCTTGTTTGGGGTAACCATCAGGGAAGCCGAGGCGGTTTTTTCCGAGAATCCGACCACCGGGGAGAAAGATGGCGCTTACGAGGTGTGGCACCCGGCGGTCGAAGTCTTTGAACTGCTGGATGAAACGGGTGCCCACCTGGGGAGTTTTTACACCGACTGGTTTCCTCGTGAATCCAAGCGAAGCGGCGCCTGGATGAATTATACCATCACCGGAGACCGCTGCAACGGGAGACGGGAACCCCATCTGGGGCAGATACACGGCAATTTGAGCCCGCCTACAGCGGATAAACCCGCCCTGTTGTCACACAACGATGTGCTGACCCTCTTCCACGAATTCGGCCACCTCATTCACCACCTTTTCGGAGAGGTGGAAATCAAGTCCATGAACGGGGTCAATGTGGCCTGGGACTTTGTAGAACTGCCTTCCCAGATCATGGAGAACTGGTGTTGGGATAAGAACGGGCTCGATTTATTTGCCCGCCATTACGAAACAGGAGAAACCCTGCCGGATGAACTTTACCGCAAAATGAAAGCGGCTCGGAATTTCAATGCCGCATCCTTGGCCATGCGTCAGTTGGCCTTTGGCAAGATGGATCTGGAAATGCACCTGAACTACAACGATTTCCGTGGAAAAGACCTTGAAGCGGCGCTGGAAAAAATCCTTCTCCCTTATCTGACACCTCGTAAAGGCAAAGTGCCGTTGAATCTATACAATTTCAGCCACCTCTTTTCCAATCCCATCGGATACGCCGCCGGCTATTACTCCTATAAATGGGCTGAAGTCCTCGATGCCGATGCCTTCACCCGGTTCGAAAAGGAAGGTCTGCTCAATCCCGAGACGGGGCGCTCCTTCAAGGACAAGGTGCTGAGCCGCGGCAATGCGGAAGATCCCATGCGGCTTTTTGTCGATTTCATGGGCCGCGAACCGGACCCGGATTCCTACCTCAGGCGGGAGGGGCTGCTCCAGCAGTCGCGGTAGCACCGCTCTACCGGGTTATCGGGAAGGATTCGTCACGGTTTTCCATCCGAAAAAAACTATTATTAAGCTGGAAAACCGTCTGGAGGCGGATTTTATCGGCAGCATGATTCGATTCCTGAAATGGATATTAATAGCCCTGTTCCTGGGGAATTTCTTCTCCCTGCTCTCTGCCCAAACCATTTTTTGGGAAGATTTCGACAGTTTTCGCGGAGCGGGATTTCAGGCCGACCCGGTGGCCGGTCAATTGGATTCCGATTTCTGGTCCATCAGCGGTTTTAGTGATGGCGACCTCGATTTTGGCGGAACCTATACCACGGGAGACTACAGCAGAGGAACGTCTTTCGGCCCGGCAAGGACCGGGGGGATTTATGGTTTTGAGTTGGGGGAAAACAGCGGGGATTACATCCTGGGGATTCAGCCCGGAAGCACCGATTTTGCACCGGGAGCTATTCAACTCAAGTTTACCAATACCACCGGGGATACCCTCCGGGGAATAATTGTCCGCTACGAAATCGCCGTTCTCAACGATCAGGAGAGATCGAGTTCCTTCAACTTCGCCCACAAAGATGACATTGGGGACACCTTTACCTCCATTCCCGCCTTGGATTATTCCACCCCCGAAACTTCCGACAGTACCCCAGCCTGGAAGACCATCAGGAGATCGACCACCATCACCGGAATAACATTGGCGGCAGGAGACGATTATTTCCTGCAGTGGTCTTCAGATGGTGTAAGCGGCACGGGAAGCATGGATCAATTTGGTCTCAACAATGTCGTAATCAGCGCTATTCCGGAACCGTCGACCTACGCCTTGTTCTTCGGCAGTATCGCCTTGGGGGTCGCTATCTGGAGAAAAAGACGGAGAGCGGATTAGTATCCCGCCCGATACGGGTTTATTCCCAGGACCACGCCAGGATTCTCGGGGCCTTCTTATTGAGTAGCGGGGTTTACGGACAATAAGGGTATCGCTTTCTGCTACATTCCGTATTACCTTTCGTTATATGAAAACAATCATCATCAAAGTTCCCGAGGATCTGGACGTGCGATTGGCTAAGTGGGACAAAAGACTGGGGGTATCGAAATCGGAACTAGCCCGTGAGGCGCTGAAACAAAACCTGGAAGAAAATGATTCCAACACACTTAATGAAGAACCTTCGGCCTACGATCTGTTAAAAGACGATCTTGGATGTTTCGAAAGTGGTGTTGGCGATCTTTCCACCAATCCAACGCACATGAATGGATTCGGTAAGTGAAAAGGATTACCCTGGTTGATACCGGTCCATTAGTGGCCGCCTTCGACAGGAGTGACCAACATCACGCTGCAGCGGTTCAACGGCTAACCCGAATTTCCCTTTCGCACTTTTGGATTGAATTTTCTAATGGAACATCGCCTGCTTGTTCGTTTTCCAACAAGATAGCTTAAACCATAAAATTTATGAGCATCACACCTGTATTTTCCTTTTTCATATTGCCGGGGGCTTCCGGCCTGTTGTTGTTCGCTGCCGCTTTCATTTTTGCCATGTGGGCCCAGATGAAGGTCAAATCGGCCTATGCCAAATATTCACGCATCCCATCCCGTGGAGGGATTACGGGATACGAGGCGGCCGATGCCATCATGCGCAAGGCGGGTATAAGAGATGTGAAAATCGTGCGCGTACCCGGCCAACTGACCGATCATTACGACCCCATCAACAAAAAATTGGCCCTGAGCGACCACAACTATCGCAGTTCGAGTCTGGCTGCGGTGGGGGTTGCCGCCCATGAAGCCGGCCATGCCATCCAACACAAGGTGGGTTACGTCATGATGAACATCCGCCAGACCATGGCGCCGGCGGTCAACGTCGCGGCGAGTTTTCTGCCCTTTATCATGATCGGGGGCATCTTCCTCGGGTTGCTTCCCTGGGGGTTGGCCATCGATCTGGGGATCATTATTTACGCCCTTTTGACGTTATTTCATCTGGTCACCCTTCCGGTGGAATTCGACGCCACCAGGCGGGCCAAACGCGAATTGGAGGGACTGGGTATCATTGCCCGCGAGGAAGCGGGCGGAGTAGCCGCCACCCTGAATGCGGCCGGATGGACCTACGTTGCCGCTTTCGCCGGTTCCTTGATGAATCTGGTTTATTTGATTCTGTTGCGCGGAAGGAATTAAAAAAAGGCTGAAGGCTGAATAGGCGCTGGATGCGCCTACTTTGTGGTTCCCTCATTTCTTGGCGTTCTTGGGGAGCTTGGCGAGAGCATCTTCTTCAAGAGGTTCGACCCAGTTTGATTTCTTCGATAAGGGCATAGAGGGCCGGGACGACAAAAATGGTCAGTAAGGCCAGCAGCATTCCCCCGAAGGTGGGGATGGCCATCGGGACCATGATGTCGGCGCCGCGTCCGGTTGAGGTCAGGACGGGAAGCAGGGCCAGGATGGTGGTGGCGCTGGTCATCAGGGCGGGCCGGACGCGTTTATTGCCCGCGTAAACCACCGCCTCCCGAATGGCCTGAACGGAGGCGGGCTTTCTTTCCGCAAAGGTCTGCCGCAAGTAAGTGCACACGATTACCCCGTTATCTGTAGCGATCCCGAAAAGCGCCAGGAACCCGACCCAGACCGCCACGCTGAGGTTTATCGTTTCCATTTGAAACAGTTGCCGCAAATTGGTGCCGAAAAGGTCAAAATCGAAAAACCAGGGTTGCCCGTATAGCCAGACAAGGATGAATCCTCCCGACCAGGCGAAGGCTATGCCGGAGAACACCAGCAGGGAGGTGGAGACCCTGCGGAATTGAAAATAGAGAATGATGAAGATAGCGAACAAGGCCACCGGCAAAACGATCCGGAGCTTTTTTTCGGCTCTGACCTGGTGCTCATAACTTCCGGTGAACCGGAAACTTACCCCTGGGGGCAGCAGGAGTTCACCGGTTGCCAGTTGCTGCTTGAGATATGCATCCGCACCCTCGACCACCTCAACTTCCGAATAACCCGGTCTTTTGTCGAAGATGACGTAACCGACCAGAAAAGTGTCTTCGCTCTTGATCACTTGGGGCCCGCGCTCGTACCTGATTTCGGCCAATTGTTTGAGGGGTATTTGCACGCCGTCGGAACCAGCCACCAGGATGTTCCCGATTTCTTCGATGTTGTCTCTCAATTCGCGCAGGTAGCGGAGACGAACCGGGTAGCGTTCCCTGCCTTCGATGGCCTGGGTGATGGGAATTCCCCCTATGGCCACCTCGATTACGTCCTGTACCGCCCGAATGCTGATGCCGTAGCGCGCGATAGCCTGGCGGTTGATGTCGATCTCCAGATAGGGCTTGCCCACTACCCGATCGGCAAAAACCGTCGCCGCATTTATGGATGGTATTTTCTTCAGTTGGGCCTCGATCTGCAGGGCGGCTGATTCCAGGGTCGGAAGATCAGGGCCGAATACCTTGATGCCCATGGGCGCCCGCATGCCGCTTTGCAGCATGACCAGGCGGGCTGCAATGGGTTGCAATTTAGGGGCCGAAGTCGTTCCCGTCACCTGGGCAACCTTGACGATTTCATCCCAGATATCGTCCGAACTCGCAATCGAGTCGCGCCAGTTTCTGAAGGGCCGGCCTCCGGAATCGGGGATGAGTGCGCCATCTGCATCCCTGGGGTAGGTCCGGGTCTTTCCATCGAAAGCAAACGTGAGGATGTTTCCCTTTTCATCCGTAATGTACTCCGGCTTGTAGTTGATGACGGTCTCAATCATCGATATCGGAGCGGGGTCGAGCGGGCTCTCCACTCGCCCCAGCTTTCCCACCACGGTATCCACCTCGGGAATGGTCCGAATGGCCCTGTCCTGTTTCTGAATGACGTCAATGACCTCGCCAATGGAGGCGTGAGGCATGGTAGTGGGCATCCACAAAAAGGAACCCTCATCCAGGTTGGGCATGAACTCTTCTTTGAGATCTCTCCATATCAGGAATCCGGCGGCAATTATCAGGCAACCGGCGCCGAGAAAAACCACTTTGAATTGGAGAACCCATTCCAGCAACCGGGGGTAGAGGCGAATGAAGAGGTGGAAGATGCCCAGCAGACCGCCGATGGCCAGGAGGACAAATACCAGGTTGGCATTGGAACGTTCCGGCCCCAGTGGAGCCCAGTCTCGGGCAAGCAAAACGGCCACCATCAGGGCTACCATGATGTGCAATAAAGCGGAGCCCCACCGGGTAAAGTCGGGGGGCAGGCGGTCCCTGAATATTTGGAAACAGGCAGCGGCTGAAATCACCGCAAACAACCACCAGGGAAACCAGCTTACCGTGATTGCCCCGACCAGGCTGAGCACACTCAATGCCGCCCAAAAGCCTTTTCGAATGCTTTCGCCTTTGAATTGGCCCGAAATCAACCCGTGGGCCAAGGGAGGGATGACGGTCAGCGCCACCACAATGGATCCGATCAAGGCAAAGGTTTTGGTGTAGGCCAACGGCTTGAACAACTTCCCTTCCGCCGCTTCCATGGTAAACACCGGCAGGAAACTGATTACGGTGGTCAACACCGCCGTGACCACGGCGCCGCCCACTTCCGAACAGGCGTTGTAGACGATCTCCAGGGGGGAAACCCGTCGGCCGGCCGAGGCCTTGGCCGAATCCGAATGTTTGATGATGTTTTCGGTCAGGACGACCCCCATGTCGACAATAGTTCCGATGGCGATGGCGATTCCGGAAAGCGCCACCAGGTTGGCGTCTATCCCGAAGATACTCATACAAATAAAAGAAAACAGGACCGCCAGGGGTAAAACCCCGGATATCAAAGCGGCGCTACGCAGGTGAAACAACATGAGCAATACGACCATGATGGTGACGAGGATCTGTTGCCGGACGGCGTTTTCCAAGGTGCCCAAGGTTTCATGGATCAGACCCGTCCGGTCGTAAAAGGGCACGATGGTCAGCTGGCTCACCCTGCCGTCCTCCAATGTCTTCTTGGGAAGGCCCGGAGAAATCTGGCGGATCGTTTCTTTGACGGCCTGGATAGTGGAAAGAGGGTTTTCCCCGTAGCGGGTGACCACCACCCCGCCCACGGCTTCGCTGCCCTCCTTATCCAGCACCCCGCGCCGAACAGCCGGTCCAAATTCGATTTGTGCCACCTGATCCAGGGTGATGGGGACATGCTCGCGCTGGGCGATAACCGTTTGGCCGAGGTCATCCAGGCTCCTGATGTAGCCGAGACCGCGGATGACGTATTCGACCCGGTTTATTTCGATGGTGCGGGCTCCGACATCGATATTGCTGTTGCGCACCGCATTTAAAACCTGGTGAAGATTGATGCCGTAAGTGCGGAGAGCGTCCGGGTCGACATCGACCTGGTACTCCTTCACGTAACCTCCTATCGATGCCACCTCCGAGACCCCGTTTACGCTTTGCAGGGCAAACCGGACATACCAGTCCTGTACACTGCGCAATTCGTGCAGGTCCCAGCCACCGGCCGGATTTCCCTGCTCGTCGCGGCCTTCCAGGGTATACCAGAACACCTGCCCTACGGCAGTGGCATCGGGACCCAGTTTGGGAGCAACCCCGGTTGGAAGCGTTCCATCGGGAAGGCTGTTCAACTTTTCCAATATTCGGCTGCGCGTCCAGTAGAACTCGGCTTCCTCCTGGAAAATGATGTAAATGGAGGAGAACCCGAACATGCTGAAGCTCCGGATGGCCTTGACCTTGGGTAAACCGAGAAGCGCCGTGGTAAGGGGATAGGTGATTTGGTCCTCAACGTCCTGGGGAGAACGGCCGATCCACTCGGTAAATACGATTTGTTGGTTCTCCCCTATGTCGGGTATGGCATCCACTGGTATGGGATTTCGGTCCAGCCAGGAAATGTTCCAGTCGAAAGGAGCGACCCGCAGGCCCCAAAAAATCAGACCGGCGGCAAAAATGAAGACGACAAGTCTGTTTTTCAGACAAAACCGAATCAGCTTGTCGACGGGATGCGGTGAAGGTTCAGTGTCCATGATCTTGGTGCGAGGTCAGGTTTTCCTTCACCGTCCCGCAGGTCAGCATGGCGGCGCCGAAGTAGGGATTGTTCAGGGATTCGGCAGCTTGCAGCCAATCGGCTCCTCCATCTTCGTATACCATGGGGCAATGCATGAGCCAGAGATCCCCTTCGTAGCGGAGCGGATCGGATTTTACCGTCTCGATCATGGCGGAGGAGAGTTGGTCGAAAAACGGCCGGCGTATGCCTTCGAGGGCGCCCGCCGCCCGCATGCTTTGGAGCAGAACGGACAGGGGACCGGTTTGCCCCGCCAACTCCAATATGGTTTCAATCTGGTCTTGGGCCGCCGGCAAATCATCTGCCGAGAGAGCGGCTTGAAGTTTCAGGTAAGGGCCCAGGATTTGCGGCCCGAGTTCCCCGGGGATAGCCGGGATGGGGTGGACCGAAACCCGGTCCTCGGCGTTCATCATGCTCGGTTTGGCCTGGATCTGCATTGCGCTGTCGATTTTGAAGGCGCCTTGGCTGACCACCCGTTCTCCTGCTTCAAGGCCGCTCAGAACGACAAATTGATCCCCGGCCCGAACCCCGACCTCGATTTCGCGTCCTTCGTAATGGATCGCGTCGTTCAGCTCTTGTTCGACGTAAACTACGGCGCGTTTGCCGGTTCGTAGCACGGCCGAACTGGGGACCAGCAGGGAATGGGTCGCAGAGGCGGTATTTCCCAGTCCCATCTCTCGGGCCGGCACCAGATCCATGCCGCACACGTCGCATTGGCCAGGTCCATCCTTGACCACTTCCGGGTGCATGGGACTGATCCATTTGCCGGTGAAATCCGCTAGGATGACCTCTCCCTCCGCGTTGAGAGAAGCGGATAATACCCCCCGAACAAACTGCCCCGGTTTTAGAATCCGGTCGGGATTGGGGATGGAAACGCGCACTTTGGCAGTGCGGGATGTGGGGTCGATTTCAGGATAGATCAGGGACACTTTTCCGGTAATATTCCGGCCCGGGCTGCCCTCGGGACTGATGGAAATTTCCTGGCCGTAGTGGACCCACGGAAGGTCGGATTCGTACACGTCCAGAGTGATCCAGACGTGGGTCAAATCGGCGATGGTGAAAAAGTTGGTTCCCATCTCCACGTGATCTCCCTCCTGAATGGACTTGCCCACCACGGTGCCGCCGATGGGGGCGTCAATTTCCAAATACTCCTGCACGGTCAGGCTGGTTTCGATGGAGCGAATATCCGCCTCCGAAAAACCCCATTGCCTCAACTGTTCCCGGGGACCTTCCGTTGCATCCGACCCCGTGCTGAACTTCAGGGAACTCACCAAGTCGGACTGGGCCGCCAACAGGTCCTGACTGTAAACCGAGGCCAGGTGATCCCCTTGTTTTACCTGGATACCGGTGGCGTTGACGTAGAGTTTTTCAATGCGTGCCGGAAACCGCGCGCTGATGGTTTTCAGTCGGGTTTCATCGTAGGACACCTTGCCGAACAATCTCAGTTCCCTCTGCGCCTCGCCCTTTCGGACCGGTGTCGTTTGGATGGAGGCCAGGGCTTTTTGCGCAGGGGAAATGTGAAGCGTTGCTCCGACTTCCTCCAAATGACTCTTTCCCAGGGGAATCAGATCCATGCTGCAGAGCGGACATTTACCCGGGTCCGGCAGTTGGATCTGTGGGTGCATGGAGCAGGTCCAGACTTCGGACGATTCCTGGGCAACCGAAGGGGACAATTCGGTTTCCGGGCCAGGACGAAATAAAAGATAGCCGATGAGAAACCCGACCATGGCCCCGGAAATTATCGGTATTATTTTAAGTATTTTTTTGGTTTGTGAGTACATCGAATACGAAAGGTTGCGTTACAATGGAGAAACGGGATGAGCCGAACTTTCCGGCTCCCTTCGGAATAAAGAGACCCGAGGGTCTCATCGATGATCGCTCACAATCTCCGAACGCAATCCGTCTGAACGCTAACCCACTTTTCGATGAAGGGTTCAGGGGACCCCCTCTTCTCCAAGGCTTTGGGAGCGCGGTGGAATTGCTTCGGATGGGTAGTTGTATTAAAGGTGCCGCCCACCGGAACTACCGAAATCTCCGGCAAGGAAGCGGTGGAGTTGGGTTTAAGGACCGAATCTTTAAGGGCTTTGTGCTCGCAACGGGCCGCATCATGCCCCGGTTCAGGTGAGGTTTTGGAATCCGGGTCACCGAGGCAGCAGGACATGGGGGCCCCGTCGACCGGGTTTGCTTCGGCCAAATCAGCCAAGGTCAAACAGCAGCAAAGTGGATTCAGAACCGCTAGGGTGACGAGCGCTGCCAGTAGTGTTTTCATCCTTCCCGCCAACTATGGGCTAAGAACAAGAGGAATCAACCCCTCAAATTATTTCCAAGGGATTGGCCAAGGAGCGGCAGCGCATTTTAAGCGTCCGGTAAAAATAACGGAACAGATGACACGCTGAGATCCATTTCGCGCCAATCCGGCCGACTCTTATTGTCGCCAAGTTCAATTAACGCAAATAAGACCGGATCTTATTGTTGCGAAATGCACTAATAAATAGACTGAAGGGTGTGATATCGAAATGAATATCATACAAGCTTGACATAAGAATGAATATCATAACACTGCGATATACAAATTAATATCAGCATGTTATGAAAATACCTATCCGAAGTAGCCAGGATCTGGGGGGGCTTATCGCCTCAGCGCGGAGGAAGCGCGGTCTGTCACAGAGGGATGTAGCCAAAGAATTGGGGGTGACGCAGGCATGGATCTCGCGTGTGGAACGGGGGAATCAGAAATGCTGGATCGGAAAGGTATTTCGATTAGCGGCTTTTCTGGCTGTGGACTTGGTGGGGGAGGTATCGCCGGGCAAAAAGAGTGAGGCGCACACTAAAGGCAATTATCCGGATTTGGATACGCTATTAGGAGAGTCTTAGAGGATGCCTGAAAACGATTCCGTGCTTTTAGTGTATCAAGGTGACCAGCGAATGGGGACCCTTCATCGAATTAAAGGAGGAAAGTTGGTATTTCGTTATGATGACGAATATCGCAAACGGGAAGCTGCCGTTCCGCTCTCCCTTTCAATGCCATTGATTGAGAAAGAGTATGAGCATGATAAAGTATCCCCGTTTCTGTGGGGCTTGCTGCCAGATAATGAACTGATACTTCAACGTTGGGCGCTACGCTTTAGCGTCAGCGCCTCCGATTGCATCGGAATATTGGGCGGGATCGGAAACGACTGTGCCGGGGCAATTCGATTCTTGAGGCCGGATGAAGCGGATGGCGTAGCTGAAGGAGGAAAGTCACTACTAAAGCCAGAACAAATTGAGGAGCGCTTGGCCGAACTAAGACGCGACCCGGCGCTGGGACGAATTTCTGGGGATAGGGGACAGTTCTCCCTGGCCGGCGCACAGGCGAAAACCGCATTCCAACGTAGAGGCAATCAATGGTATCTTCCCTGGGGCAGTGAGCCAACCACCCATATTCTGAAACCCCCACGTCCGGACTTGAATGGACACGTTGAGAACGAACATTTTTGTCAGAGCCTGGCCAAGGCACTGGGATTGAGGGCCGCAAACAGTGAAGTAATTCGGTTTGGAAATGAAACGGCCATCTGCGTGGAACGCTATGACAGGATGGTGTCGGGTAGAAAAATAATCCGCGTTCATCAGGAGGATGCTTGTCAGGCCCTATCCATTCATCCTATTGGAAAATATGAGAGTGAAGGCGGTCCGGGTGTCTCTGACATCATGAATCTGCTAAACAGATCGAGCCATTCGATCAAAGATCGCCGGCGATTCATGGAAGCGGTCGTATTTAATTTTTTGATACTTGGCTCCGACGCACATGCCAAGAATTACAGCCTGTTGCTTGGGGTGGGGGGACAGGTACGCCTCGCTCCTCTCTACGACTTGGCAAGTCTCCTCCCTTATGTGAAGCAACGGAAGGACCGGCGCTTGGCCATGAAGATCGGCCCCTACTACCGGGATACCCAAATTCGTCCCAGGCATTTTGAAAGAATGGCCCGGCAATGTGAGTTCCCGTTTGTTGAACTTCGAAAAATGATCGCCGAAATGGCAGCTAAAATCCCGGAACAAGTGAGAAGTGTTCTCAAGGAAATAAAATCAAGAGGATTGGATCATCCCATTCTGGAAGAGCTTAAAACAAAACTGATCGCTCGCTCGAAAATCGTATCCAAAGAATTCTGACTGAAGTTAATACAGAAAGGAATTTGCTTTTTAGCGGTGCAGCCGCCGAGGTGGTGGGGGTTTGTGAGAAATGGGGGCCAGGCAATAGAGTGGCGTGACATCACTCGGAAGGGTCTTCCTCCAGCAAGCCGGCGAATCGCTTTTCCACGCGACCGGTCGCCAGCATGATACCGATGACGACGAGCCACAAAACGAATGCGGGTCCGGTGATGTAGTGCACCCCGATCGTGGCGTTGGCCCAGATGAGTTGCATGGCTCCGCCAATGATCGCCGATACCGGCGCCATAGGGCGCATAAAGCCACCCACGCGCCACTGCCGGTGTGCAGCTGCCATCAGCCCCAAACCAGCCAGACTGAACCCGATCTTGCCGGTTATCCAGAAAAGGTTCAGGACTACGTTCGTAGCCGGCGCCACCGAGGCGAGGTCGTCCACCGTGGACGATACGGGCACGACAATGGCCAGGGCGACCCCAAATGCTCCGGACAGGGCGGTGGCCACCCCGGAGATCCCCAGCAACACCGGCACCGGTCGGGACCCCAGGCGCTGTCGCATGATCCAGGTGCGCAATAGGAAAAATGCTCCCGCGAGCAGGGTGAGCCCGGAAATGAATCGCGCCGCGCCGCCAATCCCGAATTGCTCCCGGTTGGCCCCGATGGCGGCCAGCGACTGGGTCACTGCAGTGAGATCAGTGGCAGAAATCCGGCCGATGACTGCAGCGACGGTGGCAATTGCGGTAACGAGAAGCAGCCAACCCGCAGTTCGGGCCGCTGGGTCGCGCGGAGGAATCATGAAACTCTCCTCTTCAGGCATCAGATGTGAACAACGCAATATCCGGTCCCGCAGCCAATGCTATTGCGGGCGGCCACGGACTTTCCAGGTGGGGTCCGGCACATGTGCCTCCTCCATGTACGTCACCGCCTGGGCTACGATGTCCGGATGCTGAGAGGCCAGGTTGTTGGTCTCTCCCAAATCGGCGCCAAGGTGGAAGAGCTCGACATTGCCATCCAGCATTGGCTGGCGGACGGCCTTCCAGTCGCCAAAGCGAACGGCTTGCCGGCTGCCTTGTTCGTAGAATTCCCAGTAGAGATAAGCATGCTTCTTCTGATCCTCTTTTCCTAACAAGGCCGGAAGAAAGCTGATCGATTGAAGACCATCCGGCACTTTTTGACCGGTGAGTTCGCACACCGTGGCATAGAAGTCGCCGAAGTAAGCCTGGTGGTTGGAGGTCGAACCCGCTTTGATTTTCCCCGGCCAGCGGGCAATGGTGGCGACCCGAATGCCGCCTTCGTATAGGTCGCGCTTCATGCCGCGCAACGGTCCGTTGGCATCGAAGAATTCGGGCCGGTTGCCGCCTTCCCGGTGGTGGCCATTATCGGAGGTAAAGATCACCAGGGTGTTTTCATCGATGCCCCACTCCTTGAGCTTGGCCAGGAGGGCGCCGATATCCCGATCCATGCGCGTGATCATCGCCGCTTGGCCTTTGTCCGGTTCAGGCCAGTTTTCCGCCTCGTAGATGCCGTAGTCCGGAACCTCTTGTCCATTACCCGTGCCGCGAGCGCCCTCGTTATTTGCGTGCGGAATGGTGAAAGGCAGGTAGAGGAAAAAGGGCTTTTTGTAATTCCTTTCCAGCCACTTCATGCCCTCGTCAAAGATGAGATCGTGCGAGTAGTCGACCCGTTCCTTGGCCCAACCGCCGCCCCTTCGCCCGCCTTTATCCATTTCCTGCTCGGGAACATTGCGCAGTTTCACCTCTTCCTTATTTCGAATGAGAAAAGTCGGGTAGTAATTATGGGCATGGAATTGGCTGAGGTAGCCATAAAATTGATCGAAGCCGTGCAGGTTGGGATGTCCGGTGGATTCGATGAGGTCGCCCAGTCCCCATTTGCCGAACATTCCAGTGACATATCCCACGTCCTTGAAGGCGGAAGCCACCGTCTTGTCCTCCGGGTGCAAGCGCTGGATGTCGCTGCTGGAATTGCCCCGCACTCGGCAGCGGCCCGTATGTTTGCCCGTCATCAAGACACAGCGGGATGGAGCGCACACGGTGGCTCCGGCGTAGAAGTCCGTCAACTTCATGCCCTCCGCGGCCATGCGGTCCAGGTGGGGCGTCTTGATTTTTTTCTGTCCAAAACTGCCAAGATCTCCGTAGCCGAGGTCGTCAGCCATGATGAAGATCACGTTCGGTTTCGTCGCATCCTGGGCGACGAGGGTGGGGGGGAGTAAGGTGGCCGATAGGCCGAGAGCGAGGAGGAGGGAAAGTGTTTTCATGGAGGAACTGCGCGGGTTAGCTCTGCTTGAACTGGGCCGCTTCCTCAGAGCCGCCCGTGGCGTTCCCCTCGGTGTAGGAGTGGATGCCCGTCCCGGCGAGGCCGCCGCCCTGCACAATGAGGTACTCGTCCCGGATGGGGCGGCCTTCCAGCCAGCATTCCAGAATCTCGCGGACTCCCGCCGCGTAACGAGCCTGGGCTGAAAGAGACGTGCCGGATGTGTGGGGAGTCATGGCGTGGTTGGGCATCGTTCTCCAGGGGTGATCGTTGGGAGGCGGCTGAGGAAACCAGACGTCGCCCGCGTAGCCCGCCAACTGGCCGCTTTCCAAGGCCCTCACAATGGCGTCCCGGTCGCAGATCTTGCCCCTGGCCGTGTTCACAATGTAGGCCCCGCGCTTCATTTTGCCGATAAGGTCGTCGTTGAACATGTGCTCCGTCTCCGGGTGGAGCGGGCAGTGGATGCTGACCGCGTCGCACACGCTGACCAGCGACTCGACGTTCTCGTGGAAGGTCAGGCCCAACTCCCGTTCCACCTCCGCGGAGAGCCGGTGCCTGTCGGTGTAGTGCAGGTTGACGTCGAAGGGCTTCATCCGCTTCAGAAACGCCAAGCCTATCCTGCCGGCAGCCACAACGCCCACGTCCATCCCCTCGATGTCGTAGGACCTGGAGACGGCGTCGGCGATGTTCCAGCCGCTCCTGACCACCCAGCCGTACTGGGGAATGAAGTCCCTTACCAGCGCCAGCAACTGCATGACCGAATGCTCCGCCACGCTTATGCTGTTGCACCACGTCACCTCGGCCACGGTTATGTTCCTGTCGATAGCCGACTGCAGGTCGACGTGGTCCGAACCTATGCCAGCCGTTATGGCCAGCTTCAGGTTGGGGGCCTTGGCAATGCGCTCCGCTGTCAGATAGCCGGGCCAGAATGGCTGGGAGATGACTACGTCGGCATCGGCCAACTCTTTTTCGAATACGGAGTCCGGCCCGTCCTTGTCCGAGGTCACTACAAACCGGTGTCCCCGTGCGGTCAGGAAGCTCTCCAATCCGAGGCCGCCGGAGACGGACCCCAGGAGGTGGCCTCTGGTGAAGTCAATGGAGGACGGCGTGGGCATTGTCTGGCCGTCCGGGTAGTGGGTCAGCGCTGGTATATCTTCACGGGAGTAGTTGGGGGGAAAGCCATCCAACGGGTCCGGGTAGAGGACGCACAGCACCTTTTGAGCGGAGGAGGAATTCATATTGAAATCCCTAGCAAAAATTGGCTTGGAGTGTACATCAAACCATAATTGCCAGGAATATGCCTTTTGCGGCTCAAGCGCCGGGATGGTCGTATACGTCCCATCCTCAAACATTCCATAGGCCCGCAAATCTTCTTGAAGAGCAGAATCGCTGGGCGGACTATTCCGGTTCCAACCAAAGTTCTTCAAGCCCTCGCAAGGTTATTTGATCGCGATACCGCGGCTCTTCCACTAGCCGGAAGGACTCGAATCGGGAAAGCAGTCCGGCAAACACGACACGCGCCTCCAACTTGGCCAACGGCGCTCCCAGACAGTAATGGATGCCACGGCCGAACGAAAGATGGTTGCGAGGCGCGCGTCCGACATCGAACCGCTCCGGATCAGGAAAGACTTCAGGATCATGGTTCGCCGCCCCCAGTGCACATAGAATACGTTGGTCAGGCTCGATCCGTTTGCCGCCGATCTCAACAGACTCGCGGGCGATACGGCTGTCCAACTGAACCGGACTGTCGTAGCGCAGCATTTCGTCGATCGCGGAATCCAGCAGACTGGAATCATCCCGCAATCTCTCCAGTTGGTCAGGGTTCCTCAGTAGCGCCAGGGTACCGTTACCGATGAGGTTGCGCGTGGTCTCGTTGCCCGCGACCAGGACCAGGACAATATTGATCAACAAGTCTTCCCGACTCAAGCGTTCACCATCCTCCTCCGCGTTCACCAAGGCAGTGACCAAATCGTTCCGGGGACGGCGTCGACGATCCTCAGCAATCTTCTCAAGGTAATCGAACAATTCCTCAACAGTACGTTGAAGGTCTTGGATCTGCTGGCTGTCGAGCAACGGGTCCACGTCGAGGGCAACTACTTCAGACCACTCTCTGAACTGGTCGCGGTCCTCTGGCGGAACACCCAGTAACTCCGCGATTACGGTGATGGGCAAAGGGAACGCGATGTCTTGAATCAGGTCGAAGCGCGGTTTCCCGGCAACCTCGTCCAGGAGTTCATCAACCATTTTCGCTATTCTAGGCTCCAACGAATTCACCGCCCGAAGCGTGAAACCATGCGCAACGAGCCCCCTGACCTTGGTATGTTCCGGGGGGTCCAGGTCCAGCATGCTGATGTAGGGCAGGTAGCCGAAATCGCGGCCCAGGTTTCCGAATCGACGGTGGTCCCGCAACACCATATCGATATCTTCGTATCTGGTCAGAATCCACCCGTCGGAGGTCCGCATGCGATGCACCGGGTCTTTGCGTCGCAACTTTTCATACTGCGGTAACGGATTGGCCCTAAGCTCCGACGACAGAGGATTGAAGTCCACCCCGGATTCGAGACGCTCAAGGGCCAGCAAAACACGCATGGCAAGCGGTTTGACCACAACGTCAAAAACTCGATAAAAAAAGCTCAAACCGATAGAAATTTACTTTTTGGCGCTGCCTCCGAACAAGGGGTTTAAAGGCAAGAATGATCAAATTCGCATTTGTACATCGCAGATGATTTTCTCATCAGTCAAAATCAGGGCATCGTTCCATACGGAAATGACGAATGATGCAAATTGATGCGCAGCTTGCCATGCTCGTCCTTGAAGTAGCCAAATGTGTACTCCACCTTGGCTACTTTTTCGGTATTCGCGTCTGTGAAGAAGTAATTACCCATTACCGTGGCCGAGCCTCCATTGATGATAATGCCAACGTTCTCAAATCGGATTTTGCTCCACGGCCGGACAGCAAAACCGTGATCTTCAGGCACATTTCCCGTCACAAAATAGGATATGGCTTCTTCTCTTGTTGAACGAAACTGTCTTTCTGACGCCATCGAGGGCTTAAATAGAACCAGGCCGTTACCATAACCATACAACGTATCGACGACCTCTTCGGCCAGCGCCCTATAGTCCTCTTTTTGTGTATATGCCTGACCGATAGCGACAATTGCGTCGGCCCAAATTCTTTGGGCCTCCAAGACTTCTTCCTCAACAATACTATTATTTTTTGCCAATACCCTCTCCATGTTGCCTGATCTCCACATAGGTCCCGTCAATCTTCTTCCGATGACGGGTAACTTCTCCGGAGGGCCACCGTACTTCAATCTCGATCTCCTCGTTGGGAAGGGTTTCCCCCAGGCCGAAGAACAAGGTCGAGGTCGACTGGGACAAGTATCCGCCCCCGGCGTAAACCTCAGCCGTCTGCCGTCGACCGCTCGCATCCGTAACCGTAACCCGTGAACCCACCGCGGCCAGGTTGCCGGGTTCACCCTTCAGGTTCACAGCCAGCGGCCGGTAACCTGCTTGACCGGTGTTCTCGAAGGCGTGGATGGGACCGTTGTTGACCCCGACGACAAAATCGACCCATCCGTCCCGGTTGAAGTCGACCGAGGTCAGGCTCTTGGCATCGCCTGGGACGATAAGCCCGCTCCGATGAGGCCAGACGGCGGAGAATGTTCCGTCTCCGCGTCCTTCCAGGAGGAGACTGACTCCCCCATCCATACGCGTCGTCTCCCTCTGAGGGCTGTGGAAGTTTTGCACGACGTAGAGATCGCTGAATCCATCCCCATTCACGTCGGTCAGGGATAATCCGAAACCCGGCGAGATTTGCGCTATGCGCGGAAGAGGTTGGAAGGAGAAGCTCCCGTCACCCTCGTTGATGAGTATTCCGGAGGCCAGTTCGTTAGCCTCCAATTGCAAGGACGTATCGAGGCATTCGGTGGTGTAGATTTCCTCCAGCGACGCCTTGGCGAAATTGTGAAAGGAGACGAACTGTTCCGAGAGGAAAGGCATGGCGGCGGTGGAGCAACTGCGCCCGCGGACCGGGTATAAGGTATCTTGTTCGTATTTCGCCTCCACCAATCGCATCTCGTCCAGCCCACCGAACTCGCCATAGTAGAGGTAGACCGGCTTCTTCGGACTCGGGTGGTACTTGGTATTGAGACCGAAGTTGCTCACCGCGTAGTCCATGTCGCCGTCATTGTCGATGTCGCGGCCGGCGATTCCGTTCCACCACCCCTGCAAGTCCGCCAGTCCCGCCAGTCCCGTCATATCGGTTAACTTTCCACGATGGTTACGGTAATATTTCACCGGTCCCCACTCGTGGGTGACAAACAGGTCCAGCCAACCATCGCCGTCCGCATCGGACCACAAGGCCGAAGTGACCAGGCCGGTCTCGACTAATCCAGGGGCCAGCTTTTCCGTTTCGTCCGTAAACGCGCCACCCGAATTGACCAAGAGACGGCTGGAGGGCGTTTCGGGATAGCGACGCGGCACCAGCCTGCCGCCGACAAAAAGGTCGAGGTCGCCATCGCGGTCGAAGTCCGCAGCGGCCGCCACGCTCCCGCTGCTACGATCCGCTGGCAACACATCGCTGCCAACTCGGTCATATGCGCCGGAACCGTCGTTGACATAGAGACGGTCCCCCAGCAGGAAATCACCCGGCCACCGCCCCAAGCCGCCGCTCACGACGTAGAGATCGTCGTCGCCATCGCCGTCGAAATCAAAGAAGAGTCCACCCATATCCTCTCTCGCCGCATCGTCCTGAAAAGTTGAAACGCCCATGCCGCCCTGTGCAATCCCGGCTTCCCCTACATGAAACACGCTTCCCGCCTGACCCGATGCTCCTGCCACGAATGCCGCAAGGTTTCCCGTCCCGTCGTTTCGCGTCCAGGCCATACCGGGTCCCAGCCGCGACATCCGGTTCGGAAGCAGGGGCTGGTCCGCGAAGTCGTTGTAGGCATCCTCCTGATGCTCGATGCCGGCAAGACCATTCCAGCGACGGAAACGGGGTTCCTTTGAATCCTTATCGTCGGCCCCGGAGGTCCGGCCATCCTCGGTAATGGTGTAGGCCCGGCCCGCCTCGAGACCGTGGTACTCGCTCGTCCCCCCGTTGGGCCACCGCACCGCGAGCTTGCCAACCACGGTGGAGTTTCCGAGCCCGAAGTGCAGAGCCGTATCGTCCGAGGAAACGTAGCCGGCCACGGGGGAAAGGTAGCGCACCTGGTTGCCCTGGTCGGTCTCGACCCGAACGAAGGCGCCCAGGGCATACCGGTTGCTGGTGGTTCCTCGAAGATGAACAATGAGCCGGTTTCCCGTTGTCCCTTGATTTCGGTAGATGGAAACCGGTTCATCGAAATTGTTCACCACCAGATCCAAGTCGCCATCTCCATCGAGGTCGGCGGTGGCGGCGCCGAAACTCACCCCTTCATGATCGAGGCCCCAGCTTTGCGAGACCCTGTCAAAATGCAGGTCGCCGGTATTGCGAAAGGCCAGATTGCGCTCTCGTAAAACCGGGGAATCGAGAATAGCCCGCCCACCTCCAGGGCTACCAAAGCCACCCTTCCGCGCCTGCGCAGCGAGCAAATCGCTGTTGAACCAGTTTCGCGTCATGCCATTGCTGACAAAGAGATCCAGCCATCCGTCGTTGTCGAAGTCGTCGAGCTTGGGCGACCAGGTCCAATCCGTATTGCTCAATCCCGCCAACTGAGCCACTTCCAGGAAGCGTTCGCCGCCGGAGTGGAGGTAAACCGCATTGGCCATATACTGACGCGGCTCGGCCGATTCCAGGAACCAGCCGTCGGCATCCATTTCCCCCATGTTCAACTTCTGCTTGTAATGGGAGGTGCCCGCCATGTCCGAGGCAACGAAATCCAGGAAACCGTCGTTGTTGATGTCTCCGGCATCCGCCCCCATGGAAAACCATGGAGTATGGGGAATAGCCTTCCGAATGACATCCGTGAAGGTTCCATCCCGATTATTTCGATAGAGTTTGTCCGGGCCTTTGAAGTCGTTGGCGACATAGATGTCCGGCCACCCGTCCCCGTTGTAATCCCACCAGACCACGCCAAGACCCATGTCATTGCCTGTGATTCCGGAAGCTTCCGACACGTCGGAAAAGCGGCCTTCCCCGTCATTACGATAGAGCCGGTCCTTCTGTCCTACCTTAATGTGAACTCTGGTGCCGTCCGGTTTGGTCATGAATCCTACCGCGTCAGCATAGGCCTCGGGCACGACGCGCTGACCGTCCACTATCTCAAATTTGACGAACTGCCCGTAGGTATCGGGATCGATATACCTCCAGGTCAGGAGATAGGCATCGAGATCGCCATCGCGATCGTAGTCGGCGAAAGCCACCTGGGTGCTCGAACCGACAAAGGCGAGGCCTGCTTTCTCGGCCCGTTCTACAAAGGTGCCGTCTCCCTGGTTGACATAGAGTCGGTTGGGTGAGTCGTAGGAACAAACGAAAAGGTCGAGATCACCGTCGTTCTCGATATCCGCGAAGGCGGCTCCCATATCCCACGTAGCGTCATCCTCGATCCCGGCTCCTTCGGTCACGTCCTCGAAGCGAAAGTCTCCCAGGTTTCGGTAGAGACGGCTCCCTCTGAATGCCCGCGTCAGGAATACGTCGACTTTTCCGTCATTATCATAGTCCCCCAGCGCCACACCGCCTCCGAGGGAACCGTCCAGAAGCCACTCGTTCTTGAACTTCTCCGGCGGATCCCAGGAGAAGGTGAAATCTATGCCGGTACGCTTGGCTTCGAGCTTTTCGAAGAGAGTATCCCCAGACCCGGGGGAAGCCTTTGCCAAGGGCTTCCAGGAGATATCGGCCGGATGCACGGGAGCTTCCCCGGCCGCCCCGAGTAACGAAGCCATCAAGGCAAGGGAAGCGACCGGAAATCCGAGCCTAATCCCGGATGGGAAATTGCGGGTTAACGGTCCAGCTGTCAAAGCGGGGGTTTTATTGTGTCGCATCTTTCTTATCCAGATTCTTCTTAATAGAATCAAAGTACTTGTTCGCCTGGGCCCTCATCTGCCGCATGGCATCGTCCGGCACCTGTTGCGCCGATCCGGGAGGCTGCCCTGGCGACGGACCATCGAGAACCTCGAGGAGTTCAACTTCGAGGGTAAGCGTTTCTCCCGGTTCGATGGGCCCGTATCCGTTGTCCTTGTAGGCGAGATCGGGTGGCACAAAAAGCGTTGCTTTCCCGCCTTCACGGATGAGCCGGAATCCATCCTGAAGCCCCGGCACGAGCCGTTGCAGAGGCAGGACGGCCGGCTTCTTGCCCTCGTAGGTGTTGATGTAAGTCTCACCATTCAGACGCGATCCACGGAGATGGAAGCTGACTGTCTTGGAAGGATCGGGCGATTTTCCTGTTCCTTTCCGGATGATCATGTAGCGGAGACCACGTTCCGTCTTCAGAGTTGCTCCCTCTGCATCGAGTTGGGCAAAAAAGGCGTCGCCCTCGGCTCGGTTCTTTTGGTTCGTTTCTTCCCGAATGGTGTTCAACTTCGATTCCGAACGTTTTCGATGCTCCGCCATGAGGGCCGATAGCTCGGATACCCGGGTTTGAGAATCATAGCCGGCCGGCGGTTCCATATCGCTCACATTGCGCTTGAGACCGCGCACTATGGCCTCGAATTCTTCCTCACTCAATTCGGCGTCGATGCTGAAAATTTCCCCGATTCGGTAGCCGAACGCCTCGTAAGTGGCCAAGTCGAAGGTGCGGGTCTCGGAGGTTGGCGTTCCGCCGGTATTGACCGAACCAGGGGTTTTCTCCTTGGAGCTTTCTTCTTCCGCTGCCCCGAGACTGGCGAAGCCGAGGTAGAGGAAGGCGAAGAAGATTCGCCGATTGAGGAAAGAATCCCTCCGACCGTTGATCGGTTGCACGAATAGGAAATCGCTTTTCTTAAAGGAAAACAGGGGGTCCATCGTGGGGTCAGTGATGACACCGCTGGCAATCCGAGGCAATCGCAAATCAACAACCCGTGTTTCCGCCGCCGGCCACGGACTTTTCAGGTGGGATTCGAGTGCTGGTCAATTGAGAGTTGGAAACCGGGAAGTAGTGGATTTATCCCGGATATCTCACAAAATTCGTCGCGAGATTCAGGGGTGAAGCCGGGTCGACACCCTGCAAAGTCCCGAATCCAGGGAAATCCGCTCCAGTTCCGTCATTCCGGCGCCTACAGCGGCAGAGCAAGGATGCTCTCGCCCTACCGTTATTGATGATTGGTAGGGCTACTGCGTCCTCGCAGTGCCGACATACCGGAGCTCAGTAGAAAATTTCTGAGATATTCGGGTTAACTGTCTTCCGGATGTTCCCCCAAGTAGAAAATCAGCGACCAGGCATCAAGGGTGCCAGCATCGCCCTCCGCTGCATCGATGATTTTGAGCGTCCATTCCCCGGATGGCGGTTCGCCGTAGAAGGCGTTGCTGAGAATCGTCCAGTCCAGGGAACCCCCGAGGCCGCCCTGGGGGTCGGGCGATACCGAGCCTTCAAGGGGATCCTCGACCCCTAAACCGTCCAGGGCGTCGTTGAAGACCGGATTGAGGATGCTTGGCGTGCCGGCCGGCGAGATCAGCTCGATACCGAGATCCCGGGGATTGCTGTGGGTCACCTCGATGCGCAGTTGCACCGCTTCTATGTTGGCGGTGGGCGACAGCCCCGTGACGTTTTGGGTCTCCGTCAGGCCGCCGCCGTCGTGGTCCGGTATGGCGGTGGCGACGGTCGACCGGAAGGGGTCGGTTTCGGTGAACGGGCCCAGGCTGTTCGGGGCGTGGGTGGCGGCAAGGGCCACGGCGGCATCCACGTCAACCGCGCCAAAACCATACCAATTGTGGAAAAGATAGCCAGCGGCATTGGTGATCCAGCCGTGCTGCAGCACCGCCGGCGTGCCGCCGAAGGCCACCCGCACGCGGGGGATGTCCGGGTCCAGTTGGCGCGCCGTCTTGGCCAGGATGTGCTTCACGTCGCGCCAGGTAAGTTCGGGTTGGGTTTCCAGAAGCAGGGCGATGGCGCCCACCGTATTGGGCGTGGAAGCCGAGGTGCCACTGAAGACGCTCGTGTAGTCACCAAGCGGATTGGCTTCGGTGCCGCAGGCCAGACCATCGCCGAACAACGGCAAGGAAAAGCCGCTGTCGCAGCCCATCTGGTCGGTGGTTATCATGGCCGGGCGGTTGCGGCCATCTTCCCCCGCCGGGGCTACCACCCACAAGGTGGAACCGGCCGATGAGTAGCTCGAGCGTTTGCCATCGGCGCTGAAGCCTCCTGTCACGATGAGGTAGGGTAGGTTGTTTTCGCCGTCCCGGTTGGCCGCGATGCAGCCGAGTTCGGTGCTGAGATCAAGCAACGGCGCAACCGGCTGTCCATTGTCATCCAGCTCGGTGCATAGGTTGAATTCGTTGCCGGCGGCCTTGACGTAGAGGGCGCCCCGGCCGTCCCGAAGCTGTTTTACGCCGACCTCGAAGGTGGTCCTCAGGTCATCTCCCACGTTCTCGGCGGCGCCCTCGCTGCCGAAGCTCATGTTGAAGATGTCCACGTCGTCGGACTTCGGGTTCTCGGAACTCATGCCGAGGGCATCAAAGATGGTATGGTCCTGGTCCACCCCAAGCCAATTGAAACCGCGAAGGCGCGCATTCGGTGCCACGCCACGCCCGCCGACGCCGTTGTTTGCCACTGCCGCGATCAGCCCTGCCACGCTGGTGCCGTGATCGAAAGGAGCGGTCATGGGAAAAAACGGATCCTCGATCCGCGCCCCGTACCAGAAATCGGTCTGGAAGTTATAGGATTTGCCGGGTTCGACGTTGGCGGCAAGGTCCGGGTGGCAGATTTCGAGTCCGGAGTCCACCACCGCCACCTGGACACCGCGGCCGGTGGGGCGACCATCCGCCAGCGTCTTCATCATGTTCAGATCTTCGCCGACCATGCCACCATTGGCAGCAAAGGATGTCTGGCCGGTATTGACGAGCGACCACTGATGCTGGAACAAAGGGTCCGCCGTCCCTGGCTGAGTTTGCCGCTCAAAGCCCGTGCAGGTGGTGCGTATACGGTTATCCGCGGTCAGAAAAACACCGCTGTAATCCACGGCGCCGCCAGCGCCAATTTCCACCAGGGCGGGGTCCTCTTCGGGGACGGCTTCCACTTCCAGAAGGAAGAAGTTGTTGGCCCCGGGCGTCAATTCGGTGAAGGGAACATGGATGGTGTCGAGGAAAATCTCAAATGGCCCTGGTCCCAATGCCCTCACCGTCAGGGAGGCGATCTCCCGGTGGTCTGGGGAAAGCAGGTCCGTGGTGGTCAGCAGGCGCGCCGTGGTCGGGGATGCCAACACCGTGCCGGCGTTCCGGATCAATACGCTGAGGGCAAGGGAATCTTCCTTGATTCCGGTGGTCTCGAAGCCGAAGAACGGAATGCTCAGGAGTAAAGCCTCGAAAGCCGCGTAGTCGCCCTCCGGTTCTTTCGACGGGGCGCCGAGGTCGCGGATGACGACCTCTACCGAGGTTGTCGAGCCCATCTCGGCCTTGCCGTCCACCGAGTCGATTTCAAGGAGGATGGTCTCGTCGCCTTCCGCTTCCAGATCGCGAATCGGCGCGATCGTTGTCGTGGCGCTGGTGTTGCCTTCCGCGATGGTGAGTTCGGCGCTGGCGAGGTCGAAGTCGCCTCCCAGCGTAGCCGTGCCGGTGGAGGCCAGGACAACGGTGACCTCACCCGTGACAGCCTGATTCATCGTCACGGTGATGGCGATGGGATTGCGATCTTCCCCTTCGTTCAGTTCCACAGCCTCTGCCGAGATGTTCACATCGGCAACCGGCTCTACCGCCATATTGAAGGACAGCGAGGCCGAGTCCGGAGCCCAGGCATCGCTGTCCTTTACCGTGTAGGTGTAAACGATCGCCGGCTCTAGTGTGGTAGGTGTGCCGGACAGCACCCGGGTCGCCGGGTCAAAGACCAGGCCCACCGGCAATGGCGGGGAGATGGAATAGGTCAGCGCCCCGTTGCCGCCGGTTGCTTGAGGCAGGGTTTCAGGATCGATGGCAAAGTTTTGGGTGTAGAACTTGTCCGCAATGCGGCTGGCGCCGAAGGTCGGGGCGAGGTCTTTCCCATCATCGTCATCGCGGTCGCAGCCGGAAACGCCCAGGAGCAGAGCCATGGCCAGGAGCATGGCCGGAATCGGGCTGGCGCCCATCGTCCTAGCGCGGTACACGGGGCTTTCTCCTGACCGTCAGCCGCACGTCCGTAACGCCCGGTAACGCTTCTATGGCCTGGGCGGCGTTCACTGGATTGTCCTCCGGCGATAGATGCACGAGGGCGAAGCCCAGCATCGGATACGCCTTGCCGCCGGTGCCGCCGGCCGTAGCGACAATCTGGTCGAGCAGGCTCTCATCCTCCAGGTCCTCCAACTCGACCCGAAGACCGGACGACAGTCGTTCGAAGCGGTTGCGGTTGAGATCGTAGGCTGCATAGCCCAGTGGGGCGTCCAACGCGACGTAGAGGGTGTGCGTGACGCCTCTGTGGAACACCCGATAGATGCGCGTGTTGTTTTCGACGTCAACCCGGATACGAACGTCATCCACGTAGACCTCGCCGGGCGCGTCCGCGATGGTGGGCATGACCAGGAAGGACTGCTCGAGAGTCGATGAGCGCATGACCTGCAACGGCGCGCTCTGGGCCTGCGCGCCGGTGGTGATGGCTGCGAGCAACAGGAGCATAATGGGCCATGTTCTCAAGCCTTGGCAACGCGCCTCGCGTCCATTCGTCGTCGCCCATTTTTTCTCGTTACCTCCAACGGTTACCGATAGGGAATCGTTTTTTAGCGGAGCAGCCGTGGAGGAGGGGGTTGTCCGTCTGCGGGCCTTGGCTATGCCGAGCCCCGAAAAAGGAATAGTGAAAGCGGGAAACATGGAAAAAGGAAATATGAAGATCTTTGGGGTTTTACGGATCCGCAACGCCATACAGATTCCTATTCATTTCAGACATGCGAAATAAGTAAATTATTCCGGGTATCCTCAAGACCAATTCTTCGCAGGTGGACCGACGGTCGGCAACGGAAAGTGGGAAGTAGAGGATTTATCCCGGATATCTCACAAAATTCGTCCCGAACGAACGGAGGACGAGTGCTGGTGGGGGTTTCGTGCAGATTCGGAGGTGAAGCCGGTCCTTATTATTCTGGCCGGTCCGAGCGGAGCTGGAAAAAGCATCTTCTTTGACACCTTGCTGGTTAGTAAGGGGCTCTCCTTTATCCATGCCGATAATTTGGCACGTGAATGGGCAGGATGACCCTATCCTCTCTTACCCTCCATAAATTCAAGTTGACGGGCCAGCGGGGACCGCTTTTTATCCGCCTCTTATCCTGGGGGGCCAGATAGCTCAGTCGGTAGAGCAGAGGACTGAAAATCCTTGTGTCCCCAGTTCGATTCTGGGTCTGGCCACCACCGGGATGACAACGTGAGGGGTCGCCTTTGCGGATGGTTGGAAACTGATTTAACCTTCATGCCCGATCGGGTTTTTCACTAGGGTTCCCCTGAAAGTCCGCTTTTCGGGGGCCACGATTACAATGGTAGACTTCATTTACGATTTCATACGCGGGTTAATTGGACTGGGATGCATCCTGGCCCTGGCCTATGCCTTCGGTTCGAATCGCAAGGCCATAAATTGGTCCCTGGTTGTAATGGGACTTCTGCTCCAGGCCCTGTTTGCCGTTATTGTCCTGAAGGTATCCTTTGCTTATCGGGTTCTCGAAGCCATTGCGGTTTTTGTTATCCGGTTGATGGATTTTGCCCAGGAAGGAACGGAATTCCTGTTGGGAACCTTCCTGGTGAATCCGCCCGACCATTGGGGTTACATCTTCGCTTTCCAGGTTTTGCCCTCCATTATCTTTTTTTCCGCCCTCACTTCGGTCCTGTATTACCTGGGAATTCTTCAGGTCTGTGTTTTCGCCTTTGCCTGGGTAATGAAAAAAACCATGCGGCTTTCCGGGGCGGAAAGCCTGGCCGCGGCAGCCAATGTCTTTGTTGGGCAAACCGAGGCCCCGCTCATGGTCAAGCCTTACATCTCCCGCATGACCCGGTCGGAGATCCTGGCCCTGATGTCGGGGGGGATGGCCACCATTGCCGGAGCCGTGCTGGTCGCCTATACCGGCATGCTGGGCGGGGAAAGCGAGGAGATGCGCATATTGTTCGGGACCCACCTAATAACTGCTTCCATCCTGTCCGGTCCGGCTTCCCTGGTTATTGCCAAAATTCTGGTCCCGGAAACCGAACCGGTGAACCGGGACATGCAAATAGACAAGGCCTCGATCGGGGATAATATTTTCGATGCCCTGTCCAGAGGGACCACGGACGGCATACGCCTGGCCGTCAACATCGGCGGCGTGTTGCTGGTCTTTACCGCCATGATAGCGATGGTCAACTACATGCTCTCCTCCTGGATCGGGGACTGGACCGGGCTCAACCATCTCATCGCTCAATCTACCGGGGGAAGGTTTGACGGTCTCACCCTTCAGTTTCTACTCGCCCTTTTATTCTCCCCCCTGGCTTTTCTCATCGGAGTGCCCGTCCAGGACCTGTTGTTTGTGGGGCAACTGTTGGGGGAAAAAACCGTCATTAATGAATTCGTTGCCTATGCTACGTTGGGAGGAATGAAAGAGGCGGCCGTCTTTTCCCATCCCAAATCCGTCATAATCGCGGCTTACGCCTTATGCGGGTTTGCCAACTTTGCCTCCATCGGGATCCAGATATCCAATATCAGTATTCTCGCGCCAAATCAGCGCGGCAATCTGGCCGCCCTGGGATTCAAAGCCCTCATAGCAGGTACCCTGGCCTGCCTCATGACGGCTTGTTTCGCCGGAATTCTGGCCTGAGATGCATATTCCAAGGGATGGGGCCGTCGGGTGATTTTTGACATGTCCCCATGTTGAAAATCCAGGACTGACCCCATGGCGCATGCTCTATCCTCCTCCCTGATTTGCGAGCCTCACAATTGGTAAGCTGTCAGGATATCGACGAGCAGTCTTTCCATGTCCGGATGGTTCCTGACGCTTTCGGCCGGCAAGGAGGAACAGGGGAAAGTCAACCTTACCAGGAGTTGTCGTTTTTTAAAATTCAACTCTCCGGACAGGAATCGTTTGAGATAGCTTCCGAACTCCGGAGAGCCGGACCGGCCATGTTTTACAACCCTGTCATCGGCCAAGTGGAAATAGACCAAGGATAAGGCCTCTCCGCGATGGGAAAATTCGAGCAGCCACATGGGGATGTCGATGGTCCGGTTGGAAATCTCTGATTTCCGGTCGAGGTTCAACCCTTGACGGGTATAACATATTTCCGGGGTATGCCCGGCTACTTCCCTTTCCGAAACACTTCCCTTTTCCCAAAACGACAGGAAAACCTCAAAACACTCCGACCTGCGTCGGAACCTGAAATTGCGGCAATAGGAGAACCCCAATATTTCCTCGGTGATCTCCTCGAGGAATTCATTGGGGCCGATGGGCAACTCCTTCACCTGCCAACCCTCGAGGATTGGGGCGTAATGGAAGCCTGTTTCAGGAATTCCCGCATTTTTCAGAGCGAAGATTGCCGTGGCCGCTACCGAGGCCAGAAGAACCGAAAATGCGGCGACCAGGCAGAGCAACTTAGATCTCATGGTCTAATAGGGCACGATAAAGGGACAAATAGTCGGCCAGCATGCGATCATAGGTAAACTTCCGCCTGAATGCTTCTCGGGACCTTTTCCCGAATTGCAAAATGAGTTTCGGATTTGACAAAAATCGGTCCATGGATTGGGCCAGGGCCTGGGAATCTTCACGCATGAACATATGCCCGGTCCTGCCTTCGCTAACCAGTTCGGGAATTCCGCCAACCCTGGTGGCAATTATGGGCATTCCCGCCCCCATGGCCTCGATGATACTCCTGGGCAACCCTTCCCAATGGGTAGAAAGAATATAAACCCGGCCCTGGCGCAAAAAATTTTCCACGTCTCTCCGCTGGCCATAGAAAATTACCTTATCTCCGAGGCCCATTTGCTCGACCTTTTGAAGAGCCTTTTCCCTCAGGGGTCCTTCCCCAATCAGGTGCACGACAAAAGATCGATCCCGCAAAAGGTCGATTGCCGATAACAAGGTATCGAAGTCCTTTTGCTCTTCAAAGCGGGCAATTTGAACAAAATTCAGCTCCTTATCGTCGGATGGATTTTTCGGTTCCCTGACCACCTTCATCCCATTGTGAATGACCAACACCCTGGACTTGCTCATCAGCCTCTCCGATTCGATCACGTTCTTCTCATGCTTTGATACACAAACAATTATGGAGGAAAACAAGGTCATCGCAATTTCCATCAGTTTGTAGATTCCGGCCGGTTTTCCCGTTTGGGAAAAAGACCAACAATGTGGAGTATAAATATTGGTATGCCCCAGGAGATAACACGATATCCTCACCAACATACCGACCTTGGAGGTGTGGGAGGAAACGATATCCGGTTTCTCCCGATGGATGCGCCAGATTATGTATAAGAAGGCGAAGAGGTCTTTGGCAGGTGATACCTTTCGGCTGAGAAAGGGCACGCTGTCAACCTCGACCTCATCATTTTCAAAAAGGTTTCGAACCGGTCCGTCCCCTCCCATAAGAACCGTCACCTTCATGCCAATTTCCGACAGGCTGTCACTCAAATCAGCTACATGGACAGCGGCGCCTCCGAGGGCATCGCTCCTGGTCAGGAAAAACAAAACCTTAGGCTTCATAAAGCGACTGCAATTGCCGCATCTTCTCCCTCAAGTCGAAATTTTCCATGACCGATATTCTCGATCGCCGGGCGACAGTTGCCAGGGTTACGGGATCGGAATCGAGTTCGACCAGCCGCTCCACAAAGCCGTCAATGCCGGGACACAGATACCCGTTGTTACCATCCTCTAAGATGTCCGCCAAACCACCCACCGGGCGAGCCAATACACAGACTTCAAAGGACATGGCTTCAACAGCGACGAGCCCAAAACCCTCCATTGAACTGGTGACCAACAGCACATCGGAGTCTAGGTAGTAGTCTGGAACATGGGCCTTCCCGCCGACAAATGAGATCAGTCGATCCAATCCCTCTGCCCGACATTTTCTTTTCAGATCGTTGAGCAAATATCCATCACCCACTATCGTGACCGAGAAGGAGATGCCCCTCGCTTGCAGGCGCCTACAAATTTCCAATACCGAAAAGGGATTCTTCTGTCGCACCAGGCGCCCAACAAACAGAATTCGCAATTTCTCCTTTCTTTCCTTTCTATTGAATCCGACGGGAATACGCACCCCGTTGTGAATAATTGCAAAATTGCCCTTTCCGATCCCAGCCTTCGATTGCATATGGTCCCTTACCGCATTCGAGATAAAAATGTATTTATGTCGACCGGCAAAACGCATCTCGATGAGTTTGTATATCCTGTCTGCGACCCAATCGCGAACGACCTTCCCCTTCCCCAGGTTATGGATGGTGGTATAATACTTGATATTTCTACTTTTCCTCAAAAACAATAGATTGATATCTGCGGGCAACAAATGAGTATGAATTACGTCCGGGTCGAACCGTTTAACAATTCTATTTATTCTGTGAAATCCCTTCCACCCCAGCGAGGCCTTCGTAACATTGACCGTTGGATCGAAATCGGCGGCAAGTATTCCCTCTCCCCGTAAATATACAACCTCAATTTCATTCTTTTCGGCCAGGCAGGTAGACGTTTCCTTCAAGAGAATCTCCGCCCCTCCAAGGTCGAGGGAACTGATCATATATAGAATCTTCATTATAGAGAATTGCCAGGCTGGTCCCAACCGTCAGACCAAAGATATTGCGCCAAAATCCGGTAAAGGGACTGAGAAAAAAACTGTAGCCCGAATGAACCAGCAGGAATGTTAGAGGGTAAATAAATCTGCCGAGATACTCCTTGCAAAAAATAATCTTCAATCGCTTTACGAACAACAGGCCGATCGGTCCGATAAAGTACACGAAAGAAAACAGGCCTCCCAGAATGCCGTATTCGGCGAGTACTTGCAGAAATATTGAGTGAACCCCTGTAAAATAACTCGAATCCAAGGCGTCGAAATGACGGAACGATTGTGAATAGGATCCGTTGCCGATAATGGGAGACTCTCGAAATTGTTCTACAGCATCCAAAACCATATTATAACGGGTTTCCGTAGATGCCGTATCACGAATAATCGTCCCCTTGATCTCGGAGTAATATTGAAAATAATTGTAAACCAACCATGAGGAGGCTAAAACCGCCGTTCCGAGGATTATGACGGTCAGAGTCGGATTCTTCTTCCCCAGAAACCTTCCTAGAAAGGGGAGAATTCCGGTGACAATTCCCATCAATATGATCCCTCTGTAGTGGTAGTAAACCCCCAGGTACGGAAAAATGACGGCATATAATGCACAACTGACAAGGTGATTGGGAGAAAGGAGAGGCAGACTGTTCAAGGTGTAATAGCCACCTCCGTATTTCAAGGACTGCCTGATGGAGTAACCGAAGATTTGATGAGCGAAAAAATTGTAAAGACTGAAAGAAACTGAAATGATTAAAATCAGGAGCAATCCTTTCTTCAATCCTAGCCGGGATACCATGAAGAAACCGATAATGACGGAAAAAACATAACCCAGATTCCTGGCCGCCCCTTTAAGGATCTCATAGGAGGTAAGTTCGCCCTGAGTGTCGAAAAGGACAAAGACAAGGACACAAAATATCCCGAATACAAGGTAGGTGAATATCCCCTTGCCAATCTTCCAGGTAAATAATAAGCACAGGGGACCCAGAAACAAAGAGGCCAAATCCATAACATACAACCTGGTTGTAATAGTCAGTTCATACCCCATGAACAGACAAAGGATGCAGAGCATGGCATACTTGGCATTACTTACCTTTTGCATAACTCAACAGGACCCGGACATAGTAAATCACATCGAATAAAACCGGTATTTCATACTCCTTCTTAAGTATTTCTCTATATTCGTTATAACCCGTTTTTTGATAAGTTCCCGAAATACCTGACTTCCCCATTTTCACCAAAACTCTGGGAATGCTGAGTAAATTGAAATGTCGCATACAACGGAATATGTACTCGGAATCACCGGCGACCTTATAATTTTCCTTGTAAGAACCCACCGCCTTTATCAAATTCCTCGAAAGAATTAATCCGGGATGGGGAAGATGGCGCTGATTGAGGAATAAACGCCACTTCCCAAATGGCTTTCCCCCACACTTCCCCCTTTCGAAGGTTTCAACGGCGCAGGCATTAATCCTGTCTTTTCTCAGGTCCTTCGACACCCTGTTGAGAATATTATTACTCATATACCCATCGCTCAGGTTGAGAATATGAATATAGTCACCCCTAGTCACGGAAATGCCATTGTTTATGCCTTGGTAGAACCCGTTATCGGGTTTCCACAGGTAACGGCTGCCGGTATCCTTTATCCCCTTCTGCAAGGAGGCCGCCAAGGGACGTTCCGAACCATCCGCCACGATGTGTTCAATTTCCACCCCTCTTTGGCTTTGGACTTCACGGCAATGCGCAACAATACCGGCCGAGGGATTCTTCACCGACGTGATTACGGAAATTACCATCTGGAAGAACCTTCCCCTAAACCCCTCCGGTCTGTTTCCTCAATAACCCAGTTCTGCCATGACATGATCGAATTCTAATCTCAGACCCTCCTCCTGCCTTTCATTCAGGTAATTCCCTTTCAAATTTTCCGAGGAATCCATGAACCTCAGGTCTCCCCGGGTTCCGGAAGTTGAACTCCACGATCTCCATTGTGAATCTTCCAATTTTTTCAGCCGGTCCATGGAACAAAGTTGAATGACTTCTTCCAGGTGTGTCCGATCCGATTCAATACCAAGAAAATTTGCCAATCTTCCAACTTCTCCCATGGGGTCCTTTCTCATCAGGTCGTAATTCAGAAGGAGGAACTTTCGGTTATTTTTGCGGGCGTATACCCAACTGGCTACATTTTCCTTCCAACTCCCATAGTTATCCAATTCGCCTTTCAGAAATTTGCTGAAATATATACCAAAGTCATTTTCATTTTCATAGGTTCCGGTCTTCAAAAAGTATCTGAAGTAAGAATTACACACGGCAAAGGGATTTCTTACCATGTATACCACATATTCATACAATTTGTTATAGGGCTCGTGGGACTTGAAAACCCTGGGAGGCCTTTGTCTGTCTATGCGCCAGGAATTCCGCGCGTATATGTCCGGTATCAGATCATCAATGGTTTTAAGGCTGATTTCCTTTTTCCGGTAAATCAGATTGGCGACGATAAACCTCAGCCATGTATTTCCCGACCTGGGATAGGATACCAGCCAACAATCGCCTTTCTTGGGTTCGATATTTCCGGGAGGTTTAAGGTTTAATAATCGTTTTATTTGGGATTTCAAAAAATTCGAGATTCAAATTGCCGCCCTTTCCAAGGGATGGAAGCAATCCCCTGGGTCAACCGCATTTGCAAATCATAATTTCTGTAAATATACCGATACAGAATGAGGTTGAACAAAAAATAATGAATCATAAGAGCAATAGGCGCCCCCATGAGGCCCAACCAGTGGGTGAGGACAGCCATGTTGACGGCGAAAATGGCCAGGGTTAATACCCCCACCTTGGCCACAAATACGGATTTCATCATCAAGATGAGAAACAGGCCTGTAAACATAAAATAAAAATTGACCATGGCGGCTAAGAAAAAAATCGATATGAACAAGTAATTTTTGCTTTCTATCCCCACCATCGTTTTTGAAATGAAGGGCCAAAACAGGACAAACAAGATGCCGGCCAGACCGCACAAGATGAAATTAATCCTCCCGTAGCGCTGAAGAATTGTTTCACGTCGGCCAATTTGCCCGATCCTACTCAAAATCACGATCCCTGGCGCGACCAAATTGGCCATTGCCTGAGAAATAGTGTTCAACAACTGGACAATCTTTTTCCCAATGGCAAAAACAAGGAAGTCGGTTTCCTTGAAGATGGCACCGGCAATCCAGATATCGATATTTGCGGACAAACCGAGTATCTGCTGAGCCAGGATCACATCTTTACTGGATTTTGCCAGCCTGCCGATTTCGCTCCCAAGTCGACTAAAGGATATCTTTCCTCTCGAAATCGCCAACAAACTTGACGCAGCAAGGGCATGAACAACAAATAAGGCCATAAATACCGAATGCAATTCGGCCTTAATCGGCAGCAAGGTTGCCATAACCCAAAAAATACAAATGTAGAGGCCATGGTTGTTTGAGCTCGTCACCCCGGCCAACCCAAACCTTCTTTCAGCCCTGAACCGTTCAGAAATGACCATCTGGATATTTCCGAAAATGATTATCCCCATAGCGGAAAGGGCGGTAGTATTATCGATTTCGAATCCGAAAATCCAGGCAAACCATTCGCTTTTCAAAAACATATATAAGCCGGTGGAAATTATTAAGCTGAACGCAGTTACAACAAACAATAATCCTCCAACTTTTCGGGCAATTTTATCTGGATCCTTTTCCCCGGATATCGAGGAGATCATCTGAAACTCAAGGCCGGCCTGACTCAGGTACTTGGAAAAAAGCAGTATGCTGAGCAGGAGGATGTACAAGGAAAGCTGGGAAACGGAAAAAAGGGCGCTTAACAATCCAATACTGGCAAATCCAAAAAGGGATTGTGAAAGTTTGCCCAAAAAGTAAATCGATTCCTCGAACTTTGGCAGTCTGTTATTCACGAACAATACATTACACCCTATCCACAACTTCAGGGAAACTGCATGGGGGAGACAATGTCAAGGTTTCGGTCCGGTCCACTTCAACATATGATGTGGGATGGGACGGTCGGACGTTTCGGGTTTGAAACCTCAAATCGTCCGTAAGATACCTGATAGATGCCCGGAGACAGGCCATCCAAGCGCTTGCACAACCACCTGAAGTTTTGGCTTCCGGCCGGTTTGATATTGATCCTGCCCTGGATATTGGGGGGACAAAATCCCACCCTTCAATTACTGGCGCTGGGAACGGCTACCTTGGCATTTATGGGCTCCCTTTGGGGAAAGGGTCCCTCCATTCGGATTCCGTTGATAATCGGCGGATTCCTGACCGGTTACATTTTGGTTCAGAGCTGGAATCCGGCGTGGATTCAGGTTTGGCATACCGGCCTGCGTATTTGGGAATTACAAGCGGTCGATTTTATTCCGTGGCTTCCCTCCTCCATCCGATCGGATTTCGAAGATGCATCTCCCATGCGCTTTCTGGTTTTCCATGGGACAGCCTTTTTGACGGCATTAGCCTGTTACCGCTCCTTTGCCCGGTCCGGGCTAAAGCTGCTCGTGGCTTTTTTGGCCCTGAATGCCGGGTTTATCGGACTGGCCGGGCTGATCCAATTGGCTCTCGGCAGTCAAACCATTCTAGGGGTCTATCCCGCCTTAAATGAGGGCCAAGGACTTTATTTTGCCACTTTTTTATACAAAAATCATGCGGCTGCGTTTCTCAATCTGGGTCTTGCCGCGAGTTTGGCCGCCTATTTCTATTTCACAAAAAATTTCGCCTCCAACCCTTCCACTCCGAGACCCGTATTTGTCATCTTGGGGCTGGTCATACTGGCGGCGGTGATTTTTTCCAAATCCCGGTTCGGATTTTTGGGTTCGCTGGGAATAGTGGCCATATTTTTGTTTTTGGCGCTGGCGGAGTTTCATAAATCCGGGATCTCAAAGCGATGGCTTGCCATTGGGGTCGGGGTAACTGCACTCATGGCGATTGCGGGAGGAAGCTATCTTCTGAAAAACCCCAAGACAGACCATCTCGATACTCTGAACCGGGAAATAATGGAAGACATCTCCTTCAAACAACGCAAATCAGGTTATCAAAATGGATGGGCGATGTTTGCAGAAAAACCCATCCTGGGCTGGGGGGCGGGCAACTTCAGGCATGGATTTCGTGGTTCTCAGGATCTGAAAAAGGAGAAGGAGGAAATCGTGTACCCCTGGATGGCCCGCAGAAATCAAAACTTCTTCTGGGAGCACATGCACAATGATTACCTTGAATCCCTTATCGAGCTGGGGGTGGTCGGCACGGCGCTCTTGTTTTCCATTCCCGGATACTTCTTCTGGATCATCCTGAAGTCCAAGCGATGGAAGGACCCGGTCATTATCATGCTGCTGGCTGGATTGGGAAGTACGGCGGGGCACGCCCTGGTAGATTTTCCATTCAGAAATCTGGCGGTCCTGGTGACCTGGTTCAGTTTGCTGATAATTACGGCACGTTTGGCCGCCGATGGAACGTATAAAACGTCAGGTGCGGGCGGGGAATACCTGCCTTCCCAGGCCGAGGAGGAACAAACCGATAACGCTGGCCCAGAAATACCAGGGCCTATCGGCCAGCACCTGCAGGCCGCCGCCGGATTCACCCAGCATTTGCTCCCAGGGGAGGAGAAAGGGCGACAACTTGAAGAGGAATAAAACGCCTTGAACGGCATGCCAGGCGCCAAGGAAGGAAGTGGCCGCCTTCATGGTCCACTTTTCCAAATACAGACCCAGAACTCCACCGGCCAGCCCGGCCAGGATGAGGAGGGCCCATTTTGCCGTTTCCTGCAGGTGCGGGGCAAAATTGAGCGTGAGCGCCACCCCGAGGCAGGCCCCCAAAATAAAAACGCCGCAGCGGTAAAAGACGTAAATGAGGAACCCGGCGGCCAAGCCCAGGACCAGGGACGCGATACCCCACACGTAGAGGGGTTGGTCGGGATACAACCCGGGACCGTACAAGAAGGTGAAATACGCGCCCAGGTAGAACCCCAGGAGAAATAACACGATCTTCATAATCCTGTAGCCCCAAAAACAAACCAGCAGGCCCAACGCCAAAACCAGCAACCCGGGAACCCACCAAGGCAAGGTCGTCAAAAGGGGGGAGAGAGCTTGGGGGTTCATTAAGCAACGATTTTTACAGGGAAAAACCCGGCTTACAAGATTTACAATCCCATGAAATTTTCCTCGCCCTTTGCCAGCCCATCCTTTGCATGGTGGCTCCCTGGACTTATTCTCCGGGACCCCACCTCCGAGACTTTCGAACACTACTACAGCGCCCATGAATAAAGAAATCCTTGCCCAAGCAGCCACCATAGCGCGCGGATTGGCCATCGACGCGGTTACAGGATGCAAATCGGGACATTTGGGCCTTCCCCTGGGAGCGGCGGAAATCGGCGCGGTCCTTTTTGGGGAAACCCTTTCCCTCAATCCCCGTCAACCCGGGTGGATCAATCGCGATCGATTTGTGCTGTCGGCCGGTCACGGCAGCATGTTCCTTTATGCCTGGCTGCATTTGTCGGGATACGATCTCACATTGGAGGACCTCAAGAGCTTCCGCCTTTTGCACAGCAAGACGCCGGGACATCCGGAATTCGGGGAGACTCCAGGGGTGGAATGCACCACCGGTCCCCTCGGGCAGGGGGTGGGGAACGCCGTGGGTATGGCCGTAGCGGCCAAGATGGCCGCGGCCAAATTCAATACCCCGGAGCATAGCATCATCGACCATCACGTCGTTTGCCTGGCGGGCGACGGGTGTCTGCAGGAGGGAGTAGCGGCCGAGGCCAGTTCTTTCGCGGGGCATTTCGGTCTCGATAACCTCATCATGATTTACGATTCCAATGACGTGACCCTGGACGCCCCGGCCGATGCCACTCAGAGCGAGGACACGGCAAAACGATACGAGGCCTACGGTTGGGAGGTGGAGACCATCGACGGTTACGATATGGACGCGGTAAAATCCGCCTTGGACCGGGCTCGCGCCGCCGACAATGGCAAACCCAAATTGATTGTGGCCAAGACCCTCATTGCCAAGGGCATACCGGAAGTGGCCGGAACTTTTAAGGGACACGGAGAAGCCGGGGTGAATTTCGCGGCGGAGGCGAGGGCCGGACTGGGCCTGCCGGAGGAAACCTTCCACGTGTCCGAATCCGTCCGGAACTACTTCGACCGTCGCCTGAGGGAACGGGTCCGGCAATACGAGGATTGGAAGCAGACTTACCGTGCCTGGAGGTCGAACCATCCGGACCTGGCGAAACTTCTGCAAGACGCTCTGAACGGAAAGGGGTTGAAGGAGGAGGAACTCTTCGCCTCCATCCCCGAAGCGGATCCCGAAAAATCCATGGCCACGCGGGTGGCTGGCGGCCACGTCATAAACGCTCTGGGCCGGGCCTTGCCCCTTCTCGTAAGCGGAAGCGCCGACCTCCATGGCTCCACCAAAAACTATCTGGCCGAGGCGGGAGAATTTACCCGGGACAACCCTTCGGGAAGAAATTTCCGGTTCGGAATTCGGGAACACGCCATGGGGGCGATTGTCAACGGCATGGCCTATTACGGAATCTTTATCCCCTCGGGAGCCACCTTTACCACCTTTGCCGATTATATGCGGCCGGCCCTGCGCCTCGCCGCTCTGTCCAAGCTGGCAAACTTCCACGTGTTCACCCATGATTCCGTCGCGGTCGGTCAGGACGGCCCAACCCACCAGCCGGTGGAAGTGGTGAGCGCCCTGCGCCTTATTCCGAATATGGATGTAATACGGCCGGCCGACCCGGAGGAGACAGCCGGAGCCTTTGTGGCGGCCCTGGAAAAACGCGATGGGCCAACCGCTATCGTTCTTTCCCGGCAAGGAGTTCCCAACCTGACCGAGATTGCGGTCCGGGAGCGCCGCCAAGGCGTCCTGAAGGGGGGTTACATCGCCAGAATGGAGTCGGGAAATTTGACCGCCATTCTTATCGGCACCGGCAGCGAGTTGCAGCTTGCCCTCAGGGCGGCCGAAGAGCTGGGAGCCGGAGTTCGGGTGGTCTCCCTGCCCTGTTTCGAACGTTTCGAACGGCAAAGCGCCGCCTATCGCGAATACGTCCTTCCCTCCCACTGCAAACAGCGGGTGGCCGTGGAGGCGGGGGTTTCGCAAACCTGGTACCAATACGTCGGTCTGGAAGGCAAGGTTGTGGGTATCGACCGTTTCGGTCTTTCCGCCGATGGCGGTCTCGTATTAAGGGAACTCGGCGTCTCTGTGGAAAACGTGGTATCGGCCGCACGGTCATTTTAATCCCACCGGCGTCGGGGATACCCGGGTCGGTCCGGGCCGTCTCCCTATCGGGGTGAAACATTTTATCCAACTCACCGTATTTCTCGCAATTGTGGCGGAGGCCTGCGCTCGGGCCGTCATCCCCATTGGTGAAATACAGGGGGCGGCTCACAGGTCCCCCCTGGAAAGCCGGGAAGTGTCAACGGAAGGCATTGTAACCTTCGTGGATGACAAGGGTTTCTGCCTGCAATCCGCCCTGCCGGATAAATCTTCGAAAACTTCCGAAGCCATTTACGTCTATCGAAGAAATCCCAATGTGGAGGTGGGCGACCGCCTGCGCGTCGACGGCCTGGTCGAGGAATGGAAACCGGGAAAGAAGGAAGACCACGGTCTCACCCTCACCCAACTGCGGGGGAGGAACATTCGCATCCTGAGCAAACGGGTCGTCTTGCCCGAGGCAAAGGTCCTGGACACCCTCCTGGGTGATTTTCCGGAAGCCGTCAAAATTCCCGGATCCCCCTTTGACCCGGACCTCAACGCCATGGACTTCTGGGAAAGCCTGGAATACATGCGGGTAGTCATCCGGAATTCCATGGTTGTCGGTCCCCGTAGCGTCTACCGTGAAATCGCGGTCCGCGTAACCCGGACCAGGACGGGACCGGTGACGAAAAAGGGCGGCCTCAAATTGGACGACTTCGAGGCCAATCCGGCCCGAATATTGGTGGCCCTGAAATCCGAAAACGAGAGGAGATACAACACGGGCGATCGCATTCGAATACCCATTGAGGGGGTAGTGACCTATTCTTTTTCCAATTATAAAGTAGTCCCCACGGCCATAACGGCCCCACCGACCCCGGCTAGGGCGACAGTCCCCCAGGTTCCCTCCATACCCCAAGGCGCTCTCACTGTGGCCAGCTTCAACGTGGAGAACCTGTTCCCCGAATCTCCGGACGAAAAATTTGCCGCTCTGGCCGGCATCGTCACGGGCCAACTCCAATCTCCCGTCATTCTGGGGCTACAGGAAATACAGGATAATTCGGGACCGATGGATGACAATGTCGTCGATGCCGACGCAACCCTGAAAAAACTGATCCGGTTTATCCGGGAGGCCGGGGGTCCGCACTATCGTTTTACCCAGATCAACCCGTCCAACCGGGCCGATGGGGGTAGACCCGGCGGCAATATTCGCAATGCCTTTCTCTATGATCCGCGTGAGGTAAAGTGGAAGGGGAGTTACCTGCTGCGGCACGCTTCCTTCAATATATCCGAAGCGAGGAATTACACCGGCACCCGCAAGCCATTGGTGGCTGAATTCACCTTTGGGGACAAAGCGTTGATCGTGATAAATTGCCACCTCCGAAGCAAATTCGGCGATGAGATCGGCTACGGGTCTCTTCGGCCCCCGGTTCGATTTACCGAACCCCAACGCCTGGAACAAACCCGCCGGATCCGCGCCCACGTGGCCCAACTCAGGGCGAACCGTCCCCAAGCCGGGATCGTGGTCCTGGGCGATTTGAATGATTTCGAATTTTCCCCGCCCTTGCGGGAATTGAGCGGGCAGGGCGATCTTTTCAACCTAATGGAAGCCTTGCCCATCGAGGATCGTTATACCTACATCTTCCAGGGGATGTCCCAAGCGCTGGATCACATTTTGGTCACTCCCGACCTGGCCCGCCGGGCCGGCATTTTCATAGCCCATGTAAATGCCGACAAAAGCGTTCAAATCCGTCCCAGCGACCACGATCCTCTCATGGCCTGGTTTCCATTTCCCTCACCGGAATGAACATCGGGTTGAGGGGTTGAATCTCGCCGAGGTCGCGAAGAACCCAGAGAAATGCGGATTAGTCGACCCGACCTGAGCCTTCACTGTTCTTCAATCGGTTCAGTCGCACTTCTCCATCCTTGAACTCGGCCCATACCGTGTCCCCGGGCAGGATGGATTGCCTGGATACGATGGGGCGGCGCATGCCGTCTCGGACAATGGCAAAACCCCGATTGAGCACAGACCGGGGGCTGAGAGATCCCAAAAGCGACCGGGCCCGCTGGAGGTTTGATTTTTTCCCCGAGAGTTCCGCGGCCAGGGCGTTGTGCAACCGATGACCCATGGTTTGGGCGGTCAATCGGGCCCGATGAATAAGGGGCAGGGGCTCCATTTTTTGAATTTCCCGGGAGACTTCGGATAACCGATGCCGTCTCTGCAAAATCCTCGAATTCACCGCCCCATTCAATCGGATTTCCAGGTCGTCCAAGCGCAGGTATCCCCGTTCGATTTTGTCGAGAGGCTCCACCCTTTGCAGTCTGCGGCCCAATCCATCCAGATGTTCCCCCCTGGATTGAAGCCCCTGAGACACCCAGCGGGCCAAGTCCTCTGCGGCCCTATGGCAGCGATCCCGCACCTCGCGGTAATGGGTGGAAATAATTTCGGCGGCGGCGGAAGGGGTCTCGGCCCGCAAGTCGGCCACAAAGTCGGAAAGCGTAAAATCGACCTCGTGACCCACCGCGGAAATGACCGGAATAGCGGATGCCGCCAGGGCCAGGACGACTCTTTCGTCGTTGAAACACCAAAGGTCTTCCATGCTGCCCCCACCACGGCCAACGACCAGCAGATCGAGTCCGGCCAAGGTTTGGGCGCGTTCAATCATGCGGACAATTTCTTCGGCCGATCCGCTTCCCTGAACCCTGGCCGGAAGAATGAGAATGCGTCCAACCCATTCCCGCCGTTTCAAGATCCGGATAAAATCCTGCACCGCCGCCCCGGTCGGGGAGGTCACAATTCCGATGGCTCGGGGAAACAGGGGGATAGGCCTTTTCCTCTGGGCGTCGAAGAGGCCTTGCTTCTGCAATTTGGCCTTCAACCGTTCGAATTCCTGCTGGAGCGTCCCGAGGCCATCGGGCGCCGCCAAGCGAATGATGAGTTGGTAATTGCCCCGCGGCTCGTAAACACTTACCTGGCCGAAAACGATTACCTGCAGGCCGTCCTTCAATTGGATGGTTTGCTTCAGCGCATCGCTTCGGAACAACACCGCCGATACTTGGCTATCGGCGTCTCTCAGGGAAAAATAAACGTGCCCGCTTTGCTGACGTCGGAAATTGGAAATTTCACCTCGGATCCAAACCCCTCCGATTACGGTCTCCAACAGATACTTTACCTCGCTGGTAAATTCGGAGACGGACTTGATCTCATCCGACGGAGGTATCGGGTAGTTTTGTCTTGGATTGTGCATAACGTTTGCGCAGCAGGGCAAAAACGATAAAGGCGATGGCCAAGACGGCCAGACCAATCAGGGCGGTTCCCATCTTTCCCGAGACGAAAGACTCGCCGAAAACGACGAAACCGACGACGAAAAAGGTTTGCGAAATGACAGAATAAACGAGGTAGGGCCAGAAAGGGGCGCGGGCCAGTCCCAGCACGTAATTCTGAACCACCAATGGAGTACCGGAAAAGCGAACCGCAACGATCCATTTCGACGCATCCTCCGGTTTGATCCTCGGTATGGAATAATTCCCCCAACGGAGCAGTCTCTCTAGGAATCCGTGCAGCACCTTGCTGGACAACCAGTAGGCCAAGACCATATTGACCGCAACGGCAGCCAACGAAAACGGAATTCCCCAGGCCACTCCAAACCGGATACTGGCCACGATGAACAAAGGGGATATGGGAATTCCGGTCAGGGGCAGAACCGCCGTGGCAAGGAAGAAGAGATAAGCCGGCCAGGATTTAATTTCATCCACCCAACCGGAAATCCAGGTCTTGATTTCATCGATACTCCAACCGCCCCACAAGACCCAGATGAGGAAGCCGACAACCCCCAAGAGGGAGGCCAACAGGATGATTTTTCCCTTATGTAGCTTCAGCCATTCCATGGGTTAGCGCTCTGGGAAATTGAATGGACCAACCGGGGGAAGGCGACAAGGCCAAGTTTTGCTTCCTCGACAAAAAATCGATGATGGGGGCTAAAGCGATTCCACGAAGGCGATGAGGAGTTGTCGATTTTCCGCCGACATTGCCTTGAAGGCGCCTTTGCTTTTTTCCGCTTCCCCGCCGTGCCAAAGAATGGCTTCTTCCACGTTTCGAGCCCTGCCATCGTGGAGGAGCCGGGAATGACCGTTTACCGTTGGCAACAAACCAATGCCCCAAAGGGGCGGTGTGCGCCATTCCCGCCCGGTGGCCAGGAAATCCCTCCTTCCATCGGACAAGGCTTCTCCCATGTCGTGCAGCAACAGGTCCGTGTAAGGGCGAATGGTCTGTCCGGCCAGGGCGGGGATGGGATAATGGGGATCGGTGTTTATTTCCGGTATGTGGCAGGAAGAGCATCGTGCCGATTCAAAGAGGGCCTTTCCTTTTTGAAATTCCTCCGGATCGTCGATGCGGCTGGCTGGAACCCCCAAAGTCTTCAAGTAAAATACGAGGTCCTCGAGTTCCGGGTCGGCCAATTCGGGGGATCCGGCGTCGGCGAACGAGCCGGTTGGGGCCTGGACCGCGCTATGGTTCTCCTCGGGGAAAAGGGTGGTGGTTATTCCGATGTCGCCGACAAAAGCCCCGGCAACTTGGTCGATAAGTTCCGCTTTATTGGCCTTCCAACCATAACGGCCGATTGCATCGCTATTTTTGCTCGAGCTCCAGACCCGGTTGGGTCTGCCCGAGATGCCATCGCCATCCCTGTCGTCGGGATCGGCCCGTTGCTCCAGGTCCGATTCACTTATGGCGTCCAGCAACCCGAGTCCGAAAACCGGAGAGGCCACTCGTGGGGAAAATTGCAACGCCTCTTGTGGCTCGCCGTATCCCCAATGGTCGAACGCATAGTGGGGTTTCAACAGTGAATAGACGCTTCCATCGGGATAGGCTCCCGTTATTTCTTCCCATTTCAGGACTATCCGAGCCTCCGGTTTTTGTCCCGGCAAGGCCCGAACGCTCACCTGGTTTCCATAAATTGGATCCGGTAACGGACCCCCGTTTTCTCCGAGGCCGGGAATACCGATACGCAATATCAGCCCGATGGGGATCTCCTCGGGCGTCGGCGGACGTCCCCGGCCGTCCTTGAAGTGGCAAGCTGAGCAGGATCGCGCATTGAAGAGGGGGCCCAGACCATCCCGTCCATCCACGACCGAGGTTGCAGCCACCCAATTCACATTGAAAATGGCATTGCCGGCAAAAAAGCGCGGGAGATCCCCCAAGGGCAGATTATGGGCCGGCAGGCTGAAAGCGAGGCTGGACCGGATGAACACGGTTGTATCGCCACCGGACAATTCCTCGTCGGCCACGGCGGACCAACAAAGGAGGGTTAGCAGGACCTGGCAAATGAGCCCCTTGGCTACGCGTTTCATTGGCTCCGCATGGCCGCTCCAAATCCTCCCTAGCTCCGCTTTACATCGAGTTGAAGGACTTCATCGGCATCGGCCAAAGCATAGACCAAAGTCCATAAGGCTTGTACGGCGGCTTTTACATTTTGAAAGGGGGGAGTATGTTCCTCCGCCATAATGGCTTGGTCAAAGGGGGGCTCGATGGCTTCAACCCTTTCTTTCACTGCAACGAATTTCTCCCATACGGTATCGGCAGCTTCCCGGTCGGCGTCGGCGATCAAATCCAGCAGGCCCTTCCCCGCCACGGGAGGGGCATAGACCGGATCGAATTCGCCGGTGAGAATGGCCTCGAGGCCCTCGACGTTGGCAATGAGATCGAGGTGGGTCGTATCGCTGAAGCAAGAGTGTTCGTCCTCCTGAGATTTGGACCGCAGGGCCAGGGACATGCGTTCCGCGGCCAATTCCCGGCCGGCCAGGGATGTAACCCCCCGCATGATTTGCTTTATCAATGTGGTCGGGCGTTTCAGGAAGAAGTCGCCCGTGTGGTTATCGTAATTGGCGAGGCTCCATTCCTGGGCGACCGCCACCAATTGGCTGCGCAGGAGTTCGGTCGAGGCCACGAGGTAGGCCATGCGTCGATCGGCATTGGGAGCGGTGGTATAATCGGTCCATTGCCTGCGCCCCGGGCCATCGGCGAAGTGATCCTGCCCCCAAAGCAGAAATTCAATGGCGTGCCAGCCGGTTGAAACATTGGCTTCCCCACCGGCTTGGTTCAGTTTCCTCAATTCCAGGCTGGTTATTCTGGGTAACATTTCGGGCCGGTTTACAATTCCGGAATGGGGATCGTCGCGCGTGTAGTCGATATAACTCTCGTCGATGGGCCATGCGTTAATCAGGATCTCGAGTTCCATATTGTCTATGGGGCCCTCGGAGAACCGGTACACCTCGGTGCGCCCGTAAATCTTGCGGGCTTCCACCCAAGTCGCTTTGGCTGCCGCAAAAGTTTCCGCGCCGGGCTCCTTGCGGAACCGGTAGACGGCCATGTTAAACTCCACGGCGGACCTGACCGCGTCGGAATAAAGGTACCAAGCCAGGGTGGCGTAATTGCTGAGGAATTCAAAGGCCACCTTGTTGGAAAAAGGTTGGCCCTCCGGAGTTTCAATAAAATACTCGAAATCTGCTCTAAGCGAGGAGACCCCCAGGAGGAAGGCGAGGATGATGCTGAGTAATCGGAACCTCATGGAAGGACGGGGAAAGGCCAAACCCTAGGACCTGACCCTTGACAAGGCCAGTCCATTTTCAAACCACGGCGGAGGCGGCTTTTCGGTTGGCCCGCGCCACGCGCCGGACGGTGTTTTTGGTGACGATATTACCCTGGCTGCCCCGGCTTCGGAGGGTGAAATCGGCAAAGTCGAAAGGAACCACCAATTTGCGAAGGCGTGGAACAGGTTTGTGGTAGACGTTGACAAACGGGCAGGCCGCTTCGGTTTTGTCCGCCGAAAAAAACAATACGCGGGATCCTGGAGCGCCTTTGGTCAGGTCGTATTCCTTGTCGCGCGTAATTCCACCGATGCGGAATTTCTTGGCATAGGTTGCCCCCTGTTTGCCGTCGCGATACACCATGGAATAGACCGATTTGTCATCTCGGCTGAAAACAGCCAGGTGGATGATGTTTTTGCCCATGAACACCTTATCGGCGACCTTGACCACCTTCATGGTTCCCTGACGGGTAAAGGCGATGATATGATCGAGCTGGGAACATTTCAGAACGGACTCCTCACGCTTCATGCCCGTGCCGATAAAACCGTCTTTGCGGTTTACATAGAGTGTTTCGTTGGCCACAGCCACCCTGACCGCCTCGACCCGTTCGAATGAGGTCAATTTGGTTTTTCGTTCCCGGCCTTTGCCGTATTTGTCCTTCAGGGCTTGGTAGAACCGTATGGTGAAGCGGGTCAGGTTTCGGAGGTGACGGTTTACCTCTCTCATGCGATCTTCCAAGCCCTTGATATGCTCCTCGGTCCGGAAGGCGTCGTACCTGGAAATTCGCTTTATTTTTATTTCGGTCAGGCGAATGATATCCTCTCTGGTAACCGTTCTATAGAGCAGGCGGTGGAAGGGTTTGAGGCCCCGGTCTATGGTGGCGATGACGCTCTCCCAGGTGGTGCATTCCTCGATATCCCGGTAAATCCTGTTCTCGATGAAAATCTTTTCCAGGCTGCTGCGGTGCCATTTTTCCTGCAGCTCCCTCAGTTCGATCTGCAGCTCCAGCTTGAGCAGGGCCTTGGTCCGCCCGACCGATCTTCGGAGCAATTCCTTTACCGATAAGAATTCCGGACGGTTGTTTTCGATAATGCAGGAATTGGGAGAGAGCGATACTTCGCAATCGGTAAAGGCATAAAGGGCCTTGATCATGGTCTGGGGATCGATTCCCTGAGCGCCTTGGATGAGGATCTCCACCTTTTCGGCGGTATGATCCTCGATCCGGTTAAACTTGATTTTTCCTTTTTCGCGGGCGTTGACGATGGAATCGATCAGGGAAGCGGTGGTGGTGCCGTAGGGAATTTCCCTTATGACCAGTTTCCGTCCCTTGAGGACTTCTATCTTTGCGCGCAGGCGAATGCGTCCCCCGCGCAGGCCTTCATTGTATTCGGAAACGTCGGCCATGCCGCCGGAGGGGAAATCCGGATACAATTCGAAGTCCTCGCGTTTCAAAAATGCGATGGAAGCGTCGATCAATTCGACAAAGTTGTGAGGGAAAATCTTGCAGGCGAGTCCCACTGCTATGCCTTCGATCCCCTGGGCCAGGGCCAGGGGGAACTTGGCGGGAAGGACGACCGGCTCTTTGTTGCGGCCGTCATAGGAATCCTGGTATTCAGTGGTCTTGGGGTTGAACAGCACTTCCAGGGCGAATTTGGAGAGACGCGCTTCGATGTAGCGGCTGGCCGCGGCCCGATCCCCGGTAATGGGGTCTCCGAAGTTGCCTTGGGTTTCAATCAACAGATTGCGTTGGGCGATCTGGACGAGAGCATCGGTAATGGCGGCATCTCCGTGCGGGTGCAATTTCATGGTTTCACCCACGATGCTGGCCACTTTGTGAAAACGCCCGTCATTCACCTTGAACAGGGTGGTCAGAATGCGCCGCTGCACCGGCTTCAGGCCATCGTGGATGGAGGGCACGGCCCGGTCGAGGATGACATAGGAAGCGTACTCGAGGTAATATTTCTTGTACAGGTCCGGAACCTTGAGGAGATCCGAGTTCAATTGCAGGGGTTTATTCATGGGTCAGGCGGCGGCCGTGTCCGCTACCTGGCTGTCCTCGTTGGTTTCCGCTGTCGCGCTGTCGTTGATCGGTTCTTCCACCACCAGATTCTCCACGATGAAGTCGCGTCGTTTCGGCGTGTTTTTTCCCATGTAAAACCGCAGCATGTCATCGAGGTGCGATTTCTTGCCGATGACAACCGGTTCAAGCCGTATTTGCTCGCCGATAAATTGTTTGAACTCGGATGGGGATATTTCCCCCAGGCCCTTGAAACGGGTGACTTCCGCCTTCCGGCCGAGCTTGGCCATGGCTTCCCGTTTTTCCCCTTCCGAATAGCAGTAAAGCGTGTTCCCTTTATTGCGCACGCGAAAAAGTGGGGTCTGCAGGATGAAGAGGTGTCCCCGGCGGACCAGTTCCGGAAAAAACTGCAGGAAATAGCACATCAGCAGGATGCGTATGTGAAATCCATCCACGTCCGCGTCCGTAGCGAGAATGATCTGTTTGTAGCGGAGGTTTTCCAATCCATCCTCAATGTCGAGAGCGTCCTGGAGCAGGTAAAATTCTTCGTTTTCGTAAATGACCCGACGTTTCATGCCGTAGGTGTTGAGGGGCTTTCCCCGCAGGGAGAAGACGGCCTGGATCATGGGATCGCGCGACTTGGTGATGGAACCCGAAGCCGAGTCGCCTTCGGTGATAAAAATCGAACTCGACTCGGCCAGTTTGTGCCGGGTGTTGTAGTGCGCCTTGCAATCGCGCAGTTTTCGGTTCACCACCTTGGCCTTTTTGGCCCGCGCTTTGGCGATTTTTTGTACCCCCATGAGTTCGGTGCGTTCACGCTCGGACTGGTGAATGCGTTTTTGGATGGCTTCAACCGTACGGGGATGGCGGTGCAGGTAGTTGTCGAGGTGCGTTCTGAGGAAACTGGAAATCCCCTGTCGGATGCTCGGACCGTTCGGGCCAAAACTGTCGCTACCCAACTTGACCTTGGTCTGGCTTTCAAAAGTGGGCTCCTGGATGCGCACCGCCACCGCTCCGACCATGCCGCCGCGTATGTCCTTGACGTGGTAATCCTTTTTGAAGAAACCGCGCAGGGTTTCCACTATGGCCTGTTTGAAATATATTTCGTGGGTTCCGCCCAGAGTGGTATGTTGGCCGTTGACGAAGGAGAAATATTCTTCCCCGTACTGGTTGGTATGGGTGAAGGCGATTTCGATATCGTCGGTTTTGAAGTGAAGGATGGGATAGTTGGGTTCGGATTCCAAATTCTCCGTCAGCAGATCGAGCAGTCCGTTTTTGGAATAATACCGTTCTCCGTTAAGGGTCAGGGTGAGGCCGGTGTTGAGATAGGCGTAATTCCAAAGGAGCTTTTCGATGTATTCCTTGCGGAACCGGTAGCGGCCAAAAATTTCCGGATCGGGAACAAACCGGGTTAGAGTGCCGTTTCTTTCCCGGCAGGCTCGTGGCCATTTGTCCTCCCGAATCAGGGCGCCCCGTTCGAATTCAACCCGGACGGATTCGCCATCGCGGAAGGATTGGGTCATGAAGTGAGAGGACAGGGCGTTGACTGCTTTTGAGCCCACCCCGTTGAGTCCGATGGATTTCTGGAAGGCCTCCGTGTCGTATTTTCCTCCGGTATTGATTTTGCTGACGCACTCCTTGACCTTCCCCAGAGGGATGCCGCGGCCGTAATCCCTCACGGTGATTTGGGTGTCATCCAATTTGATCTCGATGCGCTTCCCGTAACCCATGGTAAATTCGTCCAGGGAATTGTCCGCCACCTCCTTGATAAGCATATACAATCCTTCGTCGGGCGAAGCGCCCTTCCCGGAAACGTTGCCGATATACATGCCGGGGCGCTTGCGGATGTGCTCACGCCAATCAAGGGATTTAATAGACTTTTCGTCGTAAATGGGCTCGGCCATTTCCGGAAAGTTCCTGAACGGAAAAAAGGATTAAATGAGGTTGGTTGTTGGGTTTGGAAGGGAGTTGGTCACCAATATTGGGGAAACCAAGACGCTTGGGCAAGGAATTTTTGAGGCACAAAATTGCTGGATGCTGGATGCTGGATCAGCCACATCTCCGCGCTCTCTGCGCTCTTTGCGAGAGTCAATTCTTAATCGTTCCTATCTCCCCAATTCCTCATTCTTCATTCCTAATTGGCGCCTTTGGGCGCCTTTTCCCCCCCTGTGGTAAATCTTCTTTTTTCCTGAGCTATTGGTAGATCCGGAAAATTTACAGATCGGGGAATCGGGTCCACTTGTCTTCCCCTTTGGAGGACTTTACCACGGTTTCAATAAAGGCCATTCCATAGACGCCGTCATCGACAGTGGGGAAGTCGTATTCCCGTTCGGTTTGAATTCCGTTTACCTCATCCCAGATGGCTGCCGCTGCCGCCAGATATACGTTGGCAAAGGCCTCGATAAAACCTTCCGGGTGGGCAAATGGGGTCCGGGAATTGCCCTGCGCCGCATTGCCGAGGTATTCATTGCCTCGCCGGTAGATCTGGCGCGGTTTATCCGCATATTTCACTATGAGGTCGTTGGGCTCCTCCTGATGCCACTCCAAGGAGGCTTTGGTCCCATAGATACGTATATTCAGGTTGTTTTCGTCACCATTTGAAATCTGGGATGCGTAAAGAATGCCTCTGGCGCCTCCCTTGTACCGAATCAGCACGTTGCCGTCATCGTCCAGTTCCCGTCCGGGAATGAAGGTGGTCAGATCGGCGCAGAGTTCCTCGATCTCCAACCCGGTAATGTAACGTCCCAGGTTTTCCGCATGGGTGCCGATATCTCCCATGCAATTGGAAGCGCCCGATACCGCGGGATCAGTCCGCCAGGAGTTGATCTGGGTGGGCCCCTCCCGGTCCACGTCTCCAACCGCGTAACCCTGGGGATATTCCGCCACGATTTTCAGGAGGCGGCCCAGCTTTCCCTTCCTGACCATTTCGCGGGCTTCCTTTACCATGGGATAGCCGGTATAATTGTGGGTGAGGGCAAGAACCTTCCCCGTTTTTCGCACAAGTTCCCGGAGGGCCAAGGCCTCCTCCAGGTTAAAAGCGAGCGGTTTGTCACAAATGACGTTTATGCCGTGCTCGAGAAAACATTTGGCCACCGGGTAATGCAGGTTGTTGCGCACCACGATGCTGACGAAATCTATCCGCTCCTCCGCCGATAGAACAGCTTCAGCTCGGGCCATCTCTTCATAGGATGAATAAACGCGATTGGGATTCAAAAAGAAGTCTTCCCCGGAAAGCCTGGAAGTCTCGGCATCGGAGGAAAAACAACCGGCCACCAATTCGATTTTGCCGTCAAGATTTGCGGCCATGCGGTGGACCCCTCCGATAAAGGCTCCCCGGCCTCCTCCCACCATGCCCATTCTCAGTTTCCTATTCATAAAATTACTTTCCGTTGAGTGGTGCGCAAACCACTGGTTTTCCCGTCGATGCCGACGCATAAATGGCATCGATAATCAACATAAGTGAAATGGCTTGATGGGGAGTGTTCAGGGGCTCCTCCTTTCCCTCGATGCTGAAGATGAAATTTTGCGCCGATCGCGAACGGCCCATGTCCTCGCAAGCCTCTACAATGACCTCTCGGTTGACCGAATTGCCCCCTTCCTGCACGTAGAGTTCGCACTTGTCGATACTGGTTTCATCCAGGCCATCGATGCCAAACAGACGCTCGATCTTGCCACCCGAACGTGTCCCTTGAAAGACCACCGAGACTTCTTCACGTTTCACCATTTCGGCCCACGATACTTGGAGAGACAGGGCTTGCCCGCTCCTGAAGGTGACAAATCCGTGAGCGGCGCTTTCCACGTCGGTAGTACCACCTTTTATGTCGGGCAATCCCCATGGGCCCTTGAAGTTTTTATCGGTTATAAAATCTTGGAAGGTCCGACCCAGGACGTAGGCGGGTTCCGGATATCCCATGAAAAACAGAGCCAAATCAACCATGTGAAGGAGATCGATCAAAGGCCCTCCACCGGCCAGGTCCTTGGTCGTGAACCAACCGCCGAAACCGGGTATGCCCGTCCTGCGAATCCACTTGGCCTGGGCTGAATTGATGTGCCCCACCGTGCCGTTGGCAATGTACTCCATCATGGCGTAGGATTCCGGGCGGGCCCGGTTGTTGAAGTTGAACATCAGAATCTTGCCGGCCCGATCCGCCGCGTCCTTCATTTGCTGGACTTCCCCGGCGTTGAGGGCGGGCGGTTTTTCGCAAAAAACATGCTTTCCCGCCTTCAGGGCCTCAATAGCCAAGGGTGCGTGAAACTTGTTGGGTACGATCACCGAAACGGCTTCGATCTCCTCCATTTCCAAAATGGCTCCCACGCTGCCCAAGGCCGTGGGGATGCCGTATTTTTCCGCCGCGGCCCGCGCGGCAGGTTCGTAAACGTCCGCGATGGCCAATATCTCGGCCCCCGCTTGTTGAAATCCTGCCACGTGGTAGCGCACCATCCCTCCGGCGCCGATTATGCCTGCTTTAATGCTCATGGTCTTTCAGTTGTTGGGTTTTGGGTTTTGGGTTTTGGGTTTTGGATATGACAACGAATAACACGGATGGCCACGGATTAGAAACCGGAAATGAACCGCAGATTGCGCGGATGAGCGCAGATTCTCTTATTGGTATTTTGCATTTACGGTAATTTTCATTCCGAATCTCAACACCTCCAACCTTTGTGCCTTTGTGCCTTTGTGCCTTTGTGCCTCTGTGCCTTTGGCGTCAGCCAATTCCTAATTGGCGCCCCTTGGCGCGCCTCCTACTGTTTGGACTTGTCAAAGGCCGCATCGAAGGCCGCCGCACTGGGAGTGAAGTCAACCGCCCGGACGAATTCGCACGCTTCCCCGGCTCCATGATAACGATCCATGCGCCCGTCCTCCCACTCGACCGAAAGGGGTCCGGCATAGCCGATATCGTTTAGCGCCACTACGATCTCCTCAAAATTGATATCCCCATGTCCCAGGGAACGAAAATCCCAATAGCGCCTAGGGTCGGTGAAGTCGGTGTGACCGCCAAATACACCCACCGTTCCGTCACCGTGGCCCCACCAGACGTCCTTCATGTGCACGTGGTAAATGCGGTCGGCGAATTGGCGAATGAATTTCACGTAATCGACCCCTTGATAGCCCAGATGAGAAGGGTCGTAATTGAACCCAAAGCGTTGGTGTCCCTTAACCGCCTCAATGGCGCGGGCGGCCGAGGCAATGTCGAATGCGATTTCGGTGGGGTGAACTTCCAAGGCGAAGTTTACGTTTTCGGCGTGGAAGGCGTCCAGAATGGGGGTGAATCGTTGTGAGAAATCGGCGTAGCCTTTATCCAGCATCTCCTGGCTGGTTGGCGGAAATGAGTAGAGCAGGTGCCAAATGCTCGAACCGGTGAACCCGTTTACCACGGCGGGGAAATCGTTCCGGTCTTTCCCGTCCGGTTTGAGATTCATGAATTTCCGGCAGGCTTTACCGGCGTCGATCACATCCTGGGCCGCGCGTTGGCGCACCCCTTCCGGGTCGCCGTCACCCCAGACGTAATCCGGTAGGATAGCCTGGTGGCGCTCATCGATCCGGTCGCAGACGGCCTGCCCCGACAGGTGGGTGGATATGGCAAAACAGGTCAGCCCGTTGTCCAGGAGCAATTCCCATTTTTCCTTGAGGTATCGATCGCTTTGGTTGGCTTGGCGAACGTCGAAGTGGTCGCCCCAACAGGCGAGTTCCAGCCCGTCGTAGCCCATTTCTTTCGCTTGGGGCGCCAGTTCTGCCAGGGACAAATCGGCCCACTGGCCGGTGAATAAGGTTACGCTTCTCGACATGGGTTTTTATGCTGATTTCGGAATCTTTCCCGTTGGTTACTATACCGATATAGCTAGCCGATTCAGGTCGCCCTAAGGCAAGGCAAAAAACAAGAAAAGGCACAGAGGAGGCGCCATCGGCGCAAGTGTTCAGTGATCAGTTTTCAGAGTTCAGTGGCGAAGGCTAAGCCATGTCAGGGAAATAATTGAAAAAGTTTTGAGCATTTTGAGCCTTTTGTGGTTTCCTCTTCTTCATGGCGAGCTTTGCGAGAGGAAACCAGCATCAAGGAATTGCCACCCTCTGATCGACCTGCAGAATTGGGGGGAACATGCCCGAGTTGGCCGAAGTCGAGTATTATCGCAAACAATGGAATCCGGGATTGGGGAAAACCATCGAAGCGGTACAGGTCAACCCCCAGGTCAGAGATTTTCGAGACTGTGATGTCAAAGAGCTGATCCGGCGCCTCCCGGAACGGCGTCTGGAGGCTTCCCAAACCCACGGGAAGCAGATGTTGTTTCAATTCGAGGCCGGCGCCTGGTTGGGGGTCCACCTGGGCATGACCGGTAAATTGAGTTTTTCCTCCGCCGATCCGTTGCCGGATCCCCATGCCCATCTGGTGCTGGCCTTGCCGGACGGTTGGCTGGTATTTTCCGACCCGCGGCAGTTTGGCAGGATTCTATTTGAAACCTCGGCCCATCCGCCCGATTGGTGGACCTGTCTCCCTCCTGAGATACTGTCCCGGGGTTTTACCGTGCGCCGTTTAAAATCGGCCGTGAAACGCCATCGCAATACCTCTCTTAAATCCTTTCTCCTGATGCAGCAATATTTCCCGGGTGTGGGCAACTGGATGGCCGATGAAATTCTCTGGCGGGCCAGGCTTGATCCGCGGCGAACCCCCGGGTCCCTTGATGACGGTGAAATCAAGGCCCTGTTTCGACGCCTTCGCTGGGTGTGTCGTCAGGCCCTGCGAATTGTGGGAGATCACTGGGGGGAGTTCCCCCAATCCTGGCTTTTCCAGCACCGTTGGAAGGAAGGGGGCGCCTGCCCCAAAACGAGAGGCCCTTTGCTGCGGGAACGCATCGCGGGCCGCACTACCTGCTGGTCGCCCCAATGGCAAAAATAAGGACGCCTTTCTCCATCTGGACTTGCTCTCGCCAAGATCGCAAAGGGATCCGGCTTTGCCGGAAAAGAAGTTAACGAAGTGGGTAGGCGCCGGGGGTGCCATTTAGGAATGAAGAATTTTGTGTTCTTGTGCTTTATGGGGCTACTCGTAGATCCAGAAGTTTCGCGATGCTTCGCGAAACTTCCGGGCATCCTCTTCCCACGTTTCGATAAACCTTTCCACGTTGACCTGCTCTCCATGGTTTTGCAGAGAAATCCACCAGGCGGTGGAGCCGACATGTTTGTTGAAAAGGCCTTCCAGGGAGTTGGAAACCTTTTGGAATGGATTGTATCCTCGAAATTCGGCGGATAGCTTCATCATGTGGAAACTGATTTCCGTCGGTCTGAAACGGGAGAAATCGGTAATGGTGGTGTAAACCCCCATGGCTTGGCTTCCGTCGGACCGATTGAAAGGTATTTCATCGAACCGCAGGCCCGGTATGTCCAGTTGGGCCAGTCGTTTTTGCAGTTCTTTGGCCGTCACCCCGGGAAAGGTGAGCAATCGGAAAGGGTGGCTAGTGCCGATTCCGTGTCTGAAGCCTCCGATTTGAGCGCCCAAACCGGTCATCGAATACCCCATGACGGCCGACAAATCGGGAATATTGGGTGAAGTTGCCACCCAATTCAACCCGGTGGCCGGCCAAAGCATGTCCCGGCTCCATCCCCGCATGGGAACGATAATCAATTTTCCCTGCCTCAGGGCCTCATCTCCAATGTCGAGCCATCCGGGGGTTTTAATGGCCATCCAGGCAATTTCCCCGATGGTCAGACCGTGGACGTAGGGGGTGGGGAAGGGCCCAACGTAGCTTTTCCATGTCTCCTCCAGGACCGGTCCGTCCACTTTGATGCCCCCCAGGGGATTGGGCCGATCAAGCAAGACCATGGGCTTGTCGTTCTCAAAACAGGCCTCCATGGCCAGCTTCATACATGCCACGTAAGTGTAGGACCGAACCCCGACATCCTGCAAATCAACCGCCATGATATCGATGGGAGCCAACATTTCCGGACTCGGTTTACGGTATTCGCCATAGAGGGAATAGACCGGGAGGCCCGTCTTCCGGTGAAGGCTGTGACCGTATTTTATTTCGGCCTTTACCACACTGTCGATCCCATGCTCGGGAGCGTATAGCGCCCTCAAATCAACCAGGGGCGAATCGTGCAGCACCTCTATGGTGGAAATCCCATTGCGATTGACCCCGGCCTTGTGGGTGAGCAGACCGACCCGCTTTCCTTGCAGCGGCTTGAAGTCCTGCTCTTGCAACACGTCGATGCCCAGGTGGATTTCCGGTTGGTTGGAGGCCGGTAAAAATTCCGGGAGAGACAGCAGGAAAACAGCCAGACTCACCCAGGCCATTCGCCTTGAACTTTTTATAGTTGGGATCCCTTCGAAATTCATTCTTCCTTGGGCATAGCAGCAAGGGGAAATTATCCCCCGAGAGCAATCTTTTACTAGCCTACCAGGCGCCGGGAGTTGAAGGGTTGTCACTCAAATCTCCCTTATTGAGATAATGAATGGGTCCCCGCAGGAGCGGGTTTACCCCGCGATCGCTTTGCACCTTCTCGATCTGATCGCGGGATAAACCCGCTACCTGGTCGACCTAGAATTCAAGAAGGCTTTTCCCAGCAAAGGATGAAACAGAAAGGCGGTCGGCTAAATCAGCCGTCGGCGGAATCTCGCTCTATCAGGGGAAGTTGCCGTTGCGCTGCTGAATATCGAACTGGGGATTTGGTTTTCTCCACAACGCCTTCATTCAGGAGTCGCCTCAGCCATTTGTCCACCTGACCTTGGTTGATTTCCAGTTCGGCTTGAATTTCCTTTCGTGACATGGGGGTTTGAACCAATTGAAGGACCAACGATTTTACCTTATGGAACAGTTCATCAGCAGGGGATACTGCGGCATTTTTTGTATCTGATGCCTGCTTTACAGCTTGAGAAGACATCGATTCCGGAGGTGTTTCTTCGGTTTCCAACACGGCATCGATCCGCATTGTTTCTTGCGAATGCCGAAGGGGAATTTGAGAAGCTTCCACATCGAAAATTGCTTCCAACTCTTCTGCATTAACCGGATTTGGCCATAGCAAAGCCCCTTTCTGTTGCAGGGCGTCTTCAACCCGTGGACCCGTCGAACGGACAAAGAGAGGCGCCAGATGATATTTATTCAAATACTCAATGGCGCCATTCCATGTGCCGCCTTTGCCTATCACCGCGTTGACCACGAGTGCCGCGTCGGCCAGGGCATAGATCAGCTTGTTGCGTTGCATGGCATGACCGACATTGAATCCGGAAGATGGATCATAGGGCGATATCAATACGAGTTGCTCGTTCAGGATAAGATCGCGGTGGGTCCGGTTCGTTACCGCCCCTTTTAAGCCATTCGCCAGAACACCAATGGATTTGCCACCGGATTCAAACGCGCCGTTCATTGCAGCCTGGTCCACGCCCTTTGCCCCGCCGGAAACGATGGTCCTTTTAGCGGAGGCCGCCAAATTTCCAATCTCTTTGGTATACTTCAGGATGTCCTCGTTCACATGCCGCGAACCGACTACAGCCAACCCGCCGGAATCGAGAAGCGTTGGATCTCCGCATCCATAGAGGATCGCCGGCGTCTTATCCTTCAACCGTTCCCCAAGTCTCTGCGGAAAGGCTTGGTCCTTGTGGCTTACCACCCAGATGGCGCGCTGGCGCCAGCTTTCGACCGCCTGAGTCAGAAGGATTCCTCTATCCAATAAGCGCTGAAGTCGCTCCCGGTTGATTTTTGGCTTATTGGTATTCCGGACGCATCGATCCAACAGATCTTCAGCGCCTAATTCCACCAAATCGGAAGGTTCCTTATTTATGGAGTAGAGATAGCGGTACAAACTGAAGTACTCTCCTGGCGTTAATGCCTCTGAACGGACGCTACGTCCTAGGATTAAGGGAGACGTTAGCAGAAGGATCGCCTTCGTATTGGCGGAAAGGGCTTCGTTCATCGATTGTTTCAAGCTTGAGCAAGCGCCAGGGGCCAGACTTTGCCGCTACCTTCTGAGCGCAGCAGATAGGTGGCGACGGTAAAGGTCCACCTCGAATCTACTATATCGTCTACCAAAAGGACAGGACCAATAGGCGGTTTTTCTTTGACTTCAAGTGAACCCCAAACGTTGCGCACCTGCTGCGCGGAATTTTCCATGGTTTTTTGTTCCGGCCGTTCCTCGGTCCTTACAAGCAGCGGTCGAAACGGGAGACGGATCTTCTCAGCCAAGCGCATTGAAAAGTCGGGAACAAGATCCGGGTGGCGAAGCGAAGGAATACAGGTCACCCACTCAGGGTAAGGTTGCGGATTCCATTCGTGCAATAGATTAACGCAGGCGACCACCAAATCGTCCGAGAAATGTTCAATCTTATACTTACCATCCATTGCGGTTTGTCCCCATCCGGCATCCCCCCAAATGCTTAGCGCGCGTCCGGGTTGAAACCTCAAATGGCCGGGTATTTTTTTGGATGGTCCTTTTTGTCTGGGATAGATTTCCCGAAAGGATCTCTTCAGGAAGGCCACTGCCTCCCGGACCAACTCCGGATTCGGTATAATAGGTAGAGGTGGCATCCCGCCATCCGAGGCAGACTCGTCAGGCGCCCCATCCAGCGCTTTAATCAGAAACTCCATATGGCCCCGCTTCAGATCGACATACTCTTGCATTTCGGCTTGCTCTTTTTGTCGCAATTCCGTGAGCCGCTCGGCTCGCAGCCAAAAATCTTGACTCAGAGTTGCCGCCGCAAGCTGCCAATTCATGCCTTCCTTGACTACCGGGGCAGGCGATTCGATGGAGAGTAGGTTAAGCGTGTGCTCAACGCGTTTTTCCGAAATGTTTTCGCTTTTGAGCAGTTCCGGAACACTCAGACCAGCAGGTTCTCTCTTTAGGGCCTCAATCACTTGCTGCACTTCTTTGCGGTTAGGGAAGGCCGAATTAATAAAATAATCGGTGATTTGTGTGTCTTCCTGCCCGCTCAACAACACTCCATAGGCCGAATCCAACGCTCGGCCAGCACGCCCCACCTGTTGATAATACGTAACGACCGATCCCGGCGCCTGAAAGTGTACGACGAAGGAAAGATCCGGCTTGTCGAATCCCATTCCCAAGGCGCTTGTAGCCACCAACGCTTTCAGTTTATTATCCAAAAGATTCTGTTCCAATTCTGGCCGCCGGTCACCTGTTCGGCCTGTATATGCCTCGACGGCTAACCCCCGAGACTGGAGCCAATTCGCCACTCTATGGGCGTCGCGAATGGTAAGCGTGTAAACGATCCCGCTTCCGGGAAACTTCGGGAGCCGCTCCGCCAACCAAGCGAGGCGCTCCGCTTGGTTAGGCATCCGAATCGTCTGTAGTGTCAATGAAGGCCGATTCAGGTCGCCGCGGGAAATGCGCAGGTCAGACCATATGGCTCGTAAATCATTGACCACGCGATTGTTTGCGGTGGCCGTGGTTCCGAGCAAGCGCATGTTCCGTGGCATGTCACGGGCAACACGCTCTATCCGTCGATAGTTGGGGCGAAAATCGTGTCCCCAATCGGAGATGCAGTGGGCCTCGTCACTAGTAGCGATACTCGGTTGCCAACAGTCGCAAGAACCTGCTCGACAAATCGTTCGTTTGCCAATCGCTCAGGCGAAATAAGCAGGATATCCAAATTGTCGGCCCGGACGGCGGTCTCGATTTCACTCCATTCTGCCTTGTTGTCCGAATTGATCGTTTTCGCGCGGACGCCCATCCGCTCTGCCGCCGCGATCTGGTTTCGCATCAGAGCCAGCAAGGGAGACACCAATAGGGCAGGACCAAGACCTTCCTCTCGTAGCATTTTGATGGCGATGAAGTAAACGAAACTCTTTCCCCATCCCGTTCGCTGAACGACTAGATGCCGACCTCGATTCTCGACAACATGGCGGATGGCTTTTTCCTGCCCTTCGCGGAACTCGGCCTGGGGCAAGCCGGAACCAACCCGAAGCAGTTGTAATGCTCGATACCGTTTATAATGAACCGCCATTTCCGATGCGATACGTTGGAGTGTCAGGGCAAATAGTCAGACTGCATGTGAAATACTTGCCTCCCTTTTCATAATTTCGCGCATGGAAAGTGCTTGCCTGAGAAACTGATGTCAAGCAATCGGCGGGAGACAGATGTGGGGTTTCTGGAATTCAGAACTCTTCCCCAAATCGCCCTTTTCCAGCAAATGGATGGTTTGCCGTAGGAGCGGGGTTATCCCGCGATTGCTTAGCACCTTCTCCATCTGTTCGCAGGATAAACTCGCTTTTTTTCTCGTATTCATCCAAGTGTAACCTAACGGCTGCATTTTTATCGAAATTCATAACGAACAGCCGGGGCTGTGATGTTGGAATCGGGGATAGTCAGATCGAAGTGTCCGGCACTTGTAGAAGAGAATCTTCCCAAACCAGGTCGCCATCTGCCACGAGTTCATCCAACACCTGCTGGAATCTCCCCACAATCTTCCTGCCGGATTGCTTGAAGCCGAATAGGCGGATTGCTTCCTTGACTGCTTCATCGGACCCGATGCCATAGCTCACCCTCACTGCGTAGCAGAGAGCTGCAGCGATTTCTTCGGTTGGGATCCGCAGTGGATTGCGCAACGAAGCATGGATTTTGCCGTCCCGGCGGCGCACCTCGGTGGTCTTCTGGCCGGGTCGCCAGAGGAAATCGTGCGAGTCCGATCGGAAGAGCCCCTGGTTCACTCCAACGCGGGAGGCATCCCTCATTTGCTCACGTATACGGCGGCCGGCGCGGCCGATCCCGACAGCTGTGCGGATGCGTAGTGTGACCTCGTCCAGGTGCACCGGACTCTCTACTGCGACAACCAGGTTGATCCACTGCGCTAGGGTACCAAGATCTGTTTCGTGTAGGGGTTCCCAGAGCGGGCCGATGTTGGGGTCGGCCAACGTGTAGGGATGGATCGGCTCGGGTTCTGGCTCGGGTTCGGGACCTCGCTCCAGGGGTTTCCCCAGTTTTGGCGGCGGAGCAACTCCTTTCATTCGGGTGGAGCGGACCGCATCCTCCACCTTGGTGAGTTCTCGACCGGAATCGCGGAACCAGTCGGTGCTCCAAATACGATGGATTTTCCAACCCAGGCCCTCCAGGACCTGCTGCCGAAGACGATCGCGATCCCGAGCCGAGCGTGCGCTGTGGTAGCTGGCTCCGTCGCATTCGATGCCCAGAACGTACCGCCCCGGCTTTGAAGGATCCCTTACCGCCAAGTCGATGAAGAACCCGGCCGATCCGACCTGATGGTCTACATCGTGCCCACGCGTGCGCAGCTTGGCGGCGACCTCCTCCTCGAAGGGGGAATCAGCTTCCCTCCCGGTGGCTTCCGGTACGTCGATCATTCCCGTGTGCGCATACTTGAGAAAGGTCTTGAGTGCCTCCACCCCTCGTGCTCGCGATCTTCTCAGGTCCAGGTCTGCTGCAAGGAAGTTACTGTACACTACGCAGCGCCGTCGCGCCCTGGTGATCAACACGTTCAGCCGCCGCTCGCCCCCGTCTCGGTTCAGCGGACCGAAGTTCATTGGGAGGTATCCGCCGTCGATCTTCCCGTAGCCGATGCTGATCAGGATGATGTCCCGTTCGTCCCCTTGGACGTTCTCCAGGTTCTTGACGAAGAACGGCTCCTCCGGGTGTCCTGCAAAGAACGCTTCGTGGGAGGGGTCGCGGCGGCGAAGAATGTCAACCTCGTCCTCGATGCGCCGTGCCTGCACGTTGCTGAACGCCGCCACGCCTAGGGTCAGATGCGGGGTCCTCAGGGCGTTCTCCATGACCGCCTGTGCCACCATCTTCGCCTCTGCCGTGTTAATTCCCCTCCGCTCGTAGTTGGCCTCCGGCTGATGCTCGAAGAGGAGTCCCGTTTCTACTTTGCTGGCGTCGGGGCTTGGGAAGACCACTAGGCGATTATCGTAGAATTCGTGGTTCGACACGGCAATAAGCGACTCATGACGGCTCCGGTAGTGCCACCGCAGCATTCTCTCAGGCGCTCCTTGGGCGCAGAACATGCCCAAAATACTCTCCAAGTCGACGGTCTGGCTTCCCTCCTTCTCGTCCTCGTAGGCCATCTTGTCGAAGAAGCTCGTCGGCGGGAGTTGCTTGCTGTCCCCCACCACTACCGCCTGCCTGCCCCGGATGATGGCCCCCAGCGCCTCAACCGGGCGCACCTGGCTCGCTTCGTCAAAGACCACCAAGTCGAAGTCGACAGAGCCAGGGGGAATGTACTTCGCGATCGAAAGAGGGCTCATCATGAAGACCGGCTTGATGCTCTGGATCGCGCGTCCTGCATTCTTCATGAGCACCCGTACCGGCAGGTGACGGGTCTTTTTCTGGAACTCGCGCTTGAGCACGCCCAACTGACCTCCTCCTTGGTGACGGGGAAGCTGTTGCCAGTGCCGCTCCGCGATTAGCGCTTGGTTGTGGCGAAACTGCGCCATGTCCAACTCGCGGAACCGTTCTACGATGCCGGCATGTGTGGCGCCGTCGAATTCGGCAAGCGTAGGTCGGTCCCGAAAGGCTAGGTCCAACCAGGCGCTGTAGCATGCATGTTCAAAGAGTCCCGTGAGCTGCCGGGCAGCATCCTCCCGTGAAGCCGCGGCTGCGGACACCTCCCCGATCCCAGCTTCTTCCGCCTTTCTCTCGAGTTGGTTGAAGCGCACAACCTCGTGGATAGAGGGAGTCTGGTCGTGGGCAGTCTCGAGCCAGGTGTGTAGATGATTGTAGGGGAGTTTCTCAAGCGATTTTCCCGGCTCCAGGCGGTCCGTTCTGATCACCATTTCTTTGGCGAGGGCTTCCAGCGTCCCGGCGAGTACCTCCATTCCGCGTTCGCAGGCTTTAGCGGAGGATTCCAGTTCGATAGACTCGGAAAACTGCCCGGAGCGTGGGCCAGACTGAGGACCGATTAGCAGGTCGAGCATGTCATGGATCTCTTCTCCGACGCGGCCCTTGGCGACGTCGCGGTGAAGTTGCACGAGCCACCTCGCCGCTTCGGCGAAGGCGCGGTGTGTTTCCACGCGGTCACCTAGAACCAGCCCGGGAAACAGACTGGCCACGATGTCATTCGCTTCGCCCACCCTATGCCTCAGCCTTCTGGCTTCTAGGATCGCATCCATCAGTTCAAGCTGACCTCGGGCGGTGTCGGGTGCTGCCGCGCGGCAGAGTCCCTGCACCCTTCGGCGTGCTTCGCGAAAGGATCCGGAGAGGAATCGCCACCATTTGTTGCCGTAGGCGATCAGCGCTTGGCGCTCGGCCAACACATCCTTGTCCCACGCCTCGCGTATAAGAACTGAATCGCGCTTGGATCGGATCTCAGCGAAGGTGAGAGAGGCGCCTGCCAACTCCTCCATTTTGCCAGCCTCGGTAAGCCAGACAGGGCTCCGATGGTCGGCTCCCGAGAGCGAAGGAGCGGCTGCGGCTGTGCGGGCCGTGCGAATCATCCGTTCCAGGTCCACGGAATCCAACTCGGAGAATGCCACCTCCTGGCAAAGCCGCTTCCTCAACTCCTCGGCTTTCTGTCCTAGGTGGCGTAGCGCGGTGGATGCATCCCCTATGACTTCCCGCACTGAATGCTCCTCCGTCGGGACGAATTGGAGCCGGCCGCAGGTCCACCAAAGGTGTTCACTCGGGATTCCGATCGTGCCCACCAGTTCCTGCATTTCCCGGATCAATTCACGCCGTGAGACGAACTCTTCCCAGGTCCACGACACCGATCCCTTGATCGGTAAGGCTGCATCTTTGAGGGTTAGCCCCTCCGCCTCTAGCCTTGCCATACGACCGACCAACTCTTGTGGGGTCCGTTCGCTCTTGGCCACCGGCAAGTTGGCTGCTCGAGCGTAATCGTTCAAGCGCTTGCGGCTCTGTTCCAGAAGCACGCGGTTCTCGGTTCCGCCGTCCATTGCGGGACGGCCCAGTGCCAGGGCGCGCCTCAGCTCGTCGAGGACCGCGCGCTTGTTGGTCTTGTGACTGTGCAGCTCGAGACATGCGTCGCCCAGGTGAACGGAGTCCAGACGGCGCTTTACCACCTCCAACGCGGCCATTTTCTCAGCTACGAACAGGACTGACTTGCCGCGGGCGAGCGCTTCGCCGATCATGTTGGTAATGGTCTGCGACTTGCCGGTCCCCGGGGGCCCCTGGATGACTAGGTTGCGCCCTTTCATGACATCCAGAACGGCGAGGGTCTGGGAACTGTCCGCGTCCACCACCGGATGGAGGCCCGCCGCCCCGTCGTCACCGTCGATGTGCCCGTCTTCGCCGAATTCGGACGGCTGGTAGACGAAACCGTCGCTACCGAGAAGCTGTTGAACCAGAGGATGGTCGGCTGGATGGTCCCCTTCCGGCCAACTCGTCGGATCCAGATCCTTATAGATGAGCAGTTTGCTGAACGAAAAGAAGTTCAAATGGATCTCGTTGCGCTCAACAGACCAGCGGGGCTGCCTTACAACCGCCTTTTCGACCCATGCCAAATAGTCGTCGACATTGAGTTCGTCCTCGGAAGGCATCTCCGGGAGGTGGACGTTGAAGTCCTGCTTCAGCTTCGCCTCCAGCGAGAGGTTTGGCTCGATCTCGTCTTTCGTCCACGTGAGCTTGAAGTTCCCGCGCACATTGGATTGGGTCAACCGGACGGGGATAAGGATCAGCGGGGCGCGCCGCACTGTGCTGCTGCTGTCGGACTCGTACCATCTCAGCATCCCCAGAGCGAGGTAAAGGATGTTAACCCCCTGTTCCTCAATAGATAGGCGGGCCTGTCGGAAGGTCTCGCGGAGGCGGAGGTTTAGCTGGGTGAGGGTTAACGCCGTCTGGAGCTTGTTATCAGTGTGGCGCGCAGCGGTAGTGTTTGGGTCCTCTGCGGGTTTGGCTAGGAGGGCGAGAAGTTCAGCGGGGACATCGGATGGAAGGTCGGTGAGAGATTCCGGCCCTGTCTGGCCTCTCCGTGTGGGGAGAAAGTACATGACCCGTTCGTTTCGAACTAGAATCCTGAAGAGTTCGCGGGACAGTTCGTCGAGGACCTCAAGGCCTCGGCGTTTGGAGGGGTGGAAGTTTAGGAGGGAGTTGCGGAGGGAGAGGTCGAGGACGTCGCGGCGGGACTTTTCGATTTCGATGGGGATGGAGGCAGACATTCCGGAATGCGTGTGGTAAACTAGAAACATCGGAATGTACCAGGCCACTCAGTGACCTCAAGCTACAACCCACAGGGACGCTCCTACCTGTCATCTGTGGTTACATCCTCAAAGAGTTGGGAGTGGAAGACGCGGAAGGCTGGTCTGGCTATCAGAAATTTTTCAATACCGCGCGTCGGAGATTCTCCGGTTCCCGTTCGAGCGCTTGGGGCAGAGGGATGTCCCGGGGAGAAATTTCCACGAGATCGAGGTCGTGGCCCGCGCCCGGGAATGCGGCCGCAGAAACCTCGATTTTTCCGGCCAGAATGGAGACTTTCTTGCCCAGGGCCAAGGCCTGTCGAGCCAGGGTCCCCGGACCCTTTCCCCGTAGCGAACTGAGGTCGAACTTGCCTTCCCCGGTGATGAGCCAATCGCACCGGTCCAATTTGCCAGGCAGGTCCAGCCACCTGGAAACGAGGTCGAAGCCCGGCATCAGTTCCACGTCACAAGCTGCGTTCAGGCCAAACGTAATTCCACCGGCGGCGCCGCTACCCGGAACCTCGGTCAAATCCCAAGGTTTGCCCAAATAGTCGCACAGCAATCGGGCCATTTTTTTCCCCAGTGATTCCATGCGATCGAAATCTTTCGGCTTCAATCCCTTCTGGGGACCGTATATGGCGGCGGCTCCCTGGGGCCCGAACAATGGATTTTGCACGTCGCAGGCTATTTTGATGGGAGGCAAGTCTTGGGGCAGGTCTCCCTCCACGTGGTCGACCGATAGCCACAGTTCGGGTCGAATGGGACGCAAGGGTTGGCCGTCCCGGTCGCAAAAGCTCAGCCCCAAGGCTTCGAGCGCCCCCAAACCCAGATCGTTGGTCGAGCTTCCTCCCACTCCCAGCAGAATCGCATCGGCTCCTCTTTCCCCTGCCATCCGAATGAGTTCTCCCGTCCCCGAAGAAGTCGTTTTCCAGCAATCGCGGCGATCCAAGGGCAGCGATTGCAGCCCCGAGGCCTGGGCCATTTCGATGATGGCAATCCTGCTGTCTGCACCGAGTTTCAGATGGGAAAGCATTTGCTCTCCCAGCCCGGATCCATCGACCCAACCGAGTCGGGCATCCACCGGTTCGCCCAAGGACCCGGAAACGGAATGGGTCTCCGGAGCGCCCTTTCGGGCATGGGTCATTATCTCGCAAAAACCATCGCCTCCGTCGGACAGAGACACGGTTTCCGTTGTCCAATCGGAATGAGCTTCACCGAGGGCCGCTTGGACGATTGCCCCCGCCCGATGGGCCGACATGGAGTCCTTGAATTTATCGAAACATATCAGAACCCGCATGACGTCACCTTGTTCTGGGTTCTGGATGCTGGATGCTGGATGCTGGATGCTGGATGCTGGATGCTGGATGCTGGATGCTGGATGCTGGCTATGTCCACGAATAGCACGGATGGCTACGGATTAGAATCCAGAATTGAACCGCAGATTACGCGGATGAGCACAGATTCTCTTATTGGTTTTTTGCATTTGTGGTAATTCTCACTCCAAATCTCAACACCTTCAACCTTCAGCCTTTCCCTTCTCCAGGATTTTCCGGTATATTTCATCGATGGAATGAGCTTGGAGTTCGGGGGCGGGAATCCGGTTCACCGGAATATTCGGCAGTCTGGAAAGGGGCTCCCGCAATTGCAATTGGCGGTTCGCCGCCACTTCATCAACCCGGTCGACCGGGGTGAAGAGGGGAACTTTGTGCAGGACATCGGGGTGTTTCCGAATAATTAGAAGTATTTTAATCACCGCTTCGGCAAAGCGGTCCAATTCGGTTTTGGAGTAACTTTCCGTGGGTTCGAACATCATCCCGTAAACCTCCGGAAAGGCTACCGTGGGGGGATGAAATCCAAAATCGAGGAAGAGCTTGCCAATGCGGGGAATGACGGCGTTTTTTGGGATCCCGGCCTCTTCCAGGCGCTGGAAGTCGGAGTCCTCCAAGGTCAAAATAAATTCATGCATTCGAGGGGCCGAAGCGGAATGCGACGGCAGGCTGGGAAAGTGTTCCCCCAATTTTTTGTGCAGGTAGCGCGCCGACAAGACGGCTACCCCCGACATGCGGCGAACCCCCGACTGGCCCAAGCGAAGGAGGTAGGCCAGACAACGAATCTTGTGGGCGAAGTTTCCCCAATGCCGGTGAAAAGACCCGATGGATAAGGTTGGTTTCACCGGGACATACCTGCCGTCGATTTTCTCGATCCGGTAACCGGGCAGGAAATCGACCAGTTTTTCCCCCACCGCCACGATGGCATCGCCGGGACCGCCTCCGCCGTGCGGAATGGTCCAGGTCTTGTGTAAATTGCTGTGAACGGCGTCGACTCCGAGAGCTGCCAGGTCGACCCATCCGGCGATGGCGTTCATGTTGGCGCCGTCCATGAAGACCAGTCCCCCGGCTCGGTGAATCAATTCGGCCATGGCCCTGAAATTGTTTTCGAAGATGCCCCCCGTGTTGGGATTGGTCACCATGATCCCGGCCACGTGTTGCCCGTGGCGGTTCAGGTAGTTGCGCAGTCCTTCCATTTCGATCTGCCCGGTTTCATCGGCTTCGAGATAGGCGATCCCGGCCTCGCAGCCGTCCATCTTCTTGCTGACGTATCCCGCCATGGTGGCGGTGGCAAAATTAGTGCCGTGAGCGCTTCGGGGAATCAGAACGACGTCGCGTTGGGTATCACCACGGGTCCTGTGGTAAGCCTGAAACAGCTTGATCCCCACCAGTTCCCCCTGGGCTCCGGCCACGGGTTGGGTCGTGACCCCGGCCAAGCCGGTAATTCCCTTGAACCATTCCTGGATTTCGTAGAGGGCCCGAAGATTGCCCTGGACGTCTTCGATGGGGGCCTGTGGATGGGTATGAGCGAATCCTGGCAAGGAGGCGGCCCAGTCGTTGATGTGGGGATTGTACTTCATAGTGCACGATCCCAGGGGGTAGCAGGTGTCGTCCGGGCTGATGTTCAGTTGCCCCAGCCCATCGTAATAGGCCTTCAATTCGTCCAGCGTCACATCCGGTAGTTCGAGGGGAGCATGGCGAATCTGGTCCGGCGGGAGCGGGGCGGGTTCAATTTCCTCGCGGGTAGCTCCGCCCAGCGCTCCGCTGAGAAAGTCAACCAGTTCATCCACGTCCCCGATGGAGTGAAGGTCGTTGAAGGAAAGTTTGAGAAAATTCCCCCCTTGGCCCTTGAGGCGCGGAGTGACGTCGACCCCGATATGCAATCCGGCCGCACTGGCCTCGGCGATGAGTTGATGGGCAGGGTGGGGTAATTCAATGACGAATTCATTGAAAAACGGCGCATCCCGGAAGGGAAAGGATACCTCCTGCAGTCGGGAGAGGCGTCTAAAGGCATAATGAGCGTATCGCCGGGCCGATTGGCAGGCCTCGGCCATGCCCTCGTCCCCGCGCTGGAGGATCGCGGCTCCCACGATGGTGGCGATAAAGGCCTGATTGGAACAGATGTTGGAGGTGGCTTTCTCCTTGCGTATGTGCTGCTCCCGGGTGGAGAGGACCATGACCCGGCATTCCCGTCCCTTCATATCCAGAGCCTTGCCCACGTAACGGCCCGGAGATTTGCGGATATCCCTTTTGACCTTCCGGTTCAGGCGCACCCCGAAAAGCCCCAGGCCGGGCCCGCCGAAATTCGGGGCCAGGCCGAGATGCTGCCCCTCTCCTACGATCATGTCGGCGCCGGATCGGCCATAGTCGGATGGAGGTTTCAATCCACCTCGGGCCAGCAACATGGGATCGATCACGGCGATACTTTTTACCCCGAGGTCATGGGCGGTATTCGATAGCAAATCGACGTCTTCCAGGATACCCAGATGATTGACCTGATTATAGACAACCCCGGCCAGGCGTTTCCCCAGGTCTCCGGCAATTCTTTCAATTTCGCCGCAATCCGTCCGGCCGGTTTGCAGATCCAGGGGAGCCCAGACAACGTGGAGTTGCGTGTCCTGCAACAGGGTTTCGATCACTTCCCGATCGCCCGGGAAAATGCCTTCCGACACGATAACGGTGTCCGGGTTGCGGGCCATCCTCATGGCGGCGCATATCGCTTCGAAGATGGCGGTCGAGCGGTCGTAGAGCGAAGAGTTGACCGCTTCAAATTGCGTCAGCTCGGACATGCAGCATTGGTAGATCCAATGAGTCAGGAGGGTGCCCTGACTGCGCTCCGGTTGATAGGGAGTATAGGAAGTGGTCAGATTCCTTATGCCGCAAACGTAGGGAACGATTTCCGGAACTTTGAACTGGGGCAAACCATCGCCCAGAAAAGAGGTTTTCAGGTGGTTTTCTTCGGACCGGCTTTGCAGGGTCGCGGCCAACTCGTCGTACTCCAGTTCACCCGGCAAGGGTGGGGGACGGGAGAATTTGACCTCCAGAGGAATATGTTCGAACAGATCCGCCAGCCGCTGCAGGCCGAGATCCTGCAACATGGATTGGATCTCTTCCTCGGAGGCAGAAATGTAGTGGCGTTTGAGTTCCCTGGGCAGGCGCCCGGGATGATAGTTCAAGGCGGGAATGGGTTCAGCGGTCGTGGCCATTTGGGCAGGAATGGGATCGAATCGAGAAACCATTTAATTAACCTTGTTTCCATGGACTCAATGAGAATGTTCTTTCTTGTCCCAAGAAATGAAAAAAACTGAACGCGCAGCCTACATTTCCGGTTATTTGAACCGCCTTTATCCGGAAACTCCCATTCCCCTCCATCACCGGGACCCCTACACCTTGCTGATCGCCGTTTTGCTCTCCGCCCAATGTACGGACGTGCGGGTAAATCAGGTGACCCCGCAACTGTTCCAACGGGCCGATAATGCCCAGGCCATGGCCGAAGTGCCGGTCGAAGAGATCGAGGCCATAATCAGGCCGTGTGGACTCGCACCCCGAAAGTCCAAGGCAATTTCCGCCTTGTCACGCATATTGGTGGACAAATATTCCGGCCGGGTTCCGACTTCCATGGAGGCCTTGGAAGCTCTGCCCGGGGTGGGGCATAAAACCGCCTCCGTGGTCGTGTCCCAAGCCTTCGGAATGCCTGCCTTTCCGGTGGATACCCACATCCACCGTTTGGCCCAGCGCTGGAAACTGACTTCAGGAAAAAACGTGGTCCAAACCGAGCGCGACCTGAAGCGGCTGTTTCCCGAGTCGACTTGGAACCGCCTTCACCTTCAGATCATTTTTTATGGCAGAGAGCATTGTACCGCCCGCGGTTGTGATGGCCGAAAATGCGAACTCTGCCGGATCCTCTTCCCCAACCGAAAATCCCCCGTCATCACCCGAAAGTGACATCGCCTCTCGTGAAGAACGCAGAAACATGAAAAAACTACGGATTACACGGATGGGCACGGATTAGAAATGGCCTCTCACAAAGCTCGCCAAGAACGCAAAGGGGAGAAGGAAAAAACCACAGAGGGGGAGAAAAAGGAAAAAGGAAAAAGGAAGAAGGATGAAGGCTGGATATTATTCGTGATCCCTTTTGGCTGTCCCTTTGCGCCTCTTTGCGAGATTCCCCCTGAATCCTCAGAAGTTAATCTTCTTCTCCTTCCCAGGGCGGCGATGGCTCCTCATCGGCCCACAAACCCTTCTTTTCGGATTGGGCGGTCAGGTTGAGTTCCTCGTAGTAGGGATTGTTCTCGGAGTGGGGCTTGTAATACCAGGCCCAACCCGCTTTCATGAGCGCTTCGTTCAGGCTCACGTTTTCGTGGTTGTAAACCTCCCCGCGAAGGCCCGATTCCCCTTCCCGGAAGAATTCCAGAACGCGCACTGGCTCGTCCCCGACCAGATTCCGCACGAAGGAAAGGGCTTCATCCCCACCGGGATCTTCCGGCGATGGGGTGTCTACCGCATTCAGCCGGACCCGCACCGTTTCCTCCGGCAATCGCACCATAAGGGTGTCCCCTTCCAGGAATTCCAACACCTCGCCCATTTGCCCGGCCGAATTCACCCATCGGCGCATCAGGCTTCCCTCGCCCGACTGCACCTTCCTGAAGTGCAGGAGAAACATGATGGCCAGGCAGGAAAACAGGAAGCCGATGCCAAAAATCATCAAACGCTCTTTCATGCTGTGTAATCCGGTATGAAAGGCCCTGAATTCATTTCAAGGACTGATTTCACCCTGGAGGAACTTTTTTTAAGATAACCGAGTCCCAGTGGAAATGGAACAACCCTTTATTCCTTCGTTGAAACAGGTGGCAGAGGCGGCCGAAAAGTTGCCCATACCCGATCTGTGGCCGGAAGATTCCTACCTCATCCCCATCGCTAACAGTCACACCGAACAAGACCTCAAATTCGATAAACTCGCCTTCCGAAACCTGGATAAGGAAGTGTGTTACCATTGGGTCTACGATGGAAAAGTGACTGTCGAAACAACCACTCCCTGAACTGACTTGAAGACCCTGATGAGAAAATCTTATTTGCTCCTCGTCACCTTGCCCCTGCTCATCGGCGGTTGCGCGGCCAGGGAGGAAACCGTGCATATTGAACCGAAAAGTGTACCGATCCCTCAGCCGGTCGATCCACAACCCGTTCCATCCGCACCCCCACCCATCCAACCGGAAACGCCGCTCCCGCCCGAACCAAAGCCCTTAGCCCCTCCCGCCGTCGCGACAGGTGGCGCCCCAGCCGCGGAAACAATCGCACTTCCCCAACCCCAGGCCGAGGCTCCGGCCCAGGCCGCGGTCGACCGGAGCATTACCATAGTCGGCACCATACAATACGTGGAATTGGAAGGCGGATTTTTCGGCATCGTTACCGAGGAGGGGACCAAGTATTTTCCCCAATACCTGGCGCCCGATTTCAAGGTGGACGGATTGCCCGTGAGAGTAGACGCCATGCCTGAAGAACAGGCCATCGGCATCCAGATGTGGGGCGTCCCCATAAGGATTATCAGCATCAGACCAGGGTGATAATATGCGCCATTTAGTCGCTTTTTTTCGGGGGAAATTTTCAGAGATAAAAAAGGGACAAAAAGTCACTTAATTTAAGGTTTTGGCGCGATTCTTCCTGGGCTTAATTCTTTTGGGACAACAGGAATAGTTCCATAACCCTTTGCGTTTCAAAGACTAAATGCCGTCTTTTCTTTCGAGCGGGAATTGCCTGCAGCGGTATGGTTTATGCATAATAGCCTGGCATGAATACGCAGAAATTTACCGAAAAAGCCATGACGGCGCTCGGGGAGGCCCAGCATTTTGCCCAAACGTCCGGGCATCCCGAAGTCGACACCCTGCACCTGCTCAAGGCGTTGGTTGAGCAGGAGAACGGGATTGTAGAGGATTTGTTGAAACACATTTCTCTGTCCCCCAATGCCCTCTCCCTGGCTCTGGACCGCGAGCTGGAAAAACTTCCCAAAACGTCCGGAAGCGTAGATGCATCCAGGACTTACCTGACCCGGGCCCTCAATCGGGCCCTGGCCGAGGCCGAGAAGGAGGCCGGTCGCCTCAAGGACGAATTCATCAGTGTCGAACACCTCATGCTGGGGTTGCTGGAGGTGGCCGAACCGGCCGCTCTGAACCGGCTTTTCAAGAATTTTGCTTTGGACAAGTCGCGCCTGATGAAGGCCCTCGCCGAAATTCGCGGAAACCAGCGGGTGACCTCTCCCCATCCGGAAGCCACTTACAATGTGCTTAAGAAATACGGGGTCGATCTGGTCGAGTTGGCCCGGGCCAACAAGATGGATCCGGTAATCGGCCGGGATGAGGAAATCCGCCACGTCATTCGGATCCTCTCCCGCAAGACCAAGAACAATCCGGTCCTGATCGGCGAGCCCGGGGTGGGGAAGACCGCCATTGTGGAGGGATTGGCCCAGCGCATCGTGCGGGGGGATGTCCCGGAGGGGTTGAAGGACCGAATCGTATTTGCCCTCGACATGGGGGCCTTGATCGCCGGGGCAAAATTTCGGGGCGAATTCGAGGAGCGTCTAAAGGCGGTGCTCAAGGAGATCAGGGAAAGCGAGGGGCGCGTATTGCTCTTCGTCGACGAGCTGCACACCATCGTCGGGGCCGGTAAGGCGGAAGGCGCCATGGATGCGGGAAATCTGCTCAAACCCATGTTGGCCCGAGGGGAGTTGCATTGTATCGGCGCCACGACCTTGGACGAATACCGCAAGCACGTGGAAAAAGACGCCGCGTTGGAGCGACGCTTCCAAACCATATTGGTCGATCAACCCTCTGTGGAGGAGACCATTTCAATTCTACGGGGATTGAAGGAGCGGTTTGAGCTGCATCACGGCGTCCGCATTCAGGACAACGCATTGGTGCAGGCCGCCGTGCTGTCCAATCGCTATATCTCCGACCGGTTCCTTCCCGATAAGGCTATCGACCTCATGGACGAAGCCTGTGCCACCATCCGTACCGAAATCGACAGCGTTCCCGCCGAATTGGACGCCCTGCAACGAAAAGTCCTGCAATTGGAAATCGAGGAGACCGCCCTGAACCAGGAAAAAGACGACGCCAGCAGGCGCCGCTTATCCGATTTGAAACGCGAGTTGGCCAACGCTCGTGAAGCGGCCGATGATTTGAGCCGGCAATGGGGAGGGGAGAAGGAAGCCTTGAGTCGGGTCCAGCGCCTGCGGGAAGAATTGGAAAAGACCCGCCACGAGATGAAAAATGCCGAACAGGCCTACGACCTGAATCGCGTGGCCGAATTGCACCATGGGAAAATTCCCCAATTGGAAGCCGAACTGGCCCAACTGGAGTATTCTTCCACAAAGAAGTCCCAATTGTTCAAGGAGGAAGTATCGGCCGAGGAAATCGCCGAAATCGTGGCCCGTTGGACCGGCGTTCCCGTGACCCGACTCTTGCAGGGTGAAAAGGAAAAGCTGCTCCATTTGGACGATGCCCTGCATAAGCGGGTAATCGGGCAGGATGAAGCCGTCACCGCCGTATCAGAATCCATTCTGCGGGCCCGGTCCGGCATAAAGGACCCTCGGCGTCCCATCGGATCGTTCCTGTTTCTCGGTCCCACCGGGGTCGGCAAAACCGAACTGGCCAAAGCTCTCTCCGAGGAGTTGTTCGATTCGGAAGACAACATCGTGCGCATCGACATGTCCGAATACATGGAAAAACATTCCGTGGCCCGGTTGATCGGAGCCCCTCCCGGTTATATCGGCTACGATGAAGGCGGACAGTTGACCGAGGCCGTTCGCAGAAAGCCCTATTCCGTCATCCTCTTCGACGAAATCGAGAAAGCCCATAACGATGTCTTCAACGTTCTCCTGCAAATACTGGACGACGGCCGCATCACCGACGCCCAGGGACGCACCGTCGACTTCAAGAACACCGTCGTCATCATGACCTCCAACCTGGGAAGCCATCGGCTCATGGACGGCGTCCACGGCGGCGCCATACCCGAATCCGTCCGGAAATCCATCTTCACCGAACTGCGCGGCTTTTTCCGCCCCGAGTTTCTCAATCGGATCGATGACACCCTCCTTTTCAAGCCCCTCACTCTGGAGGAAATCGAGCAGATCGTGGGACTGCTCCTGGCCGACCTGCAAAAGCGTCTGGACGACCGCGACATCAAACTCACCGTTTCGAATGCCGCCATCGAGTGGATAGCCGAAAAGGGATTCGATCCGGTCTTTGGAGCCCGGCCCTTGAAACGCTTCCTGCAAAAGCGCCTGGAAACCCTCTTGGCCAAAAAGCTCATCGCCGGGGAATTCACCGATGGGGACGAGATTGAAGTCGACCTCCACAACCGCGACGACCTCGCCGTCCGCAAAATCACCCAACACGCCGCATAACGAAGATGAACCACAAAAGGCGCCGGGGGCGCCAATTAGGAATGAGGAATTAAGAATTAGGAATGGGTTCTCGCCAAGATCGCCAAGGACGCAAAGAATTCCGGCTTTGCCTGAACAGGAGTTAACGGAGGGGGGACATTCCTGTCCCCCGCCAGGCCGTAGACCTATTGCGAAGGCGGGTCCCCCGCCATGTCTTTCGAGAGGGGACAGGAATGTCCCCCCCCCTCCGTTAACTCTTTGCGCCTCTCCGCGATCTTTGCGAGATCCAATTCCTAATTCCTAATTGGCCCCTTCCTCCGCACTCCAACAAAAATACCACGGATTACACGGATTTCCACGGATAGGATAAATAGCCACAAAAGAGCACATCCGCCTCCGCCGAAGGTCTACAGCGTGACAGGGAAAACACAAAAACCCCATTGGAGGTTTGTAGGAGCGGGTTTATCCCGCGATTGCTCAGCTCAGTACCTCAGCATCTCAGTACCTCAAAATCCGTTCCCATCCGTGAAATCAGTGGTTTTTCTTCTCTATCCCAGCATCCAGTGTCTAGCATCTAGTATCCAGGACCCCATTCCTCATTCCTAATTCTTAATTGCGCCCCCGGCGCCTGTCCCCTCTGCGCCCTCTGTAGTTAATCTCTCCCAATCCCGTTGTCCTCTGCGCTCTCGGCGCTCTTGGTGAGAGTCAATTTCTTTTGGTTTTTTGAAAGGGAGTACAAATGTAGAAGCAGTTTACGCATGGCCGCAGCCATGGCGATTTCATGAGGTTTTCCGCGCTTACGGAGTCCTTCAACGTGAGCTCGGATCACCGGGTTGTGGGTGGCGGCGTTTTTGGCGGCCATATAAAGAGATCTGCGAACTTTGGCCTTTCTTCCATGTATGTTACCCTTGCCGATTATCTTTCCGGTGTCTTTGTCAGAGGGTGCCACGCCGGCCAAGGCCACCAACTGGTTGCGTTTGTACTGCGAGAGGTCGCCGAGATAGGCGAGGATGGTCCAGGAGGTTACCGGTCCTACCCCCTGAACCGATTGGAAAAGACGGTCCCGGTCGCTCATCTCCTGGTTATTGGCCAGAATCCCTTTTATGGCCTGATCGATGTCGTCGATTTCCTTTTGGAGGATCGCGATCACGCGTTGGATGGAAGCTTCTGTTGATGGATGACTCTCGGCCAAGCGATTCTTCTCCTGAATTAGAATATGGTTCAGTTGAATTCGCCGGTCCATTAACACGGCTAAAGCCTGCCCATCTGCAGAAGGGACAATGGTATTTGGATGGGATTTAATCTTAAAAAAGGGGAGTAAATGACGACCTCAGCAACTGTGTCAGCCTGCATAACATCATTTTTGTTTTTTGGAAAGGGAATGATGTTCTGGATGCTGGATGCTGGATGCTGGATGCTGGATGCTGGATGCTGGATGCTGGATGCTGGATGCTGGATGCTGGATGCTGGATGCTGGATGCTGGATGCTGGATCATCCACATCTCCGCCCTCTGGACACTCCTAGCGAGAGTCAATTCTTAATCGTTCCTATCTCTCCAATTCCTCATTCTTAATTCCTAATTACTAATTGGCGCGCCTCAGCGCGCCTCTCCCCTTTGCGGTCTTGGCGATCTTGGCGAGAGTGTCAAACAGCACTTTAAAGTGTACCACCAAAAAGCGGTTCAAAGTGTACCACCTCAGGGTCTGGTTTTAATGTGATTTTTGCCGATTTGGGTCAAGGGATTAGGGTTATTATTTTTTCCATTTAGAAGTCTATTGCAT
>JAJDZZ010000013.1 GCA_022824405.1 Opitutales bacterium
GCACAAAGGCACAAAGGCACAAAGGCACAAAGGCACAAAGGCACAAAGGCACAAAGGCACAAAGGCACAAAGGCACAAAGGCACAAAGGCACAAAGGCACAAAGGCACAAAGGCACAAAGGCACAAAGGCACAAAGGCACAAAGATTATAGGAATGAGGAAAGTTTAGGCCAGCAACAAGCATCGAGCATCCAGTATCGAGTATCCAGAAATCAGCATCGAGCATCTAGAAATCAGGGATTGGATTGGTCGGCGATTTGGCGGGCTTCGCGGGCGTTGGCTTCGATGGCGGTCCAGTCCCGGTTGTCGATGAGGTGGCGTTTGGCGATCCAGGAGCCGCCGATGGCGGAAATCAAAGGAGATCTCAGGTAGTCGGCCATGTTCATTGCGTTGAGGCCGCCCAAGGGGATAAAATCCAGGCCCAGGTGGAGGTAAGGAGCGGCCATGCTGGCGAGGTGTTTGAGCCCACCGGACGACTCGGACGGAAAGAACTTGAGGGTTCGGCAACCCAATTCCAGCGCCCGTTCGATATCGCTGGGGGTCATGATGCCCGGGGCAAATGGAAGACCTTTACGGCGGGCGTGTTCCACCACCGTGGCATTGAGGCCGGGGGAGACGGCGAAAGCGGCTCCGGCATCCTGCGCCTGGTCTACCTGGTCGGTGGTCAGAACGGTGCCGATACCGGCCAGCATATCGGGCACCTCGGCCACGATGGCGCGAAGGGCGGGAAGGGCGGCCTCGGTGCGCAGGGTGAGTTCCATGACCCCGATGCCGCCGCGGAGAAGGGCGCGGGCCAGGGGCACGGCGTGCGCGGCATCGTCGATGACCAACACGGCCACCACTTTCGCGTCTTTAATGGTGTTATGGAGTTCGGATGGAAACATTTCTCAGATGGACAGAACTTGCGGCCATTATCGGGCGAATTTGAGAAAGTGTTTTCCAATTTCCGCCGGTGTCAACCACCGGTCGGTTCAGGATGAGAATTGGACCACGGATTACACGGATGAGCACGGATGGGGGGAAGGGAGTGATGGAATGGGGGAATGTTGGAGATATTGACTCTCGCAAAGCTCGCCAAGAGCTCAAAGAGGGGGCAAGGCGCCGGGGGCGCCAATTAGGAATTAGGAATTAGGAATTAGGAACTTTGTGTTGTTTGCGCTCTTTTGTGGCTATTTACCCTAACTCTTTCTGTGGTTTCTGTCCTCCCAGCATCGAGCATCCAGAAACCTGACCCCGTGCTTCACCAATCGACTACCGAGCCGTCGTCGGGATCGTACTGGGTCTTGTATTCGCGGGGTTCGCCCACTTCGTCCATTATTCTGTTTTCATCGATGGTGATACCCAAGCCGGGACCGGTTGGAATGGGGCGGTAGCCGTCCCGTACCGGCGGGAGGGGTTCGGCCAGAAGGTCGTATTCCCGGTCGCCCCGTTCCTGAACCATGAAATTGGGAATGCATGCGGCGATCTGCAGACTGGCCGCGAGCGAGCAGGGTCCGTTGGGATTGTGGGGAGCCAGGGGCGCGTAATAGGCCTCGGCCATTCCGGCGATGACCTTCAATTCCGTAATGCCGCCCGCGTAATTGACATCCGGTTGAAGAATCATGGCGGCGCCTTTCTCCAGGATTTCGCGGAACCCCCATTTGAGAAAAATGCGTTCTCCGGTGGCTAATGGTATGTGGGTCTTCTTGGCCAGATCGGCCATGACATCGACGTTGAGAGCCTGCACGACCTCTTCGTAGAACCATGGGTGATAGGGTTCCAGGGCCTTAATGAGGAGACTCGCGGTGGTTGGCTGCACCGCCCCGTGGAAATCGAGACCGATGTCCACCCCGTCTCCGTATTTTTGGCGAAGGGCGGCGAACCGTTCCACCACCTCGTCGATGAACTTCTTGCCCTCGGTATATTTGAAAGCCTGGCGGGCGGCCCTGGGGCCGACTTTCATGGCTCTCACTCCGGTCACGGGATCGGGCACACCATAGACGAAGGCGCTGTGGCGGGTGGGACCGCCCAATAGTTTGTAAACGGGGACATCGTAACATTTTCCGGTTATGTCCCAAAGGGCTTGATCGATGCCGGAGGAAATGGCCGATTTTATGGGACCGCCCCGGTAAAAGGCGCCGCGGTGGATGGCTTGCCAGTGGTGCAGGACGGGACGCGGGTCCTTGCCGATCAGGTAATCGCCCACTTCAAGAGCCCCGGCGGCGCAGGCTTTGGCGTCGTCCTTGAGCATTTCACCCCATCCCACGATACCGGCGTCGGTGGAAATCTTTACGAAAACCCAGGAGTTTTTCAGGACAAAGGTTTCAAGTTTAGTAACCTTTATCTTGTCTTTTGGGCTGATGGGGGCCCCCTTGGCTATGGAACTGGCGGCGTTCAGGCCCACCAGGGCGGCGGGTCCGTAGAGCATGGCGCGGAGCCAGGAGCGACGATTGGATTTATTCTGAATCATGGAGAATTAGGAATTAGGTTTGAAAAGGCACAAAGGCACAAAGGCACAAAGGCACAAAGGCACAAAGGCACAAAGGCACAAGGAATATGAGAATTGTGAATTGCTTTGCAACCCCCATCCTGGCCTTTCCACCGAGGATAATTATGATCGTGAACGATAATTTAAACGGCCTGTCTCGCTCGATAAATTTACCGTTTACTTAGCACTTCTGCCTCGTAATTGCGAATCGGGGCGAGCAATGCGTTGTCGGTGGGAGCATCCCGGGTTTCACAAAAATAATTCCAAACCGCCCCAAAGGGCAACGATTTGATGGATTCGAACAGGGCTAACCGTGAGGTGTAATCAGTCATGAGTTCGAGAATTTGCAATTTTTCGGTCGGTTCGAGAAGCGCTATCAGGAGCGCCCGCTGCATATTGCGGGCGCCAATGGCCCACGCCGCCAAGCGGTTTATGCTGGCGTCGAAATAATCGAGTCCGACATGGATTCGGTCCAAGTATTTTCCCGCTACGATTTCCCGGGCAATGGCCTGGAGATCGTCGTTGAGTAAGGTTACGTGATCGCTATCCCAGCGCACGCCCCGGCTGGCGTGCAAGAGGAGCCGCGGCACGTAGAGCAGGATGGATGACAATTTGTCGGCAATCGATTCGGTGGGGTGGAAGTGCCCAGCGTCCAGGCAAAGCGCCAGTTGGTTTTTTATGGCGTAGCCCAAGTAAAATTCGTGCGATCCCACGACGTAACTTTCCGATCCCAATCCAAATAATTTACATTCCACGGCGTCGAGGTTATGGGCCGGATCGATCGGTTCCTCAAAAATTGCGTCCAGCGATTCCGCGAGGCGTTCCCTCGGGGAGAGTCGATCCGCCGGGGTGTCCTTCAACCCATCCGGTATCCAAATATTGGTGACGCATGCCGAGCCCAGTTCACGCCCAAAGAAGGTTCCTATGCGCCGACAGCGTTTGCCGTGTTCGATCCAAAACCGGCGGATATTCTTGTCTGGGTGAGACAAGGTAAACCCGTCCCCGGCCAGAGGATGGGAGAAAAAAGTGGGGTTGAAATCCAACCCAATGTCCATTTGGCGGGCCCATTCCACCCAGGATTGGAAATGTTCTACCGCGATTTCGTCACGGTCGATTGTTTTACCGCCGCGGTCGAGATAGCTGGCGTGGAGGTTCAACCGGTGCCGGCCCGGCACCAGGGAGTAAACCAATTCGAAATCGCGCCTCAATTCACCGATAGTGCGGGCGCGGCCAGGGTAATTCCCCGTGGCCAGAATGCCTCCGCCGGTGAGCCCGGCATCGGATTCGAATCCGCCCACGTCATCGCCTTGCCAGCAGTGCACCGAGATCGGAATGGTGGCTAAAATTTCCAGAGCGGCATCCGCGTCAACCCCTATGGAAGCGTATTGCTCTTTGGCCGAGGCGTAATGGGATGCGGTCGTCATTGAATTAACCATCCTGAATTGCCGCTAAATCATGCCAAAATAATTTCCACCCCTTGGGCCTCGATTTTTTGAAGGAGTTCCTTGGGAGCGCCTCTGTCGGTCACGAGAATATCCACCGCATCCCATTTGCAGAGGGAGGTAAAGGACCGCCGTCCGATCTTGGTGTGGTCCAGGCAGAAAATTACCCGCTGGGCCGAAGCTATCATGGCTCTCTGAATTTCGATCAATAGCAGGTGCGAGTTCATGATACCGTTCTCATTGGCCCCTCCGCCTCCCATGATGGCGATATCCGCGCTCAGAGACCGGTAAGCATGGACTGCCAAGTCACCCACCAGCACTTGCAGACGCGGGTAAACCACGCCTCCCGTTACGATCACTTCGATCTCCGGATTACCCGCATAGAGGCTGGCGATGGCCAGGCAATTGGTTACAATGTGAGGGCTTTTCCGTTCCAGGTAACGGGCCACCGCAAACACCGTGGATCCCCCGTCCATGAACAAATTTTGTCCGGGGCCGATCAGGTCCGCGCAGACGGCCCCGACCGCGTCCTTGCTGTCGCTCTCCACTTGCTGACGTGAGGAGAAACTATATTCCTCCTTTTTCTGCTCCACCAGCCGGGCCCCACCGTGGGTTCGGCGGATCCGGCCCCCTGCTTCGATCCGGGTCAAATCCCTTCGAATGGTGGAAATGGAGACATCCAATTTCTCCGATAGCTCCTCCAGGGAAGCAAATTCCACTTCATTGAGATAGTCCTCAATCAACTTCTGTCGCCGTTCGGACAGCATGCTTCAGGCAGGGTTTTGGAAGATATTAAAAGATTTTATTAAAATTTTGACAGATTTTGAATTGACTTGGGCAATAACTGTCATAATTGTCAAGAAAATAATGATTGAATGACAGGGTTAATGGATAGAGCGGTCATTGAGGAGTTGGTGCGGAAGTCGGTTCTGAAGCGCCTGGGTCGGTTTGCTCCCGAATCGGCTGGAGCGCCCAATCCATTGGTGGTCAACATAAGCGCTCGGCATTGTCATTTGCGTCAGGATGCAGTGGAGGTCCTGTTCGGGCCGGGCCGGGAACTAACCCCGATGAAGTGGCTTTACCAGGAAGGGCAATTTGCCGCGGAGGAAGTTGTCACCCTGATCGGACCTCGCAGCCGGGTAATTTCCAATTTGCGGATTTTAGGGCCCTGCCGGGATATCAACCAGGTCGAAATTTCCTTTACGGATGCCATATCGCTGGGATTTGAAGTTCCCGTACGAAATTCCGGCGATATTGCCGGCACCCCCGGTTGCATGTTGATGGGGCCGGCAGGGTTTCTGGAGATGAAGGAGGGGGTCATTCGAGCCGCCCCGCACGTGCACATGGCTCCGGAGGATGCGACCCATTACGGTGTGGAAAACAAATCTTACATGCGACTGCGCATCAAGGGAAGGACCGGGCTTACCTTTGACCGGATAATGGTCCGGGTCGATCCCTCTTTCAAACTGGAGGTGCATCTGGATACGGACGAGGCCAACGCCTGCGGCTTGGGTCCGGAGACGCCCTGTGAACTGATCGAATAGGCATTTTTTTAAAATAAATACGAAAATCTGAAAATCGAAAAACCTCAATTACCATGAATGAATCAATAGGAATGGTGGAAACCAAGGGCTTCACGGGCTCCATCGAGGCAAGTGACGCCATGGTCAAAGCCGCTTCGGTCGATCTGGTCAAACAGATCCCCATTGGCGGCGGCTTTCTCACGGTCTTGGTCAAAGGCGACGTTGGCAGTGTGAAGGCGGCAGTGGATGCCGGCTCGGCAGCGGCCGACCGGGTGGGTGAACTGGTGGCTTCGCACGTTTTGGCGCGGCCGCACGAAGACCTGCTGGAAAACTTTTAGCGAATAAACCTTAGAAAGAGGAGTTGGAAATGGCTAAGAAAGCAATAGGAATGATCGAGTGCAAGGGTCTGATAAGTCTCCTGGAGGCGAGCGATACGACCCTGAAAGCCGCCGATGTCAAAATGACGGGCTGGACGAAAATTGGCGCTGGCTACGTCACCGGATTTTTCGAGGGCGACGTCGCCGCCGTCAAGGCCGGGATAGAGGCTGGCGCCGATGCCGGGAACCAGATCGGCGAAGTGTTGGCCGTTCAGGTCATACCGCGTCCTCACGATGACCTGAGCAAACTGGGCAATTGGGTAAACTGAGGGTTGGCAACTGGCAAAGGCTTATTCCACCTGGCACCGGGCCGTGAAAATCCTCATCGCCAATTTGGGGTCGACCTCCTTCAAGTACCGCCTGTTCGACCTGGACGAGGCAGGGGCGACATTGTTGGCGGAGGGGGGATTTGAACGGGTGGAGGAATTTACCCCTTGTATCGAATCGATGTTGGAAACCCTGCAAAACGATGGGCACGTGGCCGCGAAGGAGGAAATCGAAGCGGTTGGGTTCAAGACCGTATTGGGCAGGGGTCTGAGTGGATGCGTTGAAGCGGACGACCGGGTTCTGGAAGCTCTGCATGGGTTTGATGACGTCGCTCCGGCCCATAATCCGGCTTATGCGGAGGGAATTCGTTGTTTTCGCGATGCCTTGCCCCAGGCCCGGCGGGTGGCTTTGTTTGAGACGGCATTTTATCAATGGGTGGAGCCGGCGGCCCGCGAGTATGCCGTGCCCAGGAGTTGGCGCGATATCGGTATTCGCCGTTACGGTTTTCATGGAGCCAGCCACAAATACGTTGCGGAACGGTCGGCGGAATTGCTTTCGGAAGAAGCCCTGGCAGAGCGTACGCGCCGCCTATACGTGGACGGTCCGGGCCATTGGACGGGTAGGTCGCTGCGGGTAATCTCCTGTCATCTGGGCGGAAGCAGTTCGGTGGCCAGCATCAAGGATGGGGTTGCCATGGGCGTCAGCATGGGGTTCAGCCCGCAAAGTGGGCTTCCCCAGAACAATCGGGTGGGGGATTTGGATGCCATGGCCGTTCCCTACGCCTGCAAAGCCTTGGGGCTGTCGGTGGAAGAGGCCGAAAAACAGCTCGCCAGCCAAAGTGGTTTGCTCGGATTGTCCGAGGTCAGCAATGACATTCGCGACATTCGGAAGGCAGCGGCGAGTGGCGACGGCAAAGCCCAATTCGCCCTCGATTTTCTGGTCGACAGCATACGCCATTGGGCCGGATCGTTCTTTTTCAAGATGGGCGGGGCCGATGCCATTTGTTTTACGGCGGGCATCGGGGAGAACCACCCCGAGATCAGGGCAAAAGTTTGTGCCGGCCTGGAAAGTTTTGGATTGCGCATCGATAATGAACGCAACGCATCCCTGCGATCGGGCAGGGAAGGATATATCAGCACGGACGATTCAACCTTCAAGGCATTGGTCATACCCGCCAATGAGGAGTTGGTAGTCGCGCGGGAGGTGTATCGCAAATTGAGAAGGCAAGAAGGCGCAAAGGCGCCAGGAGCGCCAATTAGGAATTAGGAATGGAAAGGCACAAAGGCACAAAGGCACAAAGGCACAAAGGCACAAAGGCACAAAGATTATATGAATGAGGGACGTTTGGCCAGATAAGGCAAGGAATTCACGTCCACAGCAATTTAACGTTTAACTTCTAAATTTTAACCAAAGAAAAATATGGCAAAACAAGCAATTGGAATACTGGAAACCAGGGGTCTCACGGCCCTTGTTCAAGGCGTTGACGCGATGCTTAAGGCGGCCAACGTCCAACTCGGCGGACCCATGAAAGGGGTGGGCAGCGCTCTGGTCAGCGCGGTAGTGACGGGAGACGTTGCGGCGGTCAAGGCGGCCATCGAAGCGGGCGCCGACGCGGCGACGCGCCATGGCGATGTCATCAGCGCCCACGTCATTGCCCGGCCTCACGACGAAACCGACATTGTGCTTCCGTCCAATCCGGCAACGAAGTCCTCATCCAAATAGGTCCCATGTATCTGGGGAAAGTTATTGGATCCGTGGTGGCCACCAAGAAGGATGACAGCATGCAGGGGCGCAAGCTGCTCATGGTGCGGCCCATGCTCATCGATCCGGACAATACCAGCCGGTTCAAGCCGGGGGTGAATACCATCGTGGCGGTGGATACGGTGGGTGCGGGAGAAGGGGAGTTGGTCATGTTTGCGCAGGGAAGCTCAGCCCGGCAAGCGGCCGGATTGAGGTCGGTTCCGGCCGATGCGGCCATCGTCGGAATTGTCGATACCGTGGCCATACAGGGCGCCAATACCTACCCGGCATAGGCACAAAGGCACAAAGGCACAAAGGCACAAAGGCACAAAGGCACAAAGGCACAAAGGCACAAAGTAGAGATTATCTGCAAAATATTGCAAAATCGATGATAAAGAACGGCATTGCTCGAACCGTAAATAGATTGCTGAAGAAGCACTTGGCGATCTTGGCGCCATGGCGGGAGCAAATCCGGGGGAAAGGAAGAAGGCTGAAGGCTGAAGGAAGAATGAATGAGGAATTTGGAATGGACTACGGCATAGTTGTAGGAGCGGCATTACGCTGCGAGTGCTTGGAGGCTAAGTTCCCGGGATCTTTCCACTCTCCACTAACCACTGATTAAGGGAAAGGGGACTGCATGAGCCATTCAGGAGGATTGACGGAAGCGATGATTCGGGACGTGGTGGTGGAGGTTTTGGGAAAGTTGCCATCCGGTTCGGTGAAGACGGCCCGAGTTGTGCCGTCCACGCGGCCCAAGGCTTGTTCTAGGGCGGGCCGGTTTGGCATTTTCCGGGATGCGGGCCGGGCGGCGAAAGCCGCGCAGGTCGCTTTCGAGCAACTCAAAACCAAAGGTTGGGGTGGGCGTGCCAAGGTGGTGGAAATCGTCAAAACCCTTTGCTGGGACAAGGCCCGGGAATGGGGTAAAATCGAGTTTGAAGAGACGAAGATAGGGCGTCTCGATCACAAGATTGAAAAGCTTCAGGGCATAAAGGGCGTGTTGGGGGTCGAGTCACTCCTGCCCCTGGGTTTGAGTGGCGACAATGGCATTACCATGGAGGAAAACGCTCCCTGGGGAGTGATCCTGGCCATCACTCCGGTAACGCATTCGATACCGACCATTGCCGGTAACATCATCAACATGGTAGCGGCGGGCAACGCGATGGTGATCAACCCGCACCCCGGGGGCGCGGCGTGCGCAGCCATCGCGGTGAAGGAAATCAACCAGGCCATTAAGGCCGAGTTGGGCATTGAGAATTTGGTATGCATCATGGAGAAGCCGAGCCTGGAGACCTTCAACGAGCTCAGCGCCGCGCCGGAAGTAACCCTGCTTTGCATTACGGGGGGACCGGGTGTTGTTGCTGCGGCGCTGAAAACGGGCAAGCGAGCCATTTGTGCCGGACCGGGAAATCCACCCGTGGTGGTGGACGATTGTCCGGCCCTGGATTTCGACCGGGCGGCGCGCGATATCGTCCTGGGAGGCAGTTACGACAACAACTTGCTTTGTATCGGAGAGAAGCAGGTTTTCACCGTGGGGGACGCATTCGACAAGTTGATGCAGTCCCTGCAGCGGGCCGGGGCAAAGGTTATCGACGGCAGACAGTTGGAACGGATCCGGAAGGAGTTTTTTACTTTCAGGGAAGGCGATGGCGGCTGTTCTCATCCGGCGGTAAATCGCGAATTCATTGGCGCCGACCCATCTGAATTGGCTTCCGTGGCCGGTGTGTCCATCGACAGTGGGACGGAGTTGTTGATTGCGGAAACGGCGGAAGACGATCTCTTCGTGATGGAGGAGCAGATGACGCCGCTCCTGCCGATAATCCGTTGCAAAAGCTTCGATGAAGCGGTTCGCCGAGCCCATAAATCCGAGCATGGATACAAGCATTCGGCCATGATTCACACCATGAACGTGGCCAACATGACCCGCATGGGGCAGGTGATGGATACCACCATATACGTTAAGAATGGACCCTGCATAGCCGGTCTCGGCATGGGAGGCGAAGGATACATGAGTTTTTCCGTTGCCACCGCAACCGGCGAAGGCATCACCACCCCAAAAACCTTTACCCGTTTTCGCCGCTGCGCGCTGGTCGATCAGTTGAACATCGTCTCATGATTCTCGCAAGGGTAGAAGGGCATGCAACTACGACCGTCAGCCACCCGAGCCTGGCCGGGCAAAAGATTGTCCTCTGCACACCCATCGATGAAAAGGATAGGCAAGTCGGCTTTCCCATTGCCGCTATCGATCCGATCGGTTCGGGCCTCCACGCCAAGGTTTTTATCACTACCGACGGTCGGTTTTCGCAAAAAACGACCGGGGACGACACTTCCCCCATCCGCAACGAGATAATCGGTATCGTCGATTCCAATTCATGAAACCCGCCAAAGTCATCGGTAACGTCACCCTGAGTCAGGCTGCCCCGGCTTTCAAAGGGGCACGGTGGCTCGTCTTGAGCCCCCAGGGGCCGGATGAACTCACGGGGAAGAACCCTTCGGGGGTTTCCCGCGCTTGGACCCCGGTGGTCTACGACGACCTGGGCGCGGGAGTAGGGGAAGATATCCTGTACGTGGAGGGTAGTGAGGCTACCCAACCCTTCGAACATGCCATACCCCTCGACGCCATAAACGTGGCCATCCTCGACCGAATCCATTTCAACCCGCTATTTTGATGAGCAAGGTTTACACCGCAAAGGACCTTGAATCCCTTCTGAGCAAGGGCAAAAACCTTGAGGAACTTCCATCGGATGCCCGGTTTACCCCCATGGCTATGGATATCCTGCGCCGGGAAAGGATCGCTTCCAGGAAACCAACCAGGCGATCCTCGGTCCAGCCGGTCGAGAAAGAGCCGGTAAGGATCCATGAGCCGGTGCTTCCCGCAGCGGAGTATAACTGGACGCCCGGCCACGATCCGAAGACTCCCGGCGAGCTCAAGCGTTTCTTTTATTCTCCCGAGATCCAACAACTGAAGGAGCGCATGGTCAGCATCGGCAAACGCATTTGGGGCCGGGGTTACGTGGATGGCAATGGCGGCAATATCACCATTCGGGTGGGGGATAACCTGGTGCTCTGCACCCCGACCCTTATTTCCAAGGGTTTCATGACGGTGGACGACATTTGCATGGTCGACCTGGAGGGCGCGCAGGTAGCCGGGACTCGTCCCAGCACCTCGGAGGTGAAAACTCACCTCGGTATCCTCAAGCGGGTGCCCCAGGCCAAATCCTGCGTGCATGCCCATCCCATATACGGCACCGCCTTTGCCGTGGCCAATGTGGTGCCCCCATCCTGTTTGATACCCGAGTCGGAGGTGTTCCTGGGCGAAATCGGCCTGGCCCCCTATGAAACTCCCGGCACCCTTGAGGTGGCGGAATCGGTGGGTAAACTGGCTGAGAAACACCAGTCCATTCTCATGGCCAACCATGGGGTTATTACCTGGGGCAAGGACGTGGAGGAGGCCTTCTGGAAAATGGAAAACACCGATGCCGTGTGTCACACCTTCGTCATCGCCCAGCAATTGGGGGACGGGCCGAAACAATACGGTCCGGACAAATTGAAGGACCTCATAAAAATCCGCAAGGACCTGGGAATGCCCGATTACCGGATGGATGATTTCAGAGAATGTGAACTTTGCGACACGAGCGACCTGGCGCTGTCCACCGCCCCGCAACCACAGGCATGTTCCTGTGAGGCTCTTTCCGAGGAGGCCGGGCCGGTTGGCGATGAGGAGGTCGAAACCCTTATTCAACAAATCACCGACGTGGTGATGGAAAAATTATCGAACTCATGAAAGTAACTATCATAGGCGGCGGAGGCCGCGTAGGGTCCAATGCGGCTTTTGCCCTGCAATGTGGCGGAATCGTCTCGGAAATTCAATTGCTGGACGTCGATACCGAACTGGCGGAGGGCGAAGCGCTCGACCTGCTCCACGGCACGTCCAGCCTCGGAGGGCAACGCATTTACGCGGGGGACTATGAGCGCGCCGCAGACAGCGACATGTTTATCGTTACGGCAGGTTTGAGGCGCCAACCGGACGAATCCCGGCTCGATCTCATCAACCGGAACGTAACCCTGTTTTCCCAGATATTGGATACTCTGAAGAGGCAGGGTCACAAGGATAGCGCCACGGTTTTCGTCGTATCCAACCCGGTGGACATTCTAACCAGTCTGGCGGCTGCTTTTCTCGACTTGCCCCGGGGGCATGTCTTCGGGTTGGGCACCATGTTGGATACCATTCGTTTCCGATCTCTCATTGCCGAGGCGTTGCAATATCCGGCCACCCAGGTGAGCGCCCTCATTTTGGGCGAGCATGGGGATTCCATGGTTCCCATCTGGTCGAGCGCCGCGGTTGGCGGGTTGCCCTTGGCTGGAATAAAGGGATGCGACGTGGCCTTTCAAAACAAAATATTTCGACGCACCAAAGGTAGCGGCGCGGAAGTGATCCGCCGCAAGGGAGGCGCCGGTTGGGCGGTCGGTATTGCCATTGCCGAGGTCGTACATGCTATCGCGTTGGATAAACGGCAATTGCTACCGGTGTCATCCCCACAACAGGGATGCTACGGCATTAGGGACATTTCGCTCAGTGTCCCCACTCTGGTGGGACGGGGAGGGGTAATGTCCCACCGGCAGATCGCATTATGGCCCAAGGAAGAACAGGGTTTGCAGGCCTCGGCCAAAACCCTGAAAACCACCATGCGGAAGGTGGCGGGATAGGCGCCTTCGGCGCCAATGAGGAATT
>JAJDZZ010000053.1 GCA_022824405.1 Opitutales bacterium
ATGTGGAAAGATTAAAAGCCAAAGGCAAACCCTACAAATGCGCCATTGTTGCGGCGATGAGGAAGTTGCTCATCCACCTCCACATCCTTATGAAAAATCATCAATTAAGCCTTGCTTCGTGACACAGTTGCTTGGCGAGAGATAATGGGGAAGCGCCGGGAGGGCGAACCAGCATCGAACATCCAGCATCGGGAGTTGGCTAGTTGCTCCAATCGAGCATGCGTTTTATGGGCCGGAAAGCATTTTGGCGGACCGATTCCTCGAGCTCGATTACCGGGGACAGGTTGGCCAGGGCATCCCGCATTTTTTCTACGGTATTCATTTTCATAAACCGGCAATCGTTGCAGGCGCAGGTGTCGGTGGGCCCGGCGATAAAGCGTTTTCCGGGGATTTCCCGGCGGAGGCGATTGAGCATGCCGGTTTCGGTGACGACGATGATGTCCCGGGAAGGGTGGCTGCGGCAAAAGCCCAACATTTTCTCGGTGCTGCAGACTTCATCGGCCATGTCGCGCACCGTTTCCACGCACTCCGGATGGGCCACTATGGGGGCCGCCGGAAATTGGGCCCGGAGCCGTTCCAGAGACTGAACCGTGAACAAGACGTGGGCGTAACAACTCCCCGGCCATAGCTTGAGCCGCCGTCCGGTCAGTTTGGCTACCCATTGACCCAGGTTCTGGTCCGGGACAAACAGGATTTCCTTGTCCTCCGGAACGCGTTGCACGATTTGGACGGCGTTTCCGCTGGTACAGATGACGTCGCTGATGGCTTTTACAGCGGCGGAGCAATTGATATACGCCACCACGTAGGTATCGGGATGGGCCTCCTTGTAGGCCTGGAGCTTCGGGGCGGGACAGGAATCGGCCAGGGAGCAACCGGCTTTGAGGTCGGGAAGGACCACGGTTTTATCCGGATTGACGATTTTTGCGGTTTCCGCCATGAAGTGAACCCCGCAAAACAGGATGACATCGGCATCCGCTTTTGCCGCCTGGTAGGATAACCCGAGGGAATCCCCCACGTAGTCGGCGATGCGCTGGATGGGATCTATCTGGTAATTATGGGCCAGGATGATGGCGTTGCGTTCTTTTTTCAGTTGCAGGATTTCCTCTTGAATAAGGGTGAGGGGTTCCTCCTCGAAATCGATGGAGGAAACTACCAGGGGATCGTATGCAAGCGTTTCGGGCATGGGATGACTCAAATCAATCCTCCAGGGTTAAACCTTCAGGAAACTGGCGCAACGTTATTGAACTTCGATGGGTGCTTTGGAAGTCTGAAGTTTGCTAACTTTCCTGCAATTTTGCATTCAGATCCTCCAGCAAACGATGGTAGGAAGGGTGACTGCGCAGGTTTTCCAGGTCCGGATCTTCCTGGACCCACTCGATGTCCCGGTATCCGAGTTCCACGGCTTTGGCCAGCACCGTCAATGCGTCCTTCAAGCGGCGCTTAAGGGCCAGGCTACAGGCCAGATTGTAATGAACCAACGGATTTCTGGGCCTCAACCGGACCAGTTTCCGGTCCATTTTCAGGCCGTCGTCGATACGCCCGGCGCGGGTGTAGAGCCCACCCAGGAGTTCGATGACTTCGACAAATTTGGGATCCTTCCTCAGGATACTTTCGTAAAAGGAGATTTCAAAATTATGCTGATCGCTCATGGTTCACGCAATTCTCGCAACAACCCTCGGTCTTCAAGCGCTCGCAGGAGGCGCTGACCTGAAGCCGCTGATCTTCCACTGAAAGGCCCAGTTTTTGGGCCACGGATTGTCCGTACCACTCCAGAAAAGGGGCGTCCATCTCGAAGATCTTGTCGCAATCCGTGCAAATCACCTGGGCCTGGGATGGCTCCTCCTCGTGGGCGGGGCAGTAAAACTTGTAACTTTTCCCGATATCGACTTCCCGCACTACCCGGCTTTCCGTGAGTATGGGCAAGGTGCGGTAGACGGTGGCACGGCTGACCGTGTGGTCGATCCTGCGGGAATGCTCCAGAAGTTCCTCCGCCGTGAAATGCTCATGGGTTTGCCGGGCGGCACGAAAAATGGCCATCCTCTGGCTGGTTACGCGCAGTCCCAGATTGGCCAGGCGGGATTTGAAACTTTCTCTTCCGGATACGACGGCCACAGTAGCGACGGGGGATGGATGAATTTGCCTAGACTCGAAGATTAGAGGCGACAAACTGGCTCGCGTCAATGTTGGATGTTTGGGGAATTGCCACTTATTATGCCAAGGACGCCAAAAATCGCCCTCGTTCTACCCATAGGGGGGCTTGAAAAATTGCTCGAATACCGGGTTCCGGCGGTTTTGCGGGAGAAATTGAGGCGAGGGTGTCTGGTGCGCATTCCCCTTCGTAACCGACAGGAGTTGGGGGTCGTAATGGACCTTCCGGAAAAGGGGCAACTGGCTCCGGAGAAACTTAAGAACATAAACGATTTGGTCATGGAACACCCGGCTTTGACCGGGGATTCGGCCAAGTTGATGTATTGGATGCGCGATTATTACGGGGCGGGCTTCGAGCGGTTGCTCGAAACCTTCATCCCCGCCGTGGTGAGGAGGGGAATGAGCCGAAAACTGGAAAAGCGGTTGATTTTAGCCGGGAAATTCTCACAGGAAGCATGGGAAGGCATGGGGAAGAGGGCGCCCAAACAGGCCCTGGCCTACCGGTTTTTGGGCGATCAGGTCAGGCCGCTCAAGAAAAGCCTGGTGGCAAAACGCCTCAAGGTGAGCCTTTCCGTTTTGGATGGTTTGGTAAAAAAAGGATTGGTCCGGGAGGTGTTGGAGGCGATTGAACGGGTCGCCTACGCCGATGAATTCGGCGAGGCTGAGCAGGCCCGGGACCAGGAGTTTCAATTGACGGAGGAGCAGAGGCGCTGCGTCGATTCCATCGGCCTCAGCCTCAGAGACGGGAAATTCAAGGTCCACCTTCTCCACGGGGTGACGGGGTCGGGAAAGACCGAGGTGTATTTGCGGGCCATACAGCCGGTTATCCGGGCGGGCAAATCGGTGATTTTTCTGGTGCCGGAGGTGGCCCTTACTCCACAAACGGTCGGACGGCTCAGGGCCCGGCTCAACCGGTTCAATTTCAAAACGGTTGTCTGGCACAGCCATTTGAGCGATGGGGAGCGGTTGGATGCCTGGACCAGCCTGGCCTCGGGCGAGACCCGGGTCGTGGTGGGGGCGCGGTCGGCTTTGTTCGCCCCTTTGCGCAACCTGGGGCTCATCATTGTGGATGAGGAGCACGAACCGGCCTACAAACAGGAGGAGACGCCTCGCTATCACGCCCGCGACGTGGCGGTATACCGGGCCAAATTGAACGACGCGGTCTGCGTTCTTGGAACCGCCACTCCTTCCCTGGAATCGCTTTATAACGTTTCCACGAAAAAATATGTGTGTGATCGGCTCTTCAACCGGGTGGACAATCGTCGCATGCCGACGGTTCACGTAGTCGACATGCGGCAGGAGTACATCAGCAAACGTAGCGCCGTAACCTTATCGCGGTCCCTGGTTGCGATGTTGCGCGATCGAGTGGAAAAAGGGGAACAGTCCATCTTGTTCCTGAATCGCCGCGGCTACTCGCGCAGCATGATCTGCCCGGAATGTGGTTGGGTGGCCTATTGCCAGCATTGCAGCATACCCCTTACCTTTCACCGCAAGGCGGACAAGCTGATTTGCCATTTGTGCGGCGAGGAGGAGCCGGCTCCTTACCGTTGTCCGTCATGCGGGTCGGCAAAAATCAAATGGAAGGGTACGGGAACCCAAAAGGTGGAGGAGATCGTGAAGCAGATCCTGCCGCGGGCCACCGTGGTCCGGATCGATGCCGATACCATGACCAAGAAAAACCTGTTTCGTAAAATTCTCAGCGATTTCCGCCGCGGCAGAATCGATATCCTGGTGGGCACTCAAATGATTGCCAAGGGTTTGGACTTTCCCAACGTCACCCTGGTGGGTATCGTCGATGCGGATATATCGTTGCACATGCCCGACTTCAGGGCGCACGAGCGAACCTTCCAACTGCTCGTGCAAGTGGCCGGCCGGGCCGGGAGGGGGGATCTTTCGGGGGAAGTTCTGGTTCAATCCTTCACCCCCTATGTGGGGCCCATCCAATTTGCCCGCCGGGAGGATTTCGATGGATTCCTGGAGGAGGAACTAGCCCTCCGCAAGGAGCACAATTATCCTCCCTACCGAAACCTCATCCACCACCTGTTTCGGGGCCTGAATCCGGAAAAGGTGGAATTTTTTGCGGAGCGGTGGGTCAGGCACGTGGAAGAGGCCGACATGGGTTGGGTTGAAATTCGCGGTCCGATTCCGGCTCCCATCGAAAAAATCAAGGACTACTACCGTTACCAAGTCTGGTATTTTACAAACAACGTTTCCAGGACCATGCCGGTGTTGCAGTCGCTTCGCCAGGACTTCCCCATGAGCGAAGATGTTCTGGACGTGTTCGACGTCAACCCGATGAACCTTGCGTGATGGCGCCGTCAGGCGCTTCCGCCTTTGTGCCTTGGCGAGGGCATGACCGTGGCGGTCAAATTGTGGGATCGGGCAAGTGGTGGTCCATGCTCAGGGCGGGTTGATCGACTTTGCATTTTCCGATGATCCGGGCGGGAACCCCGGCTGCGGAACAGTGACTGGGCACATCGATGAGCACTACGCTGCCGGCGCCTATTTTTGCGCCCGTTCCGATATTGACGTTGCCCAGGATCTTGGCCCCGGCTCCGATGAGCACACCGTGTCCGACTTTGGGGTGGCGGTCGCCCTTTTCCTTCCCCGTTCCACCAAGGGTCACATCGTGGAGTATGGATACGTTGTTGCCTACCTCGGCGGTCTCGCCGATGACCAGACTGGTGGCATGGTCGATCAGGATGCCCCGGCCCAATCTGGCGGCGGGATGAATGTCCACTCCCCACTGTTCGGAAATCAGGCTTTGCAGGTAACGGGCCAGGCTACGGCGGTTGGATTTCCAGATGGAGTGACCGAAGCGGTAGGCCGTAAGCGAATGGTACCCCTTGAAAAAGAGAAAGGGGGCCAAAATGCCGTCGGAGGCCGGGTCCCGGTCGGAAATCGCTCCCAAGTCGGCCCGGATGGCGGCCTGAAAATTTTTCTGGGATTGAGCGATTTGCCAAAACAGGTCAAACAGCGTGATGGAGGGGATATTCTGGCAACCCAGTTTTTGAGCGAGATGAAAGCTGATGGCCCTTTCCAGGGAGGCCTGACTCAAAATAACCTCTTCCAGGAAACTGGAGAGCAGCTTTTCCCGGGCCGCGGTTTCTTCCGCTTCTTTGCGGAGTTGGGACCACACTGGATCATCGGTTGGCATGGTGCCGTTGATAAAAGGGCGGAGGAAGGGGTCAAGCTTTGAATGGCGCTGAGAAAAGGATGAAGGCTGAAAAGGGGAGAAGGGAAAAAACCACAGAGGACACAGAGAGCCCAGAGAGGCGCGCTGAAGCGCGCCAGTTAGTAATTAGGAATTAGGAATTTTGTGTTTTTTGTGCGTTTTGTGGCTATTTTTTCCTGTTGCCGGCCTGTCACGCCGCAGCCTTGGGCGTAGGCGGAAGGCATCAAGTGAAGCGTTGCTTTATTTAACTCCTGTTCCGGCAAAGCCGGATACCTTTGCGTGCTTTGCGAGAGTCTCCTCTCCCTCTCTGTGCTCTCTGTGGTTAATTCATTTTTTACGGGCTATCCCCGGTTTTTGGGACTCAATACCCGGAGCAGGAGGTTGAGGCCCACCCCGGCGCCGATTATCGGCCCCAACCAGTAGATCCACATGTTGTCGAAATGCCCTGAAGCCAGGGCGGTGCCGAAATGGCGGGCCGGATTCATGGCTGCCCCGGTCAAAGGTCCGGTGGCGAGAATGATAAGGCCGGCGGTGAGGCCCACCCCGAATCCTCCGAGTCCGGCGGGGGCTTTTCTCCCGGCCATTGTTCCTACTATGGCCAACATGAGGAAAATGGTTGTTACGATTTCGGCGCCCAGGCCATTGGTGAGGGAAACCCCTTCCCCCAGAGCGGGGGTTCCGAGATGAACGGCCATCCCTGCTTCTGTCGGGAAGAAGACCGATAGGAGGAATCCGGCCGCGGCCGCGCCGACCAATTGGGCCAGGATGTAGGCGCCCGCTTTGGCCATTTCTATCTTACCGGCCATGAGAAAGGCGATGGTCACGGCGGGGTTCAGGTGTCCGCCGGATATGTTCATGGTGGCGGTAATCGCTACGGAGAGTGCCAATCCATTGACCATGGCTATGCTGACCATCCCGGTGCCGGTCATTTGATCTACAATGATGGAACCGCCCGCCATAAAGACGAAAAAGAAGGTTGCAATAGCTTCAGCGGTAGCGGAACGGGCGATTTCTTTCATGAAGGAAGAGAGGCGCCGGAGGCGCCAATTAAGAATTAAGAATTTTGTGTTTTTTGGCTATTTTCTTATTTCCTGTTGCCGCAGGTATCAAGCGAAGCGTTGTAATATTTAACTCCAGTTCCGGCGAGGCCGGATACCTTTGCGTCCTTTGCGTCCTTTGCGAGAGTCCTTCCCGGCTTGAATCGGTTGACTTCGCAAGCATGGTCAAGGTTGCAAGGAATGACCCCGGCGGGCATCGCAGTCAGAGGAAATCCTTGTAATTTTCCACGGTGGCTGGATGTAGTTCCACCCAATGTCCAGGTCGGACTTCCTTGAAAACGCCCGGCTGACGGGCTTCCGCTTCGGTGCAGGGCATCCAACTGCGGCGGGCAAAGGCGCAACCGACTGGCGGATCGATGGGGGAGGGAACGTCCCCTTTGAGAATGATCCGTTCACTCTTTTTTCGGGGGTCGGGAATGGGGATGGCGGAAATCAGGGCTTTGGTGTAGGCGTGATAAGGATGGCGGTAAATGGAGTCGGCCGGGCCGGATTCTACGATTTTGCCGAGGTACATGATGGCGATGCGATCGGAGATGTGTTTCACTACGGCCAAGTCGTGGGCAATGAAGAGGTAGGAAAGGTCCATGGACTTTTGCAGGTCCAGCAACAGGTTCAAAACCTGGCTTTGCACCGACACGTCCAAAGCCGAAACCGGTTCGTCGCAAATTATCAGTTTGGGATTAAGGGCTATGGCCCGGGCGATCCCGATGCGTTGGCGTTGCCCCCCGGAAAATTCGAAAGGGAATCTATCCGCCGCGCTTGAGGGCAAACCGACTTTTTCCAACAATTCATGGACTTTTTTTCTGCGGAAGTCGGCCTCCCCGATATGGTGCAGGATGAAGGGCTCCTCCAATATTTCTCGTACGGAATGCCGGGCATTGAGCGATTCGGCCGGATCCTGAAAGATCATCTGAATATCCTTTCGATAGGGCTTCAAGGCCTTGCGGGAAAGTCGGGTCAGCTCGATACCGTTAAAATTGACGGATCCGGCCGTGGGATGGTTCAATCGGACCACGCAATTGCCCAAGGTGGATTTGCCACATCCCGATTCGCCCACCAAACCGAGGGTTTCACCCGGTTGGATGGAGAGGGAGACGTCGTCCACCGCCTTGCAAACCTTTTTGGCCCGCATGAGGACGCCTCCCTTGACCGGAAAGTGCATCTTCAGATTTTTGATTTCCAGGAGCGGAGCGTTGGAAGCGCCTTGAGGGAGGGGGCGTGCCGCCTCGGTATTTGGCATTGGTTCGACCATGGTGGATTTATCCTCAGAAAACCCGGACGCAGGGTTCGTCTTCGACCCAGTGGCCGTCTTCAATTTCCACGAGATCGGGGCGGACGGTTCTGTAACGGTCGGAATCCACGTAGGACCTGGCTTCGGGGTGCGGGGACCTTGGGGCAAACCGGGCTCCTACGGGCAGCTCGCGCAAACCGGGAACAAAGCCTCGGATGGTTTGCATCCGGCTCTTGCGGGGATTCTCCAAACGAGGTATGGAATTGAGCAGGCCACAGGTGTAGAGGTGTTGGGGATTTTCAAAAATTTGATAAACGGAGCCCATTTCCACGATGCGGCCCGCGTACATCACCACCACCTCGTCACAGGTTTCCGCGATTACCCCCAGGTTGTGGGTGATCATGATGATGGACATGCGCATCCGGCGCTGCAGCGATTGCATCAGCTCCAGGATCTGGGCCTGAATGGTGACGTCGAGGGCGGTGGTGGGTTCGTCGGCGATCACCAGTTTGGGCTCGAGGGCCAGGGCCATGGCGATAACCACCCGCTGCCGCATACCGCCCGATAGTTGGTGGGGATATTCCCCTACTCGAATTTCCGGGGAAGGAATGCCAACCTTGGACAGCATGTCGACGGAGCGATCCCAGGCCTCCTTCCGGGAAATGGATTTGTGGTGAAGCTGGTAGACTTCGCTCAGTTGTTCGCCGATGCGGTGCACCGGATTGAGCGCGGTCATGGGTTCCTGAAAAATCATGCCGATCCCGGCCCCGCGGATTCGGTATAGCGCATCGGCTGGCGCGGCGACCAGATCCCGGCCCTCGAACAGGACTTCCCCGTTCAGGATCTTTCCCATCGGGTAGGGCAATAAACGCATTATGGATAAGGCCGTAACACTCTTCCCACACCCCGACTCTCCCACAATACCCAGGGTTTTGCCTCTTTTCACTCTGAAGGAAACGCCATCCACCGCAGTCAACTGCCCTTCATCCGTGTCGAAGGCGGTGACCAGGTCTCGCACGAGGAGGATGTCACTGTCGTCCCGTGAGGTCATGGTGCAAGTTGAATCCGCCGGAGCCAAGCCTACCCCTCAGGGTGTATCCTTATAGATATTGTACTGGTCGAAGACTTCGATGACCGGCGGGAAGGTTTCACCCGATCGTCTGGCCGCGAGGGTGGCCTTTCTTTCCTCCTCATCCATCCAATGGAGATAGTAGGTTTGGTAGCGATCGGCAATCCGGACGTTGAAGTCCTCGGGCCATTTGATCCACCTCCACGATCCGACCCTGAGGAAGGGGCGCACGTAAGCGGGCATGAAAGAGCCCTCGTTGTAAACGATTTGCTGAATCCGATGGGCAATTTCCCTCATTTCCTCGACGTCCTCCGACCCCCGGTATTTTTCGATGAGGCGGTCTACTTCCGGATCGGCGAAACTTTGTATGTTATTGGTGTCCGGTTTCGTCTTGCGGTCGGGATTGACCGAACCATCGGCAAGGAAGGCTCTATCGTAGGCCTGGGTGGAGTGATAGTATTCGAAATAGCGGGGATACATTTCCGGGGAGGTGCCGAAACCGACGAAAACCATTTGATGCTTCTTTTCGTCGAGCTTCTTGAAGCCCGCGGTCAGATCGAGAATATCCAGGTTTATTTCGACCCCGGCCCGGCGCGCTTCTTCCTGCAGAATGGTCAGGATATCCATGGCGGTATGATAGGGGGAGGTCAGGGTAATGGATAATTCCCGCCCCTGATCATCGACCAGAATTCCCTTTTCGTTGCGTTGCTTGAAGCCCGCCTCGGCGAAGTGTTGCAGGGCTTTTTCCACGTTGAATTCACGGGCTTCGATACGGGGATTTACGAAGGAGCCAAATCCTTCGCTGTTTGAATTCATGCGCACCATGTCTCCTCGGCTGTATTCCTCGATCACCTTCTTCCAGTTGAAGGCGTAGTGGAGGCCGATTCTCAAATTTCGATCTGCGACCATAGGTTGCGCCATATTTATCCAGATGCCGTAGGAGGGTCTCGGAATATCGTTGTAAAACGTGTATTTGTGGATGTATCCACCGGCCACGGCGTCGTGATCGTGGGGCACTTTATCGTGCCAATGGGGAGTGAGGTTGAGGCTGAATATATCGAGTTCACCTTTGATGAAGGCCTCCAGGGCTTTGTCGATTTCGCGGATGACACCGATATGGATGACGTCGAAATTAAACCGGTTTCTGAGGTATTTGTTGTTCCGGGCCCACCAGTTCTTGTTGCGGGTCAAACGGATAAACCGGCCCTTGTTGATGTCTTTCTCGTGTATGACGTAGGGGCCGGTGGTGGGAGCGAACTTCCATTGGTAGGTATCGACAAAGTCTTCATCCAGTACCCCGTAGTAATGCAGGGGCAGGGGGGTGAAGCCGAGCAGGCGCGTGGTCAGGTCGGGTTTTGCTTCGGGGATGGAGATGGAAATGGTGTGGTCGTCGTATTTGGTGATATTGGCGAAGTTCCGGTTGAAGTAGTTGATGTACCAGGGGTCCTGAAGGTGCTCGGATTGAAAAAAATACAGGGTGTACAAAAAATCGTTAGCCGTGATGGGCACCCCGTCCGACCAGGTCGCCTCGGGATGCAGCCGAAAATACCCCGTCTTTCTTTCCCGGTCAATGGCCCACTCTTTGGCCAGTTCGGGATAATAACGAAATCCGTTTTCGGTTATCTCCGTACTGTTGGGATGGCGGGAACCCAGGGAGAGCGCCATGTGGTCCAGCAGGTAGGCCCGGAAATAGGTGCTGGCGTCGGGTCCGGCGGTGCGAAGGGTTCGGGGAAAGTCGCGGATGTAATCGTACAAGGTTCCGCCCTTTTTGGCCTTCGGGCTCCCCAGGTCGGGCAGGTCCATGCCATTTTCCCAGGAAAGGTTGGAGGGAAGGTCATCGGGAGTGGCGAAGCGAAACAGTGGGGGGAACTCCCCGGCCGCGGCGCGTTCATCGACCTCCTCCTGGGTGATCCTGCCGGCCTCCAGGTCTTGGAAAACGTCCGGGCCCAAATACACCTTGGTCTGCATGTATTGGAGGATTTCCTCCGGTATTTCGACCGGATCCCTGCTCGCGGCGGATGACGCTGGGTCAGCGCCTTCCTCGCTTTTGGGTCCGCATCCCCCCAACAGGGCGAAAGCGGCAAGTAAACAACTGAGGATGCGTAGATGTGGGTTCATTTTTTTAACAACGCTACCGATAACGGGTATATTTCTTTGGGTCGAAGGCTTCTCGGATACCTTCCCCGATGAAAGTGACGAGAACGAGCAAAAAGGTGAGGGCGCAAAAGGCCGAACTCACGATCCAGGGCGCATTGGTGACATTGTCCCGTCCCTGCTTGAGGAGTTCCCCCAGGCTCGGAGTGGGAGGGGGCAATCCGTATCCCAGGAAGTCCAGGGCGGTTATCGCGGCAATGGCTCCGCTGATGGTAAAGGGAATAAACGTCACCAGGGTGGAGATGGTGTTGGGCAAAATGTGATTGAAGATGACCCGGGTCGAACTGGCGCCCATTACAATGGCGGCCGAGGCGTAATCGCGAGCCTTCTCCTTGAGGGTGGCGGTGCGCATGTAATAGGTCATTCCGGTCCAGGAAAACAGTACCATGATGATCAAAAGGATGGCGATGCGAATGCCCAAATCAAATTCCGTGGGAACGACCGAAAATATGATGATCACGGTGTAGATAAAGGGAATGTTGGACCATATTTCGATCATGCGTTGGAAAATCAGGTCGAACGTTCCTCCCCAATAGCCCATGAGGCAGCCCAGGCAGATGCCGATAAGGTAGGTCAGGACCACGAAGGCGAGTGCAAAAAAGATGGCGATGCGAAAACCATAGACCAGCCGGGCCAATATATCGCGTCCGGTTTGGTCGGTGCCCAGGTAGTGCTGGCTGCTCCAACCGGGCGGTTGGGGTTTGAGAACGCCTCGGAAGGTATTGTTCTCATTCGGATTGAACGGCACCATCGGCATGATGACCCAGTTACCGGACTTTTCCCGCTCGAATCGTCTGTCCAGGTCGCGATACCTCACCGGCTCGAAACCTTCGGGTCCGGCAAGACCGAATTCACTTCCCAGGGCCACCCGTCCGTAGGTGGGAAAGGAGAGTTGCCCCTCATAATATAGGGCCAGGGGCCGGTCGTTGATAAACAATTCCGAGAACAGGGAGGCGAACCACAAAACCCCGATGACCAGGAAGGACACATATCCCCGGCGCAGGCGCCGGAAGCGCTTGAATTTTTTCAGGGTGGAGGGATCCCACCGAAGGTGGAGAAAACGGCGACCCAACCACGCCAGAATGATGAAAATGCCCAATCCGGCGTAATAATGACTCTTCCATCCCAGAAATCCACTGAGAAGAACCATGGTCAAAAGGGCCAATTTCCGGTTGAGCAGGATTCTCTTCCTGCCCGAAACCGTTGCGGCCGATGGGTTATGGGAGTCGGGTCTCATTGGAATTTGACCCGGGGATCGACCAGAGCGACCAGGATGTCGGATATGATGTTGCCGAGCAGCAGGAGGGCGCTGGATAAGAGCACCACGCCCATGACCACCGGGTAATCGCGCTGAAAGACGGAGTCCAACCCAAGCCATCCGAACCCGTTTATGTCGAAGAGGGCCTCGATAAGAAATGACCCCGAAACGAAAAGGGTGATGTTCTGCCCGAAGGTGGTGGCAATGGGAATGAGGGAATTGCGCATGGCATGCCGGATAACGGCCCCCTTGAAACTCGAGCCCTTGGCCACGGCCGTCCGCATGTAATCGGCCGCCAGGTTGTCGAGCAGATGGTTTTTCATGAGCAGGGTGGTTACAGCGAAACTACCCACCAAGTAACAGATGAGGGGGAGTACGGAATGCAGCAAAATGCTGAGGAAGGCCTCGCCATTGGCAAAAACCTGCCAGGGCATAAGGTGTTGAAACTCGTAACCGACAAATCCACCCATGGGAAACCAGTCCAGACGAACGGCGAAAAACAGCAGGAGAAGGGCCCCCAGCACGTACCCGGGTATGGCGTACCCGGCAAAAATCAGCACCGAGGTGACCCCGTCGATGGCGGTCCTGTGCTTGAGCGCCTTGAGGATGCCCAGGGGAATGGAAATGCTGTAGGTAAAGAAAAAGGTGATCAGCCCGTAGAAGGTGGAAATCGGGAGCGCTTCCTTTATGCGTTGCAGGACGGGTTCGTTCCATCGGTAGGATTCCCCCAGATCTCCCGTGAGAACCTTTCCCAGCCAACTGAAATAGCTGACCAGAATGGGCTTATCGAACCCGTAATATTCTTTGAGTTTTTGGAGTTGGTCCTCCGATAGCGCTTGCTGGCCGCCGACGGTGTAATTGGTACCCTGGTCGGCCCCGGCCAAACGCATTTGCACCAACCTTTGTTCCACCGGGCCACCCGGCACAACCCGGGTAATGGCAAAGACGATGAGGGTGATGCCCAAGAGGGTAGGCGGCAGGAGAAGGAATCGCCTTATGAAATAATCTCGCATTCAAACAATACCCAGGTTCAGGCAAAGCTATGCGACAGGACGAATGGGTCAAACCTTGTCGGGGTCATGCCTTGCAATCTTGACGGAGCTTGCGAAGTCAACCGATTCAAGGCTTGACCCCTTTTTCCGGAATCGGCGTCTTGTTTTCAAGTCCGTTCTTAAGCAGGGTTAATCCAACTATGTCCATATCCACCAAACTATTCTGGGGAAGTCTCGGATTGGCCATTCTCGCCCTCGGCGGTTTGCTGGGTGTGGCCTTTCTCAAGACGGGGCTGACGATTCAGGAGTTGCTCACGGAAAACCGGCAATTGAAGGAGGCCATTGCCCTCCTCACGGTGGAGGAACAAATCGGTTACGCCAAGGTGACCCGTCAGGAGGAACGCGACGGAACCCTCCATACGACGTTGAAATTTGTTGAGACGGCGCGGGACGATCCGCTCGAAACGGTGTTTGAAGGGTCCTTTACCCTGGAGGGGGACGTGGCGCATTTCGACGCTTTGATCGTCAAATTCGACAATCAATTTGTGAGGGAGGGCCGAGGCCGTTCCCTCTATTTGTGGAGGCGGGTATACGGTGAGAAAACGGCCCCCAGCGAAGGCTTCCCCATCGAGGCTTTCGGTCGCGAGCCGGAGCGTTACCGGGGACTATTAGACGGGCTCTCCGTGAGGGAAAGGGATTTGTTCTGGTCGGAAATCTGGGATTTGGCCCACGACCTCCAAGCCTTGCGGGAGTACGGAATCGTGGCCGTTTACGGTAGCGCGGTGTATACCCAACTCAAACCTGGCCTGGTTTACATTTTCAAGATCAGCCCTACCGGCCAGGTGTTTCCCGAAACCATTCCCGATTTGTAGCCTAACGGGATGTAGAAATGACGCTCGCAAAGCTCGCAAAGGACGCAAAGGGATCCGGCTTCGCTGGAACAGGAGTTAAAAAAAACATCGCCGCTACGCGGCTGGATGCCTGGGGCAACAGGATGGCACTCCGTGCCAACAGGAAATAAGAAAATAGCCGCAAAACGCACAAAAAACAAAAAATTCCTAATTCCTAATTGGCGCCTGACGGCGCCTATCTTTGCGTCCTTTGCGAGAGTCCTTCCTTTTTCCCCCTTCTCCCCTTGGCGATCTAGGCGAGAGATAATGGGGAATGAGGCATGACCCCGACGATAGTCGCGGGTTGCGGGAAAAAGGGGCGGGGGCTGGTGGTGGGAGGCGGATTCGAACCACCGAAGGGTTGCCCCAGCAGATTTACAGTCTGCCCCCGTTGGCCACTTGGGTATCCCACCGCCAAAGATAAAGAGAGGTAAAATGTTGGGTCCCACAGTCTTTGCCAAGACCTTTTTAGAGAATAAGGGCCGGTAAAATTACAAAAATCCGGCGTCCTTGAAACTGTAGAATCCCACCTCGCGGGGATCTCTCCCCGGATTCCCGATTATGACGTGATCGATAAAGTCTATATCCACTATTCGTGCCGCTTCCCTGAGCTTCCTCGTCACCTGGATATCGGCTTGGCTGGGGGTTGGGTCTCCGCTGGGGTGGTTATGGAATACGATGATGGCGGATGCCCCCGATCGGATGGCTTCCTTGAAAACCTCGCGGGGATGAACGAGACTGCTGCTGGCCGTGCCCGAGGTGACCTCGATTTCCCGTATCAACCGGTTCTTTCGGTTCAGGCACAGCGTCCAGAATTTTTCCACTTCCAGGCCGGCGGTTATGGGCAAGGCAAAGTCGAACACGGACCTCGGGTTGCTGAGCAGGGGAGCTTCGCCTTGTTTCCCCCGGATGACCCGTCGCGCCATTTCCATGACGGCTACGATTTGCAAAGCCTTTACTTTCCCAATGCCATTTATGGCGGTGAAATCCTCTTTTCCCCAATTAATGAGTCGGTGCAGCGAACCGGCTTTTTTCAGGAGGTGGGCCGACAAGCTCAGAACGTCCATTCGGGCCGTGCCCGAACGGAGCAGCATGGCGAGCAATTCAGTGTCGCTGAGTTTGCTTGGCCCCAACTGATCCAGCCGTTCCTGGGGCCGTTCGTTGACGGCGAGATCCTTTAAACGTGATGAGCCTGGGACTGTCATTGCCAGTGAGGGAAGGGGATCGGGGAAATGCCCCGGCGGGTTAAAGGTAAAATTTGATAAAGGCTTTTTCCCGCAAGCCCTGGAGCCATTTGTCCTGCTCTTCGCGGGCCATTTGGCCGACCAGGATCCCCTCGATCTGATCGCGAACCTCGGCCAGGGGTTGCACCCCTTCTTCCTTTTTATCTTCGATTTTGAGGATGAATAGATCGTTCCTCACTTGAATGGGCTGACTGTGCTCGCCCTTTTCCAGGCTGAAGGCAATCTCGCTCAATTCGTCGCGAATATCGGAACGGTTGATCCAACCCCAATCCCCTCCGCGGTCCTTGCGGGTATCCTGGCTGTATTTCTTGGCCAAATCCTCAAATTCGGCTCCTCCCTCCAGTTCTTCGATGATCAAGTTGGCGGTTTGCATGAGGAGGTCGATATTTTCCGAAGCGTAGGGGGCCAGCCGTATGAGCTTCAGGTGAACCCGTTCCTCTTCGTAAAAGCGGTCCCGTTGCGTGTTGTAATACTCTTCGATTTTGGCCGGACTGACGATGGAGCGGGAGCGGCGTTGCTGGCTGAGCATGATTTGCACGATTATTTCTTCCCGCAGTTTGGTGCGGTATTCCCGCATGCTGAGCCCTTGTCCCTTCAGGTAGTCGAGGAACTTTTCCCGGTCGTTGTTGAATTCGTTGACTAAAACGTCGTCGAAACGGTTTTCCACGAATGACCGGGGCATCTTGTAGCCCTTCTCGACAAATTTTTCCTGAAATTCCTTCATGATGAGGACCCGGTCGATGAGGTTCATCAGGACGTCCTGCTGAAGCTCGGCCAACATGGTCTGGAATTCCTGGTTGTTCCTGGCCTTTCGCTGAAGTTGGGGCACCAGGGGGGCGAGGTCCTTGCGCAGTTCTTCGTGCGTGATAATTTTTCCTTCCACAATGGCGGCGATGCCGTTTTCCGTGGGCAAATTGTCGTATTGGGAGGGCTGGGCTCCCAAGAGCAGGGGGAGCAATCCCGCGCTCCAGGCGGCGAATTTCACTACTTTTTTCATGGAGGATAAACCATTGGCCGGACCACTCAATTTTAAGGGGGCACGGATGGTAGGGGTACCGTTCGGATTCGTCAAGACCCCTTCAGCTCCTGCTTGGAATTTGCCGGGTCAACCGGGCAACTCATCACCTGCTTTGCCACCTTCTGACGCTGCAGAAATTGCAGGATTTCCTCCAATTTTTCAAAGGGATCCTTGTGGGAAAGCCGGGGAAAGCGGCGACCGGGCATGATGAAATTTCCCTTGTCCGCCCCGGCTACGCGGCACTTCAGGCGGTTTCCTTCGCTTTCGACCTGGTCGATTCCCTTTTCCTCCGCCAGGGTTCGAATTCTGCATACCTGAAGGAGCGCCTTGACGGTGTCCGGATAGGGCCCGTAGCGGTCCACCAGGGACCGGTCGATTTCTTCGATGGCGGGAAGGTCTTCAGCCAGGGCGAGTTGCCGGTAAACCTCAATTCTGAGCCGGGTTTCTTTCAGGTAACGGGGGGGAATCCGGGCCTCCAACAGGCGCCCCCGGGTCGCTTCTATTTCAGCTTGTTTGAGGGCCTGGTAACTGTCTCTGGCGATGGGCGCTTCCGGCGCCTTGCCTTCGCCCAGGTAAACGAAATCGAGCCGGACGGTGGCGCGGATTCGCAATGCCGTGCGATCGCCCCTCAGCCGTGCGATACTTTGCTTGAGCAGTTGACAGTAAAGATCGAACCCCACCCCGGCTATGTGGCCGCTTTGCTCGGCGCCCAAAAGGTTTCCCGCGCCGCGCAGTTCCAGGTCGCGCAGGGCGATGCGGAAACCTGCGCCCAGTTGATTGTATTGTTTGAGGGCGGCCAGTCTCTGCCGGGCCGTGTCGAGGACCCGGGCGTGGCGGTGGAGCAACAGGTAGGCGTAAGCCTGCCGGTCGAATCTTCCCACCCGGCCCCGGATTTGGTACAGTTGGGAGAGGCCGAAGCGGTCGGCCGCCTCGATGATTATGGTGTTGGCATTGGGGATATCGAGGCCCGATTCGATAATAGTGGTGGAAACCAGCACGTCGTATTCACCGTCCACGAACCGACTCATGATTCGTTCCAGGGTTCTCTCGTGCATTTGGCCGTGGGCCACGGCAAACCTCACCTCGGGCAGCATTTCCTCGAGCCGGGCGGCCACGGTGTGGATGGATTGGACGCGATTGTGCAGGTAAAATACCTGTCCCCCACGGGCGATTTCCCTGATTATGGCCCGGGAAACGGTGTCGGGATCGTAATTTTTTATGATGGTTTCGATGGGCCGACGATTAATGGGGGCCGACTCGATAACGCTCAGGTCGCGGGCCCCCAGGAGGGCCATGTGGAGCGTGCGGGGGATGGGAGTGGCGCTCAGGGACAGGACATCGGCGTTTAGACGGTATTCCTTGAGGCGTTCCTTGTGCTTGACGCCGAACCGGTGTTCTTCATCGATGACGAGAAGGCCGAGGTCCTTGAACCCGACGTCCCGGGAGAGCAGCCGGTGGGTCCCCACGATTATGTCGATTCTGCCGGCGGCCAGGTCTTTGAGGATTTTGGATTGTTCGGACCGGGTCCTGAATCGATTCAGCATTTCAACCACGATGGGAAAGGAGGAAACGCGTTGGCTGAAGGTGTTGTAATGTTGTTGGGTCAAGACCGTAGTGGGCCCCAGAACAGCCACCTGTTTGCCGTCGAGGACGGCCTTGAACGCGGCGCGAAGGGCCACCTCCGTCTTGCCGAACCCCACGTCTCCGCAGATCAGGCGGTCCATGGGATGCGGCTTCTCCTGGTCTTTTTTGGTCGCGACGATGGCTTTGAGTTGGTCGGGAGTTTCCCGGTAGGGGAAGGCCGCTTCGAATTCCCGTTGCCAGTTGCCATCGGGGGAGAAGGCAAACCCTTTGCGCGAATCCCGGCTGGCCTGGTTTTGCAAGAGCCGGGCCGCGAAATCCAAGGTTGCCTCTTCGGCTCTGCGCCGGGTTTTCTCCCAACGACTGGAGCCCACTTTTCCCAGGGTGGGCCGGTATTTTTTCAATCCCACGTAACGGGTTACCAAGTGCGACTCATGCAGGGGAAGGTGGAGGATGATCCCGTCTTCAAATTCAAGGGATATGACTTCACGAGAGCCTTGCCCGGCATCGAGTCGGCTCAAGCCGCGGTAGAGGCATATGCCGTTTTGGAGGTGGACGAGGTAATCGCCCTCGACCAATTCCGAAAAATCGAGGAGTTGGTCGACCTGTTGGGGTTGGGCGATTTTGCGGAGTTTTCCCGCTGTCAATCGCTTGCGCGGGCGGGCGAAAATTTCGGTATCGGTGGCAAGCACGATACCCTTGGCCTTCAGCGGGGATCGAGGCCTGAAGCCGCTCCCGCAATCGGTTCCCCCGGGGAAATGGGCGGAGGGAAACGTGCCGAAATCGCACCGAAACCCCGCGCTCAGATTACTCAGTACCAAAGTAGGGCGGGGGAGGGAAATGTCTCCCCTCCTGTGGGTGGAGGAAAGGGACTTCAGGCCGGGCTCGTTGTCGATGAACTCATTCAACCGGTCCATTTCGCCCTGGGATTGAACGGAGAGGATCAGCCCGTACCCTTCCCGCTGCCAGTCTTGCAGGCGGTGGAAGAATTTCAGGCGGTCTTCCTGCTCCCGGTAAAAGCGGTCACGGCCTGCATCCCGGTTTACCAACCCGCTTCGGTAATGTTCCAGCGGTTCCGTTTCCAGGGAAACGCGCTTGGTGGAGGCATCGAAGAGGATGCTTTCCCGGTCGATTGTGGAATAGGCCAGCCAGGCGTCTCCCTTGTCCGCGCGGGCTTGGAGGAGTCCGGACAAGGTGAGACCATCCCCCCGGTTGGAGAAAAACCGCGGGTAGTTCTCCTCGCTCAGCCGAGGTTCCCAAAACTGCCACAGGACCTCCTCCGGGAGGTATTGGAGAATGCCGCCCGAGACGGTGGGAAGGGAATGCCCCGGCGGCGGGGCCACGGTGAGCAATTTCACCTGGAAAGCCGACCTTTGCGTATCCGGGTCAAAGGCTCGAATCTCCTCGATCTCGTCGCCGAAGAAATCCAGGCGAAAGGGAATGCGCTCGTTGACCGGATACAGGTCGACTATACCGCCGCGGACGGCAAATTGTCCGGGTCCTGCCACTTCCGATTCGTGGTCGTAACCGAGGGCGTTCAATCGCTCTATCAACCCGGTGAAGGAGCAGGTCATTCCCGTTCGGAGGGGGATTTCCGCTTCCAGGACGGCTTTTTTCCCGGGCAGGGATTGGGCCAGTGCGGGCAGGCTGGTCACCACCATCAACCGGTCATCCCGCCCCTGGTTGGCCAGCCTGCTCAGGGCGCCGATCCGATCCAGTTGGCGGTCCAGTCGAAGCGCTTGCCCATGGCCGGGTTCCACCGGCGGTTCCGGGAGGGACAGCGCTTGCGGGGAACCGGATTGCCCCCCCTCCTCGGGGAGTTTGAGAAAAAATTCCAGGTCTTCCCGGATCCGATGCAGGTTTTTGCCTTCGGGCAGGATTACGAGGGAAAGGGGATACCGGGAGTCCTTAAAGGCCCGAGCGGCCAGACAGCCGAAGGCCGGGGAGGTGACTCCGTGCAGGGCGCAAGCCTTTTCTCGGGTTCGGACCAGTGAATCAAGCATCCGGAAATACCAGCGATTCGAATTTATCCAGAATTTGGCGGGCTGCCCGCTCTTCCGCTTCTTTCTTTCTCTTGCCCGTTGCCTTGGCCATGGATTTTCCCCGGATGGACAATTCCACTTCGAAAGTCTTGTCGTGAGGAGGCCCGCGCTCCTTCGTCACCTGGTAGTGAATGCCATCGCCCACCTTCCGGGAATGCAGGCGTTCCTGCAGTTGCCCCTTGGGGTTGTGTTCAAGGTTCAGTTGGGTCAGTTTGCTTAGGATATCGCCAAACCAGGCCAGCACCACCTCCCGCGTGGTTGAGAAATCACTGTCCAGAAATATGGCTCCGATGAGGGCTTCGAAGGCGTCTTCCCTGGAGGAAGGCAGGTCTTTGGCTGATTTTCCCGTTTCGTTCGGGCTCGCCCGCATGTAGCGGTAGAGTTTGAGTTGCCCGGCCATTTTGGCGAGCAGGCTGCCTTTGACCAGGGTGGCGCGATACTGGGTGAGTTGGCCTTCCCGAATTTCGGGAAACGTCTGGTAGAGGTACTCGGTGATAATGAGGGCCAGGGCCGCATCCCCGAGAAATTCCAGACGCTGGTTGTTGGTTTCATGGGGATGTGCCTCCCCCATGTAGGAAGGGTGGGTCAGGCTTTGAACCAGTAAATCCTCGTTCTCAAACTGGTAACCGATACCGTTCTGGAATTCCTCGAGATCCATTTTTTCGCGGGGGAATCACCGATTTAAGGTGAATCGGTCGATCACTTCCCGGGCCAATGCGGCGTAGGCCACGGCCCCGGGACTCAGCCGGTCGTATTCGAAGATGGTCTGTCCATGACTGGGAGCCTCACCGAGGCGAACCGAGCGGGGGATGATAGCGGAAAATACGACCTGGTCGAAGTGGCCCCGCACTTCCGAAACCACTTGGCGCGATAAATTGGTTCGGACGTCGTACATGGTCAAGATGATGCCGCCCAGGCTGAGCCGGGGGTTGACCCCGGATGCTTTGAATTGGTTGATGATGTCTAGGATTTGCCCCAGCCCTTCCATGGCCAGATACTCGCATTGCAGGGCGATGAGAAGGTGGTCCGCCGCGGCCAGGGCATTCATGGACAACATGCCCAAGGAGGGGGGGCAGTCGAAAAAGACCACCTTAAAACGGTCGCTTTCCTTGAGCGGAATAAGGGTATTTTTAAGACGCAGGAGATAATTATCGGTGTGAGCCAGTTCCCTTTCAATGGCTGCGAGATCGACCTCGGAAGGGATGAGGCTGAGGTTTTCCACTGCGGTAGGCACGACCTTCGACCCCGCTTCCTCCTGGCCCAACATGGCTTGGTAGAGGCTTCGACCCACCTCCTTTTCCAAACCCAACCCACTGGTGGCGTTGGCCTGGGGATCCAAATCGATAATCAGGGTGGGAATATCCTGAGCGGCGACGGCCGCGGCCAGATTGATAGCGGTGGTCGTTTTGCCGACCCCTCCCTTCTGGTTTGCGATGGAAAAAAACTTGGCGGGCATGGGTTGCTGGCGAATCAATTGAGATTTCCCTCCGCATTAAAGGGAGGAAGGGCAAAAAGACCACCGCCTTTTTCCAGTAAAAACAACTTGCTACGCCTGGGGAACTGGTTTGTTTTACCGTTTCCCCGATTTGGGGCGCGGTAGCCAAGTGGTAAGGCCGAGCTCTGCAAAAGCTCTATACGTCGGTTCGATTCCGACCCGCGCCTCCACAAAGAAGGCTGAAGGCTGAAGGTTAAAGGCTGAATGGAATTTGGTTCCACAATGGACACGAAGGTGCGGGAAAATAAAGGAGCGGGGACATTCCTGTCCCCGAAAAGCCCCCGCCAATAAGAGGTAATGTGGGGACAGGAATGTCCCCCCTCCTTTAATTCAACCGTTGCGATTCTTAGCGAGCTTTGCGGGAGGTTTTCTGCAGGAATTCCTCCAACCCCCGGAGCGTTTTGGCATTGGCTCCCCGATGGGCCTCCATCCAACCCTTGGCGTTGTTCGATTTTTCCCGAAGTAAATCGGGGTCGGCCATCCACTCCTGCAATTTTTGCTCGAGGTCGGCCGTCCGCTCCACTCTTTCGGCAACTCCATGTTCGATCAGGCTTTGTGCAATCTCCTTGAAATTGGACATGCCGGGCCCGAAGAGGATGGGTTTTCGCAGCAGTCCGGCTTCTATGGGGGTTTGACCTTGGGTATGGGGAGAAAGGCTTCGGCCCACAAAGACGATCTGGGAAATTTGCAGGAATTTAATCAATTCTCCCGTGGTATCCCCGATGTGAACTTCCACCGGTTTCTCAGGCAAACCTTCGGTGCGGAAATGAAAGCGAAGCGGCAGGTTCCTCAATTGCCTGCGGATTTCCTCCCGCCTCTCCATGTGCCTGGGAACGATCAGCAGGCGCAGATCGCTCCGCCGTTTCTTGAGTGACAGGAAGATGTTGAGAAGCGCTTCCTCCTCGCCGGGCCAGGTAGAGGCGCCACAAATGACGAAGGGTTTTTCCCGCGAAGGGTCATCGCCAAAAAAACCGAGTTCCCTCAACAATTGGCCGCCTTCCCCGTCGCTCATGGAGTGGGGAAGGGGAGAATCGCACTTCATGTTGCCGGTAATTGCGACGTCGACCGGATCGACTCCCAAGTCGACGAATCGCCCTTTGCTCTGCTCGCTCGAGGCCAGAACCCTGGTCAGGCTTTTGAATACCGGTCGGGCCAGGACTTCAAGGCGGGTATAATAATGAAAGGCCCGATCCGACATGCGGGCGTTGATGAGAAGGACGGGTATGCCCCGTTTGGTGGCTTGGTGCAGGTGTTCGGGCCAGAGTTCCCCTTCCATGAGTATGCAACGATCGGGTTGAATCCGGTTCCAGGCCCGCTGGCTGAAGTTTACGAAATCTATGGGAAAATACGCAATTTGTTCGGTCAATCGGGTGTATTTTTCCCGGGCCAATTGGAAGCCCGTAACGGTGGTAGTGGTCAGTATGATCTCAAGGTGCTGACGTTTGCCCAAAGATTCCAGCAGGGGATGGATGGCCTGCAATTCCCCTACGCTCACCGCCTGAATCCATACCCTCAGCTTCCCGGGAGATTTTGCTTTGGGCCGGGGGACAAGGCCAAATCGCTGCCCCAACCTTTCCTTGAAGCTGCCCCGTCCCCGCGTCTGCCACCAATACCGGGGAAGCGCTACCAATAATCCGGGCAGGAAAAGAAGGCGGTAGATCCAGATCATCGAGGGGGCGGGGTTTTTGGAATTAGGAATGGATGAGAGATTAACCACAACAAGCAGGTATGTGGTCAATCAAGTGCAAAGTTTAATTTGTTTATAGATATGGTGAGTAAATGCGTTCCTATTGGGATAGCCTAGCTCAGTGAGCTTTTGCTTTCCCATCACAGTTGCAAGTTTTAGAAGTTTAGTTTGGAG
>JAJDZZ010000038.1 GCA_022824405.1 Opitutales bacterium
GAGGACGAGTGCTGGTGGGGGTTTCGTGCAGATTCGGGGGTGAAGCCGGGTCGAGACCCTGCAAAGACCCGAATCCAGGGAAATCCGCTCCAGCGCCGTCATTCCGGAGCGCAGCAGAAGATTTGTGAGATATTCGGGCTAGGGCCGAACCGGCTCTTACCAGGTCGATCACTTCTTCCGGGCTGGCCGGTTTTGTTGTAGCCATAGTGTGGTGTCTTATTTATAGGTTCACGCAATCGGTGGACCATGGGAAATTTGAATTCTTGGACGGTGCCAATTGGGAATTAGGAGGGATAATCCACAAAAGGCACAAACGACGCAAAAGAGGAAGTGGAGAGAAGAATGGAATGAAGGCTGAATTTCTGGCAACTCTCCACTCTTCACCAATCACTGATTTCATCCTATCCATCCTGTTCATCCATGTTTCTAACCCCAATTCCTAATTCTTAATTCTTAATTCCTTCCCGGCAGGGGAAGATCGGCCTATTCGCGGGAAATGACGCCGGCTTTTTCCAATGGATGAGGACCGTGGAAGGACAGGGCGGGAGCTTCTCCACCGGGAAACATCTTTCCGCGATTGGCGATCTCCTTGGGGTCCAGGGCGAAGCGAACGCGTTTCATGCATTCGATGTCGGTTTCACTGAACATATCGGGAAGGTAGTCTTTCTTTTCCATTCCGACTCCGTGTTCTCCGGTGATGGACCCGCCCATGTCAACGCACATGCGCAGAATCTTTCCAGCCAGATCCTCGGCCCTTTGCAAGGCGCCTTCTTCATTGCCGTCGAACATTATGAGCGGGTGTAAATTTCCGTCGCCGGCATGAAAAACGTTGGCCACCTCGATATTTGCTTCCCGGCTGTAGGCTTTAATTTTAGCCAGCGCCTCCCCCAGGCGGGAGCGGGGAACCACCCCATCCTGGACCAAGTAGTCGGGGGACAGTCGACCCACCGCGGAAAAGGCGCTTTTTCTGCCCTTCCAGATAATCATCCGTTCCCGCTCGTTTTGCGCGGTGCGCTGTTCGTAGGCCCCGGTGGATGCAATGAGTGCGTCGAGGTGTTTGAAATCCTCCTCCACCGCCTCGGCCTCACCCTCCAGTTCCACGATCAACAGGGCCTCCGCATCTTGCGGGTAGCCGGCCTTCACCGCGGCCTCGGCCGCTTTGATGGCCAATTTGTCCATTATCTCGATAGCGCCCGGAAGCAGCCCGGAATCGACTACCGCGGATACCGCCCGTCCGGCCTTTTCCAGGGAATCGTATGCGGCCAGCAGGGTGCGGTATCGTTGGGGTTTGGGCGTCAATCGCAGGGTAATTTCCAGGGCCACCCCGAACAATCCTTCGTTGCCGCAGAAAAATCCCGCCGTATCGGGTCCGACTGTTTCGGCCGAGTCGCTTCCCAGATCGACCAACTCCCCGTCGGCCAATACGGCCTTTATTCCGAGAACGTGGTTGGCCGTCATACCGTATTTCAAACAATGCGCCCCACCGGAGTTGAAGGCCAGATTTCCCCCGATGGTGCAGATCTGTTGGCTGCTGGGGTCGGGGGCGTAATACAACCCGTATGGCGCCGCCGCCTCGCTCACCTTCAGATTTACCGTTCCCGCTTCCACGATGGCAAAGCGATTTTCCGGATCGAGCTTCAGGATGCGATTCAACCGGTTCAGGCCGATGACCACCCCTCCCTGTACCGGCATGGAGCCCCCGGAAAGGCTGGTGCCGCTACCCCTCGCCACAAAGGGAGTGTCGTGTCGATGACACAGGCGGACGGTCCGAATGACCTCCTCCTGCGTATCCGGTATCACCACCGCCAGCGGTTCCGCCCTGAACGCGGTCAACCCATCCGTCTCATAGGCGACCAACTGGGGTTTACGGGTAAAAATGCGGTCCGGAGGAAACAGCCGTTGTAACTGTTTTAGTAGTTCCATGAGGTGGGAGCCATAGGATTTACCGCCGGTGGCGCCCTGGAAAGCGGCGACCGCCTCCGCCTTTGCCTCTGCCGCGTCCTCGGCCATGACCTCCTCCGCCCCGTCTTCCTTGATCCGCCCATTTTCTGGAACGGTGATAGCCGCCGCTCCGACCTTCCCGGGAGACCTCTTTGGGGCGATCGAAGGCAATTTTGATTTTCACCGGCCGCCCCAGCAATTCCTTTCCGTTCAACTCCCGTATGGCCTTCAGGGCGTCTGCCTCCGTTTCCATGGTTACAAAACCAAATCCACGGGAATTCCCCGTTGAGTGATCCGTAATGAGGATGGCCTCCAGAACAGACCCGGAGTGGGCAAAAAAATCACTCACGTCCTGCTGCGTAGCCGCGTAGTTCAAATTCCCGACAAAGAGTTTATTTTGCATTTTGAGCTTAGTTTCTATTCCTTCCCCCTTACCTTGCCCTTGGATTGAATGAATCTGTTCCGGTTTTCGGCTTGGCCGACCTCAGCTCTTTTTTGGGGATTGACGTTTGAGGGAGCGTTTATTTTCCGAACCGATTGGAAACCCTTGCCCACGAAATCGCAACCCCAATCCAACTATTGTGACGTCCTTTAAATAAACTACCACAGAGAGCACAGAGGACACAGAGGAGGGAGAGATTAGAAGAATTAGGAATTAGGAATTAGGAATTAGGAATTAGGGATTGTCTCTCGCGAAGAGCGCCAAGGACGCCAAGACATGGAGAGGCGCGAAGCTGGGCGCCTCTTAGCGTTCTTTGCGAGCTTCTTGACCTGCGTAGCATTGCGAAGCACGGTTGCGAGAGTCCCTTCTTCTTCACCCTCAATCGATCACTATCAAGATCACGATTAATCTCAGCAATTTCACCTTTCTTCCTCTTAGCATCTCAGCACCTCAGAATCTCAGAAACTCTTCCCCTTCATCCTCTCCCCCCTTTGTGCCTTTGTGCCTTTGTGCCATCTCGCGTCGGCGAGACCCAATTCCTGATTGGCGCCTTGGGCGCTTCTTAGCGATCTTGGCGAGCTTTGCGAGAGTCTTCATCCAATTCATCATTTATCTCCCCCCTCTGTGTCCTCTGTGCTCTCTGTGGTTAAATCATCCCTCAGCCATTCGAGAAGTTCTTCATCGTTTCGGATCAGACGACCGGACCGGTAATCCTCCAGGAGCAGGTTTTGGTAACTGGGTTGGGCAAACCGCACGCCGTGGAAGAGAATGCGGGCCGATTGTCCGGGAGCCCTGACCAGCCTCCCCAGGGCCTGATTTATTTTTTGCATGCCTGGAATCTGGTAGACTTCCTCGAATGCGGCCATCCGGCCCAGGTCCCGACGGTCCCGCATCCGTTTGTTCTGCAGGGCATTGACCTTGGGCAGGGCCGGTCCCACCACTATGGCCAGGTCGACCAATCCGCCCAGATGGTCGATGCCCTCGGCAAATCCGCTACCCAGAATCAAAAGTAGGAGGTCCTTCTCCTGCACGGCTTCGTCGATGAAGGCGATTTGCTCGGCCGGGGCGCCTCCCCGGTCTTGCAGGACCGTGCGAATTTGAGGAAAGGCGGCGGTCAACTCCCGCCTCACGTCTTCAGCGTAGCGGTAGGAGGGGAAAAAGCTTATGACCGGCTTTTCGCTGCTCCATACGCAGCGGGCCAGGGTTTCCGCCGTAGTGGAAAGGTATTTGGCCCGTGCTTTGTAGCGGGTATTGACCCGGACGTCCACGGCACATCGATAAGCCTCCCGGCGCCAGGGCGAATGGGCTTCCACCCATTCCGGGGCCGGATTCCGGTCCCAAAGCCCGATTTGCTTCAAATAATGCGGGCGGGGTTCCAAAGTGGCGGACATGAGCACCGTTTGCCGGGTCTGATCGATGACCTCCCCGATTTCAGGCGATGCATCGAGGCAACTCAGGCGGAGTATCCCCTTTTGCGGACACCAAACCAGCTTTTCCAGATGGTCGTTTCCGAAGAAGGACGCCGTCTCGGCCAGTTCCCAAAGCGCGTTGAGCGCCGCCTCATCCAGAAAATCCGAAGCAATCGGGTAATTGCGAACCGCTCTTTCCAGGGCCTCGGAGCAATCCTGGCATTCCAATACCTGCAGGTCGTCCAGCGTTTCCGAGGGGACCAATTTTGCCAGCAGGTTCGACCAGGCTTCCAGCGCGCTTCGTATGGCCGGGTGGGAGTTGGCCAGGAGTAGTTCGGCCAGCAGGTTTTCCACCGCTCCCTTCTCGATCCGGTAAGAAAAGATGCCCGCCACCCGACCGGCCAGGTTGTGGGCTTCATCGATGATGAGGAGAGATTCTCCCAACTCGAAACCGGGTTGATCGTGAAAGAGGGCGCGGTTACGGGGGGAGAATATATAATTCAGATCGCCCACCCAGATATCGGCATAAGGCAAGGTGGCCCGCATGAGTTCGTAAGGACAGACCGATTCCTGCTCGCCCATCTCGAGCAGTAGTTCCGGTTGCCGGGTCGGTTCTTCCAGAAAGATTTGAGGGGACAACCGACAGCTTTTCCACCGGTCGCCATGCTTCAAGCGCCGGTCATTCGATGGGCAGCGACAGCGGGGGAAACGGCAAAGCTCTTCTTTGTTGCGAACCTGAAGGGCGGTCAGTTCGGCGGTATCCCCCAAGATTTCATTCAATTGTTTCATGACCTGCATCTGTCCGCTGGTCTTGCTGGTCAGGTAGATGACGCGGTTGCAGCGACCCCTTATCAGCAGGTTCAGGGATAATTCCAGTACCGCGCCCGTCTTCCCGAATCCGGGGGGAGCTTGAAAACACAGGACCGGATTGTTTTTCGCCGCCTCCGCCAGGGTTTCCCGCACCCCTTCCTGACCGGCCCTCAATTTCCGGAATGCTTTCACGCGGGGAAGGCCATGGACGTGCTCCCGCCTTTTCCGACGGTCCTCCAAAAAGTTGCAGACGGCATCCACCTGCGCCTGGAAAATTCCCAGGCATAAAGGGTCGTCCGCCACGTACTGCCGGATATCGTCGTCGATGTTGATGAAGAGCAGTTCGCCTTTGACGGGAGAGGCTTCCGAGCCCCCTTCACCGAGGATGGCCAGATAGGCGCCCAACTGGACAAAATAGGGGTGGAAATTTTCCATGAGGTCTTCGCGGTCGGCCGGAAGGGGGAACCCGGTGGTTTTTATTTCGCGAATCAGGAGATGGCCTGACTTTTCTATCTTTTGATCGATCCTGCCCTGGATATGGAAAACCCAGCCGCGATGAACCCAGTCACCCTCGACGCGGACTTCATATTGTCCCGATTCACCGGATTCGCGCGATGCCCGTTCCTGCTCCCGGTGCCATTTTACCCCTAACAGTGCCCGCCAGGCGCCGCGCCGCCGTCTGTTCAACCGGCGCGGACCGGTCCGGAAATCGGCCAACTCGCTCGCGCTCAGCCGGATGGTCCTGTTTTGATAATCTACCTGCACGAATTCAGCGAGGGATACTAGGCCAGAATGTCGGTGTGATGGGCGATGTAGTGTTTTAGTTTTCCGACCCAGGCCTTTACCTGTTTCGGATGCATGGTTTGATCCCGAACCGGAAGGTTTACCAGAGATTTCGCCTCCCTTCGACTTGGATCGGGTAATTGGTTCAACCATTCCTGTTGGATGGGATAGCCTTCTCCCCTGGCCAGGAGGAAGAGGGATTTGAAGAAGACGATATCCGGTTGCAGCCCTCTTTCCCAAGCTTCCAGGGCGGTTTCAAACAGTTCGTAAACGCCCTTGGCCCGAATATCCCTCGGGAGGTTGCGGTGCAGAATCAAGGCGAATTCACTGGCTCGGACCAGGGCCGCGTAGGAAGCCCCCAGGGCGGTTCGCTTCCTCAGGATTCTCGCCTCACGGACAAAGCTGAAGTCGCTTCCGGGCTTGTCATCGACCAGGAACTCGACCCGATCGAAAATATCCGGGAGGGTGGAATTGCGCTTTGCCCCCGGCCGGCGCATGAGCAGCGGTAGCAGACCACGTTCTTCGGACAACAGGTAGAGCCGTTCAAATTTCTCCCCGCTCGGTTCGCGTTTCAGGATTATGCCCGATACCTGAACAGCCGCTCCGGCCATGGAACTACCCCTGCGCTCCCGCCACCTCTCTGGGGTTTTCGATTTGGACCGGTTCCGGGGCAACCTTCCCTTCCGGGAAAGGGGGGACCACCGCGCCGCCCGAAATTATGAGTTTCATTCCTTCCCCGATGCTCATTTCCAACTCCTCGATGTCATCCTTGGGCAGCATGAGCAGGAATCCGCTGGTCGGATTGGGTGTGGTGGGGAGAAATATGTTCCTCAAATCCGCCTTGCTGCGCTGCTGCAACTCCCCCTTCGTATCGCTGGTGAGAAACCCGATGGCCCAAATCCCCTTGCGCGGGTATTGCACCAGCACCGTCTTCTTGAAAACGGCCTTTTGCTGGGTGGAAAACGTATCGATGATCTGTTTGACGGTTTTGTAGATCGTCTTGATGAAGGGAACCTTGGTAAGGACCCTTTCCGTCACCGCCAGTATCCACCTGCCCACGAAGTAGCGGGACAAGTAACCCAGTAAGGTAATGATGGTAAACACGATGAGAGTGGCCAGGAGGTTCCATACCATGCTGAGGTTTTGGTCTTCCAGCCAAACATCGGGAAGAAAATAAAGCAGGGTTTTGCTGAATCGCCCCCCCACGTTGTCCACCAGCCAGGCGAGGACGATGATGGAAGCGCCCAACGGGGCCAATATCAGAAGCCCGGTGATGAAGGCGTTGCGCAGGGACCGGAATACAGTGAATTTCTCAGACATCAGTTTCGTTCATAGGTAAACAAGGGGATTTTTCCCTCTTTTGCCAGAGCAGACAGACAAATTTTCTCCTGGTTTCTCATTTCCCGTCTTTCCTCCTCCTTCCCGTCCTTGTATCCGGCCAAATGCAGAAATCCATGAATGAGGTAGAGGGTGATTTCATTCCTGAAAGAGTCGGGGCGGCTCCGAGCGTATTCCCACGCCGCATCGATGGATACGCAGATCTCCCCGGCCAAACCGGCCCTGAAGTCGCCGGGAAATGTGATCACGTCGGTCGGGGTGGGATCGCCCATGAAATCGGCGTGTAGTCGGCTATGCTGTTCACCGTTTAGAAAAGCCAGTGAGAGTTCTCCAACCTCCACCTGCCCTATTCCGGTGGCATCCAGGAAGTGAAACATTTCCTCCACTTCCCGCCTTTCGAACTTAAATGCTTTGCAGGGACTGAATATCTGAACGCTTCTTATTTTGCTTCCCCCCATTCCCGGCTTCGGCTAGCGCCTTGTCTTTGTCCGGGTATTCGATGCGGCTGTGCAAGGTATTTATCAAAGTAAAGGCAAAGGAATTGGACAGCTTCTTGATTTCCTCGAAGGTGAGCGGGCAATCGCTCAACTGGTCGTCCGCGATTCTGGCCTCGAAAATGGTATCGATGAGATCGGAGATGCTTTGCGGGGTGATTTTTGTCAGAGACCGGCTGGCCGCCTCCACCGCATCGGCAAAAAAGATGACCGCGCTTTCCTTGAATTGTGGTTTTGGCCCGTCATACCGGTATGTGGATTCTTCCACCCGGGGACCCTCCGGGCCCTTGTATTTGCCGCCCTTGAGGGCTTCCACGTAGAAAAATGTGATCAACGAGGTGCCATGATGCTGTTTGATCACGTCGATGATGACCTTGGGAAGCTTGTTTCGCATGGCCAGGTTTACCCCTTCCTTTACGTGACTTTTGATGATCAGGGCCGCCATGGAGGGATTGTGTAACATGAGCGGATTTTCCCCATCCCTCTGGTTTTCGACGAAATACTCCGGTTTTACGAGTTTGCCGATATCGTGAAACAAGGAACTGACCCGGCAGATCAGCGGTTTGGCGCCGATGGCGGAGGCGCCGTTTTCGGCCAGGTTGGCCACCATGAGCGAGTGGTGGTAACTGCCCGGCGCTTCCAATTGCAGTCGTCTGAGCAAACGATGGTTGTAGTCGGTCAGCTCGAGCAGGGTTATGTTGGTGGTCATTTGGAAAAGCCCCTCGAAGAAGGGCAGCACCCCTATGACCAGAATCCCCGTAGCCAAACCGACCCCGAGAGCTACGAGCATTTCCTTTCCGATGAGAACCAGGCTTACTTCGTTGATCAGACCCAGTATGAGCGCGCCCATGGCCAGGGCCGCCCCGCCCAACAGGCTGGCCCGCATTATGTGCCCCCGCTTCCTTACATCGCTGCAGGCGAGCACCGCCACCAGGCAGGCCAGGAAGGTGGCCGCCATGAATTCAAACGAGTCTCCAAACATGAGGCAGGTGATGAAGCACACCATGGAGGATACGAAAATGGCCGCCCTCTGGTTCAGGAGAAGGGCAATGATTATGGGCCCCGCGTAAATCGGGACCATGTAGCGCAGTAAGAGGTACAGGGTCGGGGTATTGTCGGAAAAAGTCAGAATCAAACGGGCCAGGGCGATGTTTATCAGGATCACCAGAAAGAGAAGGCTTACCTGTCGGTTGTCGCTCAATTTGGACCATCCCGCCATGCTCAGGTAAACCACCACCCCGATGCACAGCAACAGGGTGATGAGTGCCTTTTCCCAGAAACTCTTGCCCAGGGAAAAGACATTGACGAAATCCTGTTGGCGCATGAATTCCTGATAGGCCAGAAGCATTTCATATTTGTGGGACAGGACGGTTTCCCCCGGCTCGATGATGGTCTCCCCGGCCATGACGCTCACCGCCACCGGTTCGGCCCTTTCCTCGACCTCCCTGCGCTTGCTTTCGTGCAACTCCGGGTCGTATTCCAGATTGGGTTGCAAGGCTTGGCTCATTATTCGCGATAAGGCGATGTTCAGGTCCTGGGTGATATCGAAATACGTAAAATCCCGCTTCAAAGCGCCAAATGCCATATCCTGACTCTGGATGTCCAGTCGCCGGGGTTGTCCGCTTTGCCGCTGAACGTAAATGAAATTGAGGCTTTCCTGGTCCTGGGCCAACATGTCGACGTCGGGATCGTAAATTCCTCCGCTCAGAATGCTGCGCACCGAAACCAGGGCCTGGTCCATCAGGTCTCCGCGATTCAGTGCCTCCGTGCGGGTCAGAAGCACCATCACGTCTTCCACGTTGAGACGAAGCGGGGTGTTTTCCTCAAAATCCAGGGCAAAATTCTCTGCGCGGTTGAAGAGGGCCTCTTCCTCGAATCCTTCCACCTCGACTTCGAGGTCGTTCAGTCCCTCAACCAGGTCCCGTATGTATTCCCGAAACGTTTCGAATCCCGTCATGTCCATGCGGTAAACCGGTGGAATCCTCATTTTTTCCACTTCGATTTTACGGCGGGTCTGCAACTCGCTGGTGTAGGAAAAGTCGGTTTCGGCCACCACCCGGACCCGGGAAACCTCGTTGGGCAAGACCTGGATTCCGGCCGGGGCCACCCCGGTGAAGGCAAGCAGAATGGTCAGAACGACCCAACCGGAAAGGATCAGAGCCGTCACTATCGGACTCGAGGCCAGAAACGTTTTGGTCCAGGTCTGACGGGGAGCCTTGCGCTTCCGCCGGGAAGGGGAAGGCTTGTCGGTGATCTGTTTCCTTCTGGTAAAGAGTTTCACTTGGTTGCCGGGTCGGGGCCAATCAGCGGAAGCGTCCCTCCGAGCGAAAGTGGCCGTAGGCCTCTATGATTTTCTCTACCAGAGGGTGGCGCACTACGTCAAAACTTTCAAAGTAAAACAGTTCGATATCCCGAATGTGGGCCAGCGCCTGGGTAACTTCCTTCAAGCCCGACTGATTCTTCCTGGGCAGATCGATCTGGGTGATGTCTCCGGTTACCACCATCCGACTGCCGTCGCCCAGGCGGGTCAGAAACATCATCATTTGTTCCGGAGAGGTGTTTTGCGCCTCATCCAGCACGACGAAGGCGCCGGTCAGCGTGCGTCCGCGCATGTAGGCCAGGGGGGCGATCTCTATGATCCCCTTGTCCATGAACCGCCTGGTGTTTTCCTTTCCCAGCATATCGTGCATGGCGTCGTAAAGGGGCCGCAGGTAGGGAGTTATCTTCTCCCTCAAATCTCCCGGCAGGAATCCCAGCGCTTCCCCTGCCTCCACTGCCGGCCGGGTCAGAATTATCCTTTCTATCGACCCTTTCAATAAGGCGTCAATGGCCGCCGCCATGGCCAGATAGGTTTTCCCGGTTCCGGCCGGACCGATGCCAAATACCACTTCCTTTTGGAAAATAGCCTCCAGGTAGCGTTTTTGATTCAGCGTTTTGGGGATGATCTTGCGTTTGGGAAATTTCAGGATGAGCGGATTTTCCATGAGGTCCGCCAAAGCCTCGGATTGCCCCTTTACCACCTGTTGCAGAAGGGCGAAGAAATCCGACTTGCGCACCGCCAAGCCCTGGGACCTGGCCTTTTCCAACAATTGGAAAAACAATTCCGCCTGGCCGACTTGGTCTTCGCTCCCGGAGATTTGAATCCAATCGTCCCGGGATACCAACTCTACCCCCAGCCGCTTCTCAACTTCCCTGAGATGCTCGATGTTACCGCAATACAGTTGGCTGGTTATGCGGGGGGTTGGAAAATGGAGGGTGGTTTCGGGCATGACGGCGTAACTACGCTTCGGGCCGATGAAGTTCGTTGGCTGCTTCCCGGAGCCGTTCCCACATGTGTTCCAGTGAAGTGGGAAGCACACGCGTATGGCCGATAACGGGCATGAAGTTTGTATCTCCCGTCCAGCGCGGCACGATGTGGGCGTGCAGGTGCCCCGGTATGCCAGCCCCGGCCGAAGCGCCAAGGTTCATCCCCACATTGAACCCGGTTGGGTTGAGCGCTTGGGTCAAAATAGCCTTTCCTTTGATGATCAACTCCAGAAATTCCGCTTTTTCCTCTGCCGTCAGGTCATCCAGATCGACCACTTCCCGATAGGGCACCGCCAGCAGGTGTCCGGCATTATAAGGGTAACGGTTCAGCAGCAAAAAGCAGGTCTTCCCACGATAAACAATGAGGGATTCGCGGTCATTTTTCGTTTTGGGCAAGGCCACAAATGGGTTTTTTCCCTTAATCGCGGCCGGGGTTTCGATGTATTCCATGCGCCAATAGGAATGCAAGTGTTCAAATGGATTAGGCATGCCAGATGATGCAAACGTACTTTCTTCCAAAGTGCAAGAAACGCGGTTACGGTGCGGATTTTACCAGCCTGCACAACCTTTTTCTGCTCCCCGTCCCGCTTTGCCTCCCCTCCTCCTAATCGTGATCTTGATCGAAAAAAGACTCTCGCCAAGATCGCCAAGCAACTGTGTCACGAAGCAAGGCTTAATTGATGATTTTTCATAAGGAAATGAAGGTGGATGAGCATCTTCCTCATCGCTGCAACCATGGCGCATTTGTAGGGTTTGCCCCTGGCTATTAATCCTTCCACATA
>JAJDZZ010000080.1 GCA_022824405.1 Opitutales bacterium
GGCTTCCATCGTATCAATGGCTATCGTCACTTGGAAAAACTTGCATCCGCACTTCAAGAGAATATGAAATCTAACCAAAAGGAGGCTGCTTAACCACGTTGGAGGACTACCCAATTTCAACTAAAAATGGGACATCCCCCAGAACCTCAAATCAAGGGTGAGCTCGTAGGACCTTGGAGTCAGGAACACCTGTTGCAGTGAGACTCGAGTATCATTTCCGTCATCAACAGCTGTCCTTGGCACCCAACCATCCTGGTTAAATAAATTCCTGATACGGAACGTGGCATTCAGGTCTAAGGGACTTGTCTCCTTTCCAATTTACAATCTCTTGGACACAAAGACATCGGTATAGAACTCTTTTGTTCCTTTAAAGGTTCTGGACGTATCAAAATTAGTTAGCCTTTTCCAAATCGCTCAGGGGTGAGTCCCTGAACGGCGTCAAAGCATTTTTAGTCAAGAATAATCTGGGATTCAAATCGTCGATGGCACTCCACTCCGCCATAAAGTTAAAGGTTGTCATTTCAAACGGTTACTTGGGCGTGACTCGGAGAATCCTGAGCCAACCACATTACTCATTGGCGCCTTTGTATGCATCCGGGAAGGGGTCAGGTCAATAAAACCGTATTCCGCTTTACTCCATACAATTTTCTAAGACGACTGACCCAGACGGGCGTCCCCAGGCCCCGATAATCAGGAGCGACTGCGGCCGTTTGCTATGGAAGTATCGAGCAGGGCCTTGAGTTCTTTGGCTATTTCCGGATGGTCATAATAGAGGTTCGTTGTTTCACCCGGGTCGTTTTCGAGGTCGTAGAGCTGACCGGGAGCGCCAGGCGCCTTTTCGGGCAATGAAAAGACGGTGAGCCCCCGTCTCGCCTGGTAGTTGTTTCCACCGGATCCTTTGTGGTCGAGGTACTTCCATTTTCCCCGTCGGATGGCGAGATCGAGCCGAATGGTTTGATGCAGGGTATAGGGGCGGATTGCTTCCCCTTGAGACTCGCCCGTCAAGGCAGGCAGGATGTTAAAACTGTCTTCGGCGGCGTTATCCGGCATCTCGTATCCGGTAATTGCAGCGCAAGTGGACATGATATCGGTAAGGCATATGGTTTGATCGCTCGTGCTGCCGGCTTTTATTTTGCCCGGCCAGCGGGCGATGAACGGAACACGGTGCCCACCCTCCCATTGATCGCGTTTCATGCCGCGCCAGGGGCGGGCGCCGTCGTGCCCATAATCCCCGCGCATATTGATCACCGAAGTGACTTCCGGGCCATTATCGCTGGTGAAGATGATCAGGGTATTGTCGGCAATGCCCAGTTCATCGAGCATTTTCATGAGATCACCGACGATGTAGTCCAATTCGAAAATGAAATCACCGTGAGGTCCGGCCTGAGTCCGGCCCTTGAAGTTTTTTCCCGGGAAGGAGGGGAGGTGGACGGCTTGGGTGGAGTGAAACAGGAAGAACGGTTTACCTGGCGACTCCTTCACGTGGTTTTGGAGAAAGGCCTTACTTTTCTCCAGGAATACCAAATCCACCTCTTCCAGGTCGAAACCGGGGGCAATCATGCCAAGCCGATTGTCACGTGAGTAGGGGTGTTTCGGTAGTCCCGCGGCCTCGCGATCGAGTAGCTTCGTAGGTGGAACCGGTATCCGGTCACCGTCAATGTAGGCATATAACCAGTCTGTGGTGGGACAGCACGCAGTTCCGAAGAATTGATCGAATCCCCGATGCAGAGGCCCATCGGAAATGGGTTTGGAAAAGTCGGTAAGGCTTACTCGGGCCACCCCCTCTCCCGGGGCACGCGAAGATCTCGTGTAGTCGGATTTGGGAAACTTTACCTCATACACGGGTTTACCTTCCACGGTAGAGAAAGTCATGCCGATATGCCACTTGCCAAACATTGCCGTGGTGTAACCTTGTTCGCGCAGCATCTGCGGCAGGGTAAATCTATCTTTCTCGATGAGGCAAGGACCCTCCACCCCGGTGAAGACCCCCGGGAAACCTTTGCGAAATAACATCCGCCCAGTCATCAGACTGTAACGGGTGGGGGTGCAAACCGTCGAAGGTGAATGGGCATCGGTAAACAGCATGCCTTCTGCAGCGAGGCGATCCAGGTGTGGAGTAGGAACTTTGGATTCGGAATTATAAATGCCCACGTCCCCGAAACCCAAATCATCGGCCAGTATGAGGAGGATGTTTGGGTTGACCAAATCGGCGGTGAGGCTGGTTGCAGTTGAAAAAGCGCTCAGGACGATGATGGCCGTTATGGTGAGTGGTTTCATAAATCCTGATTCTTTCCTTGTGCATGTAGGAAGGGGTCAGGTCAAAAAAACCGTATTCCGCTTTGCTTCATACAATTTTCTAAGACAACTGACCCCAACGGGACGCTTCATTCTCCCCTATTCCATCACTCCTTTCCTTTCGATCACGATCACGATTATCCTCTGTGTCCTCTGTGCTCTCTGTGGTTATTCTTCTTCTCCCCTTTTGAGTCTTTTGTGCCTTTTGTGGCTATTTTTCCCCAATTCAGCCTTCTTACTTCATCCTTCTGCCTTTCCTAAACGCGGTCTCCAGGGTTCCGGGCCGTCATCTTTCTTCTGAAGAAATTTCGCGTCGACTTCCTCATACCAGGAATGCAAACGGGTCCGCATCTGCGACACTTTTTCCGGATAGATTTCAGCCAGGTCCCTCTGTTCTCCGATGTCGTCTTTCAGGTTGTAGAGGTGAACCCTACCGTCCTCATAGCGTTCGATGAGCTTGAAATCCCCTTCACGAATGGCTCCCCCGGGGATGCCTCCCTGATTACTGTAGTGCGGGTAGTGCCAATACAAGGACCGGGGTTTCGAGGATTCCCCTCTCAGTACGGAAATCAGGTCCACGCCATCGATTTCATGGTTCACTTTTGCACCAGCCGCCGCCGCAAGGGTTGGAAAGAGATCGATGGAACAAATCGGTTCATGGCTGACGGCGCCGGATTCAGTAACACCCGGATAGCGAATTATCCATGGTTCCCGGATACCCCCTTCGTAAACCCAGCCCTTTCCGCCTCTCAATGGCAGGTTGCTCGTAGGTAAACCCTCGGACGTGGAGAGGCCGCCGTTGTCGGAAGTGAATGCGACGATGGTGTTGTCCGCCACCCCTGAGGCCTCAAGTTGCCGGAGAACTTTTCCCACAGCCTGGTCCATCGCCTCCACCATGGCAGCGTAGATTGCATGCTTCTGCAAGATACGGACCCTGCGGGGAGCATCTCCAAATACCTGTTCCTCCTCGGCGAATTCTTCTCCCTGTACTTCCGCAGCCTTTTTCTCATATTTTGCCACCAGGTCCGGCCTGCCAATAAGTGGTGTATGCACTGAATAGAAGGACAGATAGGCCAGAAAGGGACCGTCCTTGTTCTCCTCAATGAATTTGGCGGTTTCCCGGGCCAGGCGATCCGGCAGATGGTCCCCCTCCGGACTATCGGGATGCAATTGAGGATTCTCGAAGGGGGAAAAATACTTGTTTCCCGTATAGGGCCCCCCTCGACTGTGGCCCCCCATATTGATATCGAAGCCCCTGTTCTGAGGATAGTATTCCTCACTCCCTCCCAAGTGCCATTTGCCGGCAAAAAACGTGGCATATCCCTCCGCTTTCAAAGCCTGGGCAATGGTTACCTCCTGCAAGGGCATATTGTCCATCAAGGGCGCCGGGTCGAAGGCCCCACTGCGCTTTCCGGAAAAGAAATTCGTTGCGTCCACCCGCGAAGGATACTTGCCCGTCATCAGGCTGTAGCGTGTCGGAGAACAAACCGGGTTGGCGGCGTATCCATCCGTGAAACGCATACCGGTTTCAGCCAGAGCATCTATATGGGGGGTCTCGTAGAAACAGTCCGGATTGTTGGCTCCGATATCCATGTACCCCAAGTCGTCGACCAGGAAAACAACCATATTGGGCTTGGTAGTTCCCTCCATGGATAATGCGCCCAGGAACGCCATGGATAACAGCAAAAATAGGGCGTAAATTCTTCTAAGGCGGTGGATTCTAAGATATGTCATTGGTTTCATTTTCAGTTGAAAGCTATTTTTCGAAGCGCTTCCTGAATTGTCTCCTTCACTTTCCTCCAAGTAAGATCATTGAGGACAATCGGATCCGGGTCTCCCTCTGCATCTTCAAACCAGCTCAGGGATTTCATGGCCATGAATCTTTCGGCGGACGGATACTTTTTTTCGAACAAGTTCAGCGCCTCTTCCAGAGGTATGTGCTTGAGAATCTCGGTTATGTCAAAAAATACCTTCTTTGCGCTCCTGCCGGTAATGGCAGAAATTTTTTCAGCGGCAATATCCTCGATGGACCAAATGGATAGGCCATCCTCGACCACAAGCTTGTTAACCAGAGCGTAGGGATGCCTGATTATATCCACCTTGATGTCGTTTATCCGGCAATTCAGCGAATAGCGATCCTTCCCGGTCAGGTTCAGGTCGAAGTTCGATTCCAATTCCTCTACCACAGTTTCCACTTGGAACTCATCCTGCGTAAAAAAATCCAAATCGATCGACAAGCGATGCCCCAATTGCAAGGCGAGCCCCGTTCCACCGACGAGCGCAAATTCCTCGAACCCTGGTAAAGCCGCGAGTGCTTTCAGTAAATCCAATGTTTTTGGTTCGATTGCTTCGTAATGCAGCACTTGAAATCCTCTTTCCTGAGATCGTAGATGACACTACAGAAACGAATCGTTTTCGGATCCAGAGAACGACAGTTTTGAAGTTCCTTCCGAATTCGATCTTTGCCATAGGTCCTTTGAAGCTCGCTGAAATCATCTGCACTTCCACGAGTCAAGACGCGCTCGATGACAAAGCGTGCATGCTTGTCCAAGTCTATGGAATCGGGATCCACATCCCAAAAAAGTTTTTTAGTGAAAACCATCTTTTTCGAACAGGCCTGCATTTCATATCAACTCACCCGTCACAGCAACCTTTTACCGATTGGGGAACAACCCTGAAGGGGTCAATCCTGACCCCGACGGGCGTTAAGCCTTTCCTTGACCGGGGGCAATAGATACACCTACATCACTTATCTCGGAGCAAACAGCTAAACCGCCAATAAAATGAAAATCCAAGTAGTTCTGATAACCTACTCAATCGCGCTGATCTCTCAAGCCATGGTAGTGGCGAAAGACCAGGGCGGTTTCCCGTATAAATTGCCCGATGAAAAACCGGACCGGGAAATGAGCGCCGCCATGGAGCGCATCTACACCGCTTATCCTGCCCCGCGTCCGGAGAAGAACGAGTTGTTCAGTCAGTTCAAATACACCGAGTTGAAGGGCTTTGATTACAACGGGGGCGACGGAACGTTATCGCGCCGGGATCCTTCGAAGATCCTTCTCCATAAGGGCAAATACTACGTTTGGTATACCCACCGCGAGACCGCCACCCCTCCTCGGGGAGCAGCCAAATCCACCGACACGATTCCATCTTCCGACTGGGATCTGGCGGAGATATGGTACGCCACTTCGGAAGATGGATTTTCATGGGAAGAGCAGGGAGTAGCCATTAAACGCCCGGAAAAACCGCTGGTCGGTTGGCGTTCGGTAACGACCACCGACATTCTGGAATGGAAAGGCAGGTTTTATCTCTACTATCAGGGCTTTCTGGAAGCCAGTGGCAAGCGGGGCGATGACTGTCCCGTGGCCGTGTCCTGGGCCGATTCACCGGATGGTCCCTGGACACCCTATAACAAGATCGTAATACCAAACGGTCCGGAAGGGGATTGGGACCAGTATTCCATTCACGATCCCTATCCACTCGTCCGCAACGGAAAGATTTTCCTGTATTACAAATCCGATTTCAACGGACAACCCCACTTGGTTCGCATGCAGGGGCTCGCTACGGCCGACCATCCATTGGGTCCGTTTACCAAGCATCCCTTGAACCCGGTGATCACTTCCGGGCATGAAACCTCCCTGTTTCCCTTCAAAAGCGGTATCGCCGCCCTGGTCTACAAGGATGGACCCGAACACAACACGATCCAGTATTCGGAAGACGGGGTCAATTTTGAGATCGCATCCATCACGGAGCTGATGCCTTATGCCGCCGCTCCCTACGTGCCCGACGCGTTTACCGATACCAAAGATGGGCGCGGGATCACCTGGGGATTGGCCCACTTCATAAATCAAGGCGGGCGGGAAAAATTCCATTCCATATTGGTGCGCTTCGACTGCGACCTGAGCCAGGACTTACACGATCCAGAAATGAAAAAGCACCGGGTCAATCACCAACCCGACGTGTATTACCGCCAGGGGTTGACCAAGGCTCAACGGGAACGGATCATGAAGACGCCAAAAGGGGTCAAACGTAGAAAATAGAATTTCTATAAGTATCCAGTGCTGGAACCACAAACAATCAGGGCCATCCCAAATGAATCATGGTGGCTAAAAGGATGGAAAATTCTATTTTCTACGTTTGACCCCTTTTGGCGATTAACGCTTGGCATCTTGTTCCTGGCGCCGGTTACGTTACCGGGTTGGACTTTCCATGACTTGAAGACCAGACAGGTCGAGTCGGATAAAAACCTGAAATGGGTCCAGGTAGCTCCCGGAATGGACGGCAGCAATCGACGCATCCATGCCGATTCCGTCGATCCGAACAAAGTCTGGGTTACGCCGGATTTGGGTAATGACTACCTGACTACCGACGGAGGCAAGCATTGGGAGTCGGTCGTCCCGCATGATGGAACCTGGTCCAACCGCCAGGAACTGAGCGACGAATTGGTCATAAGCGATCCGAAGGATCCCGAGGTGGTGATAAGTTTGGTGAAGAACGGCTGGTGGGAACGTCCCACGCAGCAGATAGAGTTCAGCGAAGACGGCGGTCGCACCTTCACGCCGATCAGGAGCTATTCATCGGGCAGCGAGCCCAACTCGGCCTGGTTCTGTGCCGCGCCCCATCCCGTTGAAGCGGGAACCTGGTATGTGGCCAACGGCATCAACGTCATGGAGACACGGACTGGGGCCAATCCCAATCCTCTGGATTCGATCGATACCTCCCAGCCCAAGGTTTGGAAGATCACGGACATAACGGAGCCATCCAGGACCATAACGGCGATCCCCAATAGTGGGATGGACGATGAGACCTCCGTATTCGACATCCTCTGTCACCCCGACACGGCGACCTATCCGGATATGATATTTGCCGCCACCTCCACGGGGATTTATCGAAGGGATAATGCGTCGGCCCCGTGGGTCCGTATTCGCGACGGATACTGTAAAATGGATGCTCAGTGGGACGGCTCGACCTACACACTCTATGCCTTACGGCAGGCCATTTACACCGTTTCCGGAAATACCATTTCTTCCAGGGGTGGGGTATTTGTTTCGACATCCCCGGAAACAGCGACGCCTGCATCGGGTTGGATCGACAAAACCGATGGGCTGCAGGTCGATCTGACCCAGTTGAAAATTCCGGTAAACCGGTTTCGAATTTTCATAAGAAATTGGTTCGGCTATACCGGCGGTGAAGAAGCATCCTTTGTCCTTCCCACGAATTACTTTCCCAATTTTGCCGAGATTCGTTGCGATCCTACGAATCCCGACCGCGTCTACCTCTCCAACAGTTCCAGGATCAATTTCGTGAGTATGGTGACCGGAGGGGTCTGGGCGTCGATGGACGGAGGCGATTCCTGGTTCGCCGCGGCGCGTTTGGGAACCGGATTTCAAAACCACCCCTATTGGGCATCCCGGCAACCGGGGCGCCTCAATCGAAACATTGCTGAATTGCAGGTTCACGAAAACAATTACCCGGATTATTGGAGCTACGATATTCGTGGCTGCCGATCCATGACCATGGCTGCGGACGGAACGGTCTATGCGAGCATCAGTAAAGGCTATTTTACCGTGAAATACGATGCCGATGCCGACCTGTGGACGAGTATCGACAACACTATCGTCGGGCATGAATACTATGGGCATGGCAACGGCGATCTGGGGGCCTATGCGGTTATTCCGGATATACACCGTCCCGGTGAAATGTTTCTTTTGCAGCAGGAAGGCTCCGTATGGAAATCCACCGGAGGCTCGCATCCCGACTATCCCGGGGTGGTCGGAGTCTCCGAATTGCCAGGGCTGATCGACCAGGGACCAACCTGGGCGCCGGGATCGCCCTTCATAGTTCCGACCACGCTGGCCCAGCATCCAACCGATCCGGATACCTTTTATTTTCTGTCCCCCCGCCGTGGCAACTTCAGCAAATCGACCGACAACGGGCTTTCTTTCGTGGTTAACGGAGAGCCGATCTATGTCCCGGACGGTTCAAGCCTCGTGGACACCATCTACTGGCGGAATTTGCGTATTGCCGAAAATGCAGCCGCGTTCTACGTGGTCGCCGAAGTCGTCGACAACGACAATTATCCCATGGGGAAAGTCTCGATTTTCAACCACAGGGCCCGCAAAGGTGTCTACAAATCCACTGACGACGGAGTGACCTGGGCCAACGTAAACAACGGTTTGCCCGTCACCGCCTCCGGTCGCGAAAGTGGCTCGGTAGTTGGCTCGGACAGCGCCTGTGTGAAGGGTTTGGCGATGGATCCGCAAAACACCGATATTCTCTATGCCGCAGCCAAACGGTATTTTGCACCCGTTAGCGGCTACACGGACGGTGGGCTTTACCGAACTTCCGATGGCGCATCCCAATGGATGGCGGAAGCGATTCCATCGGGTATAAAATCGCTCTGGGACGTGTGGTTGCACGCGGAGGAGGGCACGGCCCGAAAAATCCTTATCGCCGGGGGTGGCGATGGGCCGGAGTCGGACTGGGGCGAGGGCGGTCTCTGGGTGGCCGATTACAAGCCGAACGGAGGGTATCGGGAGTCGGATTGGACTAAGATTTTCGACCACCCGTTTTGCTCGCACGTGACTACGAGTCCGTTCGATGAAAATCGCATCCTGTTGGCTACGCGGGAGACCAGCAGCATCGATGATTTGAATCAGGGTACGTTTCTAACGCTGACGGGCGGTGCGGCTGGCGATGGATCGGACTGGATGAAGATCAACTATGGGCGCGGACCCATGCCAATCAGCGACATAGCTTTCGACAATGGAAACCCGGACCGGCTTTGGGTGTCTGCCGCCGCATCGGGCAGCTTCTCGACTTTGATTACCTACCGGAGTTTTTCCTCTTGGGTTGAGGAGCATGGCCTCCTTGGTTCAGACGCGGCCTACGATGCGGATCCCGACGAGGACGGTTTGTCCAATTTTCTGGAGTATGCCTTGGGTTCAAATCCGAAAACTTGGACGGATATCAGGGATTCCCTACAGATTCGCCTTGCCGACGATAACATCGAAATCGTCCACAAGGTGCGGCAGAATTCGACGGGCGAGTTTAATTTCCAACTGCAATGGTCAGAGGATCTTCAGGCCGATAGTTGGGTAAATTCAGGCTACTCGGTTGCGAGTACCCGAGATTTGGGCGCTGGCATGATGGAGGTCGTCAGCGTCCTTCCCATCGATTCCGAAAGGAAATTCATCCGAATGTTGGTAGAAGGGGCCGGCCCTTGATGTTTGGTAAAGAGGCCTCTCGCAAAGATCGCTAAGGGGTGCGCTGAAGCGCACGAACTGGATTTAACGGAGGGGGGACATTCCTGTCCCCCAAGGCGCGCGGGGCGCGCCAATTAGGAATTAGCCCGAATATCTCACAAATCTTCTGCTGCGCTCCGGAATGACGGCGCTGGAGCGGATTTCCCTGGATTCGGGTCTTTGCAGGGTCTCGACCCGGCTTCACCCCCGAATCTGCACGAAACCCCCACCAGCACTCGTCCTC
>JAJDZZ010000042.1 GCA_022824405.1 Opitutales bacterium
GAGGAATTGGGAGAAAAATGAACCACGAATAATCGTGATCGAAAAAAGTAGGATGAGAAAGGGCCTCTCGCAAAGAGCGCGAAGAGCGCAAAGAGGGAAGCGCCCAAGGGGCGCTGGGAACAGCCACAAAAAAGCACAAAAACACAAAATTCCTAATTCCTAATTGGCGCCCTCGGCGCCTCATATCCGTGCTCATCTGTGTTATCCGTGGTTAATCTCTCTCTTACCTTTTCGTCCTCTGCGAGCTTGGCGAGAGTAAACTTTTCATCCCGTCCATCCTGTTCATCCATGTTCAATTTCCAATTGGCGTCCCTGGGAAATCGCGGCGTAAAGCCGCTCCTACAACTTATCATGGCCATTCTTCCCTAATTCTTCATTCCCCATTCCTAATTCTTCATTGGCGCCCTCGGCGCCTTTGTCCCCCCTCCGTTAACTCCTGTTCCGGCAAAGCCGGACCCCTTAGCGTTTCTCAGCGCTCTCTGTGGTTAATCTTCTTCCCCCCTTTGTGCCCTTGTGCCCTTGTGCCCTTGTGCCTCTGTGCCTTTGTGCCATCTCGCCTTGGCGAGATCCCATTCCTCATTCCTAATTCCTAATTGGCGCCATCGGCGCCCTTGTGGTTAATCTTCTTCCCAATTCGCACCTTTTGCGGACATAATGGAGTTGAACCTTTCAGTCTCTATGAAACCTACCCTGATGAATCACCGGAACATCCCGTCTGCACCACAATTTTTTATCCTGCTCTTTCTCATACCCCACCTCTCGCAAGCCCGGGACGGGGTGACACCGGGAGAATTCATTATTGAGCCGCCGACACTGCAAAATCTGGGCTTTGAATGGTATATCGATGGTGACGACAACCGTAATGCCACGGTAGAGGTTGAGTATCGAATGGCGGGATCGGGCAGCGAATGGAGCAAAGGAATGCCGCTCCTCAGGATTGGGGATGAACATATAGAGAGAGCGGGCATCGATTATACAACTCCCCATATGTTTGCCGGGAGTATTTTGGATCTCGATACCGATACCGCGTACGAGGCCCGCTTTACCATGGAAGACCCTGATGGAGTTGAGGGGGAAGCTGTAAAAACAGTCAATGTTTCCACCCGCGCGGAACCTCGGGCTTACCGAAAAGGCAGGGTAAGGCATGTCTATTCCCAATATCATACGGGAGAAAAGGAAGAGCCTAATTACCCGGGTCTGGTTTCAGCGTATCATGGATCGGAAAACACAAAGGGGGATTGGTATGTCGTGGGCGAAGACAAAGTACAGCCGGGAGATATCATCAAAATTCATGGAGGACTCTATCAAGGGGTTCTTCTCAACTATCCCGATTGGCATAATATTCCCTTCGACGGAACCTATTGGTTCACGGCTAAAGGCACTGCGGAGCGCCCGATTGTAATCGAGGCAGCCGGAGATGGTGAAGTCATCTTCGATGGGCAGGGAGCCGCCAATCTGTTTAACGTCATGGCTACCGATCATCATATCTTTCAGGGGCTTACCTTCAGGAATGTCGATCGGGTTTTCGAAGCCGGGAGGAAACACCTGGCAGGAGCAAGCAATTTGACCGTGCGGAATTGTCGTTTCGAGAATGTTGGCGAGGGCATTCGGACAGAATATGCCGGTTCAAAGAACTTTCTCATTCAAGACAACGTCATCATCGGTCGCGACGATCGTTATCGATTGTTCGGCTGGGCCGCTCACAGGGAAGGTTTTATCCCTTATGGGACCCATTTGCTGGATTCCTACTATGGCATAAAAGTGTATGGTTCCGGTCACGTAATTGCGCATAATTCCATCGCCTTCTTCCACGATTCCATCGGCATTTCAACCTATGGCACGCCAGAGGAAGAACAGGAGTTGAAAGCGGTCTCGATCGATATCTACAACAATGATCTGCACCTCCAGGTCGATGACTTCGTAGAGGCCGACGGTGGGGTGCACAACATTCGCATCATGCGAAACAGAGGGGTAAACGCGGCTGAGAATGGAATCAGCGCTCAACCCGTTTTCGGGGGTCCGGCCTACTATATCAGGAACATCGTCTACAATGTGCCCCTGGGAGGAGCCCTGAAAATTCACGGAGGAGTACCGGGTCTTACGGCTTATCATAACACGTTCATTACGGAAAACAATAGTGGCGGCGGACACCCGAATTCGAACTACCGGAATAATTTGTTCCTGGGCACGGATGGACCGACAAACGTTGCCAGATTCCCCTATTTAACCGCCTATTCGATAGCTGATTATAACGGATATCGGCCTAACCAAGGCCCTGATAGTCCTGAAAACCAATTTATGTGGTTGTCGCCCAAAGGGAAGTGGGAGGGCTTCAGGACCTTGAAAAGCCTTAGTCAAGCGAGCGGTCTTGAACGACATGGCATAACCGTTGACTACGATGTTTTTGAGGATCTTCAGAAACCGATCCACGCATTGGAAAGGGGTTTGCCCAGTCCCGTCTATCATGCGGTAGATCTTAATTTCAGACTCAACCCTGACGGGAAAGCAGTAGACGCCGGAGTTGTAATTCCCAACGTGAATGACAATTTCAATGGCGATGCGCCAGATTTGGGGGCTCTCGAAGTAGGCGCTCCTCCCGTGGTTTACGGCGCACGCGGACTCGACCCGAATCAGGAGTTCTACCGTTGAGGATCACCTCTCGCAAAGATTCTGAGGAATAAACCACGGATAACACGGATGAGCACGGATTTTAAATAAAACAACGCTTCGCTTGATGCCTATGGCAACAGGATGGAGCTACGCTCCAACAGGAAATGGGGGACAGGAATGTCCCCCCTCCGTTAATTCCTGGCCCGGCGAAGCCGGCTTTCTTAGCGCTTCTCGGCGTACTCTGCGAGAGTCAATTTCTTACACGGTCGGTCGTCGGGGTCAGGCCTGGATTCTCAGGGAAGTCTATCAAACTTCCGCAAGTGTGCTCGTGTTGTTGGCGAAGGAATCCGTTTCCACGCCTAATTTCTGGAGCATGGTGACGTAGAGATTGGACAGGGGAAGATCCTCACGGCTTGCGTCCATTTTCCAAGGCTCGGTATCTCCGGGAGCCCAGCCCCCGCGGTAGGCGCCGGTTCCGGCGTAGTCGAGAAATTGTCCGTGTTTGAAACCCATCTTCGAACCGCCGACCAGCATCAAAGGATAGTTGCGAGAGAGATGAAAGGCGCTCGATGCGGAACCGAAATAAAGAAGCGTATTGTCCAGCATATTGCCTTCTCCCCCCGGCTCAGGAGTCGCTTTCAGCTTTTTCGCAAAGCGGCCGAATTCTTCACTGAGAAAGCGACAATAGATACCGAAATTTTTCCAGCCGTCCGGCTTCTTCGTCTGATGGGAGAGTTGATGAGAAAGCTTGAACCCGACTGCTCTGGCGAGGTGATCGCTGATGCCGACACCGTTTTCACGACCGATCTGGTAAGTCGCTACGCGGGTGGTGTCCGTTCTGAAGGCGAGGTAAATCAGATCGTACATCGTCTGCAGGTAATCCCGCGGGTCGTCCGGAGTGATTTCGAGTTGCAGGTGATCCACGTTCGGCGCCGTAAACGGGGTGTCGATCCAACGTTTCGCTTTTTCAACTTTTACCTCCGTATCGCGAACGGACTGCAGGTAGTCATCCAGTCGTTCCCGATCGTTCGCGGATAAACGCTTCTTCAGAGAACGGGCATCGTCCAAAAGAAGGTCCAGGGCGCTGTTACTCATTGCCAGCTTCCTCGCAGCGGCTTCGTCGCTTTTCGTAAACAGCATGTCGAAGATGCGTTTCGGCTTATGCTCTGCCGGGATGGGACGACCGTTTCTATTGTATGACATGGTCTGAGAGCCCCGTGGAGATCCGGTTCCTCCATCCGTGGACATGACCAGCGATGAGATGCGAGTATGTTCTCCTACCTCTTCCGCGAAAACCTGGTCGAGAGAGATACTATTCTTGTAATCGCCACTGCCTCCCGTGTCTGCGCCGGTCAGAAACTGGTCGGCGTTCGAATGTCCGTGAACGCTCCTTACGGCAGGATGAGACAACCCGGAAAGAACCGTCATTTCATTGCGTAGAGGCTCCAGCGTCTCGAGACATTTGGTCAGTTTGAAGTCCCTTCCTTGTCCATGAGGAAACCAACTCCAATCCCGGAAGGCGGGATCCTCCCGGAGCGGCATGGGCACTCCGTCCGGCATGTAGAAGCTGGCGAAGCGTTTCTTGTTCGGTTGCCTGGCAGGATAGGCCAGGCCGGCAAACGTTTCAAAGCTCGGCAGAGCGAGGGCAAAGCCAACTGCTCCTCGAAGAAATCTACGTCGGTCTATGGTGGAAAGTCTCGTATACACAGCTGATCCTTTCAGGGAATTATTTCGTTAGGAAAAGATCACTGGTAACTATAAACGATATCAGGTCGCCGAGTCGATCTCCTTTTTTTCTGAGGTTGGAAGTGATTTCGTCGATACTGGCGCGATCGCTGAAGGTCAAGGGACGGCCCAGAGCGTAGGTGGCAAGCTTATGGGCCATCGCGCCCGCGAACTGGTCCTGGCGGTGAGTCAGTAGGAAACGTTTCAGTCCATCGATCCCATTCAGTTTCTGGTTGTTGAAGAGGTTGCTGGTAGCATCGACGGGAATTCCGTTTATATGGTCGCGCCAAGCCCCCACGGCATCGAAGTTTTCGAAAGCGATGCCCCACGGATCGATCTTCGCGTGGCAGGAATAGCAGGCGGGATCGTCCCGGTGATTCTCGATCCGCTCTTTCAGGGTCATTTTGGCAATCTCAGGATCGGCAAGGTCGATTTCAGGGACTGCTGGCGGTGGCGGTGGAGGCGGATCGTTCAAAAGGCGTTCGAGCATCCAGATTCCGCGCTTGAGCGGATGCGAATCTTTGCCATCGGAGTTCATGGCCAGTAGACCCGCCTGAGTCATAAGTCCTCCCCGGTGGTCTATCGAATCGAGTCCCACCTTTCTGAAGTCGCTTCCGTATACATCGGGAATTCCGTAATGTCGGGCAAGACGTTCATTGACCAGGGTGTAATCGGAATGAAGAAAATCCATGATGCTACGGTTCTCACGAAGGACCTCTTGAAAGAAAGCGACCGGTTCCCTCTGCATCGCTTCTTTCAGGTCCGCGTCGAACTGCGGATAGAGCTCTTCTTCCACGTCGAGAAAATCCAGTAGTTGGAGACCGAGCCATTGCCGCGCGAAGTGTTTCGAAAACCGCTCACTCCTCGGGTCGGCCAGCATGCGGCGGGTTTGATGCTGCAAGACGCTGCGATCCTTCAGTTTCCTTTTTGACGCCAACTTCAAAAGTTCTTCGTCAGGCAGGCTACACCACAGGAACATGGAGAGCCGCGTTGCCAATTCGTAGTCGGACAAGTTTTCGGCGCCTTTCTTTTGCGGATCAGCCTGGACGAGGTAGAGGAATTTCGGAGAAGCCAATACGGTAGCCAGGACTTCGATCATCGCTTCCTGAAAATCACTGGCTTCCGGCCTCACCGAGTTGAACAAGGCCACATGCCGATCCAACTCTGCCGGGGTCACGGGACGCCGCCAAGCCCGAGGCATGAAATTTGCCAGCACTTCCTTGGCGTAGGTTTCCTCATTTTCCTTATGCTTACTGTCAATGAAGATGCGCGTATGTGATTCGGGCGGCCACTGTTCGTAGAAAGGAGCCGTTACTTCCAGATAATCGATCTGAATACCTGAAACCGGATCTTCCCCCGCGTTTTGAGTCACATTCCTGAAAAGCAGGTATTCTGACGGATTGGGGAAGTCTCCCAGCTCCATCTCTCCACGATAAGGATTGCGGCGGAACTCGCTCAAAGGAACGTCCCACCGGTAGAACTGAGCATTGCCAGGAGGTGCGTGAATCGTCACATCGTGACTGCCGATCCGTTGGGTGCTTCTGGAATTGTTACTTGGCTGAAAGCCGAATTCCAATCGGAGGGCTGGAAGGCTCTTCTCTTCCGTCGAAACCCGGGAGGCGAGGACACGGATTCCAAGCGTTCCACTATCCGGAAGGGTATCCCCAAGATCGAATATATGCTGACTGTCGGCCGGGAGGATCAAAGTGTATTGAAATTTTTCAGGCGCCTCAGGCCGGGTCGCGCTTGGCCGATAGAAATATTCCGCGTTTCGGTATCTGTAACGGGCTCGAATTTGTTCATTGGAGTCCAAATTCTTAAAATAAGGAATTTTCGAGCCCAGGCTTCTCCCTCTCCCTCTTTCTGCCTCGGATAGGGCATTAATCTGCGCCACTCCGTCTTCCATTTTTATCCCATAATAGAGTTTTTCCGGCGGTTCTCCTCGAATCGTGGCTTTTTGCAACGCGCTACGGCCCAGTTCGCGATAGTATTCAAGCTGCGTGACCGACATTTGCAGCATCTCGGAACTATTCTCGAAACCATCTTCGGAATGCGTCTCCGGCGGCAAGTCGCCGGCCAGGTCAAAGTTCAACCCCAACAAATCCTGCAACGCGTAGTTGTATTCGTAGCGCGTCATGCGGCGGAAGGAGGAATGGCCTTCCTCGCTCCGGCGAATTTGCGATGCCAATTGAATTTCGGATGAAAGCCAATCGATGACTTTGCCGCGATTCTCGCCAGCCATCTCCGGCTCCTCTTCCGGTGGCATCTCGGCAAAACTCAACACGTCGATAATATCGAGCCACCTATCCACATCCACTCCCTCGGTAAGGTCCGGATCCAAAGTATCGATACGCAAATCGCCCTTTTGCTTCTCCTCCCCGTGACACTTGAAGCAGGTTGCTTCCAGGATGGGCTCAATCTCGGCCTTAAAAGTTGCGAGGTCCGGCTCGGGCGTTCCCGGGACGACCGCGCGAGTTGGTTGATTCCTGTAGGCGGAATGAAGCGCCCCCGCCTTCCTGGCCTCCTCAAAAGTAGGAATATCCATCGAACGATTCGCCGCTTCGATCGGTTCCGGCGACAATGCTTCCGTTGCCCGCAAAGATGAACCGAGCAGAAACAGACCGACTACCGAAACAAATACTGTAATCTTTGTTTGCACAACGGGGCAAAAAAGGGGTCAAACGTAGAATATAGAATTTCCCTTCGATCTAGTCATCGTGATTCGATAGAGATGGCCCTGATTATTGGCCGTTAGGGTATCTGATACAAAGGGAAATTCTATATTCTACGTTTGACCCCTTTTTTGCCCTCTCAACGAACCAGCTTTGCGGCTGCCCCACGCGGTATCCATCGATAGGCTACAAGGGAATTGCGCCAGAAATACTTCTCCGCGTCACCGCGACTTCTGGTCGCGAGGTAATCGTTCATTACTCCACGTACATTCTCGTAGGGAGAGATTTGATCGCTTACCGGCCAGTTGCTGCCGTATACGAGCCGGTCGGGTCCGAAAAGTTCGTAGAGAGCGTCGAGCCCGGGGCGATAGAACTCCGGATCGACAACGACCTCACCTTTCAAGCGGCGAACCACAGCGGAGACCTTCATGTATACATTGGGATGCCGCGTAAGTTCTGAAAGGGCGCGCCTCATCTCAGGGACATTCCCGTCCCAATCGCCGAAAGGCAGGTGATTAAGCACGATGCGTAGCGAGGGGAACCTGCCCGCGATCATCGATGTCGGGGCGATCATCCTGGAACCTCCGTGAATATCCAAGGCTTGGTCGAGATCGGCCAAGCGCTTGATATCGGCCAAAACCCTTTCCTCGCCAAGATGATTGTTGACAGCTCCACGAAGGCGGAGCCCGAGAAAGAGTGGATTGGCGGAGAAGCGCTTCAGATTGCCGGCGAACTCCGGCTTGCCTGGCTCAAGGTTTCCTATGAGGCCGACAATGTCGTCGTTGGTCTCGGCCAACTCGAGAACCCAGGCATTGTCCTCAACCCAGTCACTCGCTTCAACCACAACGGTACCCACTACATTGTGAGGACTCGCCTGGGCGCGAAAATCTTTCGGGTAACGCGGGATATAAAGGAGCGAATTATCCTTGGGCGGCCATGGCACCCCCTCGGGCCTCGTCGGATCGTAGAAATGCGTGTGCGTATCGATTGCGGGAATCGAAGCAATATTCTCCGAAGCAAAGGCCGAGAATTTCGGGCCAAGCGCCGTTGCGGCGGCAGTGGATAAAATAAATTCACGTCGTGTCATCATTGGTCGTCAGTTGTTTCGATTTTCATATTGTGTCCTTGGGCAGGGCATAGGCCACGTAGATGTCTCCCGATGGAGGGCCATTTTTCCCAACTTCCAGGATCCATAGCAAGCGAGATCGCCGTAGCCCAGATCATCCGCAAAGATCATATGGCCCGAAAGTCTCACAAAATCCATAGCGCAGTAGAAGATTGGGTGTTGTCGCATTCGGTAGTGATACATGCGGGCTAGAAGTCCCGGACAGACCCGTCTTTCGCTTTCAGACGAGGTTGCATGCGGCTGCCGTCGAAAGGTATCTTGGCCGCTTCGGCTTCATCGAAATCAACCCCAAGTGTCATAGTACTGGCCTTAGTAAGTCGCAGCCACATCGTGATAGCCGAGTTCTATGAGGATGGTTTTCAAGCCTTCCATATTTTCCTGGAAGACCATTGCCGCATCCTGATGTTTATCGTGAGCGATGATGCCAGTGGGTCCCTGCCAACCGGATTCGCAGATGATCTTGATCATTTCCCGTTCACGATCCCCCTGTCCGATGCGTTCGATTTTGGTGTGGTCGGAACGCATACCGTTCAAATTCAGGGCAACCAGGTGAGGCTGGAGCTGCGGCATAACTGTTTGAAGTCGATCCATCTGAGCATGCGACTGGTGGAAGTTGTAGATGATGCCCAGTTCTGCCGATGGCAGCTCCGATTTCAGGCGCTCGACGATTTCGATCGAATTCTCCGCCTGGGCAAACCATCGATCCGGGCCATGCCCGTAGAGAACGAGAAGACAATTGCGCCGGTTCGCTTCTTCGACAAGGGGCCTGAGGCGAGCCAATGCATCGTCCACTCGATCCGCCTCAGGCATTGCATCGAAGTCCTGCTCGAGAGTAAGCCACCATTGGATTTTGAGCCCATAGCGGTCGACTACCTCGAAAAATTCCCGGACCTGAACCTCTTCCAGAGGAGTGTCCGTATGAATCGGCGTCCATACTCCGACGAGTTCAATGCCTGCCTCGCGATAGGCGTTCAGGTAGGCTTCGAATTCGGATACGCGCTTTTCATTCCGGCTGATGTAACCGGCTTTGGTGATTCCGAGGTCTACCAGGACCTGCGCACGCTCTTCCGGCGTACGATCAACGGCATCGTATTCCTCGTAGGCCCACACATGCAAATTCGATTTCGCAAAGGTCTGACCTTTCAGGCTTTGAGTGCCGTTTTCTTCAGGCCTGCAGGCGACCAGGTGATTGGAGGCAGCGCTGTACGTAAAAGGTCCGGCGAACACCGGGACGCCTACCGGCAAGGCCGAAGCTGCAGCGCCCACACCTATCATCCTTAGAACATTCCGTCGGGTGATTCGCGGTTCGCCCCCACAGGATGAGGAGGAACATGGATCTTTGCTTTCAGTTGGCTTGTTCAAGGAAATTTTCGAATCGTTCATTGGGCGCCTCGCTTACTTTTGCTTATTTTTTGTCGGGAACTACTCAGGTTTCCTAATCAATATTCCGCATAGTTGTTTAATTGATTGGTTGGCAAACCCATTTCCCTGCTTTCCTTTTCTCGGGCGGGAGTAAATCGCTGTATTGGCTCGCTGGTGCGGACCTGTTCCAACCAAAACACTCCATCGTAGGGGTAGCTGTTGCCGCGGGTGGATACGAAATCGAGATCCCCATCCCTGTCGAGATCTATGGAAACGAATTGATCGAACATACCACGAATTCGACGGGAGAAATCATGGCGAATCCACTCTCCTGCCGGATCCCCGGGATGTTCGAACCAAGCCAACCTGCCCATTTGATCATTCACCGACCGGTCTTCGCCGTCCCTGTCTCGCGGTCCTTCGCTGTAAGACCCGGTCATGATGTCAGGATTTCCATCCGAATTGATATCGGCCACCACAAGACCGATAAAATTGTCCGGAAAGGTGTTCCCGATCTTATGAAAAACCCAAGGCTCTTCAAAGTCTTCCGGTTGTTCCAACCATCCAAATTCAGTCCTGCTGCCACTGTGAAATACGACGATATCCAATCGCTTGTCCCGGTTGAAGTCGAAGAATTCCACATTTACACCGGAAATGGGGTAAGGCATCTCATCTTCAACCGCATTAATCGTATGTTCTTTGAAGGAAATGGGGTCTCTTCCCAGGTTCTCGAACCAAAGGATGCGTTCTTCACCTCGAGAGCCACCGAGTATATCCAGGTCACCATCACCGTCCATATCCACCGGTCTGGAATTCTCCGGAATCACTACACGCGCGAGTTCATGCTCGATCCACTTTCCATCCAAGGGATCGCCTTGGATTTCAAACCATGAAATGGGATTCAATGATTTCGCCGCTTCACGTTGAGACTGGCTTCCCTTATTAGGAGCGATGAGTTCCCGTCTTCCGTCGCCATTGAAATCGGCGGAGAATACCCGTATGAATGAACCGCGGTTGGCAGTGATTGGCGGAATCACACGCTCCCATTTATCAGACCGGATGTCTTTACCCGGGTTCTGGAAGTAAATGAGATGCTCGAGCTCACAAGCAGCTACGATATCCGGCCAACCGTCACCATTGAAGTCCGCGATGTCCGAATCTTCCGCTGCCCCGGCTTCCGCCCCCTCGGCCAGGGTAACCAATTCCCACCGATCCGTATCGGCTGAACCGAATGCCATACGGATATAACCATCGGCGACCCCGTCGTACTCCACGTCGGATTCATGGACCGAAACGAAATCAGGGTATCCATCCTTATCGAGGTCCCCCACGGTAATGCCATCGCTTCCACTCAGAGGAACTCCGCTGATTTCCAATCCATCGATGAGGTGTTCCCTCCAGGAGATGTATTGGCCATCGGAGGCCCGAGCTTCGGTCAGGCGGGAGGCAACGGGCAAATTGTCATCCGCAGCAGAGCCGTCACTCGGTTTGGCGCACAAAATTACAAAAAAGGCGCCCAAGGCCCCGCGATATATCGATACTCTATTCATCGCTGCCATGCAGAGTTTCATCTTCCGGCGGCATTTCAAAAAAACCCATTACCTCTCGCAAAGATCGCCAAAATCGCCAAGATTCTTAGGGGAAAACATGGATTAACAGGATAGACACGGATTTTAAATAAAACAACGCCTCGCTTGATGCCTTCCGCCTTTGCCTTGCAGGTCTACGGCGTGACAGGTCGGCAACAGGATGGAGCTACGCTCCAACAGGAAATGGGGGACAGGAATGTCCCCCCTCCGTTAATTCCTGGCCCGGCAAAGCCGGATTTCTTAGCGTTTCTCAGCGGTCTTTGCGAGAGTCTCTTCCTCGATGCTGGATGCTGGAAGGACAGAAACCACAGAGAGAGGAGAGAGAGGGTTTAGAAAGGCTAAAGGTTAAAGGCTGAAGGCTAAAGGTCCTGAAATTAATCGTGATCTTGATCGTGATCTTGATCGTGATCGAAAGAAGATGAACCGCAGATGACGCAGAAAAGCGCAGATTTGGTAAATAGCCACAAAAGAGCGCAAAAAACACAAAACCCCATGAAATTTCTCCCCTTTCTTTTTTCCATCCTTCTTTCCTCAAACTTCATCCTCGGTGCGAAGCCTCCCAATTTCATCATCATCTTTACCGACGACCAAGGCTACCGGGATATCGGTTGTTTCGGGTCGCCGGATATCAGGACGCCCAACCTCGATCGCATGGCCGATGAAGGCATGCGCTTTACAGACTTCTATGCCCAAACAGTGTGCGGACCGTCCAGAGCCGCCTTGATGACGGGAAGCTACCCTCTCCGGGTGGCAACCAAAGGCAACCGGGTGGATGTTCACCCCTATTTGCATTCCAAGGAAATCACCATCGCGGAAGTATTGAAGCCGATCGGCTATGCCACGGCCGCAATCGGCAAATGGGATCTGGCCGGTCATACCCAGGACCCGAAGCGCTACGCCAGGGAGTTGATGCCGGTTCACCAGGGATTCGATTACTTCTTCGGGACACCATCCAGCAACGATCGAATCGCAAACCTCATCCGCAACGAAACCATTATCGAAATGGAAGCCGACATGAGTCAGCTAACCCGTCGTTACACGGATGAGGCGATCGGTTTTATCAAGCGCAGCAAGGACCGGCCCTTCTTTCTCTACCTCGCCCACACCATGCCCCATATTCGGTTGGAACGTTCCGAAAAGTTTAAAGGCAAATCAAAGGGAGGGATCTACGGTGACGTGATCGAAGAGATCGATTGGAACGTCGGGCGAATTCTCCGGACTTTGCAAGATGAGGGTCTCGATGAGTCCACCTATGTATTTTACATGAGTGATAATGGTCCCTGGTATCTGGGCCGCAGCAAAGGTCACCTCGAAAGGATTGGACCTGATGCCGAAGCCCATGGCGGATCGGCGCTTCCCCTGCGGGGCGCAAAAACATCCACCTGGGAAGGCGGATTGCGCGTGCCTTGCATCATGTGGGCGCCCGGAAAAATCCCGGCCGGTTCCATTTGCAGAGAACTTGCTTCGACCATGGATATGCTCCCCACCATCGCGAGGCTTGCCGGAGGCAAAGTCCCCAGCGACCGCGTTATTGACGGTCACGACATATCCGATCTTGCCCATGGAGTCCCGAATGCGACCAGTCCGACGAACGCTTTCTACTACTATCAACGCACCCAACTACAGGCGGTGCGTTCCGGAAATTGGAAACTGCACCTCCCAAGATCCTCCGATGCGTTTTGGAGCCGCTACAGCAAAGCGGAAGACGACATCGATATCCCTGAACCGATGCTCTTTGATTTGAAAACGGACATCTCAGAATCCTTAGATGTTTCGGCACAACACCCGTCGATAGTCGAAAACCTGTTACAGCTCGCCCAACACGCTCGCAGCGACATCGGCGATGCGGACCGGATCGGCGCCAATGCTCGCTTCTTCGACGACGACCCGAAGCGCCCGGATATCCTTGATTAAGGTGCGTGGTAACTACTCAGGACCTCATTGAGGATTCGTATCCGGCATCTACCTGCGCCGAGTTGGTTGCGATGACTTTTGAATACCCCCGGTCGGCGGGTATTTTTTCGGAACGCTGTTCTTAAGTCCTCAAAAAATTGGAGTTCTTACCTATTGAATGATAAAGACTCAAAAGCGGCGTTGCGAAGACGCAGTCCCCCTACCAATAAATTCAAGCGTGGTAGGGCAAGAGCATCCCTGCTCTGCCGTTCGTCGT
>JAJDZZ010000058.1 GCA_022824405.1 Opitutales bacterium
GTCGGGGTCAGGCCGTAGAAAAGTGATGCCTTTTGGAGAAAAAGGGTCAGGCCTGGAAAACTGTATTCCGTTGCACTTCATACACTTTTGCAAGGCAACTGACCCTGAAAGGCATAACTTTTTACGTCTTGACCCCTTCCTCTGTGAGCTTTCCCATTTTGGACTTGGCAAACGTCCGATTGAAAGGTGCAATTGCCCGCTTCATGTGCATGCCCAGGTGGTGAAATTGGTAGACACGCATGATTCAGGTTCATGTGCTTAACGGCGTGGGGGTTCGAGTCCCCCCTTGGGCACCACTGTTCATGGATGATATCCAAGACGCAGTTCTTCGCCGCTATTTCAGTTCCCGGTTGAAAAAGCTGAGCACCCGCTCAAAGAGGGCCTCTCTGCTTTCGTCCGCACCTCCAAACCCGTGGCCGCCGTTGACCACCTTGTGCAACTGGTGGGGAACTCCCGCTTTCAGCAAGGCAGCCGCCAACAACTCACTCTGATTGTAAATGACGGCGGTATCCTTATCCCCGTGCATTATGAGCATGGGGGGATCCGAGGCAGAAACGTAAGTGATCGGATTGGCCTTCCGGGCCAAGTCCCTGTTTTCCTGGATGGGTCCTCCCAGGAATAGCGATTCGGGCGAATCCGGGGCATCGTGATCGATCCTTCCCGGGACATCGTTCATGCGGAGAAAATCGGTTGGCCCAAACCAATTGCAGACGGCTTGAACGGCGGGGGAGGCCTTTCCCGTAATCGGGTGGGTATTGAAATCCTCCACGTCGTTGGTCACGCCGAGCAGAGCCACGAGATGTCCACCGGCCGAGGATCCCCAAGCCCCGAACCTCTCCGGATCGAGGCCATAACGCTCCGCGTTGAACCGGAGAAAACTTACCGCCGCCTTGCAGTCCTTGATGGCGGCGGGGAAAACCTGTTCCCCACTGAGACGGTATTCGACCGAGGCAAGGGCATAACCGTGTTTCAAGAGACCCACACAGTTGCCGATTCCCTTCTTGCTCCCCTTGCGCCAACCTCCTCCGTGAATCCAAATGACCAGGGGTAAGGGTTCCCCGGCGTCAGCGGGCCGGTACAAATCCAAGGGAAGTTCACGGTCGCCCACCCGTTCATAGACAATATCCCTTTCCACGACAACACCTTCGGGAAGATCGGGGCCTTTGTTCCATTGACCCGAAAGGGTCGATTGCAGGAACAGCGCCGAGAACAGGACGAGAAGTGCTTTCATAAGCCTATGATTTCGAAGTTCGACCCGCATTTCTCAGGCTCAAAACACCGTGGCATCCTCGTCCTTCTTTTTCAGGGTATTTTTCCACCGGCGTTCGGAGGATGGAGGGGCCCGATCGATCAGCTTGTTGGGGTTGCCCTTTTGTTTTACCAGATCGAAAGCATCGTAGAGTTCGCTTACAGCCGTCATGGCGCGGTAGTGCAGGGTATCCCCTGAGACCTTAATGACTTGATAGAGCTGGGAGTTTTCTGCACCGCGCGTCATCCAGCGATCTGGCCGCAGATCGTATTGTTTGGGGCCGCTCACCGATACCACGTAGACCGTGCCCTTGGTGGTGTCGCGCACCGTTACACCGCTACCCAGGTTGTTGCCTCTGGCATAGGAATGGTCGTGCCCCTGCAGCACCAGATCCACCGCGTATTTGTCGAAAAGGGGTTTCCACGCTTCGCGCTGGTCTGCATTATCGCGGCCTTCCGAGGCCGAAAAGATCGGATGATGGAAGGTGACGATGGTCCATTTATTGGGGTTATCCTGGAGCGTTCTTTCCAACCAGGCCACCTGTTCCCGGTGCCGTTCACAGGAATTGAGCGAAATGATGCGTGCCCCCTGATAGTCAATGAAGTAAGTGGTTTCCGTTAAACCCTCGGGGCCGTTTTCGGGCAGGGTGAAATGCGGACGCCACAGAGTGGACAAGCTGCGTTGGTCCGGATCCGACATCTTCTCGTACTCGTGATTCCCCGGGGTAGGAATGCTGGGGATCTTTGCATGAATCCAGCTTCCCGCTTCAAACCACTCCTGCCACTCGCTATCATTGTTGGCGTGATCGACGAGGTCCCCGGCATGGATAATGAAATCGGCATGAGGAGCGTCCAGCACCGCTGTTCTGATGGCTCGAGACCAAAGGGCGAGAAGATTATTTTGGGCGTCGCCAAAGTAGATAAAGGTGAATTCGTCCGGTTCGGCCGAGGCGGTGCTAAACTGGTACCAGGAACTCCAGATATCGCCGCTGCCCACCCGGTAGGCATAGAGGGTGTCCGGTTTGAGACCCGTGAAGGTGACGGAATGGAAATGCGCTGCCTTTCCCAGGTGATTCCATTTTTCCGTGCGGGCTTTTTCTCCCCTGGCCCAAGTGACAAAGTTGGGCGAGGCATCGGCTTCTGCGATCTGACCCTCGGCCCCTGTGATGCTGGTATCGGTGCGCCAAGTGACCGCAACCGTAGTGGCGGGATCTCCCGACCAGTTGAGGACGATCCTGTCGGGGATTTTGGTGGGAGCCCGGTCCACCGCGGCGCGGTGAAATTCGTGGGCATAAACCGGAGCGGCGATGAAAAGCAGGAGGATGAAACAGATTTTGGGCATGGCAGGTTTTGGGTAAGGATTTGGAAACCTTGATTTGCCCGCCAAAGTACAACGCGCTCCAATTTGGTAAAGGGAAAAGACCACGGATTACACGGATGAGCACGGATAGGAAAAATAGCCACAAAATGCACAAAAGACGCAAAAGGGTAGGAAATCGGAAGATGACCCTCGCCAGGAACGCAAAAGGCGCAGATACATGGATGAAAGAAAATATTGAAAGCCCCAGGTACTCCGTATTTTTTGTGCACTACACCATTGGCTTGAACTGATTTAGTTTACCCTTTGTGAACCTCAAAATGGAAGAATGACACCTCCCATGCTAACTACTCGCGTATTGCTGTATCGCGATGAAGGAGAATGGATAGCTCATTCCCTGGAATTGGACTTGGTTGGAACTGGTGAAAACGAGGAAGAAGCTAAAAAAGAGTTGGTGGGGGCTATCGTTACCCAGGTAGAATTCTGCCATGAAAAAGGGTGGGACCCATTTTCTCCCGCGCCTGAAAATGTTTTTAAAATTTGGGAAAAGGTTCAACTAGAAACGTGGGAAACTGTGTTGGCTCAAGCCCAAGAGAAAAATCAAGAATACCGTTTTGCCAGTTCATTGAATTTCCGTTTAAGCGAATCAGAACAAGGTAGAAGGCTTAAATTCCTACAAATGGCATGAGCCTTGGCTAAATCTCTCAAAACCCGGGAAGTTCTAAAAATTCTTAGGACATACGATAACGGTTTTACGTATTCCTCTGGCAAGGGGCCAGGATCACATGGAACCATTTACCATGAAGGGCTGAGACGCTCGTGCCAGATCCCCAATCATAAGGGCAGAGATGTGAGTAAGCATGTGCTTGGCGTAATTAAACGCAGATTTAATTTACCAAAAGACATTTTTAATTGAGGAGGAGCAACGATCCGCATTCCATTTCAAGGGGAGGGTTGGTCGATAAAACCAGCTAAATCTCAGCAAGTTGCTGGATTCTAAGAACCATCGCTGGTATGGAGTGGGATTATGCGCGACTATGGCAAAATCCTGGATCGTCTGAATACGGCCAATCTGGATTTTTTGACGAAAATCGGTACGGTACAGGGTTATCCCATATTCATGGTTCAATTGGGATCCGAGACCGGTGAACGTGAAAACATCCTCATAACAGGCGGTGTTCACGGCGATGAACCGGCGGGCGTGGAGGCATCGTTAAGGTTTTTGGAACGGGACAACGGAGCGCTTCTGGAACGATTCAGGTTTTGGGTCATTCCCTGTATCAATCCCTACGGGTACGTGCATGATACACGGGAAAATCGTGAAGGTGCGGACATTAACCGCTCCTTTGAAACGGAAGAGGTGTTGGAGGCATCCATCGTCAAACGCGCCATTGCCCAAACCCAATTCTCCTTCGCGATAGATTTCCACGAGGACTGCGATGCGACCGGGTTCTACCTTTACGAAGGCAAAAGGGATAAGCAGTACATCGGACCCCAAATCGCTGCCGTCGTCAAAAACATCGGCCCCATGGATGACGACGATTCAGGCGAAAGCGAAGTGCTGATCGGCGATGGGGTTTATGAGGTGGCTCAGGAATGGGGTGTTCAGGGTTTAACGCCCTACCTCCTGCGCTTCCACACCGAGCATGCCATCATCAGCGAAACGCCGACCACATGGCCGCTCGAGCAACGTTCCGCCCTCCATTTGGCGGTGTTGGACGCGGTGTTGCAAAGAAATTGACTCTCGCAAAGATCGCCGAGAACGCGAAGGGAAACTAACCACGGACCCCGCTTCGCCCAAGGGCTTCGGTAGGACACGTTACACGGATCCCGCTTCGCCTGAAGGCTACGGCAGGACACGTGAGCACGGATGGGGAAAATATAGCCCCAAGAGCCACAAAAGATTCAAAAAGGATGAAGAAGCGCTGAAGGCCTTCAGCGAATTGGGAAGGAGGTTTTGGTTGCTGGATGCTATCTCCAATCCGGCTAAATCAGGCGGGCCTACTCTTCCGAAACTTGTGGCCGATCCAGGATACCAAAGCGATCAGAATCAAGGTCAGACCGACCATTGGGAGGAAAACGGCCAAGGCGATGGTCACCCAGGCTATCCACCGCGGCACCGTCTTGGGGGGCGGTTTGCCGGGCGCGCCGAATTTACCGCTTGGCCGCCTTCTCCACCACATCCATACCCCGGTTGCCGACATGGCGATGATCAGCAGGCAACTGATAAAGGCCAAAACCTTGGTTGGAAATCCGAAGATGGTTCCCGTATGAATGGGGTAAAACAAAAAGGTGAGTTTTGCTCCCAGCGATAAATCCTCGTCCGTCTCGGCCAACAGCACTTCCCCTGAGTATTGATCCACAATGGCGATAATTTTCTCACCAAAGGGATCCATGATGTTGTTAAAATAACGGAAGGTTTCATCTGTTCCATGCTTGGGGATGGACAAGCTGTGCAGGGTGGCCGGTTCGGTGGCCAAAGAAGTGACACTGTGGAAAACCTTGTCGAGGGAGGCCTGGGCCGGCGCTTCCCGACCTTCTTCGATCACTGACTTGGGGGGGCTTAGAAAGGCCTGGGGCATGGCGCCGGTCAGGGAATGGCCGATAAACCAGGCCCGGCCCCAAAATTGGGTGAAGAGCAGACCTGTGAACATAATTGCTACGGCAAAAACAGCGAAATACATGCCGGGTACGGTATGCCAGTCGCGCAGGATCGTTTTGAAGCGGCCGGTAATGCGAGGCAGCCATACCCCCCAGACCTTCTCTTTTTGCCGGGGCCACCATAGGTATAGTCCGGCCAAAACGGAGACAATTCCCCAGCAGGTTGCCGTCTCGGTGGCGACGCGCCCAGGGACACCTGCATAAAGCGTGCGGTGAATTTTGAGGATCACTCCAAAAAACCCCTCATCGTAAGCGAGAGCGCCCAATATCCGGCCCCTATACTGATCGTAATAGACGGTGTGAAAAACCAATTCTCCATCCGGTCCCTCCCTTTGCATTGAACTCGACCAGGAAATATCATTGCCGTAGCGCATATTGATATTGCGCATCTGAAATTCGGGATAGGCAGATTGGATGTCCGCCTGCATCCGGTCCAGGGAGACGGTGTCTCCGCTTGGATTCACCTGGAACAATTCCGGGTAGAATATGGGGTTCAATTCCTCCTGAAATACCCAGAGGGCGCCGGTCGTTGCCATTGCGATCAAAAAGGGCGAGGCTAACAAACCTGCCCAGAAATGCCACCTCCATACCGCCTTGTAGACGCGTGTGGAAAAGGAATTGTTTGCCTGTTTGTCGAACCGCTCGGCTGGGGTCGTCGCGGGAGCAACCGTGGGGGCTGGGCTTTCCATTTGAGTGTCCAGGGTTCCTCGCGTTAATGAAACCGGGAATCAGGCGGTAAAACCGAGATAAAGGTAAACCAATTGGTTAGAAATTTGCGTTAACGTTTATACCGACTACCCGGGAATCGCCGGCGCTTCCGAATCCATCGGCCCTTCTTCTGGCCAGATACTGCCGGTCGAAGAGATTGCGACTGTAGAGGTAAACGGACCAGAAGCTGTTGGACTGGTAACCGAATCGGGCATTTACCAGGAAAAAGGAACTGTTCAGTTCTCCGGGATCGTTGTTTACGGTGTAAAAACTTTTATCGGTGAAGCTGCCGTCCACGGCGATTTCAAATCCATTGTCAAAATCATAATCACCGCCAATGGAACCGGTCCATTGAGGCGCTTGAGAAAACTGATTTCCAGCCAGGCTGATCGGGTTTCTCATTGCGTCGGCAACCACATACTCGTCCAACTGGGTTTTGGTATAACCAACGTTAAAGAATAAGGTGAGCTGATTGGTGGCGTTGAGGTTGGTTTCAAGTTCAAAACCGTAGAGGGTGGCGGCGCCTGCATTTTCAATTCTGGAATCCAAAAATGTGCCCGATGGGCCCGGAAGGCTGAGTTGCATGTCCTTATAGTCGGTATGGAAGAAATTGGCGTTGGCCCGGAGTCGTCCTCCCAGGGAAAGGGATCGTAGAGAGTACTCAAGGTTGGTGGTGAATTCAGGATCATATTCGTATTGCTGACTACTTATGAAATCGGTTGCACTTCCACCGGCTCGATATCCACGCTGGACGGTGAAGCCATGACTGATGTCTTCAGATACTTGGTAGACAAGGGCCAATTTGGGCAGAAAGGCTTTATAATCAGCTTCCAGATGGACCGGAGTAGGATCGGCATTGGCTCCCGGGAAAGGTTCGGGATCGAAAGCGGAAAAATTGGTGGAAACCGATTCCTGATCTTCCGAATCATATCGAATACCTGCGATGAGAGTAATCTTGTCGTTCAGGTCATATTCCGCCTCACTGAAAAAGGCGCTGTTGCCAATTTCCTCATCAAAGGTGTTTCCGAACCGGGCGGAAGTGCCCGGGGGAAATCCATACCTTGAGGCATCGGGAACAATCGCGTTGAAAAAGAGATCTTTCTCCGTGTCCCGGAAGAACAAACCACTGGTCCAGCTCAATGATGGGTTGGAATAGTTGAGCTTGAATTCCTGGCTGTAGGTTGTGTCCAAGACCGTTCTCAGCGCGGGTGTGTTTCGCGGGTTATCGGGCTCGATCGGGAAGTCCAGGATGTAATCACTTTTCAAATAGCCGGTCTCTGAAATAATCGCCCAGTTGTCGTTAATAACGTAATCCATAAGGAGGTTGGACATGTCGGTAGTCCCCTCCGAGTTGTTTACCTGATCCCCTATTCGCTTTTCGGGAAACACATCCTGGTGGATTCCTTGGGCTGCCAATCTGTTCTCCGATCGTGTCTAGGTAAAGATCACATCAAAATTTTCCCTCGGCTGATAGCGCACCTTTCCTCGAAAAGTTCTTAAACTCTCGTCTGCGATATCCTCGCCTGTGAGCCAATGCGCAATATCGCCATCCGACTGGTAGTCCTCATAGGCCAGCCTGAAAGCCAGGTTTTCACCCAAGGGTTGGTTTGCTGCCACCGCAAACCGTGTCTCATTGAAGGTTCCATAATCGGCACGCAATTTCAGTTCCTGTTCGAAGATCGGATCCCTGCCACGAAGGATGATGGCCCCTGCCAGAGCATTCTGTCCCTGTTGAGTCGATTGTGGGCCACGTAATACTTCCACTTGTTCGAGGTCCCAGGTACTGAGCGCCCCCGTATGTAGCGCTTGCCCGTTCGGCACGCTTACCCCATCCACTTGGACGTTTATGGTTTGGCCGCTACCGCCTCCTACCCCGCCATCGGGAATACCGCGAATGACAAAACCAAATCCTCCCCCTTGGGCGTTGACACCGGGTAGGCGGTCGATCACGTCGAAGAGGTCTTTGTCTGCGCTTACGTCCAGTTTTTCTCCCAATTCGACGGAAACGCTGGTGTGGGTATCCTGGAGGTCGCGTTCCTGTATCTCACCTGTGATGGTGATGCGAGGCAGGTCGAAGATATCGCCGAGTTCGTCGTTCTCGTCAAATATGTCATCATCCGCTTGGCCGAAGCAAACTAAGCAAATGAACGCAAGCGAACCTAGCCAAGCCAAAACAATGGGTCGTTTCATGGAGCAAAAATGGGTTTAGGGGTGACCGGTTTTTTGACCGGGGTGTGGCGATACTAGTGGGAAGCACCGGTAAATTCCACCCTGAGACGGATAAAATACACTCCGAGACGGATAATTTTTAGGAATTAGGTTCTAGATTCTGGGAGGAAAGAAACCACTTGCTAGAGGCCAAGGTATTTGCACAACCTTCTATCGGTTCCGATATACGTCGGAACGACGAATCCGCAATCCATCAACCCTTTGTAAAGCAGTTTGCCATGAACTTAAAAAAATTGTTTTCCGTCACTAAACATAATCTATGCACAGACACCGCGCTCCTGGTGCTGAGAGTGGTGGCTGGCTTGGCCTTTGTCTTGCATGGCTGGCCCAAGATCCAGAATCCATTCGGTTGGATGGGGCCGGACGCTTTCGCCCCCGGCCCGTTGCAAGCCCTGGCCGCCCTCTCCGAATTCGGTGGCGGCCTCTGCCTGATCCTGGGTTTACTGATGCCGCTGGCCTCTTTGGGTATCGCCGCTACCATGGTTGTGGCTGTGGTAATGCACGCCTTCCTTCGGGGCGACCCTTTCGTCTCCACCGGTGGCGCTTCCTACGAACTTGCCGCCATCTATTTGTGCGTTTGCCTGGTCTTCCTTGCCATTGGACCAGGGCGTTTCTCGGCCGATAAGAAGATTTTCGGTTAATCCGTTCGATGGTCCGCTCGTGGATGGGGCACAAAGGCACAAAGGCACAAAGGCACAAAGGCACAAAGGCACAAAGGCACAAAGGCACAAAGGCACAAAGGCACAAAGTGAGCGGGGCCAGAACATATGGAGATTTGATCGTTTGGCAAAAGGGAATCGGCTTGGTGACAAAAATTAATGAGCTGAGCCGCGATTTGAGGAATCAGCCTCGAAGCAATCGCGGCGTAAAGCCGCTCCTACAAGTTAACTAGAGCCTCAAAGATAATCTTAGCGAACTTGGCGAGAGTTAATTCAGAGGCATACTGACTCCTAGGGGATTGAGGGATGTGCGGCCGCTTCATACAAAAATTGACTTGGAGGGAGATTCACGATCTTTACCGATCGAAGGAATCCGATCCCCCGCCAACGGTGCAGCCCCGCTACAATGGGGCGCCGGGACAGGACTTTGCCGCCTGCCGGCTCGATGAGAAGGGGAACCGCGCAGTCGCTCTGCTGCGGTGGGGATTGGTTCCCTATTGGGCAAAGGATCTCAGAACGAGCTCTCGCCTCATCAATGCGAGGTCGGAGACCGTCCACCAAAAACCGTCTTTCCGCGCTGCTTTCCGTTCGCGTCGATGCCTGATACCTGCCGATGGCTGGTACGAGTGGAAGCGGGCCGGGGGCGTCAAGCAGCCTTACTTTCTCGGACTTGCCGACCGATCACCTTTGTCCTTTGCCGCACTGTGGGAGCGTTGGGCGAAGGGTGGGGAAGTTCTGGAATCGTTCACCCTCATAACCACCAGGGCCTCGGCCGGGCTGGCCCACATTCACCATCGACAACCGGCCATTATCGATTCCAACCATTTCGATGACTGGCTCGACCCGGCGTCGCCCATCCATCGCTTGCTCGACATGGTGCGCAGGACCCATGCCGGACCCTTCCGGCAACGGCCCGTCAGCTCCAGGGTGAACAGCGTCCGCAACGACGATCCCGATCTCCTGGCCCCCCTTTGAATTTCTCGCCACAGAGAACCCGGAGAGGGAAGCGCGCTAAGGCCCGCGAATTAAGAATGAGGAATTGGGTTCTGGATGCTGGATGCTGGATGCTGGATCTTCCTTTTCTCTGCGATCTTTGCGAAAGTCATTTTCCCGTGTGTGTTATCCACCAGACAACCAACAGGGGAGAGGCGCAGAGTTTCTTGTGGGGGATGGGGCTAGAATTTGAAGGTATTGGATAGGTAGATATCCGTCGGGTTGGGGTTGCGAACCACCGCCGTTCTTCCATCGGGATTGATTACTACGGGGATGTAGTCGTCGTTTCCCAATGCGTTGCGTATATTCAACTGAACCTTCCAGTCGATTTTATTGGTGATAGCCCTGGTATAGCTGAACCATACGTCTGCATTCCATTCAGTTGGACCAAAGAAAGGCCGGTCCAGAATGGGAAGCAGGATACCGTCATCGGTCCGATCCAATTCGTAGCCTACAGCAACTTCAGACTGGTAACGATAAGCGCCGCCAACACCAAATCCCTTTAACGCTCCCTCAATGAAGTCGTAGTTGGTTGCAATGTTTACGCGCCATTCCCGTTGTTCCAGGGAAACGGTGCCATCCTTTGCCTTTTCTCTGGCCAGTGGAATGAGCGTGCTACCATTTAACCGGCCACCAAAGGTTGAGTCGGCATCATTGTCGGGTGCATCCTGCAAGCCCCAAAGGCCTGTTCTCATCAATCCCTGAACGACTTCATCCACAGCCTCGCTCAATACCGGAGCTGTGTTGGATGTCACGGTTTCCTGGCGACCCACATTGACCATAACCCGCCAGTTTCTGGCAGGATTCCCCACCAAATCAACTTCGTGTCCGGATGAGGTAAAAGACCGGGTTGCGGTCAAACCGATAATAGGATCGATTGTGAAGTTAGCGCTCGGGTTTGGAAGCGGAGGTTCGTAGCGCGCATTGATCAAGGCTTCGATGTCGGATGGCAGGTAGGACCTGAGAGCCTGTTGCAGATCCGCATAGGAATTGAAAGTTCCTGCTTCCGGAAAGCGCTCCGGATCCGTTGCTTGGGCGATAATTTCCTCAAAAGGGACTCCTTCCCCTTCAATTAATCCCCAGCGGACGGCGCCAAGTGGTGTCAGCATGCTTGACGCCGCTCCACTCAAACCGGCATCGGCGTTGTCACTGGACATTTCATATTTGCTTATGCGTAGGGAAACGGCGCCATCTCCGAACTCGAAACCGATGCCGTATTCCTCAGTTGCCCCCTCTGGGGTGGGAAGGATGTTTCCTCTGATATCGCGCCGGGTGACTTCCGGAGAAAAGTTTTCCGATTCATTCCAGTGAAAACTTACATTGATGCTGCCAAGGTCTATGAGTTCATCCGGCACGTGAACCACGACGCTGTTGGTTCGCGTATTACCTTCGATGGCGGGGTCGGATACGTCCGCTAAATCTTTTTGTTTGGGGTCTGCCTGTCCATTGGAAAGGCGAGCGATGCTGGCTTGGCCGGTATTTACGGATTTATCCGTTCTCCATCCCATTAATCCCACAATATTGTCGTTCCAGAATTTACTCTGCCAGGCCAGCGCTCTGGAGGAAATGACCTGTTCATTCCTGCGAGCAGAGCTGAGGATACGTTTAGACTCGAAGGTATTGTAAAAGGAGGGATCTCCAGTGCCCGGCACATAGGTTTCGACGGTAGATCCCGGTGGAACTCCCGGCCCCAATTCAGGGTTGGGGTGGTCATTCCAGGAAAAGAAGAACCTTTCCCCATCTTGCGGAATATAGGCGTTGGTGTGCTGAGTGAACCTCACATCACTGGCTTTTTGGTACTCCGGGCCGATCAATGATTCCGTTACATAAGTATACAGATACACATTGCGCCGACCGTGAGCGTCGTTACCCGTAAAAATATCCGCTCCGGTACGCGGAGCATCCACGGTCTCCCAAATGAAGCGGTGATTCAAATTGAGGTTGTCGATGGTTTGCTCGTTCCACAATCCGGTAAACACATGCTTGCCAAGCCATCCGAGCCAGCCGTCCTTGTCCGTAAAATCGAGGTCATAGAAGGCGGTGGCACGGTAAGCATCTCTATCTGTCAATCTTTCCGTTGGTTGGGTGCTTCTGGCATAGAACATCGCCCTGCCCACATTGGGGTTTGGTTGGTCGTTGGTGAGGTGGGTGCCAACATCGATCCGGATTTCCTCATCCCACGGGAAAATTTCATATGTCTTGTAAGATTGGGAATCGTAGACGAATTCTATGCCGCCTTTGCCGTTAAACAGCTCCTGTTCCAGGACATAATTAGCGGCGTCCCAATCATGGGAGGCAAACTCAGTCGTCCCTTCGATCAGGAGTTTAGTGTTATCGAGTACGTTCCTGTCCTGGATCACAGGGCGAGTAAAACCGGTTATCCAACGTATCTGGGTGGTGGAATGCAGGGTCTCGAACCTACCTCTGGGAGAGGCGTTGTTATTCCAGAGGATACGGGCCTTGACTCCTTGAACCTCAGGTCGGCCCGGAATGCCGACAGAAGGAACACTTGAGTTTACGTCATTCCAGGTGATGGGGATGTTCACCCAGGCTGAATTATCCGTGGGAAATCCATGTCCTCTAAGGGGTGCGCCAAGAAGGGTGTTGATGATTTTTTTAGGTTCGAACAGGCCATCGCTGTCGTCCCTGTTGTCCACCCAACTGGGAAGCTCCTGCCCCGTGATAGCTTCAATGCTTCGGTCGACTTGTACTTCGAACCAATCACTGAAACCGTCCCGTGGGGGAATGACATTGACAGGGGTTCCTTCAAATCCACCACTCTCATAATTGCCCCTGAAGATGGTTTTCCCAAAAATATCCGAGTTTTCGTTTTCCAACACTATGGCTTCCCATGCCAAGTGAATTCTCTGGTCGTCCTCGTAAGCGGGCCTTTGATAGAACTCGAGATTCTCATTCAATGCGGCAATCCTGACCGCCAAGCGGTCTTTGATTAATACGGTATTGTAATCAAAGGTTTGCCGGTGCGATCCAGATTCCCCAATACGTATTTCGACTTCACCAAAGGTCGCGCCGGTAGTCGCCTGTTTGACGCTGTTATTGATTATTCCCCCAGGGCTTCCCACACCAAAGAGCAGGGAATTCGGCCCGCGATTGATGGTTATTCGGGTGGTATTATAGGAATCGAAGGGGATATCGGTGAGGAAGAATCCTCGGGTAATCGAAGCCGCAGCAAGTCCACGAATTCGCTGTCCGGCGGTCTGTGGGTTGGCCCGTTCAACGTCCAAACTTGTGCCTCCCGCATAATTTCCCTGCTCACCGGTGACCTCGATATTCAGACCGTAGGAGAATAAGGTTCCGGCATCCGTGGCCCCGGTATCTTCCATAAATTCGGGGGTGATGACCGAGATAGCCGCTCCTACATCGCGCAAGGGTGTTTTAATACGCGTTCCAGCGAGAGTGGAAAGAGCTTGATAACCTTGCGCCTCATCTTCCTGAACGGTAAAGGGGGAGAGTTCGAAAATGGTTTCTTCCTCCTCTTCTTCGGTTTCTTGGGCATTTGATAGGGCCAAGGGGAGAAAGAGAGTCAGGCATAGTATGCGGGTGTAGGCGCTTCGTTTCATAGTTTTTGACTGGGTTAGTTTGTTGTGGATTGAGCTTTAGTCCGAAAGGCGATGGCGAATCCGTTTCATTAATTATAATAGGTAGGGATACCTTTTTCAAGTCGAGACGGTGAATCTCTCTCGAATTCCAAATGGATTCTTTAGGGAAACCCATTCTCCCTTGGGCCAAATTTATTCCAAACGGGTAATATTCTTTGCAAAGGGCCGGAAACGTGTAGGTTTCTGGGCTTTTCATGGAGATAGCGATCGAGGAGTTCATCGGCGGTCAGTCGACCATTGTCCTGTTCATCGTCTTGGCCGGACTCGTTTTTGTGTTGGCCAGGGCGGCGGATCTTTTTGTGGGCAAGGCGGTTGAAATATCGCAGTCCCTGGGGATTCCCAGCATGCTGATCGGGGCGACCATCGTCAGTTTGGGTACCACCCTGCCGGAGGCCTCCGTATCGGTCCTGGCGGCGCTGAACGGCAACCCCGGTTTGGCTCTGGGGAACGCCGTGGGTTCGATCATTTGCGACACCGGGCTCATTCTGGGGCTGGGAGCTCTCATAGCGCCTTTGCCCCTGGACCGTAAAATTGTAAACCGGCAGGGGTGGATACAGGTCGGCGCCGGTCTTCTTCTGGTCCTGTTCTGTTTGCCCTATTCGCACCTGAATTCCATTTTTGCCCGGGGTGGAAACCTGCCCCAATGGGCCGGAGTGATCCTCGTAATTTTATTGGCGGTCTATTTCTATTGGAGTTACCGGTTCGGTATTGCGGCGGCAGAGGCGCAGAAACCGGAAGGTGGATCCAAGGCAATATTTGGGGTGGTGATCAAAGATCTCCTCCTGATGGCTTTTGCCGTTGGACTGATCTTTGTCTCCTCCAAAATATTGATCTCCTGTGCTGAGGAGTTGGCTCATCGACTTCGTGTTCCCCAGAGTGTCATTGCGGCCTCGCTGGTGGCATTCGGGACTTCGCTTCCCGAATTGGCTACGGTGCTGACCTCGATTCGCAAAGGCCAGGGCGGTCTTGCCATCGGCAACGTGATTGGGGCGGATATTCTCAATGTCCTCTTCGTGGCCGGTAGCGCCGCCGCCGTTACGCGTGGCGGTCTTGCGGTGCCCACCGATTTTTTCAAGGTCCACTTTCCGGTTATGTTGCTGGTGCTTGTGGTGTTCAGGATCGGGATATTTCTGGGCAAGGCCAGCCTGGGCCGCTGGGTGGGAGCTTTACTGCTCGGGATATACCTGGTCTTCCTGGCTATGAACTACCTGCTCTGACCCCGCAGGCAATCCCATGGAGGAAAATTGGGTTGCAACAAAAGCAACATTTCACTGTCATATAACCCGTTATCGGTTTAAATATGCGACACCAGTCAGTCGGTCTGTGCCTCCTTTGCTTGTTTGCCTGTAATTCCCTCTTCGGCACGGCGGGAGCGGTAGTTCTGTGCCTGCATTCCCACGATTCCGGTCACATCCTTTCGGGTTCCGAAATCGAAGCTTGCTGCCACCATAACGATGCCGACCACGGCTACTCGGATAGGGGAGTTTCGGGTCCCGAATGTACTCAATGCACGGACATTGTGCTACAGGGCGCTCCTGTTTTACCTCTGCAGCAACCCGATAATGCAACGGTAAAGGCACCTGAGGTTCTAATTTCCGGAGCATGGCTGCCAAATGCCGCCTACCGGCCAAATTTCGAACGAGATGCGGTCTTCGATTCACGCGGGAGCTTCGAGATTGCTCCCTTGGGTGTGATGCTGAAGCAAGCCGTGGTTTGGCTGCTTTAAAATCCTGATTCCCTTCGCATTCAACCGCTGGGGTTCCAGCGGGATCCTGGGCGATCGGTTTCCGATCCCCAAAATCGAACAAATAAATCAGGATTTGTCATGTACCCATGTCGTAATGTTCTTTTTTCATCCACTATTTTAGTTCTGGCTTCGGTCAAGGCGGCTTCCGCAGAAGCCGAAGACCTCAAATTCACTGAACCGGTTACGTTTCAGCGCGCCCTCGGTCTGGCAATCGAGTACGATCCACGGCTGAGGCTCTATTACGCCGTTGCTGAAGCGTCGGCCGGTCGGATCGAGCAGGCCTCGCTCCGCCCCAATCCCGTGGTCGGGGTTGAAGTTGAGAATTTCCTCGGCACGGGTTCGCTTTCCGGTGTCAAGGGCATGGAATTCACCCTGGGGGTCAGTGAGCCGATCGAAACGGCAAGGAAAAGGGAAAAACGCACCGAACTGGCAAGACGGGAAAGCGCCCTCATCGATTGGGATCGGGAGGCTCATCTGGCTGACCTGGAAGCCGAGGTCCGGCAGGCCTTCATTACTGTCTCGATTGCCCAGGAAGAACTGCGGCTGAGGTTGGAATTCCTTGCGCTGGCGGAGAACAGTGAATCGGAAACGGCGCGAATCGTGGAAGCGGCTCGTTCGCCCATGGTCGACCTGACTCGCGCCCGGCTGGCCGTGCAACAACAATTGTTTCTCGTCGATAGAGCCAGACGCTCCCTCAAGACGGCCAAAATCGAACTGGCATCCCTTTGGGGACTCGAACCGATGGAAGATTTCAGTGTCGCGGGCGAACTGCGGATCGAAGATGAAGTGGTGTCGGTTGAAGCGTTGATCGCCCTCTTGCCCCGAACGACTCCCCTGGCCCGGTTTGCCGCTGAATCCCGACTACGCGATGCGGCCTTGAGATTCGAAGAAGCCAGGGCTAAACCCGATTTGGAGGTATTTGCCGGCGGTCGCTACCTTAACGAAGGGGACGGAATGGTTGGTTTGGTCGCAGGCGTTCAGATCCCCTGGCCGCTTTTCGACAGGAACCAGGGGAATATTCGGACCGCCCGGGCACAGCGGAGAGCCATTGAACATGAACGCCAGGCTGTCTACCGGAATCTTGTCATCGAACTCATTTCCTCACACAGAGTTCTGGGCGAAGCCCATGCGGAGACGAGATCGATACAAAGCGACCTGATTCCCGCCGCCGAGCAGACGCTTCGCGATGTCGAGGAGGGCTATCAGACGGGCCAGTTCACCCTGCTTACGGTACTGGAAACCCGTCGGACACTTTTCGAATTTCGGGAAGCCTACCTCGATGCTCTGGGCCGCTACGCCCGGGCCCAAGCCAAGATCGCAACCCTTACCCGCACCGCTTCGATCGCACCCCAAAACCATTAAAGAATACCAAGAGATGACAAATCAAAGAAACACAGGGCCGTACTTAAATTCAAACCGGATACGTGCAATTCTACTCATTGCCTCGAGTATCGGTTGGATTCCCATCCTCCCTGCCCAATCCCATGATCGCCACTACGAGGTGGATGAGGAAAATGCTCCAAAAGATGAATCCTCCGATTTGTCCGGACACGCCGCCGGGATTGCCATGGAAGAGGCCTCGGCTGCCCTTGAAGGCATGACCGATCACAGCCACGGAACCCGGATCGAGCTGGATCGGCAGGATATGCACGATTTTGGCATACGTATCGCACAAGCGGGGGGCGGCGCAATTTGGGATGAACTCACACTGCCCGGCGAAATCCGCATAAACGAAACGGCCGTGGCCCACGTCGGACCGCGTTTCGATGGCATTGTCACCTCCATCCACAGGCGCCTGGGCGAGTTTGTCCAAGCCGGGGATCTCCTGGCTGAAATGGAAAGCAATGAGACGCTGCGACCGTTCAAACTGGAAGCCTCCATAAGCGGCACCATTGTCCAATTTCACATCACCCAGGGAGAAAGCCTCGACGCCGGGGAATATGCCTACGTCATAGCCAATACCGAAACGGTATGGGCCGATTTGAAAGTCTATCAGCGCGATCTTCCGAAAGTGCGAAAGGACCAACGGGTCCGGATTTCTGCAGGCCACCAATTTCCAACCGTCGAAGGACAAATCGCCTACCTCGGACCGGTCGTAGACGAAGCGACGCGAACCGGTCTGGCTCGCGTGGTGCTGCCCAATCCCCATGGACTGTTTCGGGCCGGGCTGTTCATTACCGGCCGGATATCGCTGGAGGAGTTCCACGCGCCCGTGGTGGTACCCACTACCGCTTTGCACGAGGTAGACGGACGCCAAGTCGTTTACGCGGAGGTTGGAAAAGGTGAGGAATTTGAGGCTAGAACCGTAGACCTCGGTCGTCGCGACACCTTGCGCGCAGAAATCAGGCACGGCCTCGATCCGGGTGAGAATTACATTGTGGAAGGCGGATTTTTCCTCAAGGCGGATTCCCAGAAACAGGAGTTCGGACAGGGCCACGCCCATTAAGACAGTAAAGCTGGGCCATATGCATGCCATCATCGAATTTTCCCTTCGTTCGCGTTTGCTCGTAGCGACCCTGTCCTTCCTCCTGATGGGGGCCGGATACTGGGCCTACAAACAACTTCCCATCGACGCATTCCCCGACGTATCGCCAAATTTGGTGCAGGTCTTCACGGTTACCGAGGGCCTCGCGCCCGAAGAAATCGAGAAATTCGTCACTTACCCCGTGGAAACCGCTATGAACGGACTTCCCGGGGTTGAGAATATTCGATCGGTATCGAACTTCGGACTCTCCGTCGTGAATGTCTATTTCGAGGATGGGATGGACATTTACTTGTGCCGCCAATTGGTAAGCGAACGACTCAATGAGGCGCGGGAAGCGATACCCGGAGGATTCGGCCAGCCGGAAATGGGCCCCATTTCGACCGGAATGGGGCTCATTCTATTCTACTACCTGGAAGATACCACGGGACGACATTCCCTGATGGAGCTTCGTTCCATTCAGGATTGGCTAATCAAGTTTCACCTTCAAAACGTTCCCGGCGTTACCGAGGTACTGGGAATCGGCGGATTCGAGAAACAGTTCCTGGTAGAAGTCGATCCTCTTTCTCTCGAACGATACGGATTCACCGTGGGGGAAATCATCGAACGGATCGAAGCCAACAACCTCAACGTCGGGGCTCAGTTCATAGAGCGCAACAATGAGGAGTACGTGGTCCGTTCAGTAGGGCTGGCTACTTCCCTCCAGGATATCGGCTCCATTCTCCTCGGCAGCGATGACGGCACCCCGCTGACCCTGGAGGACGTAGCGGAGATCAGGGAAGGCGCGGCCATTCGCCGCGGCCTTCAGTCGATGAACGGCGCCTCGGAAGTCGTCTCCGGCCAAGTCATAAAACTGTTCGGAACCAACGCATCGACAGTGATCGAGGCGGTGGAGGAGAAAATAGAACAGATTAACAAGAGTCTTCCCCAAGGGGTCAGGATCGTGCCCTATTACGAACAGAAGACCCTGGTGCAGGCGGCCATAAGAACGGTAACCTCGGCATTGGCGCAGGGGGTCGGGCTCGTCGCTTTGGTACTTGTCGTGTTCATGGGTGGAATCCGTCCCACCCTCGTGGTGGCTTGCGCCCTTCCTTTCTCCGTCCTCTTCGCCACTCTCAGCATGCACTGGTTGGGCCTCTCCGCCAATCTGATGTCCCTCGGAGGGTTGGCCATCGCCATCGGAATGCTGGTGGATGGCTCCATCGTCATCGTGGAAAATATCGACCGCAAACTAAGGGTCGCGGATACGAATGCGGCTGAGCCCGAAATCATAGCCAAGGCCTGCCGGGAAGTGGCGCGACCCGTCGGGTTTGCCGTCGCCATCGTCATTCTCGTCTTTCTGCCAATTTTCACTTTGACTGGCGTCGAAGGCAAGACCTTCCGGCCTCTCGGCTACTCCATCGCGTTGGCCATGAGCGGAGCTTTGATCTTCGCTCTCGTGGTGGCGCCTGCCCTGTCCGGTTTCCTCATCGGGTCTCCCAGGAGAAGGCTTTCTCAGAAAGGGCAAAATCCCATCGTAGGTATCTTGCAAAAACCCTATCGTCCCTTAGTGACGGGGCTCGTCAAAAACCGTTGGATCTCCGTGTCCATAGCGGTGGCTCTACTGGCCACAGGCGGTTGGGCCTTCCAAAGGCTCGGCACCGAGTTTGCCCCAAAACTGAATGAAGGCACCATTGTGGTGAAGCTGAGGATGGCTCCCTCGATTTCGTTAAATACCTCCAAACTGATGACCCAGGCGATCGAACGGAGGGTCCTCGAGGTGCCCGAGGTGACGAAGATCGTCACCCGTATCGGTCGCGGTGAAGTCGGAGCCCATGTCGATCCCATAAACGTGGCTGAACTCTACCTCAACATGACTCCGGCGGCGGACTGGCGGTGGCCCTATGATGGAGAAGCCATGGAGGATGTCATTCGCACCGCCATCGGCCATCCGCCGGGCATCGTTTTCAACTATACGCAGCCGATCGAGATGGCCGTCGACGAACTCCTCGAAGGCGTTCAAGCGGAATTGGCCGTCAAACTGTTCGGGGAAGATCTGGATATCCTGGTGACTAAAGCAAACGAAATCGCATCCGTCCTCGCTACTGTGGACGGCGCTCGCGACGTGCAAGTCGACCAAGTGACGGGAACCCCTCAGTTGCTCATCCGAATCGACCGGGGAGCAGCGGCCCGCTACAACCTCAACGTGGCCGATGTTCAGCGCGTCATCGAAGTGGGAATAGGGGGCGCGGAAGCTGGAGAAATTTTTGAAGGCATACGGCGTTTCGAAATTCTGGTACGCTATCCGGCGCCGTATCGGTCAACCGCGAAAGCGATACGGGAGACACTCATCAGAACGCCGGACGGAGCTCTTGTTCCCTTGGACGAAGTGGCTACGGTTGAAGAAATCGTGGGTCCGCGACAGATTACCCGTGAAGGCAGTCAACGCTTTTTAGCCATTCAATGCAATGTTTCGGGAAGGGACATTGGGAGCTTCGTGGGCGAAGCCGAAACCGTCCTTGCCGAGAAGGTGGAACTGCCGCCGGGTTACCTCACGGTTTGGGGCGGTTCCTACAAACTACAGCAGGAGGCGAACAAGCGTTTCGCGGTGGTGATTCCACTGACGTTGCTGCTCGTTTTTCTGATGATCTACGCGGCGCTGGACTCCTTGCGCAACACGCTCCTGATTGTCCTGAATATTCCCTTGGCGCTCGTTGGCGGGGCGATCGCACTGTGGATCGGCGGGGAGAACCTCTCCGTCCCGGCTACCATAGGCTTTATTGCGCTCTTCGGGGTTGCAATGGGTAACGGGCTCGTGCTCATCACCTACATAAACCAATTGCTGCGTGAGGGGATGGACCTCGATAGCGCCTCGATCGAGGCTGCCTGCCGTCGTTTACGCCCCGTCTTCATGACCGCGATAACAACCGGCCTCGGCCTGCTTCCCCTTCTCCTGGCATCGGGCACCGGAAGCGAGGTGCAGCGGCCGTTGGCAACCGTGGTTGTCGGCGGACTGGCGTCTTCAACCACCCTGACCCTCCTGGTTACTCCAGCGCTCTATAAATGGTTTTCCTCCAAAAAGTAGTTGAAACCGAGCCGTCTCATTAACCTTGCCGTGGGCTCCCGCATATTCCGGCACGGAAGAAATCCAACGAATTTCACACAATGGGTGGGCTATGGCTTTTTCAGGAGGACGATGCGATTGGTGTTGGTTCCTTTTTTCAGATTGGATACCCCCCAGCAATTTGAGGTTTTGGTAAAGGCCTGATCGTTTATGAGCACCAAAATCGGGATCAATCCCGCCCGCTCCGCCGCCGGGATTACGTGGTCCTCGAGTTTGACTTTTCCATTGCGCACCTCTCCCACTTCGAAGGCGACGTATCCCCCCTTTTTCAGCAATACGAACATCCGCCTGAATGCCTGAGTCATGGCCTTGCTCCAAGCTTCGATATTTCTCAATATCCAAATAGGAATTGTGCCGGGATCGATGTGGTTGAACCAGCACCTCAGCCAATTGTCTCTGGCATAATCGACCACGTCCAGAAATGGAGGAGACGTTACCACCAGTGAAACGGACCCCCGCCTGACTCCCTTTATTTCCGGGGCGGACCCAATGATTATCCTGCTCTTTTCGCCATAGGTTTCAAACCGGGTCAAATCCTCAAGAGAAACGTGCCGGAGGAGCGATTTGCTTTTTCTCAGGATGAGTTCCTCGACGTTCCGGTAGTCCGGAACCTGGCCCCGCTTGGCGTTGATTTCCCTTTGCCTGTCTACGGACACGGCTTGATTGGGAGGGAGGGTGTAAACGGAAAGAAAACCTGTCGAATGGCCCGTCAGGCGATTGGTGGCGACCATCCGAATCCAATTGTCCGTAGCATCGGCCCCGTTTCCCTTCTTATGAAAATAACTGCGAAGGGCGCACAGTTCCCGCAGCGTTTTCTCATGGTAGAAGACGCTTAATTCCTCGGGAACCTCGCCCTTGAATTCCCCGATCAATTTATTCAGGCGGGCGGCAATTCGGGGCAGTCCGGGCGGGTTCAGCCTCGGACCGCAAATTACCTTGCTGAGGGGATTGACGTCGCAGCCTATGGCAAATCGATTTCTTAGAACCGATTCGATCAGGGTGGTGCCCCGGCCCATGAACGGGTCCAGGACCGTATCTCCTTCGGTCGTCAACCGGTCTATGAAAAACCGGGGCAATTGCGGTTTGAAACAGGCCCGGTAGGAAACTTCGTGCAGGCTGTGGGCCGCGCGTTGCTTTGAAGTCCAGAATTCGTTGACGTAGACGGGGACCGGTTGTTTCCCCACGTGAATGCGGTAGGTTTGGGTGGAAGTTCCAAACGCATTGAAATTTTCAATCCACGATACGAAATCATGGGTGGTTCGGTCCTTTTCCCGGACCTCGATAGCAGGAAATAATTCCAGGTTTACGGATTTCATCGGGGTATGGCTGGTAGCATCATGCCAAGTTTTTATCTACCACGGAATACCCCGATGGTCACGGATGGAATTCGATCTGCAACGGAGGGCGGGTTTTCCAACCTGCCTGATTGTCCTGGTCCCGTCAGGATCGCGGCGTGAAACGCGGATCTCTGCCGTGTGAAGACCCATTCCTGAGAGCGATGGATATGAAGCGAAAGCATGACCCAATATTTTGGTTTCCCGGTCATTGAACACACGACCCATTTTCCCATACTGAGGCGCATGTTGAATAATAATGGCAGGCAGGGCGTGAACTTCTTCGCTTGGTATCTTTGGATTGCATTCCTCCCGCTGCCGATCCTCGGTTTCCGGGGCGCCGAGGCGAATGAGGGAGAGAAACCGAACGTTTTGTTCATCATCGCGGATGACTTGAGGCCCGATCTCGGCGCTTATGGCGATCCCATAGCCCATACTCCCAACCTCGATCGGTTGGCCGTCCGGTCCCTGGTTTTCGAGCGCGCCTATTGTCAAAAGGCGGTGTGCTGGCCATCGAGAAACAGTTTCTTCTCCGGGTTGATGCCGGGCAGCCTGGGTCCAAATACCAATGCTCGAAACACCTTTCGCCTGGACCGTCCCGACATTGTCGCCTTGCCCCAGTTGTTTAAGAAACACGGGTGGCACACCCGAGGATTTGGCAAGATTCTGCACAATGGCCAGGATGATCCGGCATCCTGGTCGGAACCGCATTTCGAGCCCGAGCCCTTGCACTACGCGGCTCCGGAGAATTTCGGCAAACATCCCGTCATCAATCGGGTGCTTGGGGAAAACCGGGTCAATCCGCTCTTTGAGGCGGCCGACGTGGAAGACGAAGCTTACGAGGATGGATTGACGGCACGGGCGGTTCGGAAGGCGATTCGGGAATCTGCCCACCGCAAGAAGCCCTTTTTCATGATGGTCGGATTCCACAAACCGCATACGCCCTTCAACGCGCCCAAAAAATATTGGGATCTTTACGATCGGGGAAAAATCCCCTTGGCGGAATACCCGAATCCTCCAATCGATGCCGTAGAAATGTATTCCGTGCATCCCTGGCTCTATGTCCGGAGCTTCAAGGATATCCCGCGGGAGGGTCCCATGCCGGATGAAATGGCCCGGGAAATCAAGCATGCCTACTATGCCTGTATCAGTTACATCGATGCCTTGGTGGGGGATATTCTGGAGGAGTTGGAAGCATCCGGTCAGAGCGACAATACGTTGGTCCTATTTACTTCCGACCACGGTTATCAACTCGGAGACCATGGGCTTTGGTCGAAGCACACCAACTTCGAATTGGCCACCCGTGTCCCTCTCATGATATCTTTTCCGGGATCAGGTGTCGGCGGTGAGTCGACCGCCGCCTTGGTCGAACTGGTCGACCTCTATCCCACCCTGGCCGAATGGTGCGGTTTGCCGCAACCGGACCACCTGGAAGGCCGGAGCTTCGTGTCCGTATTGAAACAACCATCCGAGAAGGGCAGGGCCAGCGCATACAGCGAGTATTCCCGGAATGGCGCGCGCGGTCGATCCATCCGGACTGAAATTTACCGCTACGTCGAATGGCTGGACCAAGAGAATGGAGAGGTTGTAGGGAGGGAACTCTACGACCATGAGAACGATCCCGGGGAAAATGTGAACGTGGCCGGGAGAGAAGGGTATGGAGAGACGGTGGTGAAATTGTCGGGGTGGCTGGAGGAAATAAGGTAGCCCAGGACGTGTTTTCACAGTGGAAAATTTCTGGCAAATTTCCAGGACCCTACACCCGTACCGTCAATCGGGTCGGAACCAAAAAATCACAAAATTTGCAAATCATACCAAAATCTCGGCCGGAAAGGAGTCGGGTTGCCGGCATTTCGGTGAGGTTTCGGTAGCGTAACGGAATAATTTTCCCTCAAAATTCTTCAGGACGATTTCATCCTTTGAGACGCGCTCCACGTAATTGGGATTGATGGGAATTTTGCCACCGCCCTTGGGCGCATCGATCACGTACTGGGGAATCGCGTAGCCGGAAGTGTGGCCCTGGAGACCCCGGATTATTTCTATCCCCTTTTCGATATCCACCTTGAAGTGGCTGCTACCGGTGATGGCATCGAGTTGGTAGAGGTAGTAAGGCCTGACCCGCATTTGCAGTAGGCGGTGGACCAAGTCCTTCATGGTCTCGATATCGTCGTTCACCCCTTTCAATAAAACCGATTGGTTTCCCAGGGGGACACCGGCCCTGGCCAATCTGTCGCATGCCGCTTTCAGTTCCCAGGTGCATTCGCGCGGATGATTGACGTGTATGCTCATCCATACGGGTTCATGCCTGGTCAGGATTTGGCAAAGCGCCGGGGTTATTCTTTGTGGAAGAAAAACGGGAATGCGCGACCCGATGCGGATAAATTGAATGTGCTCAATTTGTTGAAGCCGTCCCAGGAGGCGATCGATTTTGTTATCGGAGAGCAGGAGGGGATCGCCGCCGCTGATCAGGACGTCGCGGATATTCTTATTGGATTCCAGGTACGCGAAAGCCTCCTCGATCCGGGGATGGAAATCGTATCCCTGGCTATTGCTGACCATTCTGCTGCGGGTGCAATAGCGGCAGTAGGCGGCGCAGCGGTCGGTAACCAGGAAGAGCACCCTGTCGGGATAGCGGTGAACCAAGCCCGGCACGACCAGGTGGCTGTCTTCCCCCAGGGGATCCGGGGACTCCCAGGGAGCCACCGTCATCTCGTCGCCCCGGGGAATCACCTGCTTGCGTATGGGGCAGTCCTTGTCTTCCCGGTCGATGAGATTGAAAAAGTAGGGCGTGATGGCCAGAGCGAGTTTTTGATTGGCGAAACGGCATCCCTTCCTCTCCTGTTCGGTGAGGGTCATATGGGACTCCAATTGTGGCAGGGTGGTGATCCGATTGCGCAACTGCCACCCCCAGTTTTTCCAATTGTCTTCCGGCAGGTCGGACCAGATTCCCTGACCCTGAAACCAATAGGGAGCATTTTTCTTTGAGGCCATGTGTTCGAGTTTTATGGGTTTTGAGAGAGGCTGCCCATGAGGATGGAAAAGGCAAATCGAAACCAATTGTTTCGGTTAAGCGATGCCCGTCGGGGCCATGCCTTGTAATCTTGACACAGCTTGCCCAGTCAACCGATTCAAGGCTCAACTTCTTATTCCAGGAGCTTTTCCACATCCGCCATGGGGTCGGTCCTGGAATTTCAAGATGGGGACATGTCAAAAATCCAGGAGCTGACCCGACGGAAATGCACGGTTACATGAAATGAATGCGGCGCGGGCGAGAATTAGATTGCAGGCCTTGCTCCGGCCCTTTTCCTAGTCCGCTAATGTCGGTCTCAGGTTCCGGAGTTTTAGCGTTCGAGGACGGAAGCGTGTTTCGTGGGATGGCTTTCGGAGCCACCCGGACCGTTTCCGGAGAGGGCGTCTTCAATACCAGTATGACCGGGTACCAGGAAATTCTGACCGATCCATCGTATTTTGGCCAGATCGTCACCATGACGGCCCCTCAAATTGGCAATTACGGGATCAACCCCGAGGATGAGGAATCGGATGGAGCCAAGGTTTTGGGCTTTGTGGTAAGGGATCTGAGCCCTAACACCAGCAATTGGAGGAGTCGTGAGGATTTGGCCAACTATTTGTCCCGGCAGGGCATTCCGGGATTGTCCGGGGTAGATACCCGCACCATTACCAAGCGGTTGCGTGTTCGAGGCGCCCTGAAGGCTTGTCTATCAACCGAGGGTATCGGTGACGAGGAAGCGATTGAAAAAGCCAGGAACTGGCCGGGCCTGGTCGGGGTGGATTACGTGAAGGAGGTTTCCTGCAAGGAGCCCTTCCGATGGGACGCATCGGGGAAAGAAACCATTCCCTTCACCGTAAAGGGGACACAATTGCAGCCGCCCCATCTGGACCGACCTCTCTATCGGGTAGTGGCTTTCGATTTGGGAGCCAAATTCAATATTTTCCGCAAACTGCGTCATCATGGTTTCGAGGTGGAGGTGGTGCCGGCCGGGACCCCGGCTGAAGCGGTGCTGGAACGTCGGCCTCACGGGGTGTTTTTATCGAATGGACCGGGCGATCCCGCCGCCGTCACCTATGTGCATGGAACCGTCTCCCGACTTATCGAACAATTGCCCACTTTTGGAATCTGCCTGGGACATCAGATGATTACCCACGCCTTGGGCGCCCGAACCTTCAAGTTGAAGTTCGGCCACCGAGGCGGCAACCAACCGGTCAAGAATCTCGAAACGGGCAAAGTATCGATTACCTCCCAGAACCACGGATTCGCCTCCACTCCGGCCGAATTGGAAAACCGGGGCGCCATTGTGACCGAGATCAATTTGAACGATGAAACGGTGGAGGGTCTCCGGCACAAGGAATTGCCCGTGTTTTCGGTGCAGTATCACCCGGAAGCGTCACCCGGCCCCCATGATTCCGACCCGCTATTCGATGACTTTTACCAAATGGTGGCGAAATATGCCGGTCAGGGCAGTTGACGCTCAAACCGGGCCGCATCGGCGGGCGTATCGATGCCGATGGATGGTTCGGAAGTAATGCCCACCGCTATTTTGTATCCGTTTTCCAAAGCCCGTAGTTGTTCCAGCCGTTCCAGTTGCTCCAATCGGGTGGGGGGAAGATTGGAAAATTTTTCAAGAAAAGTTGCTTTGTAGGCGTACATGCCGAGATGGCGGTAGCAGACACCTTGGGGCAGGCCGTTGGGCGAGGAATTCCCCCTCTCGGCGCGGAAATAGGGGATGGGCGACCTGGAGAAGTAGAGGGCGTGGCCGGATCGATTCAGGACTACTTTGACTTGGTTCGGATCGGCGAAGTCCTCTCTTTTGTCAAACACGCTGGCCAAGGTCGCCATTTCCTCCCCTCCCTCGACCAGGTTTCCCAACTTCATTATCTGCTCCCGGCTCACCAGGGGTTCATCGCCTTGGATATTAATGACGTAATCGGCCTTCAAGGTGCGATTGGCTTCGGCCAACCGGTCGGTGCCACTGGGGTGGTCCTTCGAAGTCATGAGATACTGGAACCCCCCCGATTCGATTTCGCGGGCCAGGCGGTCGTCATCCACAGCAAAAACCAGCGGGTATTCGGGAGTTTGTCGGCGGATGCGTTCCGCCACGCGAAGGATGAGGCTTTTGCCCTTTATGGGATGGAGAAGTTTTTCCGGAAACCGCGTGCTGGCCAGTCGCGCGGGCACCAGTATTGCAGTCTGGCTGGGGCCTTTCATGGAGGTAATTGGTCGGGGTCAAGCCAGTCCTGGTCAAGGGGAAAAGGGTTTGGCCGAAATCCTATTGAAATCGGTTGGGTCCACGTCGCGTTTCAATTTTGTTTCAATTATTTCCTTGTAAAATCGGTCGGAAAAAACAATTAACCCACCTCCGCCCCCTAAATTTTAAAAAAGTCTATACACGGATTTAGTTTTTTCTTAGCTTCGAGCCTTTTGACTCTTCTCATGATCAGGACCCTATTCACCTTACTCACCCTGTCCCTATGCCCGGTTCCGCTAAGTTGGGGGCAATCACAGCTCGAGGAAACCCGTAAAGTATTTCAGGAACTGGTAGCGGCCCGCCAGGATATTGCCGATAATCAGGCCTCCTGGATGGTCAGAAAGCAGTCGCTGCTGGATGCCATTGATTTGGCAAAATTGGAAATCGATCTTCTACAAGAGCGAATCAAAGCCACTGAAAACCAGTCTACCCAAGCGGAAAGGGATCGGATTCGCCTCAATGGGGAGATCGAGGAATTAAAGGAGGCCTCGGCCGTTGTGGCTGGAACCATTCGGAGTTTGGAACAACGGGTTTTGGCCCTGGTCAACGCGCTTCCCTCCGATACCAAGGAGAATCTGAGTCGCCTGACCAAACGCATACCGGACCGGAATGTTCCGGAAAACAGGGTTAAGGCCAGTTTGGGAGAACGGATGCAAAACATCGTGGGGCTACTCAACCAGATTGAAGTTTTCAACAACGGGATTCAGGTCCTGACCGAAGTGCGTGAAATTGGGGGTCAAAACGTGTCGCTCGAGGTATTTTACATCGGTTTGGCCAAGGCTTACTATGTGAACCGGGACAAAGGTGTAGCCGGATACGGGGAGGTCACCAAGGAGTCCGGTTGGGTTTGGAAGGAAGATCCGGCCTTGATCGATCCCATCAGCAGAATGATCCGGGTTTACAAAAATGAAATTCCGGCGGAGTTTGTCGTTTTGCCCGCGGAAATCTAACACCCCTTCTGAAAGGTCTGAAAAATTTTGCCATGAAAAGCATCCTTATTGTCCTGTCAGGGCTTTTTGCCGCCTTAATCTGCAATGCCCAATCCTTTGAACAGGTTGCCGCCAGCGCGAAAACCGATCTTGAAGAGGCCGGTGATCGGTTGGAGGCTCTGGAAGAGCAAATTGTCAGGGAACGCCAACCTCTGGAGGCGGAGGAACGCCGGCTCAAGGACCGCGCCTTTGAACTGCGTGCCGAACTGGGCCGTATCCTGCGACGCCGCGACAATACGGACCGTGACCTGAGGTCTCTTGAAAACGATGTCGAGGGGCGCAAGGACGAGAATGCTTATTTGACCAGTCTCATGGGGGAATACATCCGGGCCTTCGACAACCGGCTACACGTAAGTGAGCAGCAAAACTATTCCGAACAGGTCGAAGATGCCAAACTAGCCATAGAGGATATCAATCTTTCCGCGGCCGATCGTTTCAACACCCAATTGAAGGTCATTGAATCGGCCATCAGCCGCCTGGAGAATATTGTTGGCGGACATCAGTTTTCCGGAAAGGGTGTCTTGCCAGGAGGCTTATTGGAGGAGGGCACCTATTCCGTAATGGGTCCGATTTATTTCTTTTCCAGCCCCGAGCAAAACGCTTCCGGTATCGCCACGCGGGAGTTTGGCTCCTCCCAACCTACCACCGTCAGCCTGGGAGAAGAATACGACGGGATGATTTCAGCGTTTTCCCGGGAAGGGGCCGGAAACATCCCCATCGATGTCACCTTGGGTTCGGCCATTCAGGTGGAAGCCGCCAAAGACACCGTTCTGGAAGTTATTCAGAAGGGCGGAAAAGTCATCTACTTCATTTTGGGATTGGCCGGCATCGCCCTGCTTATCGCCATCTTCAAATTCATAGAAATCTCCGGGGTTCGCCGGGCGCGTCCCAAGGACCTCAGCTATATTATCAAGAGTCTGAATGAGGGCGACCGGAAGGGAGCCCTGGATTACGCCCAAAAAATTGGGGGACCGGTGGGCCGGTTGCTGACCGCCGCGGTGGAAAATGCCGACCGGGACAAAGCCCAGGTAGAGGAAATTCTCTACCAGCAATTGATTACCACCCAGCCGAAACTGGAACGCTTCCTCCCTTTTATTGCCGTGACCGCTGGAACCGCCCCCCTGCTCGGTTTGTTGGGAACGGTTACCGGAATGATTACCACCTTTAAATTGATCACCATCTTTGGGACCGGTGACGCAAAATCCCTCTCCACTGGAATTTCCGAGGCATTGATTACCACAGAATTTGGATTGATTGTGGCCATTCCTTCCTTGATTTGCCACGCCCTTCTCTCCCGGAAGGCCAAGGGTGTGATCGGAAGCATGGAACGAACCGCCATCGGATTCATCAACGGATTACCCGGAAAAACCTGATTTCACCTCCATCTCATGAAAAACAGAAAGTCGCTCGGCGCCGGTGACGATCAAAACAATATCAACATCTCACCGATGATTGATATGGTTTTCATTCTGCTCATCTTCTTTATCGTCACCACGGTTTTCGTCGAAGAATCGGGTTTCAGAGTAGAGAAGCCGGATGTAACCGATATTCAGGAAGAGCGCGATGAGGATAAGGAATCGGTTACCATATTGGTGGATAAGAACAACCAGATCTTTTACAAGGAAGCAGGAGCAACCGAATCCATAAGCATTGAATCGGTCCGTCCCAGGGTCGGCCAGGTCTTACAAAAAGACAGGAATGCCCCGGTATTGGTAGAAGCCGAAGATGCTGCCAACGCCGGGCTGGTTGTCAGAATAATGGATGAAGCCCGCCTCGGCGGGGCAGATATCATCAGCCTCTCCGGCTCCAATTAGAAACGCAAATATCATGTTACGCCTCTTCAAAATATTACCACAGGCCCTTTTGATTCTCAGCATTGTGAGCGTTCTGGCAACGAGCCTGGACGCTCAGAGACAGAGCCGACAAACGGATTTCTGGTCCGACCCTGATTTTGTCGAACGGTTTATCGGAACCTATTCCCCTCGTATAACGGTGGAACCGCGTCTATCCCCGACCGATAAGACCTACATGGAAGAATTCACCACCCTGATGCAGACCAATCGGCAGGAAGCGCGGGCTTCTCTAACCGCCAAGGCCGCGGAAGAGGGATCCAACGCCACCTTCCATTTGATCCTGGGCAATTTTGCCTATCAGGAGAGAAATTTGCCGGAAGCGGTTCGGCATTACCAGGCGGCCATAAGGAAACACAAGGATTTCCTCAGAGCACATGAAAACATCGCCTTCCTTTACTTCCAACTCGGAAACGAGGAAAAAGCGCGAGAGCATTTTACCACCGCGGTTAAACTCGGAGCCGTGGACAAGAATATATTCGGAATTCTCGGATACCTCTTTTTTGAGAACGAGCAGTTTATCGCCTCGGAGACCTCCTATCGGTCTGCCCTTATCTACGAGGTGCAAAACGAGGACTGGGAGTTTGGGCTGGCCAAGAGTATTTTATTCCAACGCAAATACAAGGATGCCGCGGGTTTGTTTGAAAATCTGATCGAAAAAAATCCCCAAGTGACCGAGTATTGGGAACTGCAAGCGGATGCCTATCTTGGGCTGGGAGAAAAGCTCAGCGCCGCCTCCAATTACGAAGCGCTCAGGCGAATGGGAGCCATTTCACCGGAGGACTTGATCACATTGGGCGATATCTACGTGGAGAACGGTTTCATAGAGGCTGCTCTGGGTGTGTACAAGGAAGCAATTCTGGCCCGCGGTCGGTTGAACGTGGAGAAACCCATCGAAGCGGCCGCCAACCTTATCGAAGCCGGATTTTACGATGCCGCATCCGAGGTGTTGACCGAAATCAATCGCGGTTATGGAAACAGCCTGGACAGCAAATTGGCCTTTGTCGTTCGCAAGTTGAATGCGAAGATCCAGGCCGCTTCCGGCAACATGCCCGATTCCATCGTGCCCCTTCTGGAATCGATGGTGTTGGAAAATCCTCTGGACGGGGATGTGCTGATCATGTTGGCGGACTATTACGCGCAAGGCGGGAATTTCGAAAAGGCGGAATTCCTCTATGAGCGGGCCCAAAATCTCCGCAATTTTGAAGCCAAGGCCTACTTCCACCACGGCAAGGCGCTCGTCGCGGAGGAGCAGTACCGGGAAGCGGTGCGCGCTTTGGAGCGGGCCCAGGATGTGAAACCGCAGGACCATGTGGAGGATTACCTCGTGGGAGTCAGAAACGTCTACCGGGCCGTGCGGAACTAGTCCCGAAACCATTTGAATATGCCATCAATAAAAATCCTGACATGAAGATAGGAAAGGTAACCCTGATATTGGCTTTAACCGCCAGTGGATTCTCCTCCCTGATGGGAGCCGAGGTTTTGACCGCTGCTCGATCGACCCTGGAAAAATGGGTGGAGGCGCGCCGGGTTCTGGCCGAGGAAAGAACCCAGTGGCTGGCGGAAGAAAAAACACTGAACGAAGACATAGACTTCCTGAAGAGCGAAATTGAAAGTCTTCGCACTGCCGTGGCCGATTCCATGAACGAAATGTCCACTGCCGACAGTGAACAAAATGAGCTCAGCCAAAGTATTGAAGTCCAGGAACAGGCCATCGAAGTCATCGGGCGGGCGGTGCCAGCGTTTGAAAAGCGAATACTTGCTCTTTCCACGGTTTTCCCTGCCGTGTTCCGGGAAAAAGTGGCCACCCAATTGCGGCGCATTCCCGATCCCGATTCCGGGCGCGATTTGGATGTAGCTCTGGGAGACCGCATCCAGAATATCATTTCTCTGCTCAATAATATCGAATATTTCAACAAAGTGATAACCCCCAGCAGCGAGTTGAGGGAGAAGGACAATGGCGAAATCTTCGAAGTGAAAACCTTGTACATCGGCTTCGGCCAAGCCTATTTTGTCGATGAAAACCAAGTTAACGCCGGATTTGGTTATCCGGTCATAGGAAAGGGATGGGTGTGGCAGGACCGGCCTGAAATTGCGGAAGCGGTCGGCCTGGCCGTTTTGGCGGCCGATAACCGGCATCCGGCCGAATTCGTCAATGTCCCTGTGGAAATCAAGGAAGCTGACTAACTGACTGTTACCCATGATCCTGAAAAAGATATTGTTCACAAAATCGTTTATCACCCTGGTTCTGTTGCTTTCGGTTGTTCATGCCGGCGCCCAAAATTATGACGTGGCCGCCCGAACCACCGAGGGCGATCTGGAGCGCGTCTTGGCCGAACTGGCTCAGCTTCGCAACGACATCGCCGAGAAAAAGATTCCATTGGCTCAGGAAATCAATCGGCTGGAAGACCTGAAGATTGAGCTGACCCAAAGGCGCGATGAAGCGGTAGAGCAAGCCACCGGAGTAAGTCGCATCAAGGCGGAGTTGGAGCAAAGGGATTCGGACCTGGCCCGGCAAAACGACTACCTGCACACCGCCTTGGGTAATTATATCGAGGAATTCCTCGGTGGCGCCCTGCACGTGGGTGAGATTCAACTTTACTCCGAGGTGGTGGACCGAGCCCGAGATGCCAAAAACAATGCCGAAATCCCCTTACAGGAACGCTATGAGTTACAGGTTGGGGTTTTGCAGGCCTCCCTCGGTCGCCTTGAGAAAATGGTCGGTGGCTATACCTTCGAAGGAGAATGCGAAGTTGAAGGTGGAGATCTGGTTCAAGGTGATTTTGTTATTGTAGGACCCATTGGAATGTTTTCCCACGGTGGAACGGCGGGGTTGGTCGATGTGAATCCTCTGGTGCTGCGACCCCTTCAGGTTCGCGTGGAAGGAGCTCCGGAAGAGGCCATGTCCGCCGCCACAACATCGGGTTCAGGCACCTTGTTCCTGGATTCAAAGCTCGATGAGGCCCTCGACATCCTGAACTTGGATGAGACCATTTTGGAACACATCGACAAGGGTGGGGTGGTGATGTATCCCATTCTAACCCTCGCCTTTGTGGCCCTATTGATATCCCTCTTTAAAGTTATCGAACTCCTCTCGGTAAAAAAGGCCAGCCCGCGGGATCTGGATACGATTTTGGATCACCTCAGAAACGGTCGTAAGGAAGACGCCCTCAATTTTGCCCGTGGGGTTAAGGGGCCCAGCGGCAGAATGCTGACCGCGGCCATGGAGAATATTGAGGCTGATGAAGACCTTATCGAGGAAATCCTCTACGAACAGATGCTGGGAACCCAACCCAAGCTGGAGCGTTTCTTGCCTTTCATTGCCGTTACCGCCGCTACCGCTCCCCTCCTGGGTCTGCTGGGAACGGTGACCGGAATGATCAACACCTTCAAACTCATCACCATTTTCGGCACCGGTGACGCCCGGCAATTGTCTTCGGGGATTTCAGAGGCGCTTATAACCACCGAATTCGGATTGATCATCGCCATCCCAACCCTCATCATCCATGCTCTTCTCTCCCGCATGTCCAAGAGCGTTTTGGGAAGCATGGAGCGAACGGCGGTTGGTTTTATTAACGGATTGCCCCAACGAACCTGATTCGATTACCGGTATGGTTTTTGCCCAGTCACTTAATTTTGAGACTTTCGTCGAGGTTTGGCTTAGCGGTGGCTGGGTCATGGTTCCCCTCGTCTTCCTGGCCTTCATCATTTATTTCACCGCTATGGAAATGATGCTTTTTTTCCGGCGGGGCAACCATGACAGAGTGCCCGAAGCCCAATACGAGAAGTGGATCGACGATCCCGCCATGGGCGAAGGCCACGTGGGCGAAATCATCTCTTACGTGAGAGATGAGACGGCGAATTCCAACGATGAGGTGCGGAATCGTTTTATGGAAATTGCAACCGCCGCCCTTCCGGTGGTCGACTCCCGGTTGATGTTCCTCAATATTCTGGTAACGGTGGCTCCTTTGCTGGGATTACTCGGAACCGTCATCGGAATGCTCAGTACTTTCAAAGCCCTGTCCAGTGGTTCGGGAAAGACGATCGACCTGGTGGCCGAGGGAATCTCCGAGGCGTTGATTACCACCCAAACCGGGCTGGTAATTGCCATTCCGGGATACCTCCTCGTGGCCATGATTCAAAAGAAACGCAACCAATATGCGGCTTTTCTTGTCAGACTGGAGAGTCTCGTGTTACAAAGATTTCAGAATTCCCCCGATGGCGCCTCCCCGGCCGCTCCTCCATCCGGTTAGCCCATAAAGCATGAAAGGACGAAGACCATTATCAGAAGGCGGAAAGCTGAGCGATATCAACATATCGCCCATGATCGACATGGTCTTCATTTTGTTGATTTTCTTTATCGTCACCACCGTTTTTGTGGAAGAGCCCGGGGTGGATATCGAGAAACCCATTACTCAGACCCTCCTCCCTCTGGAAAAGAACAGTATCCTGATCGCCATAACCGGGAACAACCGGGTGGTTTACGGCGGGCAGGAAGTCGGGGTGGAAGGGGTTCGACCCATTGTCCGCCGATTAAATGCCAGGGATCCCATGCCGGTGATTCTGCAAGTCGACCGAAATTCCAGCGCCGGGGTGGTCATCCGGGTTATCGGGGAAGCCAAACTGGGCCGGACCAATAAAATCAGCATATCCTCCGAAATGCGGTGACCATCCACATTGGAAAATTTCCACATCCAGTATCCCCATGAAAAAAGTCTTCGCTTCAAATTATCAGGGCAATTCCCTCTCCTTTTCATTGCCCTTGGGTGGGTTCATAACCCTGGCCCTTTTCATTGCCCTGCCCCTCACCCAGATCTTCTCCTCCCTGGACGATATGAATAGGGATGAGGAGAATAACCGCATTCAAATCGAGCCTCCGCCCCCGCCTCCACCCGAACCTCCCAAACCGGAAGAAGAGGAAGAGAAAGAGGAGGATATCGAAATGCAAAAGCAGGAACAGCAATTGACCCTGGATCAGATCAACATGGCCCTCACCGCTGGAGACGGCGGAATGAGTTCTTCCGGCGTTTCGGTCCAGGTATTCGATATTGCCGATAATTTCGATGAGATGGTGTTTGAAATATCCGATCTCGATAAACCGCCTATTCCGTTGGTCAAGATCAGCCCTCAATACCCTCCCGAACTGAAACGTAACCGCGTCCAGGGAGAAGTCCATTTGATCTTTATCGTGGACGAACTCGGGAATGTTAAACGACCCAGAGTATCGAAATCCTCCAATCGTGAATTTAATGAAAATGCCATCAAAGCCGTTCGCCAATGGAAGTTCGAACCGGGTGAAAAGGATGGCAGAAAAGTGAAGACCCGCGTTCGCCTCCCTCTTTCCTTTTCACTGCGTCGTTGATTTAAATGAACCCTTTCGGTTATTCGCTATTTCGCTTGGCCTTGTGCGGTTTTACCGCGTTGGGCTTTTGTATCCAGGTTTCCGGAAAAGTCGACATGCGGTTCTGGCGAAAACCCGGATATTTCGACGAATATTACCGGGATTTGATGGCCCAGGGCGCCAAATTGCCCACGGTGAAGTCGGAGGAGCAGGAGATTCTCAAAACCTATAATGACTTCACATCAAAAAACCAGGATGCCAGAGCCCTGGCTTATCTTCAGTCTTCCATCGGACGAGATGCCAGCGCGGCCCTCGATTTTACCCTGGGCTTGCATTATTACCGGGTGGATAAGCTGGACGATTCCCTCAGGTATTTTAGTCGAGCCGTCCAAAAATGGCCCACTTTTCAAGCTGCGCACAAATTGGTCGGCTATTGCCATTTGCAGAAAGATGAGTGGGAAAAAGCGGCCGCAGCTTTCAACCAGGCCACCCAACTGGGGGAGGACGATGCCCGGACCTTCGGCCTCCTGGGCATGATTTACCTCAATCAGGAAAAAATCCTCGAATCCGAAAGCGCCTATAAGAAAGCCATCGTGGCCGATCCCGATACCCTGGACTGGTATAAGGGGCTGGCCTCCACCTTGCTCAAACAGGAAAAGCATTTGGAATCCATTTCCCTCTTCGAGGAAATGATAGCCCGGGCTGAAGAAACCAAGGACCAGTCGGACTTCCTCATCTTACAAGCCAACTCTTTCATCGCCTTGAATCAGCCCCTGGCCGCCGCGGCCAACTACGAAATCGTTAAACGAATGGGGCAGGCGACCTACGAAACCATGAGCCGTCTCGGGGACATCTACCTGAACGAGAGTCAATTGGAGTTGGCTACGGAAGCTCATGTGGATGCCATAGAACTCGATCCGGCTCAGGATCAGGAACGACCGGTCAGGACCGCTGAGATTGTCATCGCCCGCGGGTATTGGGATCACGGGGAAACCATTATAAAAACCATACGACGGGTATTTGCCGATACCCTCAGTCCGGAGCATAACCTGACCCTCCTCCGCCTTGAAGCCAGGGTGGCGATTGCTCTGCAACGCGGTTCGGAAATAGCCATCAAGTTGTTGGAAGAAATTTTGGAAATTGACCCCGAGGATAAGGAAACCGTCCTTTTGCTGGCGAGATACCACCATTCCCAAAGCAGGAAATCGAGAGCCGCCGATAATGAGGAAGAAGCCCGGGACAGCTTTGAACAAGCCCGCATATACTTCGAGCAGGCCACTGAAATGGGCGACGACGAGTTCAAGCGTCAGGTGCTCATCGATTACGCCCAGATCCTGGTCGATGAAACACTCTATTGCGACGCCATATCGCTATTGAGGGACGCTTTGGATCTGGAATATACCATTCCGGTGGAGAATTACCTCGAGCGGGTTGAACGCGCATGTCGTAACCAGCGCCTCCGGACCCGATAGTTATTCCATCGGTCCCGATCCCCGGGATTGCTATTGCCCGAGCTGAAAACGGGCAAAACGGCTAATGACGATGTTTTCGCCCAACTGAGCAATCTTTTCGGTTACCAAATCCTTTATGGTTTTATCCGGGTCTTTGACAAAGGGTTGGTCCGACATGCAGACCTGGGAGAAATACTTGTCCAGTTTCCCTTCGACGATCTTTTGAATGACCTGGGGAGGCTTTCCACCTGCCTGAGAAGCGGCAATATCGCGCTCTTTGGCCACCTGTTCCGTTGGAACATCCTCCCGAGTCAGGTAAGCGGGACTCGCCGCTGCGACATGCAGACAGAGATCCCGGGCCAAGGACTTGAAGTCATCCGTTTTGGCTACAAAGTCGGTTTCACAATTCAGTTCGACTAAAACCCCCACTTTTCCACCCATGTGGATGTATTGTTCGATAATGCCCTCGCGGGCAACCCGGCCGGCTTTCTTGGCCGCCGTGGCCGCGCCTTTTTTGCGCAAGTAGGTTACGGCCTTTTCCATATCCCCCTGATTTTTCACCAAGGCTTTCTTACAGTCCATTAAACCGACACCGGTCATTTGGCGTAACTCGCCTACCTGTTTGGCTGATATTTGTACACTCATTGGGTATTGTCGATTAAGGTATTTTAAAGGTTCCTCCGGCTCAGGAGTTTTCCCGCGGGGCCATGTCCTCCTGGTCCATCATCAGTTCGGGATCGATGGTAACGGTTATTTCTTCCATATTCGCGGCTGCTTCCGCCGCGAGTTGTTCGGAGTATGTTTCGGCTACCGGTTCAGCCAGGAAGGTCAGTGGGGTGCGGGTGGTTTCACGCCTTACCGCTCCGTTCTGGATGGCTTCCATTACGGTTTCCACAATAATGCGGATGGACTTTACCGCATCGTCATTACCCGGTATGGGGTATTCGACCGTGGACGGGTCGGAATTGGTATCCACCAGGGCGATTACCGGTATGCCCAGCCTGTTGGCTTCGGCCAGGGCAATAGCCTCCTTTTTTATGTCTACGATGAAGATGGCATCGGGCAGTTCGGGCATTTCCATCAAACCTTCGAAATTGCGATGCATCCGGCTCATTTGACGACGTATGAAGGAAGCTTCCTTCTTGGGAAGTTTATCCAAAGAACCCTCTGATTCCATCCCCAGGTATTCGCTGTATTTGGAAATACTGTTCAGAATGGTGGTGAAATTGGTCAGGGTTCCCCCGAGCCAGCGGTTTACGGAATAGGGCATTTCGGTGGCAATAGCCGCTTCGCGGACTACTTCCTGGGCCTGTTTTTTGGTGCCGACCAGCAGGATTTTACCACCCTGGGCCACCGTTTCCTCCATAAACCCGGCCGCGCTTTCCAGACAGTTGAAGGTTTTCTCCAAATCGATGATGGAAATGCCATGGCGGTGATCGAAAACAAAGGGTTTCGATTTTGGATTCCAACGTTTGGTTTGGTGGCCGAAATGGACTCCGGCGTCCAGCAAGTCCCTAACAGTTAAATTCATTACAAATGCGGGAATCCGAATGAGGCAGATGCCCGGAAGAATAAAGTGAGTGGTTGATGCTTATAAAATGGGTGGGTTTCCAAAAAGGAGGTCAAGCTACTGTTTGAGAATAGAAAAGCAAGGGGTATTTTCAAATGACCTCAATTATTGGGCAGAGAAGGCGCAAAAATGAAATACTGAAAAAAAGCCTTGCCCAGACTTGGAATCTGAAAATTATTCATCCTCTTTCTTGTTGCAGGGTGGAGCAGTCAGGTAGCTCGTCAGGCTCATAACCTGAAGGTCCCCGGTTCAAATCCGGGCCCTGCACCCAAATTACGGACCCGGAACAGGTGTGCGGTTCCACATCGGCTATCTCCCTTTCTCCTGGCATATTTTGCGGGATCTCCGTGCAAATGGCGTCGCTCATACTTCATTTCCGTTGAACCCCCTTTGGATAGGCTTTTGGGTGGTCTGAATGAAAGCGGAGGACTTGTTTGCCCTTCCGGATAATTTTCCCTTTCGGTCGTATTTTAAGTTGGGCCATACCCCTTGGTCGTGGGTCCCGCAAATTGGGCAGGCCCTGGAAAGTCCGGATTTTATTTCCCATGTTTCCACTCCGGTTGATTTACCTTCCGGAACCGTTGTCCGGGGCCAGGTATTCCTGCATCCCACCGTTAAACTGTTTCCCAACGTCGTTATTTATGGGCCCGCATTCATTGGGGCTGGCGCCGAATTGCGCCCCGGCGTTTTCATTCGCGGCAACGTCATAGTGGGAGAGGGATGCATTCTGGGGAATTCCTGCGAATTCAAGGATTCTCTCCTGCTCGACCGGGTAGAGACCCCTCATTTCAACTACGTGGGAAACTCCGTGCTGGGCAACGGCGCACATCTGGCGGCGGGGGTGATCTGTTCCAATCTCCGGCTGGACCGGCAGGAGGTGTGGGTCAGTCTTCCGGGCGGTAAGGTGAACTCGGGGTTGAGGAAATTGGGGGCACTGGTCGGCGACGAAGCAGAAGTGGGGTGCAACACCGTTTTGAACCCGGGAACGATTCTGGGTAGGCGTTCGCTGGTTTACCCCGGTATGGCCTTTGGAGGTTTTCTGGAGCCCGACACCGTGGTCGGGACAAAAACCGAAATCCTGCGTGTCAATCGTCGGTGGCAAGCCGCAGAAAAGTGATGCCTTTTGGAGAAAAGGGTCGGGCCTTGAAAACTGTGTTCCTTTGCACTCCATACACTTTTGCAAGGCAACCGACCCTGTAAGGTATAACTTTTTACGTCCTGACTCCTTCCTGCGCAATTTGACCTACATCCGCCATGGTGTCAGTTCCTTGATTTTCAACATGGGGACCTGTCAAAAATCAAGGAACTGACCCCGACGGGCATGCACCGTTACACCGCATGATCCCGATCCGAATTGAGCGCATGGATGACCTGATCGAACAAACCGGGATTGGCCGCCACCCCTGATTTCCAGTTATCGGTGTTGCCCTGCCAGTTGGAGATGCGGGCGCCGGCGCCGCGCACGACTGGAATAACGGGAAAAATATCCCAGGGGTTCATGATCGGGTCGACGGCAACATCTACGTTTCCTGAGGCCAACAAAAGATAGCCATAGCCATCTCCCCAGGTTCGGAAGAAGTTGACCCGGCGAGTGAGCGCTCGGAAACGGGCGCCATTTTGATATTGCTCCGGCGTCAGGACACTGGAGCTCACCATGGTTGCTTCCTTCAAATTCGAAGTGGACTTGCAGCGGGTCGGTTTCCCGTTGAGAAGACAAGTCCTGTTGTCGCCTATGCACTGTATTTTCAGCAAAGGCTGATGGATGGCCCCCAAAACCGGCTCGCCCCGGTGGAGAAGGCCGATCAGGGTGGTGAAAAGGGGGACTCCCGAAATAAAGGCTTTGGTTCCATCGATGGGATCGATTACCCAGGTGTATTCCGCCTTTTCGTTTTCCGTTCCAAATTCTTCTCCCACTATGCCATGGTGTGGGAACTCCCTTTGTATGAGGGTGCGAATACAGGTTTCGGCCTCCCGGTCCGCCCGGGTGACCGGAGATTCGTCTTCCTTTTTCTCGATGGAAAAGTCTTGGTTGAAAAAATACGGCACAATTACCGATCCGCTTCGATCGAGAAGGGTTTCCACAAAGGGGATGAGGGTTTTCGTATCCATCTTGGGGTTGGCTTTGAGGCGCTGGGCTTGTTAATAGGGGAGTGTAGAATGTTAGAGGAAAGTAGAAACATTGCATCTTCCTGGACTCAATCCCCGATTTATTGTCTGGATTTCGAAGGCAGTCGCCAAAGTGGAATCGTGGAGTACGGGTTGGTGAGGCTTGCGGGCGGCGAGGTCACCGAACTGTCCACCCGTTTATGCCGATCTACCTCGGCCATATCCCATTGGGAAACCGCCACTCACAATATTCGCGACGAAGATGTCGCAGATGCGGATTTCTTTGAGGCGGATTGGGAGTTGTTTCGGGATAAACGGGCCCAAGGTCCCTTTGCCGCGCATAATGCCAGCTTCGAAAATGGGCTTATCAAGAGCGTTTGGCCCTTCACCAACCTGTGCCCCAATTTCATGACTCATTCCATGGATATCGATTGGGGTCCCTGGTTGGATACCTGCTCTCTCTACCGTTCCCTTTTTCCGGGGCTGGAATCCTATCGGCTGTCCGAATTGGTGAAATCGTTTCATTTGGAAAGCATTTTAAGCCGGTGGGCCGAGCAATGGTGTCCCTCCAGCCGCAGGACGTACCATTGCGCCCCATACGACGCCTTGGCCTCGGCTGCTTTGCTCAGGAATCTGAACCGGTTCGAGGGCGTAAAATCGCTTACCCTGTCCCAGATTCTCCAGTGGAGCCAGCCGGGTGGGACCGACCGTGCCCGGGATCAACTGGAGTTGTTATGATTATTTTCGGCGCTATCCGTCGCTGACTCGTCTTCCTCCGGTTCGAGGATATCCTCGGTATCGACCACTTTGGCCGTAGCCACGATTTTGTCGTCCGTGGCGAGGTTCATCAGGCGAACTCCCTGCGTTGCGCGACCGATCACGCGAACATCCTTTACCGGGGATCGGATGGCCTGTCCGCTGAGGGTGAGGATCATTATTTCATCCTCCTCCTTTACGGCCAGGGCCCCCGCTACCCCGGAGGTCTTAATGGCTATGACACCGATTCCACCGCGGTTCTGCAGTCGGTAGTCTTCAAAATAGCTTCGTTTTCCCAACCCGTTTTCACCAACGATAAGCAGGGTGGCGCCGGGATCTTCCACCACGGCGGAGTTCACGTAATCTCCTTCCTTTAGTGTGATGCCTTTGACCCCCCGAGTGGCCCGGCCCTGATCACGCAAATCCGTTTCCCTGAAGCGTATCGACATCCCGTTTTGCGTGATGACAAAAATTTTGTTTTCCCCGTCGGTGAGCAACACGTCGATCAATCGATCTCCCGGATAGATATTGATGCCAATTATTCCGTCCCGCCGGTAATTTGCGTATGCTTTCAGGTTGGTTTTCTTTACTACACCCTTGCGTGTGATCTGGACCAGGTGCAGATCTTCCGAAAATTCCGGAACGCAAATCATGGAGGCTATTTTTTCTTCCTCCCGCAATTCGAGAAGGTTGGCTATGGACCGGCCCTTGGCGATACGGGATCCCTCCGGAATCTCGTACACCTTCTGCCCGTAAACCCTGCCGTTGTTCATGAAAAACATGATGTTGTCGTGCGTGTTTGCGGTAAAAACGTGTTCGATGAAGTCTTCCTCGTAGGATCCCGAGCCGATGACGCCCTTTCCCCCTCTTCTCTGGGAGCGATAGGCCCGGACACTCGTTCGTTTGATTAAACCCTTGTGCGACACCGAAATGACACAGCCTTCGTTGGCAATGATATCTTCCATTCTGAACTCGCGTTCCTCCTCGAGGATTTTTGTCTTCCGTTGGGAGGGGTATCTCTTCTTCAGCGCCATGAGTTCCTCCTTGATGACGGACAACAGTTTCGCCTCGCTATCCAATATCTGTTTCAATTCCCCGATGAGTTGGATTAGGTTGATGTATTCGGCCTCGATCATTTCTCTTTCCAATCCGGTCAATTGGTAAAGGCGAAGGTCGAGGATGGCATTGGTCTGCCTTTCCGTGATGGGGTATTTGGCCATGAGGCTCCCTCTTGCCGCATCGCGGTTGCTGGATGCCCGGATGATTTTTACGATATCATCCAAGTTGTTCAGAGCGATTTTGTACCCTTCCAGGACGTGGGCCCTGTCTTCCGCCTTATTCAGGCGGTATTGAGTTCTCCGCGCCACCACTTCCCGCCGATGCTCGATGAAACACTCGATCATCTCCTTGATATTCATCTGCTTGGGACGGCGTTTGACCAGGGCCAGCAAAATCGCTCCAAAGGTAGATTCGAGTTGGGTATGTTTATAGAGTTTGTTGATGACCACCCGGGGAGAATCGCCCCGTTTTACTTCGACCACGATACGGGTGTTCTCGTCCGACTCATCCCTTAGATCGCTGATTTCGGACAACACCTTATTGTTGATCAAATCGGCTATTTTGGTGACCAGGGAACTGCGGTTTACGTAGTAGGGAATTTCGGAAATTATGATTTGTTGTTTCCCGTTACTCAGTTCCTCCAATCCGACCGTTCCCTTCACCCTGACGATACCGCGGCCCGTGCGCATGTAGCTTTCGATGCCTTCACTCCCTGCAATGGCGCCACCGGTGGGAAAATCGGGCCCGGGAATATAGGTCATTATGTCGTCGATGGATAGGGTGGCATTGTCGATTATGGCACACGCGGCATCGATCAGTTCCCCCAGGTTGTGGGGAGGAATGTTGGTGGTCATACCCACTGCAATTCCCGTAGAACCGTTCATGAGCAGGTTGGGCAAGGCGGCCGGCAATACGGATGGTTCGGTGGAACTCTCCTTGTAGTTGGGAACAAAATCCACCGTATCCTCGCCAATTTCCCGAAGGAGATCTTCCGCCATGGCTTGAAGTTTGGCCTCGGTGTATCGGTAGGCGGCCGGAGGGTCCCCATCGATGGAACCGAAATTTCCCTGCGGGATAATCAAAGGGTAACGCATCACCCAATGCTGAGCCATCCGCACCAGGGTATGGTAAACCGATATGTCCCCGTGCGGATGGTAGTTTTTCAGGACCTCTCCCACTACGCCGGCACACTTGTCGAAGGGTCGATTGTGGAGTAGCCTCTCGCGAAACATGGCGTAGAGCACTCGCCTTTGCACGGGCTTCAATCCGTCACGGGCATCGGGTAGAGCGCGGCTAATGATGACCGACATCGAGTAATCGATGTAGGCCGATTGCATGATTTCGGTTATACTGGTCGGCGTAAGCCGTTCTTTGTCCAAAGTCATTGGAGAAGGATAGGGTGATGCTCGGTATCAGACGTCCAGGTAGGAGGTGTTGAGCGCGTTGTCCTCGATGAAAGCCCGCCGCGAAGCCACGTCTTCCCCCATGAGCTTGGAAAAAGTGGCTTCGGCCAGAGCGGCGTCTTCGATATCCACTTTCAACAACCGCCTTTTCGTCGGGTCCATGGTCGTTTCATATAGCTGTTTGGCGTTCATTTCCCCCAGGCCCTTGTAACGTTGAATGGTGAGACCGCGCCGCCCCAATTCGCGTATGTTCTCAACCAGTTCCAATATCGAATAGAGCTCCCGCGTCCGATCCTTTTTCCCGCGTCCTCTTTTTTCCATGAGTCGGTAGCGGGCATTTTCCGTCGGGGTGAACTGAATGATGGGCAGCCCGGCTTCTGAGATGCTCCTGAGAATTTTCGACATCTGGCCCGCTTCGAATATCTCGTAGACACTGATGCGCTGTTGAACCGTGGCGCCGTCATCTCCCTTCACCTCCCGCACCGTAGAACCTTCGTCAAGGTCTTCCGTAATGCCCTGCTCCTCGTGAAACCTGGAACGGTCGTCCTCATCCATCAGGAATTGGTATTCCTCCCGGTTGCCCGTGCGGATGCGAGCGATGTAATCCGGTAGAGCCAGGGTTTCCGGGTTTTTGTGATCGAGGTACTCCACCACGGGGCAGCCGTAGCGAGAAACGCCCCCGCTGAGAAGCTCCAGACGCGCCAAAGCCTCCACAATTTTGTCTATGGTTGCCGAAGGATAACGGTGCCCGTCGCGGATGCGGACCAAGGTTACATCCTCCGATCCCAGTTCCAGTAATATCCGGTTCAACTCGGTATCGTTTTCCACATATTGCTCACGGCCTCGTCGCTTGATTTTGTAAAGCGGCGGTTGGGCGATATAGAGGAATCCCCGCTCGATCAATCCGCGCATGAAGCGGTAGAAAAACGTCAGGTAGAGGGTCTGAATATGGGCTCCATCCACATCGGCATCAGCCATAAGGATTATTTTATGATAGCGGGCTTTGTCGGCGTTGAAGGCCCCATCCCCTTCATGATCGCCGATTCCCGTGCCCAGAGCGGATGTGAGCAGTTGGATCGACTTGTTCCCCAGTGCTTTGTCAATGCGGGCTTTTTCCACGTTGATGGGCTTGCCGAACAAGGGAAGTATGGCCTGAGTTTTGCGGTCCCGGCCCTGCTTGGCCGATCCGCCGGCCGAATCCCCTTCTACGATATATAATTCGCAGAGGGCCGGATCCCTTTCCGAGCAATCGGCCAGTTTGCCCGGTAATCCGCCCCCGATGAGGGCGCTTTTTCGCACCGTTTCTCTCGCTTTCCGGGCTGCTTCCCTGGCCCGGGCCGCATTCATACATTTGTCGATGATTTTTTTGGCCAGCCCTTGAGTGGTCTCAAATGCCATCTTGAGGTTTTCCCCGGTGATTTTCTGCACGATTCCGTCCACTTCCCCATTGGATAATTTGGTCTTGGTCTGACCTTCGAACCGCGGCTCGGGAACTTTCACCGAAACCACCGCAGTCAGTCCTTCCCTGGTATCGTCTCCGGTTATGGAAGGATCTTTTTCCTTAATCAGGTTGTTCTTTCTGGCGTAGTTGTTGATGGAACGGGTCAAGGCGGTGCGAAACCCGGACAAATGGGTGCCGCCCTCCAGGTTGAAGATGGAATTGGCATAGGCGTAAATCTGGTTGGTGTAGCTGTCCGTGTATTGCATGCTGACATCGACCAGGGTCTCGCTGTCGGACCCTTCCGGGGTGGCTCTCCCGCCAAAGGTAAGGGGTTTTTCCATAACCACGTTCTTCGACTTGTTGAGAAATTCCACGTACTCCTCGATCCCGTTTTCAAACTTGAAGGTTTCGCTTTTGTCGATGCGTTCGTCCACCAATAAAATTTCCACCCCGGGGTTCAAGAAGGCCAACTCGCGCAAACGTTTGGCCAGAATCTCGTATTTGAAATCCCGCGTGGTGAGAAAAATTTCCGGATCGGGAAGGAAGGTGATTTTGGTGCCCGTCTTGTGGGTCGTGCCGATCACTTTCATTTCCTGAGTGGTTTTACCCTGGGAAAACTGCATATGATAAATTCTCCCCTCCCGACGCACCTCCACCTCGAACTGCTCCGAAACCGCATTAACACATTTGGCCCCCACCCCGTGCAGTCCGCCCGATACCTGGTAGGCCCCCTTACCGAATTTTCCACCGGCATGCAGGTTGACCAGAACCAATTCCAAGGCGGGAATCTTGTATTTGGGATGGATATCCACCGGAATGCCGCGGCCATTGTCGGAAATGGAGCAGGAACCGTCCAGGTGTATGGTGACCGAAATCAGGGAACAGTAGCCGGCCAGCGCCTCATCGATGGAATTGTCTACGATCTCGAATACGCAGTGGTGCAGGCCCCGTTCGTTGGTATCCCCGATGTACATGTCGGGACGTTTGCGAACCCCTTCCAAACCTTCGAGTTTTTGGATTTTGGAGGCGTCGTAGCCGGAGGCGTCGCGTATTGGAGCAGTGGAATTTGGGTCTTCCGAATCTTTGGACATTGGTGTGAGCATGCTAGGGGAATGAACGGGGTATGGCTACCTTATTTTTCCATCCTCATTTCCATACCGAATCCCTATTTATGTTTACAAGGGCGCCTATCTCAAGATTTTGTCTTTCCGGTGAAACTCTCCTTGAAAATCGAGTACGCCTGCCGAGTTTTAGCCCAGTTGAGCCGGTCCTACGGCAGCAGGCCGTTTTCCCGAATCGAAGAGCTGGCCGAGTTGGAGGAAATTCCGGCCAATTACCTGGTTCAGATCCTCAACGACCTCCGCAACGGGGGGCTGATCGTCAGTCGGCGGGGCAAGCAGGGAGGTTACCGCTTGGCCAAACCCCCGGCCGAAATAACCCTGTTCGATATCGTCTCGGTCATGGAGGGAGAATTATTGGGAATCAACCTCGGGCCGAACGGTTGGTCGGGGCGAGGCGTTACTAAAGTTTGGTCCGAAGTGGTGGAAACCCTTTCGGAAAAAACAAAGAGTTATACCCTGGAATCCTTCTTGCCCGAGGAAAGCGAGGATATGTATTACATTTAGGGTGGAGTCCCGGAAATTCCTTATGAAAATGCCTTGGCTGCCCGTAGGGCGGGGTGGCATGGATACCCTGGGGAGGTTCGCCTTTCGCACGGGGGTCTTCAGGCCCGAGCCGGGAAATGCAGCCTTGCCAGGACATTCATGTCACGCTCGTATTTGCCGGGTATCTCCAGGATGACACACTAACACAAGCCATGGCTAACCTGAATCCGCAAATCGAAAAACTGCTTGTCCTGCAGGCTCGCGAGCAAAAGGTCCGCCATCTGGAGCAACTCCTTCAAACCATCCCGATGGACATAAAACGGTTACAGGCCGAAATTGTGGGGGAAGAAAAAACCTTGGCCGGTTTCAAAGCGAGGCTACGGAAGATGGAAGTCCTGCGCAATGATCTCGATAACCGGGTCGGAATGGCTCAGGAGCAGATTCTTCGCTACAAAAACCAGCAATTGCAGGTAAAGAAAAATGAGGAATATCAAGCCTTGATCCACGAAATCGAAGGCCTGGAAAAAAAGATCCTCGATTGGGAAGAAGAGGAGATCGGCCTGATGCTGGAAATCGACAGCGAAACCGAAACCTACCGGGAACAAGAGGCCGCCTTGGCCTCCACCACCGAGCTGATTCGGGGAAAGATTGCCGTGCTGGAAAACCGCGGGGCCGATTTGAAAAACCGGTTGGCGGATGCTTCCCTTCGCTTGCAATCGGCCGACCGGGGCATCGACCCAGCTTACCTCAAAGCTTACCGGCTCTTGGCGGCCCGGATGAAATTACCCGTGGTGGTGGGATTGGAGATGCAGAAGTGCCTGGGGTGCCATTTGCGGGTTTCCAATGAAACTAAGGAAAAAGCCCGCAAAGGTGAGGCGTTGACGACCTGCCATAATTGTGGAAGATTAGTCTACTTTGCGAGTTAGCTTTGGATTTCAGGCATTCGCTCGGTTCTTTGGAAATTGAGAGGAAAGTCCGGACACCACAGGACGGAATTCCCCGTGAAAATGGGGGCGCCCTGCCTTCAAGCAGGGTGACGGCCAGTGTCACAGAAAACAAACCGCCCGGCGCAACGCGAAGGGTAAGGGTGAAAAGGTGAGGTAAGAGCTCACCGCGCTCCCGGGTAACCGGGGCGGCACGATAAACCCAATTCGGTGCAAGACAAAGTAGGGGACGGGGTGGTCCGCCCAATCGTCCCGGGTATGTCGCATCCCGCCTGTCGGGAAACAAGTTTGCTTGTTAGATGAATGAATGCCCATCCTCTTCGGGATGACAGAATCCGGCTTACGAGGTCCAAAGCTGACTCCAAATTACCCTTGACAGATGAACCCGACCCTTCATCTTCACCCATTTATCTTAAATTTTCCCTATGGCCAACACCCTTTCGGCAAAAAAAAATATCCGCAAGACAGTGCGGCAGACCATCCGCAATCGCACCGTTAAATCGCGCCTGAAAACCTTGCGCAGAAGGGTGGTACAAGCCGCTTCCTCCGGGGATGCCGAGGCCGCCAAACAAGCCGCTATTAACTTTGTCTCAGCCGTGGACAAAGCGGCTAAGACCAAAGTCATCCACCGAAATGCTGCCAGGAGGATGAAATCCGCCTTTGCCAAGCATATCTTTATCTGAGTTCCAGCGGCAAACCTGGCCGCCCAGCGAGTGAGACTACCGGGGGATTTTTATGGCGAGATCCGGCGAGTTCATTGGGTTTCCCCCGGGTTTGTTGGGGCCGGAATCCTACCGATTGCCTCTATTGCGTAACCGGAAAAACTGGTTTGCCCTATACAAGCCACCCTATCTCCCGGCCCGCGCCCATCCCTGGCACCGGAAATGTCCCGATCTCACTTGGGGAATCAAATCGCAACTGACCCGGGGCAAGCCGGAGCTTCAGCGCTTGGGAATAGAGGCTGCCTACTTCATCTCCGGTCCGGAATACGAGGTGGGAGGTCCTACCATCTTCGCCAAGAACAAGGCGGCCTCGGACTTTTGGCGCAACGCCTTGGGCTCCGATCGGTTAACCTTTTCCTTTTGGGGTTTGTCCACCGGAACCTGGGACCGGGTTAAGCGCCAATGCCATTTGCCCGTGGCACGGCATCACCGGGAAAACCGAGTTGTTATTTCCCGAAAAACAGGAAAGAAATCCTCCACTTTTTTTGACGAATTGGGGAATCTTCCCCCCTTTATGCTCTGGCGGGCCAAGGCGAGCAATCCCCGCCTGCACCAGGTGCGCATACACGCGGCGGAGTCGGGATTGCCCATCCTGGGGGACGAACTCTATGGGTCGGGAAGGGTAGACCCGGCTACCTTTGAACCTACCTGGGCCAAGCGCGCTTTGTCCCGGCTGAGAGGATTAGGCCTGTTCCTTCGGGAAGTGCATCTCCCAGCCGAAATGAAAGAAAAAAACCCCGTGGCAGCCGATTTGCCCCGAGGATTTGCCGGTTTTATGCGTAAAACCGGCTTGGCTATCGGGTAATTTCTCCATAATGTACTTTACTCCACCCGGCAAATTAGGCACCTTCCACCCCTTGTTTTTGTACTGAATTACATGGGAAATCTTAAGAAAAAACGCCGTAAGAAGATCGCCAAGCACAAGCGTCGTAAGCGTTCGAGGGCAAATCGCCATAAGAAGCGTACATGGGGTTGATTTAACCCTTCCGCCTCGGCTTGGCTCAAAGCACACCGCCACCTGTCCGGCCGATGGAAGGATCACTCCACCTGGCAGGTTTCCCAGGGAGGTCTCCCCCGTTGATGGATCCCATTTCCCGGGAAAAATTTGCATCGGGCTTCCCAAGGTTCCTGCCACGCTACTTTTTGGGTTGATTTTCCAGTCTTTCGGGCAAAGCATTGTTCTCAATGGCGCCCGCTCGGACAATTGGTCGTACCCTTGTCGGCTCTCCTGAAGTTCAAACTGAGAGAGATGTCGACCTCTTGCTGGTCAGGCGGGTTCAATCCGGGGATGTAGCCGCATTCGACGATTTGGTCCTCAAATATCGGGAACGCATGTTCTCCGTCATCTACAACCTCACCTCCAATAAGGAGGATACCTACGACCTCTCTCAGGAAACCTTTATCAAGGCCTTTCAATCCATCGGAAGGTTCAAAGCCAAATCCTCCTTCTTCACTTGGCTCTACCGGATCGCCGTCAATACCACCTTGACCCACCTGAAAAAGAACCGGTTCAGGAGTTTCCTCAGTTTCGAAACCCTCCACGAGGAAGCCAGCCCCACCGATGTCCTCGAAGCCCTATCCTCCAAGTCCAGCACGGAAAAGCCGGCCCTGCTCAAGGAATTACAATATAATTTGAACGAAGCCCTGCAAACTTTGTCAGTTAAACATAGAACGGTAATCGTGCTTTTTGAAATAGATGATCTTTCCCACCAGGAAATTGCCGAAATCATGAATTGCTCCGTCGGCACGGTTCGTTCTCGCTTACACTACGCCAAGAAACAACTTCAGGCTAAGTTGCAGGATTGGTTGGATTAATAGTCGATGCCGCAAAAATCGCCCAGGATCAGTTTGGAACGCCTGCTCAAGCTCAAAAAAGCGGAGCGGCCCGATCCCGCTTTCTGGGACCATTTTCAAACGGAATTCCGACAACGCCAACTGCAGACCCTGATGGTCAGGGAAACTTTTTGGAGCCGTCTGCCCCAACTCCTTTTGGCTCGCATCCGCTTGCTGGCCCCTCTTTCCGGATTGGCCGTAGTCCTTTTTGTCTTTTTGCTGAATTATCGGGACAATCCACCTGCCCAAGTCGATTTGCTCGAACCGGTTGCGCTGGCTCAGCCCACCCCGGAGATCGCAATAGAACACTCCGTGAGTGAACCTGCCATTCCCCCTCAACCCCGTCGGGAAGCCGTGCTTAATCCGGCCTTATCCAGCGCCCCAGCCAGTTTTGTGGTGGACGTTATCCCCGCCAAACTGCCTGAAACGCCGACCTATACCCAGGAATTTCCCACTCCCACCATCCGGTCCAATAGCGACTCCCTGGCCACCTACGTCTCCTACACCATAAGCCGGGATACTCCGATCTACGCATCGGCCGGCCTCAGTCAGAGGATCGGGTTCTAGAATGGGAAAGGGTTCGTAATATGATCAGGGGTCTTGTCCGGTTGAGCAGCGTGCTCTTCCTCCTCGCTCCCTACCCCTTATTCCCCCAGGGCGATGCCGAATTCGGCGCTATCCAACGGCGCATAACGGAGATTTTTGCCGATAACTCCAAGGGAGTCTTCCGCGTGCTGGCTGCGCATCGCACCTATGATGAAAAGGGAGATCTCCAAAATGCCCTGAAATCGGGAACGGGGTGTTTTATCAGCCGTGAAGGCCATATCCTGGCCAACGCTTCCGTAGTCATGAACAGCAACCGCAGTTGGATTGATTACCGCGGGGTCAATTATGCCGCCGAATTGGTCGGGGTCGAGCCCTCCACCAATCTGGCTCTCCTCAAGGCCAGCACCCTTCCCGGTGATTTTTCATTTTTCATTCCCGAAGCCAACCATCAATTACCCCAAATCGGTTCCCTGGTGGTAGTCATTTCCTGTCCTTTGAATTTCGATCCCTCCCCGTCTCTCACCATGGTGGCCGGGAAAGAAACCAGTTTTGCCCAGCGCGAATTTGCCACCACTTACATCCGGATCAATAAACCGGTCAATTTAGGGGAAGGGGGAGCCCCTGTCATCGACCTGAACGGACGTTTTTTGGGCATTCTGGTGGCTTCGGCTCCCGATGTGGGGTCCGGATATGTTTTGCCCGCGCGCGCGGCTCTGCGGGTTCGCGACGATCTCCTTTTTGCGGGGAAATTCATCAAGGGATGGATCGGCATTGAAATCGGGGTCCGATCCACCATTCAGGAAGGGCGGCAGATCTACCTCACCGAAATCGTTCCGAACTCTCCTGCCCACATAGTGGATATGAGGACGGGCGATGTGCTGGTGAGGATGGGAGACTTTCCCATCCACTCCATATCCGATGTGCGCAATGCCATGTTCTTTGCCCGGGCCGGACAGTTTCTCGATATTCAGATTTTCCGCAATGGTGTCTTGCAGGATGTCACTGTAAAGGTAACCGAGCGGCCCGAGGAGGCTCCTCCCACCCTTGAAGCCCAGACCCCCGTCGACCAGGTCGATCCGGATAGCCAGGAAACTTCCGCTCCCAAGGAAGCTCCTTCTTGAGTTGCGCGGCGGGGTTTTCTGCCCTTGACTGGGCTGCGTGAAGGTCCACCAAGAATCCTTTGCCCTGAGAACTGCGGGCAAGGGCACTTACGAAATAACCCATTTTGTCCGGAATGCCCTGAGGGCATCCCGCCTGAAAACCGGCCAGATTACCGCTTACTGTCGTCACACCAGTTGCAGCCTGGTCCTGATGGAAAATGCGGACCCTTCGGCCCGGAGGGATTTGGAAAATTTCATGGATCGACTGGTGCCGGATGACGATCCCCATTTTACCCATACCTATGAAGGCCCGGACGACATGCCCAGTCACATAAAAATGGCCCTGACCCGGTCTTCGGAATCCATACCTGTTTTGCAGGGCCGGTTGCTCCTGGGCACTTGGCAGGGCCTCTTTCTTTGGGAGCACCGCGTCGCCCCTCACCATCGGCAAATCACCATTACCTGCCTGGGGGAATGAGGGCCCATGATCCCGCCTCGGATGAATTCAGACGAGGCGCAGTTTGGGAAGGTCCTGACCGTCTATAATCCCTATCGGACGGTTTTCCTCATCCACCACCAGTATGTCGTCAATCTGATTGTCCTCGAACATCTTCAAGGCCTCCGCTGCCAGGGAATGGGACGGCACTATTTTGGGATCCCGCGTCATGAAGGCATTGATGGGTTTGGCAAAGACATCCGGGTCTTTCAATATCGCTCTCCGCAAATCCGCATCCGTAAAAATCCCGCACAAGCGGTTGTCCTCGTCCACAATGGCAATGCTGCCTGCTTTGGCCCGGGTCATTTCCACAATGGCCGTTTCCACTGATTTGCCGGATCCGATTTTGGCCAGACGACTGCCCGTTCGCATGATATCCTCGACCCCAAGGATCAAGGCGGCTCCCAGAGTGCCGGATGGATGATATCTGGCAAAATCCTCTTTTCCGAAATGACGCATTTCGAGGGAGACGAGGGCCAGGGCGTCCCCCAAAGCCAGGGCTGCCGTCGTGCTTGCCGTTGGAGTCAGGTTTAGCGGACAGGCTTCCTTCCGGACACGATAAATCAGCCTGAAATCGCAACTTTTTGCCAAGGTGCTGCCCTTGTTTCCGGTAAATGCAACCGTTTGCAAGCCCATGCGTTTCAGAAGGGATATCAGTTGGAGGATTTCCACGGTTTCCCCGCTGTTACTCACCATCAGTGCCAAATCTCCACTCCGGCACATTCCCAAATCGCCGTGCATGGCCTGGACGGGATCCAAAAATGCCGAGCTTACCCCCGTGCTGTTGAATGTCCCCACCAGCTTGTGGCAGATCCCCGCGTTTTTCCCCAACCCGATCAAAACCAGTTTTCGTTGCCGGTCCAGGGCCCCCTGAATCTCCAACACAACCTGGGCGAAGGATTCATCCAGCCCTTCGGCCGTGTCGAGAATGGCTTGGGACTCCAAACTCAGAAAATTCCTGGCGCGCTTTAATACCGATTGAATATCCACTTGAAAAACGAAATTTTACAGGTCCTGCAGATGGATTAGATTGCATCATTCCATCTCCTCTGCAATACCTTCCAACAATGATCGCTGCGGTCCAAAACAAGGTGTTGAGGAGAATCGGTTGGGGGGCCATGGTTGCCATGGTTTTGACCGTGGCCGGGTGCAGCCCTCTCAATGAGGAAGTGGTGCGAGAGGTCGATTTGCCCACTTACAAGCGTGGGCAGGATTACCTCCGGCAAGGTCGGCACGATCAGGCCCTCACCGCATTTTTGAAAGTGGTCGAGACCCATTCCCTCGCGCCCGAATCCCACCTCTATCTGGGGCAGCTCTACCTGGAACACATTAAAGACCCAATTTTAGCGATTTACCACTTTCGCCAATTCCTGAAATTCAAACCGGGCTCCCAGCAGGCCCCTCTGGTCCGAGACCTCATCAATACCGCCAAGAAGGAATTCGCCCGCACTTTTCCATCCAACCTCCTCGATGCCGAATTCGATCGCATCGACCTGTTGGATGTGATCGAGCAAAAGGACAGAGAAATCCTGCTTATGAAGAAGGACCTGGCCCGTCTCCACGGGGAGAACAACTCCTTGAGAACCAGGCTGCGGGCCGAGATTGCGGAAAAGCCCTCCGCCTCCCCTGCCCAAACCCCGACGGATTCCCCTAAGCCGCGGGTTTCTCCTCTTCCCCGAAGCGACCTGCCCGGACGTGGAGGGTTATCCTCCATCCAGCGAACGACTTCCGCATATTACACTGTCGCCCCCGGAGACAACCTCCTGAAAATAAGTACTAAAGTTTATGGTTCCCGCGAACGCTGGGTTTCGATCTTTGAGGCCAATCGCGACCTGCTGGCCAATCCGAATGCCCTCCAAGTCGGAATGAAACTGAGAATTCCCTGAAATGGGTTGACCCACGATTTCCCGGGAGGGAGGGGATGACCTACTTTGATTATAATTCGACCACCCCTCTGAACAGGGCGGCAAAAGATGCCCTGTTCGATGCCGTCCATGGCCAATGGGCCAACCCCTCCAGTCCTTACAAGGTGTCTGCCCGGGCGCGCCTTGCCCTGGAAAAAGCCCGGGAAAATCTGGCTGCCCGGCTGCATGGAAAAGGGACGGGAATCGTGTTCACCAGCGGGGCTACCGAAGCCAATAATTCGGTTATCCGTTACCTCGCCGAAATCCTTCCCAGGGAGAAGGGGCTGGCTATTTCCGCCATCGAACACCCTTCCGTCATGGAACCGGCCCACCACTTTTTCAAGGGGCGGCTGGAATTGTTACCCGTTTCCCAGGAGGGAGTCCTGGATCTGAATCATTTCAGGGCCGTTATGGCTACCGGTCGTCTTGGCGCGGTCTCGGTCATGGCCGCCAACAACGAAACCGGGATCATCCAGCCCTGGCACAGAGTTGCCGGGTTATGTAGGGAAGGTGGCGTTGCCTACCACTGCGACGCTTCCCAGTGGTTCGGAAAATCCCTGGATTACCGATTTGAAAATTGTGATTTCCTGGTCGGATGCAGCCACAAGTTTGGAGGACCGAAAGGGGTGGGTTTTCTGGTTCTATCTGAAAACTGGTATGGATTTCGGGCTCTTTTCGGAGGCCCCCAGGAAGGGGGGCGCCGGGGAGGCACCGAGAACATCCCGGGAATTTTATCCATGGTATCGGCCCTGGGTTGGGCCGACCGACACCGGGAGGGGATATTGGCCCAAAAGGATCATCGGGACGTCTTCGAAGAACGCCTTCTCAAGGGGATTCCAGGCATGAAATGCGTCGGAAAATCGGTTCCGCGTCTTCCCAATACTTCCTTCATCGTATTGCCGAATTACGAAAACCTCCGCTGGGTCACCAAATTGGATGTAAGGGGGTTTCAGGTATCGACGGGATCCGCTTGCGCCACCGGCAAAACCGGTCGCTCTCCCACCCTGCGAGCCATGAACTTCGCCAGAGGGGCATCCCGTCGAACCATACGGGTAAGTTCAGGTCCGCAGACCGACCGGGAATCCTGGGCCGATCTGGCCGAGGCTTTTCTCGAAATCTGGCAATCCCTGAAACCAGACGGCTCATGCGACGGTTTAACGGAGGTAATTTCAGTCTGAAATCGATGCGGGTCACACGAATCAAGCTCCAGAATTACCGCAATATAAAGTTTGCCGATCTCAAGCTGGATGGTTGTACCCAGTTTTTGGCCGGCGCCAATGCCCAGGGTAAGACAAACCTGTTGGAATCCGTTGGCTTGTTAACCGCCTTGCGGTCATTTCGCACCCGGGATTGGAAGACCCTGATCAGGCACGATTGCAGAGAAGCAAAACTGGCCTTCCATCTGGCCGATGAACGCTTCGACCTGACCGAGGTCTGGATTACCCTGAAAAGACGGGGAAAGGAAGTTTTGGTGGACGGCAAAAAGGTGGTCCGGTTTCGCGATTTCATCGGCCGATTCCCGGTGGTGGTTATCAGTGGACGGGACATCCAGCTATTACGTGGTTCCCCCGGAATCCGGCGGCAATGGCTCAACCTGCTCCTGGCTTCCGGAAACGCGGGATATTACGACGATCTGCGGGATTTCCATCGACTGCTGCATCAACGAAATTCCCTTCTGAAAAACGACGGGAAACCCGCCGAGTTGGATGTTTTTGAAAAGATGCTGGCGAAAAAGGCGGCTCGACTACACGCGCACCGAGCCTCTGAAACGGCCAAGCTGGCCGCTGAAATGAAACGGATCTATCAGATTGTCTCTCCCGTCCGGGAGGATCCGGAACTCCATTATAAGCCCGACCTGAAGGCGTCCTCTCCGGAGGACTACCTGGCATCGTTTCAAGCAAACCGGGAGAGAGACCATCTCTTGAAATCTACCCAGCACGGACCTCATCGCGATGATATCTCTTTTCACCTGGAGTCCAGGATGGCTAGGGATTATGCTTCCGAAGGCCAACAGCGAAGCATGATTATCAGCTTGAAATTAGCTCAATTACAATACCTTCGCCGTGTCTCGGGCGCAGTTCCAGTGCTATTAGCCGATGATATCCTGGAAGAACTGGACAACCGGCGCAAAGCGAATTTCTGGAAAGCGGTTGGAGATTCGGTCCAGGTAATGGCCGCTGCTACCGCAATTCCCTCCGTGGAATCGCCTGTATCATGGCAGGTGTTTCGTGTAACCGATGGCAAATTCGAGGAAAGGGATTGAGACCCGTTCGGCCTGTTTAATCGGATACTCATTATTTCCCAGACGACATGGAACCATATGATTTGACCACCCTTTTCTGGATCGTAGCCGGATCTTTTTTGGTGGGACTTTCCAAAGGGGGAGTACTAGGGGCCTCGAACATTACCGTGGCCGTATTCGCCCTGATTTTCCCACCCAAGTTGTCCGTCGGTATTGTTCTGATGCTCCTCATGATTGGGGATTGGGCCGCGTTTTATTTCTTTCGTCGCCACGCCGTTTGGAAATACCTTCTGCCCATCATTCCCTGGACGATTGTGGGGGTCCTGTCAGGCTGGTTGCTGCTCGACCGGCTCGATGGGGAGATTGTGGGCAGGCTTATCGGGTATTGCCTGTTGGTCCTCGTCAGTTTACACATTGCCCGCAGCTACCTCCTCAGGATTAGCGGCATCACGGATCTCATGCCCCACACTTGGTGGTTTATTGGTATTATCGGGCTGCTGGCCGGGTTTACGTCCACCGTAGCCAATTCGGCCGCTCCCGTCATGATGTTGTTCTTTTTGGCCGTGGCTCTGCCCAAGATGGAATTTATGGGTACCGGAGCCTGGTTTTTTCTCTTCCTGAACCTGTTCAAGTTTCCCTTTTTATGGTCCATTGAGGCGGTTACTCCGGATGTCCTTTGGCTTGGTCTGAAGATCATACCGGTCGTTTTGGCCGGCGCCGTATTGGGTCGCCTCATCCTGGCTCATATTCCGCAAAAGGGGTTTGAGCTGTTTGCCTTGACCGTCACGGTTCTGGCCAGCCTCCAACTCGTCCTCTGACCCCGACTGGCCTCCATGCCATGAACCTCTGTAAAACCGCTTAACCAAGTGCCGTCCATGTCCGTCTGAATTTCCTCTCGCCAGGTTCTCCAAATTCGCTAAGATCGGGGTCGATTCCTTTATCCGTCCCCCCTCAAATGCCAAAGCCTTCCGCTCGCAAATTATGGGCCATGAAATTGGCTGGGAAATTGCCCCCGTCAAAAGCCCAAGCACCCCATGTCGGTCGGGTCGGTCGCCGAGCTTCCGGAATCGTTTTGGGTATCGACCCGAGCCTGAGAGCTACCGGCTTGGCCGTGATAAACGTGGAGGTGTCTCCACCTAAACTGCTTGCCAGCGCCACCTTGAAAATGAAGGCAACCGCTTCAATGCCGGAATGCCTGGCCTTTATTTACAAGTCCACCAGCGAAATGATTGAGCAATTTTCCGTGACCTCAGTCGCCCTGGAACAGACCATTTTCGTGCAAAATATCAAGACCGCCCTGATCCTGGGAGCCGCCCGGGGCGCAGCTATCGCCGCCGCCGCCACTCTGGAAAAGCCTGTATTCGAGTACCCCCCATTACGCATCAAGCAGGCCGTAGTCGGATACGGCCGGGCCAGCAAGCATCAGGTCGCTCACACGGTTAAACAAATGCTCGACCTCGGCGAGGCGCTGGCTTTTGACGAGGCCGACGCGGCCGGTGTGGCCCTGTGTCACGCCTACGCCCGTTAGCCCGCATATCCCACAAATTCCGTAGCGAGCGTTTGAAGATCGAGTGCTGGGGCGGGCTTCGTGCCGATTCGCGGGTGAAGCTGGGTCGACACCCTGCAAAACCGCTAATTCAGGACGAAATTTCTTTCCTCCAAATTCCCGATACGCGCCTTTGGTTTGCTAATCAGGAGTTGTTCCAATCGAAATTCCTCACCGGAGCCGTTGAGGTGGATACCAGAACCACCGAAGGATGATTTTTCAGTTCGGTGAAGGTCCTCGGTTCAACCAGCCAGGTCAGTGCGGGGGCGATATCGCTCCAAAGCACCTGATTTTCGGAAATAAGGAAGCCGATGTTCAATCGCGTGTTACCCCCTCGCCTGGAATCCAGGTCGCGGCGCAGGGTTTGTAGAAAATCAACGGTGTTTTTTTTCGCATGCAGGATCCAGCGCACTTCCCGAATGAGGCTGGGAATGGCGCTTCGAAGAGGAGAAACCTCCCGTACATTAAACCTCAAATCATCCGCTTCCCGGTTTATTATGGTTCCGCTTGCTACCAGAGTTTTCCCTTCCACCAACAGGTCACCGTAACTTGCGAAGGCCTCGGAAAACATGTTCATCCTGAAATTGTGCGACTCGGTGGAAATGTTGAAGATGGCCCAGGGCCGATCGTCCCGACGTGAGAGTTTTTTGACCACGTTGGAAATAACCCCGCAGTAGCGGAAAGTCTTCCGGTCCGGTAATTCCTTCGCCTTGTCCGCATCAAAACTGATTATGTCCCGGGCCAGTTCGTCAAACTCTCTCATTGGGTGCCCCGAGACGTAGAAACCCAGCAATTCCTTTTCGAATTGGAGCTTTTGCCCCAGGGGCATTTGAGGGGTGTTCCTTTCACCCTCGGTCTCACTCACAACGATACCCTTTCCGTTGCCGCTGAGAGTGGCGGGGTCCCCCAGAATATCCAGGAAGGATTCCTGGCCGCGTTCCCGGTCGCGCTGGCGCTGGGCCGCGACGCCGATAGCCACGTCCAACCCCTCCATCAGGGCTTGCCTGCCCTCCCCGAAAGCGTCGAACGCGCCCGATTTGATCAGGCATTCCAAAACCCTCCGATTCACCGTCTTGAGGTCGACCCGGTCCATGAAGGAATGGAAATCGTCAAACGGGCCCTGTTCCTCCCGATTGGCAATGATCATTTGTGAAGCGGCGTCGCCTACGCCTTTGATGGCCGCCAAACCGAAGCGAATGCTCCCGTTCACGGACTCGGTTTCGATTACCGGGGTAAACTTGTCCCGCGATAAATTGATGTCCGGCCCGAACACCGGTACTTTCATGGCAGCGCATTCATCGATGTAATGGGCCACCTTGTCGGCGTTGCCCAGTTCGTTGGAAAGAATCGCCGCCATGAATTCCACCGGGTAATTGGCCTTAAGGTAGGCGGTGCGATAACTCAAAATCGCGTAGGCGGCCGAGTGCGACTTGTTGAATCCGTATTGGGCGAATTTTTCCAGGATTCCAAAAATTTCCAGAGCCGTTCTCTCATCGATACCGTTGTGCTTCCGGGCGCCCTCGACGAAAATCTCCTTTTGCGCCTCCATCACCGATTTGATCTTCTTACCCATGGCCCGGCGCAGTATATCGGCCCCCTCCAGGGTGTAGCCGGAAATGATCCGGGCCGCTTCCATTACCTGTTCCTGGTAGACCAGCACCCCATAGGTTTCCCCTACCAGATCCTGCAAAAGAGGGTGGGGAACCCGCAGGCTGGAGGGATCCTTCTTTCCCTCGACGAACTGGGGAATGAACTGCATCGGCCCGGGCCGGTAGAGGGCGATGAGGGCGATGATCTCCTCGAAGGAACTCAGGCTGATTTGCCGACAAAGCGATTGCATGCCTTCACTCTCCAGTTGGAACACCCCCGTAGTCTGGCCGCTGTTGAGCAGATCGAAGGTTTTGGCATCGTCCAGGGATACGGTTTCGATATCGAAATCCGGCAGGTTCCTGGTTTGGCGGACATTCTCCTGCGCGTCTGATATGACGGTCAGGGTTTTCAAGCCCAGAAAATCCATTTTCAGCAAACCGAGGTCCTCCACCGGACCCTTGGGAAACTGAGTGGTCAAATCTCCTTCCTGAAGGGTCACCGGAACCAGATTGCGAATGGATTGATCGGCAATTATGATGCCACAGGCGTGTTTGCCCGTATTGCGCACCATCCCTTCGATGACTTGACCTTGCTCCACAATGGAATGGGCCAGCGGATTGCCGTCCAATTCCGCCCGCAGCTCTCCCGATTTTACCACAGATTCCTTCAGGGAAATATTGAGTTCGTCCGGAATCATTCGCGCCATGCGGTCGGCCTCCGCGTAGGGAACATCGTTCACCCGGGCCAGATCGCGAACCACCATCTTGGCCCCGAATTTGCCAAAGGTAATGATATTGGCCACGGCCTCCTCCCCGTATTTGTCGCGCACGTATTGGACCACTTCATCCCGCCGCCGCATGCAAAAATCCACGTCGAAATCCGGTGGAGACACGCGCGCCAAATTCAGCATACGCTCGAACAACAAGCCGAAACGCAGCGGTTCGATATCCGTGATCCTCAACACGAAGGACACCAGACTTCCGGCGCCGGAACCCCTTCCAGGACCGATTGGAATGCCCTGGGACCGCGCCCAGTCGATGAAATCCCACACGATGAGAAAGTAGTCGGTGAATCCCGTGCCCACGATGATGGCCAACTCGTATTCCAGCTTCGAACACAGAAATGCGGCGAATTCCGGAGATTCGGTCGGGGGCGCTTCCCCTTTTCCTTCCTTTGCCGAGGTCGGAGCTTCCGTCTCGAGTCCCCGCACTTGGTCGTAATCGACGCCGTAACGCTCCTTGAGCCCCTCTTTGCACAGATCGAAAAGAAAGAGGCCGTTCTCGCGGCATGCCTCGAACGTGGACCGGTCGATCTCGGTCGCTTCCCCCGTCCCGCCTTGCCGGTCGAGCTTTTCCTTTTCCGAGACGTAGATTTCCAGCATGCGGTCAAAATTGTCCGGATCCTCCCGATACGTTGCGTCCGCCGGTTTTTCAAATACCGGATAGTGATTCCCTCCAAAAGGGATCTTCAGATCGCTCATTTCCGCCACCAGCAGGGTATTGTCCAGCGATTCCGGCACCTCCCTGAAAACCTCCAGCATTTCCTCCTGGCTCTTCAGGTAAAACTCCCGGGAAGGGTATTTCATGCGATTGTCATCGGCCAGCTTCCGACCGGTTTGAATACACAGAAGCGCGTCATGGGGCTGCCAGTCCTCTTTTTTGACGTAGTGCACGTCATTTGCGCAAACCACCTTCAGATCGAATTCCCGAGCCAGCTTCAACAAGCCCGGGATGATTTTCTTTTGGAATCGCAGACCGTGATCGTGGAGTTCGATAAAATAATTTTCCTTCCCGAAAATATCTATGAACTCCGCCGTTACCTCCCTGGCCTTGGCATAATTACCGTAGAGCAGGTACTGGGGAGCCACCCCGTTGATGCACCCGCTCAACCCGATCAAACCCTTGCTGTGGGCGGCCAGATGTTCCATGTCCGTGCGGGGCTTGTAATATTGCCCCTTGGTATGGGCTTCGGAAACCAGTTTTGACAGGTTCCGATAACCCTCGAAATCGCGACAAAGCACGGTTTTGTGGTGTATCTGGTTCTTGGGGAATTCCTCCGGTTGCAAATCCCGATAATCCGGCAAATCCCCTATATCCTCAGTCCGCTTCCTCCTTCGACGGGGTTTCTCATGCATCTTGTGATCGTGCACGAGGTAGATTTCACAGCCGATTATCGGCTTCAAACCGGCGCCTTTGAGGGTCTTATAAAATTCAATGGCGCCAAAAAGATTGCCGTGGTCCGTCATGGCCACCGCCGGCATACCCAATTCCTTCGCCCTTTCTGCCAATCGATCTATCCGACAGGCTCCATCCAGCAGACTGTAATCAGTATGCAAATGCAAGTGGACGAATTCGTTTTTGGTAGCGGGCATTGGACTGAAACGGGAGCAGTGGATCCCCCACGGGGCACTCGGACCGAAATTGCTCCTACGCGCCTTGGCGACCCTTACTTTTTACCGTCTCACCACATCCGCAAGTCCCATTTGTCCACAAACTATAAGCATCTTATTCACACCCTCCGCCTTCTGCCCCCTCCATCCGTGTAATTATATTCGTGATCGTGATCATGATCGATTTAAGAAAAGCCTCCCGCAAAGCTCGCCAAGACCGCTAAGAGGCGCTGGGGGCGCCTTTAATCCGCGCTCATCCGTGTAAACCGTGGTTAATCTTCTTCCTATTCTATCGATCATGATCACGATTATCCGTTGTTCATCTTTCTCCCCAATTCCTCACCCACCTATGAAAACGGTTTTCCCTACCTTTCTTGTCACCCTCGTCTCATTTACATCCTCCCTCGCCTCTGACGTCCTTTGGCCCGGGTGGCGGGGCCCGGATCGGGACGGGCGGGTAACCTACTTCGAACCTCCCGCCCAGTGGCCCGCCAAGTTGCAAAAAGAATGGAGTCTGGAAGTCGGCCAGGGCGCGGCCATGCCCATCGTTGCCGACAGCCGCGTCTATCAACACGCCCGCCAAAATGGCCTCGAAGTTGTTTGGTGCCTGGACTTGAAAACCGGTGATGTTCTATGGCGAAAGAGTTACAGGGTGCCCTACGCCATTCCAGGTCCCGGCCGAAGGCACGGCAATGGCCCGAACTCCAATCCGGCCTTGGCCGACGGCCGACTCTTCACCCTGAGTGTCACGGGTATACTTTCCACTTGGGCCACCGACTCGGGCGAACTCCTGTGGCGCCGCGACTACGCCGACCGCTTCCCCAAATCCCATCCCGAATGGGGGCATTCCACCTCTCCCCTCATCGACGGTGACCGGGTCGTAGTGCATTTCGGCGGCGCGGAGGCAGGTCTTCTCGCCGCCCTCGATGTGGTCACGGGAGAAGAAGTGTGGACCGAGGGAAAGGACGGCGTCAGCCATGCCTCACCCATCGTCGCGGACATCCAGGGAGTCCGACAAATCGTGGAATGGAACCACGAAGCCGTCGTCGGAGTGGAGAGCGAAACGGGGAAACGCCTTTGGTCTTATGCCCTGCCTCACCGGGGTTCCAATCAAAATTCTCCCACCCCGGCCTTTCATCGGGGTCGGCTCCTGGTGGGCGCCGAAGGCCGGGGGATCCGCAGCCTTCAACCGCAACTGGACCAAGGGAAGTGGACCGTTAAAGAGAATTGGCACCGGCGGGACGTATCGCTCAACATGGCTTCGGCCGTGGTAAGCGGCGACAGCCTATATGGTAAATCGCAGTTCAAGCGCGGACAATTTTTCCGCCTCGACATCGTTTCGGGAAACACAATTTGGCTCGGACCTCCCAGAATGGGCGAATACGCCGCTTTCCTTACCTTTCCCGGCCACATTCTGGTTCTCAGGGACAGTGGCATCCTGGAAGTCTTTGCCGCGGAGGAACCGGCCTACCGTCCCATTGCCTCCTACCAAGTGGCCGACAGCCCCACCTGGGCCGCCCCGGTACTCCTGTCGGACGGTGTCCTCATAAAAGACCGCACCAAACTCTTCCTCTGGTCCTTATAAAAAGGATCTCTCCGCCCTTCTATCCATCTAATCGTGATCGTGATCGTGATAGAAAAAGGGAAAGACTCTCGCAAAGCTCGCTAAGACCGCTAAGAGGCGCCGATGGCCCCAATTAGGAATTTTGCGCCCCCCTGGCGCAATCTCCCCCTCCTCTGTGCCCTCTGAGTCCTCTGTGGTTAATCCCTCTCAATTCGCCGTATAAAGCTCTTCCGATGCAGTTTGCAGGGCCCCAATTCCTTGATTTTCGCAATATGCACTGGAGTCCCGTAACCCTTATTCGTAGAAAATCCATATCCCGGATAGCGTTTGGCCTGCTCGCGCATGTAACGATCCCGCGTTACCTTAGCCACGATAGAGGCCAATGCTATGGCCAGGGATTTTCCATCCCCTTTGACGATGCCGGTATGGGGATAGGCAAAAGGCTTCAGCGGTATCCCGTCCACCAGAATACGGGCCGTCCCTCCGGATGAAGAATAGCCCGGCAACCGGCCCTGTCTTCCCTCGTCCGACCGGGGCGCATCCGTAGCGGAAAGGAATGGGCAGCTCGAATTCGATCGCAAATCCTCCAGGCATAGCTCCATCGCTTTGCGGGTGGCTCCCAGAATATTGAGCGATTCGATATCCTCCACCGCAACCATGCGACAAGAATAATGCAGGAAGTCCCGTCCGTTATTCCGGACCGCCTCGTAAATCCGTTCGCGCCGGGTTTCGCTCAACCGCTTGCTGTCGTCGATATCCGGCCCGTACCGGGCAAACCAGTCCGACCGGTAAAACGGGTCCTCCAGATAGACTGCGGCGGCACAAACCGGACCGGCCAGCGGGCCCCGCCCCGCTTCGTCCAAGCCGATAACGGCCGGAGCCGTTGTCAGGAATAGTCGGTCATATTTTGCCAATCCGGTTAGGGCCGCCGCCTTCCCGGCCACTGGCTGAAACCTGCCCTGCCCGGCCTTCCCCCTATCTCCTTCATTCACCTTTTCACCCAGGCGGTCTTGGCTGGAACGGGCAATCCCAGAATCTCATAACTGGTACGAAAGTGGAGCTTGGCAAAGTCTCCCAGGCGATCGGGCCCCAGTTTTTGCACCAACTGCCGACCCTGTTCCTTCGTCGCGGCCCCCGCGCCTTTCAGCAATGCTTCCCCAAATTCCTTGGAACCCCTCCTCAATTGCCTCAAATACTCCGCCCGGGCCATTACCGAGGCTGCCGCCACTACCGGATCGGACTCCGCTCTGGTTTCCATTTTCAATTTGAAACCCTTTCGCTTCACCCGTTTCTGCACCAGAGGTTGTCGGCTGAATTGGTCCAGCATGCCCCAGGGAACCGCTCGTTTGTCCAGGGCGGTTTCCAGGGCCTTGGCGTGCAACCAGGCGATGAGGTGGTTCAAATTCGCCCTCGGTCGGGCCATCAATTCATTGTATTTGCGCATGCCGCACCAAGCCTTCTCCACCACCGCGCCCTTGGTTTTCAAAATCACCTTTTCCATCCTGATGATCTGCGAATCTCCCATTTTTTTGCTGTCCTTAAGGCCTTGGGCCATCCATTCGCGAACCATGTCTCCATCCGCTATCACCGTAGCGCAAACCACCGGGCCGAACAGATCCCCCTTGCCCGATTCATCCAGCCCGGCATGGGGTTCAAACCATTCCGGATGATAAACCTCCTCATACCCCAACTTCGGACTGAGAGTAATTTCGGGCTCGAGAACATCCACCACAAAGTCCTGGGTCATCTTGCCCTGAACCACCAGCTTCCCGGAGTTGTAATAGACCAGGTTGATTTTGGGTCCCTTAAAGGCAAAGCGGGCATATGCTACCTCATTCTCCCCCCAGCCCCGCATTTTGCACCATCCTTCCAGTTTTTCCGCCTGATCTCCGGTAAGCTCAATGGTATAGTGAGTGATCTTGGTTTCTTCCTCGACCTCGATGCCTTTCTTTTTTCGCCTCATGGAACGACCATATTCAGCGATCTTTGTCCCATAATTCAACAGTTTCCCTACCCGTAAAACGATCCCGTCGCCTGCGCAAGGACCTGGTCGATTGGTTCAGGGACAACCAACGCCCTCTTCCCTGGCGCAAATTTCCTTCCCTTTACGCAACCGTAGTGTCCGAATTCATGCTGCAGCAAACACAAGTCAAAACGGTCTTGCCCTATTGGACTCGGTGGATGGAACGATTCCCGGATTTTCGCGCCCTGGCCCAAGCCGAAGAAACCGTCGTGCTGAAACATTGGGAAGGACTGGGTTATTACTCCCGCGCCCGAAATCTCCATCGACTGGCCAGGCAAATCCTGGACCTCGATCCGATTCCAAGGGATGCCGCCTCCTGGCGGCAGTTCAAAGGAGTCGGACCCTACACCGCTGCCGCCATCACCAGTATCGCCTTCGACACCCCCGTCGCCTGTGTGGACGGAAACGTCATCCGGATCCTGTCCCGCTTGTCGGGCGATAAAAGGCCTATTACAAATAACAGCCAGGCCCTGAAACGCTATACGCCCCTGGCCCAAGCCTGGCTCGACCCCGTCCGTCCGGGTTTGCACAACGAGGCCCTCATGGAATTGGGCGCCACCGTGTGCACCAAGGGAAACCCGAAGTGTGAAGTCTGCCCCCTGGGCTCCATCTGTCGGGCCAGGAACCACAATCCGGAACGCTTCCCCCGAAAAATACCACCAAAAATCACCATGGAACTGTGCCACCGGGCCTGGGTTGAAAGAGAGGGATGCCTATTGCTACGTAGAGCGGAGGCCCGCAGCCGACGTCTGGCGGAAATCCTCGAATTGCCCACCCTTCAGGCCATCGGCCTCTCTCTTGAACGCCTGCCGCAACGCGGTCCCCTGGCCACCCGAAAAAGAGGAATCGGGAACGCCCGAATCACCGAACGCATTTGGGATGTGCCCGGCGCCATCGAGACCAAAGGCAGTGAATTGCACTGGATCCCCTTCGGCCAATTGGAAAATGAAACCCTGTCCGGACCCCACAAGCGGTGGATCAAAGAAATCCTGCAAACCCAAAGGGGTCATTCCTTTGAATCTTGACGCAGCTTGCGGAGTCAACCGATTCAAGGGTTGACCCCTTCCCACCCGCAATAATGCAGCCGGCTAGGAAGAGTAGCGCTGACGCAGCATATTGTTGAAGGCGGCGATCTTCTTCTTGCGGCGACGCACCGCACAGGGCTTTTCAAAATACCGTTTGGCCCGCACATCGCGGATAATCCCTTCTCGATCGAGTTTCTTCTTCAAGCGACGCAGGGCCCGTTCCGTGGGCTCGCCTTTACGTATCTGAACTTCGATAGCCATAAAAATAGGGAAAGCGTGCCACTAAGACCCTTCCGCGCCGGCGAGTCAACCGAAATATTTCCACCCTCTGCGACATTCCATCCGTGTAATCGTGGTCTCTCACCCCAATTCCTGGATTCGTCTCAATTGACTTGGTCGGAAGTTCGGGGTCCGATAACCTTTTTCCGTGAAAACGATATACCGACTATCCTTCGTTCTGCTGGTTGCCTCACTGGCCTTCGAGGAAGCGGCCGCTCAGGGATTGGAGTCGGAAGACGACATCTACGAACTCGAAGAGTTGGTCGTAGTGGGTTCGCGGATCGCCCGCCATGCCCACTTGATCGGCACCTCGCCGGTTCAATCCATGGAGGCCGAGGACATCGGAGTGTCCGGCGAGTTCTCCCTTGCGGATTCGGTCAACGACATTCCCGCGCTGTTATCATCCCTTACGGCGGAGCAATCGGTGGACCGGGGAGGCAGGCATGGATCCAACCGGCTGAACCTGAGGGGACTGGGGCAGAACCGCACCCTGGTTTTGGTTGATGGCCGCCGCCATGTCGGCGGTCTGCAGGGCTCTTCGGCTGTGGACATCGGCTCCATCCCCCAAGCCCTGGTGGAGCGTGTCGAGGTGCTGACCGGCGGCGCCTCCGCCATCTATGGCGCGGATGCCGTGAGCGGCGTGGTCAACTTCATTCTGAGGGACGACTTCGAAGGCTTGGAAATCACGGCTCAGCAAGGGCTGTCCGAGTATGGCGACGCCGGGCAGACTGCCCTGTCCATCGTTTATGGCGAGAACTTCAACAACGGACGCAGCAACATCACCCTTTTCGTAGAAGCGCGCCAGGACCAGGGACTGAAAGTGTACGAGCGGACCGACGGGCTGGCGGCCGGCTCGGCGAATGACTGGCCCAATCCGGCCCTGCGCTTTCAGAAGGGCGATATAGGATCGGCCACCCCCAACTTTTTCCGTTATTACAACTATGACAATACCGGGCTTTTCCATTATGGATTGAACATTCCCGGTCCGGACGATTTTGTCGCCGATTATTCGGCGGCGTTTGGGGAAGAGCCGAACCTGACCGCTGCCGAAACAGCGCTCATGGAACGGGCCGCCAGCGCTCCGCAACGGGCGGCGCTGCCGTTCTCCAACTTCACCATCACCTCCGGCTACGGTTACATCATCCCCGGCAATCCGTTCACCTTCGCGGGCTTCGACCGGGAAACACCCATCGACCTGGACGGCAACGGCAATCCCGACTGCCTCGACTCGTTTATCGGCTACAACTCCGTGTCCCTCATCGCAGGTGGCTGCTGGAACGTCGGGGCCGACGGAAGCTACCTGCCGATACGCGACGACACCATCGCCAGCAATTTCAATGGATTCGGCGGCGATTCCTATAACGCCGTGCAGCAGGCTGACGGCGATATTCTGCTGCCGGACGACAAGATCACGCTGAATCTGCGGGGACGCCATGACCTGACTGAGTCCCTCACGCTGTTCGGCGATGTGAAATACGTCGCGCAGGAAACCAGAGCCGAAGCCCGTCCATCCTCGTTCTGGGATCTGCTGTTCGGAGCCGCCGACAATCCGTTCCTGCCCGACTTCATTCGAGGCGTCGCCAATGATGTTGGCGGAGTCGCCATCACCATGGATCCGCTGCTGTTCGATGCTGCCGTCGCAACCCAACGGGACACTTCCCGGATCGTGGCGGGATTGGAATGGGAATTGGACAATGGCTGGCACTACGAGATCAGCGCCAACTACGGCCGATACGACGAGGAAGTGACAGCGACCGGCCAAGTCATAATCGACCGCTTTTTCGCCGCCATCGACGCGGTAACCAACCCTGCCACCAACCAGGCTGCCTGCCGCTGCGAGGTAGACCCGGCCGCCCCGGCGATGAACACACCGTTCGGGATCCCCCTTTGGTCGGAAGGCTATTTCTCCTTCACACCCGGCAGCGGCCAATGCGTGCCCCTTAACATCTGGGGCGGACTGCCGGGCGTGACCCAGGAAGCGGAAGACTGGGTCACAACCACCACATTTGACGAACTGACCATCGATCAAACCGTGTTCTCCGCCCATCTCATCGGAGACTGGTTTGAGTTGCCCGGCGGTACGGTGGGATTCGCTACCGGTTTCGAGTACCGCGAGGAATCATCCGACGCCCGTTTCGGTACGTGGCAACGGGGCGTCATTCCTTCAGGTTCGCCGTTTTCGGCCGGCACCTTGATCAGCGAGGTATCGGACAACGGATCCCTGGTCTTCGATCCATCCATCATCGTAAGGAACGAACAAGGGAAATATGACGCCAACGACGTCTTCATAGAGTTCTCGCTGCCCTTTTTGGCCTACCAACCGGTGTTCGAGGAGCTGACCCTGGACGTGGCGGGCCGCTGGTCCAACTATTCCACCATCGGCGCTACCGAGTCCTGGAAGACCAATCTGGTGTGGGCGCCGGTAGCGGATTACGCACTTCGCGCAAGCGTTTCCCAGGCCGTGCGCGCGCCCAACATTCACGAATTGTTTGGTCCGGAAACGGGCGCCACCGCGCGCCCGGCGGATCCCTGTGACGTGGCCCAGATTAACGCCATCGCGAAGGACAATCCCACCTTGGCCCAGAATACCCAGGCCAACTGCGTGGAGGATTTTCAGAGTTTCGGCCTGAATCCGTTCGACTCGGCCGGCAACTACGCATTCGCCGATCCACTGTCCGCCCGCTTTTCCGGCATAACCAGCGGCAACCTCAACCTGTCGGAAGAAACCGCCGATACCGTCACATTCGGTTTCGTGTTCCAGCCCTCTTTCCTCCCTGGGTTCAACCTGACGGTGGATTACTGGGACATCAGGATCGAAGACGCCATCCAATCGGTCACCGCCCAGGACATTGTCAATGGCTGTTATCAGGGCGAATCCCTCAATGACAAATTCTGCACCCTGTTTACGCGTAACACATCGGCATCGTCGGTTCAGTTCGGAGGGTTCAATTTCATCCGGTTCACCAACATCAACTTCGCCAAGCTGGAGACCGATGGAATTGACGCGAGCGTCAGGTACAACTTCGGCATTGGCGCTCACGACTTCGAAGTGTCCGTCGCCGGGACCAAGGTCAACTCGTTGAACAACTTTACCAATCCTTCCAACCTGAACGATGTCGACGTGGAACTGGGCGAAATCCTGCGCCCGGAATTGGCCGGAAATGTCCTCCTCCGCTGGACCTGGGGCGATCTGAGCATTGGCTGGCAGTCCCAATACCTGGGAGAGATGCTGTTAGGCACCGGCAGAGTGGAAATCGATACCGCACAAACCCTCTTCGGTGACGCGGTATTCCTGGACGGCATCTGGATTCACGATCTGAACGCCCGTTACGACATCGGCGATGATCTGACCCTTTTCGGCGGCATCAATAACCTGACTCACACAGATCCGTCCATATCCGAAATCGCCTTTCCGGCCACTCCGCGAGGCCGAATGATCTTCCTCGGTGGGACGTATCGCCTGTAGGAACTAAGGTACCAAAGGGCGCCAATTAGGAATGCCATCTCGCCAAGGCGAGATGGCACAAAGGCACTGAGGCGCCTGGGACGCCAATTAAGAATTAAGTATTAGGAATTAGGAATGGGGAGAGAGGAACCGCAAAAAGCAGGTATGTGGTCAATCAAGTGCAAAGTTTAATTTGTTTATAGATATGGTGAGTAAATGCGTTCCTATTGGGATAGCCTAGCTCAGTGAGCTTTTGCTTTCCCATCACAGTTGCAAGTTTTAGAAGTTTAGTTTGGA
>JAJDZZ010000070.1 GCA_022824405.1 Opitutales bacterium
CAACGGCGTTATTTACATTTCGAAATGGTAGGGCTATCGCGTCCCCGCGATGCCGTAACTTGCGCCTTCGACACCCGGCGCGGCAAGGATGCCGCCGCCCTACCGTTTGCGTTTCGAAACTCCAAAGCCCAGTGTCGCGCAACGCACGCTGGGTTACCGACCACCCATACGACCGAACCCCAACGGGGTTCCACAATAGGCGCGCCCCCGCGCGCCCCTCCCCCTTTGTGCCTTTGTGCCTTTGTGCCATCTCGCCTCGGCGAGATCCATCCTTCAGCCTTCATCCCTCTTCCCCAATTCCTCATTCCTCATTCCTCATTCCTAATTGGCGCGCCCCCGCGCGCCTCTCCCCCCTCCGTTAACTCTTTGCGCCTCTTGGCGATCTTTGCGAGAGTCCCCTCTTCCCCAATCGCTATTTAAGAATTGACCCCAAACTCCGCATCGGTTTTGAAGTGAATTCGACGTCATGAACTGGAGCCGCGCAAAAGAATACGAAGATATCATCTACGAAAAGATGGATGGTATGGCCAAGATAACCATCAATCGCCCTCACCGGCGCAATGCCTTTACGCCGACCACGGTCTTCGAGATGTACGATGCATTTTCCGATGCCAGGGAAGACCAGGGAGTAGGCGTGGTATTGCTCACCGGGGCCGGTCCCCACACCGATGGCAAATACGCCTTCTGTTCGGGGGGGGACCAGAAAGTCCGCGGTAAGGCCGGATACGTCGACAAAACCGGGGTGCCCCGCTTGAATGTGCTGGATTTGCAGCGCTTGATTCGTTCCATGCCCAAGGTCGTCATCGCGCTGGTGGCCGGTTACGCCATCGGGGGCGGACACGTCTTGCACGTCATATGCGACCTGACCATTGCCGCGGACAACGCCGTTTTCGGCCAAACCGGTCCCAAGGTGGGTAGTTTCGACGGCGGTCTCGGGTCCAGTTATCTGGCCAGTATCGTAGGGCAGAAAAAAGCCCGTGAAATCTGGTATTTATGCCGTCAATACAGCGCTGAGGAAGCCTTGGATATGGGACTGGTCAATAAAGTGGTGGCGGTAGAGGACCTGGAAACCGAAGGGATTCAATGGGCCCGCGAAATCCTGGAAAAAAGCCCTTTGGCCATCCGATGCCTCAAGTCGGCTTTCAACGCCGCCCTGGATGGACAGGCCGGCATTCAGGAGTTGGCCGGCAACGCAACCCTGCTCTATTACATGAACGAAGAGGGATCGGAAGGTAAACGCGCCTTCCTGGAAAAACGAAAACCCGAATTCCGCAAGTACCCCTGGCTACCCTGAAGGCGCGCCGGGGAGGAATTAACCACAGAGGACACAGAGAACACAGAGTTTCTGAGAGGAAAAAAGGTAAGACCTCTCGCCAAGATCGCCAAGAACGCTAAGAGGTCCGGCTTCGCCGGAACAAGAATTAACGGAGGGGGGACATTCCTGTCCCCCACCACGCCGTAGACCTCTGGCGGAGGCGGATGTGCGTTTTGTGGCTATTCAAAGCGCGCCTTGGCGCGCTTCTTTGCGTTCTTTGCGCGCTTTGCGAGAGGCCTCTCTCCCAATTCACGCCACCGGCGCCCCTATTGGTATACCCCGCCGCCGAGAAGGCGTTCTCCATCGTAAAAGGCGATAATCTGGCCTGGGGTGAGGGCGCGTTGGGGTTTTTCAAACACGACCCGGGCATTGCCGTTTTCCGGGATGAAGCGGATCTTCCGGGAAGGGTCCCGGTAACGGGGCTTGGCCAAAATGGAGCAGGGTTCCTCTAGTGGGCGGTTGATCCAGGAAAGGTTTCCGACCGCCACTTCCCGGGTATACAGGTGGGGAGCATCCGCGCTTTCGAAAGCTACCACCAGCTCGTTCTTGGCCGGATCCTTCGCCACCACGACGTAAAATTTACCGTCGGTATTGGAGGGGATGCCCAGACCTTTGCGTTGGCCCAGGGTGAAGCGGTGCAGGCCTTTGTGCCGTCCCAACTCCCGGCCTTCGACATTCACGATGGGGCCCGGCCGGTCCGGGATATACTCCTGCAAAAATTCCCCAATCTTTATTTTACCGATGAAACAAAGGCCCTGGCTGTCTTTCTTGTCCGCCGTGACCAGCCCGGCTTTGCGGGCAATTTCCCTCAGAACGGGTTTTTCATAGCCACCCACGGGAAATACCCCGGCGGAGGCCTGGTCCTGGTTGAGCAGGGCCAGAAAGTAGGACTGGTCCTTGTTTTTGTCCTGGCCCTCCCACAATTCGGTGGCCCCGTCACGGTTTGTTTTCGAGGTGACGTAATGCCCGGTTCCCACGGCTTCAAACCCGGCCCTGCGGGCGTAGTCGAGAAAGGCCCCGAATTTGACCTCGCGGTTGCACGTGACGTCGGGGTTGGGGGTCATGCCCGATCCATAACCCCTGATCATGTCGTCGACCACCCGTTCCCGGTAAGCCTCGATCAGATTGACGATGCGAAAGGGTATGCCCAAATGATCGGCCACGGCGCGCGCGTCGTCGATGTCCCGCTGCCAGGGACACTCTCCGAATGGATCCGATTCGCGGAGCCAAATCTTCATGTAGCAGCCCTCCACCTGATGCCCCTGCTTTTGCAGCAGGTAGGCGGCAACGCTGCTGTCCACTCCACCGGACATGGCAACCAGAATTTTGCTCATCGATTTGGAGAAAGGCACAAAGGCACAAAGGCACAAAGGCACAAAGGCACAAAGGCACAAAGGCACAAAGGCACAAAGGAAAAGACCACGGAATACATGGATGAACACGGATTTTCAATAAAACTATCCCTTGCGAAGTGGTAGGGCTATCGCGTCCCCGCGATGCCGTAACTAAAAAAAGTCGGTTTAAAACCGCCCATAGTGGGTCAATTTTAAACCGACATTGACGCCGTGAGGCGCCTGCGGCGCCAATTAGGAATTAGGAATTTTGTGTTTTTGTGCTTTTTTGTGGCTATTCCCTGCGCCCCTTGGGCGCTTCCCTCTTTGCGTTCTTCGCGAGCTTTGCGAGATCTCTCTCTTCAATCATGCGCCTCAGCGCGCCTCTCCGAGGATATCCTGGAGATAAAAGAGCGCGGTTCCCTGGCGCTGGTTTTCGCTGAAGACGGCCTTTCCCGCCTCCGGATGGAGTCTGTCCTCCAATTGGCGCATGTAGAGGCTGCGCGGTCTGGCCCGCTCGCCGTGGTGACTGTAGTGGGCCACCAGTCCTGAAAAAGGGGCGCCGAGTCGTTTGCCTCGGCAGCCGATGGCCCAGTTCCAACCATTCACCGGACTTTGAACGGATACCGTGTCGGCGGCGTGGCAATTCCAGAATAGGTGATTGATGCCGCTCCATCCCCAGCCCATCCCCTCGTAGCCGCGGTTGCGGACCATGAGCCGCCACCCATAGGTGTTGTCCCAAAGGGTTCCCATGGCCCAGCGCCGCCAAGGTCCGATGACGGAATTCGAGCCTTCCGCGTAGCAATCGAGAAATACATTGGGCCCGCCGGTTTTTCCCGGCACAAAAAACGGGTATTGAGCGCCTCGCGTGAAACATCGCTGAACGAGCAACTGCTGTCCCGCGGAAATAAATCCGTGTCGACGCCCGTAGCCATTCCGGGCCACCGGGTCCAGGAAGGCACAATCTTCCACGGTGACGCGCAGGGCTTCCCGGCCCAATTCCACGCAAGTGTCGGCATATTGAACGCTGGTCACTCCCTTGACCCAACAATCCACCGCGCGCATTACCGTCACCCCATTTCGCGAAGAGGACTCGGGGGCTTTCCCCTCCAACGCTGCGGAGGAAGCCACCAGGCGGAGGTTTTCCACCCCGCAATTGGCGATCCGATTGGGCAATATGGGTTTGAACAACCGGGTGGATCCGAATTGGGCGAATACCGGATTCACCAGCGGAGAATCGAAATAGACCCTTCCGCCCGCGATCTCGACGATCCTCCTTTCGAAGTGAAAAACATAGTCGGCCGGGTTCCACGGTGGAACCGGTTTCTTATCGGGCCGGGGCGGAAAGTCATCCATACCCAAAAGGCGGACCCAATCCCGGTTCATGCGCTGCTCCAGGATTACCGTTTCTCCTACGGCCAATCCCCCCACCGGAGCTACTTGAACGTAGTTCCGTCCGGAAGGAGCGTAGAGATCGACCACCTCCCAGGCCCGGTCGGATGAGTTGCGGTAGAGGAACCTGCCGCCGCGTCGGGCTGCATTAAACGCGTCCTGGGGGGCGTCCCGACCGGATAGCAGAATGAGGGACTGGTTATTTTGGGTTTCCCCGGACCATAATTCGCTTCCTCCGCTGTATTGCCCGCTTCCCCGCAGAACGACACCGCTCCTTCTCAGGAACAACCGGCCATCCACCCGGTATCGACCGGCCCGCAGGAGAATGGCGCCCCGGAATCCCTGTGTGTCCGGAGCCAGGTTGGAAACCCGGTCGATAGCGGCTTGAATGCGTTCCGTGTCATCCGCGTTACCCGGCGAGGGATGGAGGGTAACTTTTACCGGAATCCGGGGAAGGGAAACCCCTCCGGCCCGGTAACCGGCAGTGGAATAATCCGGAATGTGGTTTCCAAACCGATCTGTTTTATAGGCGAGCGGTTTTTTCGGATGGTAGACCACTCCCTGTTGGAACGGACCCCCGCATCCGGCATTGAGGAGGAAGCCAAACAGCGCCAGAATGAGAAAGGATAGCTGAGATTTTGCGGGCATGCAAAAATTCAACGTTTGACCCCACCCCCCCTTTTTCAAGTTATTTCCAGGATATGACTCTCGCAAAGATCGCCAAGACCGCAAAGGCGCCCTCTGGGCGCTTCTCCCAATTCCTCATTCCTCATTCCTCATTCCTAATTCGCGCCCTTGGGCGCTTCCCTCTTTGCGTTCTTGGCGATCTTTGCGAGAGTCCATTCCCCACCATAATGTATTGATAATGGCATCCATTACCCTTTTGAACGCCCTCCTGCAGGCTCCCGATCGGATCCTGGCCGAATTATCCTCCGATTGGGAAGGGATGGATCTTCCCCGATTCCAGTTGAAGCCGGGCGGTTCCATTGCGGAAGTGAGGGGCGCCAGCAGGAAAAGTTTCGCCCGAACCAGCGCCTATTATCTGGACGGCGAGAGCCTGCATTTCTTCTGCAGTGGGCGGGTTTTGGCTCAAAACCAGTTGGACGTGGATGAACCCGTCTACGTGGCGGGCCAATTCAACGGTTGGGACGAGGCCATCGGGAAGAAAAAATGGCGAATGGAACGCGTGCAGGTCGAGGGTGGGGAAGAACTCCGGTTGTCTTTGCCTATGGAGGAGGTCGATCTGTCCCAGGGAACGGGGTTCAAATTCGTCTCATGGGAGGAACGCTGGTTTTCTCTGCCGACGGAAGCTTCAAATACGTATTGCGATCCCAACGGTAACCAAAATTACTACATCGATCCCCAACGCACGGGCCGCCACATTTTCGATTTAAAGACTGCGGAGGGACTGGAATTGTCCCAGGACTACTTTTTATCCCTGTGGGACGGCGGCTCGGAAAGTTCCGCTCCCATAAGGCCGGGAAGGTTTTTCCTCGATCTGGAGCCGAGTTTGAAACCCGGGGTTTTCCTGCATGGGGATACCACCCTGTTTCGGATTTTTGCTCCCCGTGCCACCCACGTCACCCTGGTGGTGTTGGATCATCCCAACTCCTGGCATAACGCCGCTTACCATTCTCTCCTTCGGTTATCGGAGGGAATGTGGGAAACGGTTCTCGAGGAAAACCTGGCCGGAAAATATTACTGGTATCGGGTGGATGGACCCAGGCAGGGGCCTTTTTCCCATTTCGATCCCAATTTCAATATTCTCGATCCCTACGCTCTTGCCACGGTGGGCCCGGGGGGTCCGGCCATCGTTGTGGACCGGCGCCGTCAGGGGAAACCGCGGGCATTCAAGGTTCCCGATCCGGAGGACCTGGTAATAGGGGAGGCTCACCTCAGGGACCTCCTGGCCAAAGCTCCCTTCAGGTTGTCGGAACGGGAGCGCCTGGGGTTCACCGGATTGACCGCCTGGCTCAAGTCTCCCCATTGTTATTTGAGGGGTTGGGGGGTGAATGCGGTAGAATTGCAGCCCATCCATGAGAACGATGCCCTCTCCGAAGGGGAATATCATTGGGGCTACATGCCGGTAAATTATTTTGCTCCGGAGAGCGGTTATGCCCAGGACCCGCTCCGGGCCAGCCAGGTCAGGGAATTCAGGGATCTGGTGGAAGCGTTTCATGAAGCGGGTCTGGCCGTGATAGTGGACGTGGTTTACAATCACGTGGGAAATCCGGCTCACCTGGCCTACATCGACCAACTTTATTATTTCGAGCTGAAGGGGGACGGTACGCCGAGTAATTGGAGCGGCTGCGGGAACGACCTTCGTTGCCATGCTCCCATGGCCAAACGGTTGATTCTGGACAGCCTGTTGCACATGTTGGAATTTTACGGAGTGGATGGGTTCCGGTTCGATCTGGCCGAACTTTTTGGGGTGGACGTCCTCCGGGAAATCGAAATCCGCTTGAGGGAACGTTTCCCCGAGGTGATCCTGATCGCCGAGCCCTGGAGCTTCCGGGCCCACCTCCGTTCGGGGCTCAAGAATACCGGTTATCTTTGGTGGAATGACGGCTACAGGGATTTCCTAAAGTCCTACCTGACCGGCAAGGGCGATGCCGTCACCATGCAGTATTTTTTGCAAGGTTCCCACTCTTCCGGGGGCGCGCCTTTCCAGTCCATCAACTACACCGGGTCCCATGATGACAGGACCTGGCTGGATGACATCACTGAAAATGCCAACCATAACGCACAGGCTCCCACACAACTGGACCGGCGCAGAACCCACCTCATGGTCAGCCTTTTGATGATGTCTCTGGGCACCCCCATGCTGGCCCAGGGCCAGGATTTTCTCCGCACCAAATGGGGACACGCCAATACCTACCTGCGGGGCGATATCAATGCCTTGGACTATCGGCGTCTGCAGGAATTTTCCGGAACTCATGCCTATTTTCGACGTTGGATCGCCTTCCGGAAGTCGGAGTTGGCCTCTTGCCTGCGCCTTGCCACCATGCCCGGGGCGGACTTTTTCCAGTTTTTCTCTCCTCAATCGGGCCATGGCCTGGCCTGCCTCTTCAATGCCGCGCAGGAGCATGGTCCGGTCCAATTATTTTATGTGGTCAATCCGGAGGATCATCCGGTCTCGTTTGACCTTTCGGGCTTCGACTTTGACCCCTCCTGGAGCCAGATCGCGGATTCCGAGCGCTTTGAACCGGATGGGTTGGATTCGGCTCTGGCCCTACTCCATACCGACCTGGAAATGCCGCCCACCAGCTGTGCCCTGTGGATCTCCCAGCCCGCCAATTAGGAAAAGACTCTCGCCAAGATCGCCAAGAACGCAAAGGGTCCGGCTTCGCCGGAACAAGAGTTAACGGAGGGGGGACATTCCTGTCCCCCTTCTTTGCGCTCTTAGCGCTCTTTGCGAGATCCCCTTCCATGGGAGCTTGAGATATACGCTTGCCATGGCAAAGGGGAGGCGTTCAAGTATCCGCTCTTGATTTTAATTGGGGCGGCTCCCGCCTGGGGCTGCCCCGAAACCCCTTAAGCAAACCCTAAACTTACCAAAATATGGCAGTAAAAATTGGAATTAACGGCTTTGGCCGAATAGGACGACTGGTATTCAGGGCATTGGTCGATCAGGGCCTCCTGGGCAAGGACTTCGAGGTCGTAGCCATCAACGACCTGGTGCCGGCCGAAAACCTGGCATACCTTCTAAAATACGACTCGGTCCAGGGTCGATTCAAAGGAACGGTGGAAACCGATGGTGACAACCTGGTGGTCAACGGTAATCCCATCGCGGTTCTTTCCGTGCGGGAAGGTCCCGCCGCTCTCCCTTGGGGCAAATTGGGCGTAGACGTGGTCATCGAGTCCACCGGTTTGTTCGTGCAGGACGAAAAGGCCCGAGGCCACCTGCAAGCCGGGGCCAGGAAGGTCATCATTTCAGCCCCTGGAAAAGGAGCGGTGAAAACCGTTGTCATGGGCGTGAACGACGAGACCTTGACCCCTGATGACCACCTCATTTCCAATGCCTCCTGCACGACCAACTGTCTGGCTCCGCTGACCAAGGTGGTTTTGGAAAATTTTGGCATCGTGGAAGGCCTCATGACCACCGTTCACAGTTACACCGCCACCCAAAAAACGGTGGATGGCCCATCGCCCAAAGATATGAAGGGCGGGCGCACCGCGGCTCTGAATATCATTCCGTCCTCCACCGGGGCGGCCAAAGCGGTTGGTTTGGTGATTCCGGAAGTGCAGGGAAAGCTCACCGGTATGGCTTTTCGCGTACCCACGCCCACCGTTTCCGTGGTCGATTTGACGGTGAAAACGGAAAAACCTACTTCTTACGGAGAAATTTGCCAAACGGTCAAAGAGGCAGCCGATGGTCCTTTGAACGGTATACTGGAATACACGGAGGACCAGGTGGTTTCCTCCGATTTCATCAACTGTCCCGCTTCCTCCATTTTCGATGCCGGGTCCGGCATTGGTTTGTCCGATACCTTCTTCAAGCTGGTGTCGTGGTATGACAACGAATGGGGGTATTCCAATCGTTGCGTGGACCTTCTGAAAAAGGTGGCAAAATTCCTTTGATATCCCCGCATTGACATGGCCGGAACCAAGACCGTCCGCGATGTCGACCTGAAGGAAAAACGAGTATTTGTCCGGGTCGATTTCAATGTCCCCTTGGATGAGAACGGAAAGGTGGGGGATAACACGCGCATCGTCGCGGCTCTTCCCACCTTGAAGTATCTGCTGGATGAGCAAGCCAAAGTGATTTTGGCCAGTCATTTGGGGCGTCCCAAGGGACAGGTTGATGAAAAATTCAGCCTTAGGTCGGTGGCGGAGGAACTGGCTGTCCAATTGGGGCGGCCGGTGCAATTTGCGCGTAATTGTGTCGGACCCAAGGTCGAGGCTGCGGTGGCCGCTCTTCAACCCGGGTCGGTCCTGTTGCTGGAAAACGTCCGGTTTCATGCCGATGAACAGTCCAATGACCCCGGATTTGCCGAAAAGCTCGGGTCCCTGGCCGAGGTCTACGTAAACGATGCCTTCGGCACGGCCCATCGCGCCCATGCCTCCACCGCCGGGATTACCCGCCATGTGTCCACTTGCGTGTGCGGGTTTCTGATTGAGCGGGAGTTGGCTTTTCTGGGTCGGAAAACAGAGCATCCGGCCCGACCCTTTGTCGTTATTCTCGGCGGGGCCAAGGTATCCGACAAGATCATGGTCATCGACCGGTTGCTGGAGAAAGCCGACACCATCCTGATTGGCGGAGCCATGGCCTTCACTTTTGACCTGGCCCGGGGAAAAGGGATCGGCGACAGTCTGGCCGAACCGGACAAGGTGGACCTGGCCCGGTCTATTCTGGGGAAAGCCGAAGCGAAGGGTGTTCGCCTCCTCTTGCCCGTGGATACCGTCGTAACCGACAGCCTGGATTTTGCGAGCCAAACCGCGGGTGAGCTGCGAGTGGTGGAAAGCGAAATCGAAGGCGGCTGGAAAGGGGTCGATATCGGGCCCAAGTCGGTGGAAAATTACCGCCGGGAGGTGGCCGACGCGGGGACGGTTTTATGGAACGGCCCCATGGGAATTTTTGAAATAGAGGCCTGCAGCAAAGGCACGTTTGCCATAGCCGATGCCGTGGCCGACAACGTCGGGGCCGTCTCCATCGTCGGGGGAGGGGATTCGGCCAAGGCGATCCGGAAGAGCGGAAATGCGGAAAAAGTTACTTTTATCAGCACCGGCGGGGGGGCCAGCCTGCAATTTCTCGAAGGCAGGGAATTGCCCGGAGTGGCTTCCCTCGATACCCATTCATCCTGAACTTTTCGATTTATGAAAAAGCGCCGCAGATACATCATCGCCGGGAATTGGAAGATGAACAAAACGGCCGCCGAGGCCGTCGAACTGGCCCGGGGCGTTGCCCGGGAATGGGGGAATGAGGCCGGGGTGGAAGTCGTTCTCTGCCCACCCTTTACCGCCCTGGAATCGGTCGCCCGAACCCTGGAAGATTCATCGGTCCTTCTCGGAGCGCAGAATATGTACCCGGCCGACGCTGGCGCCTATACCGGCGAGGTCTCGGCTCAGATGTTGCGTCATTTCAACGTCTCCCACGTCATTTTGGGGCACAGCGAACGGAGGGAATATTTTGCCGAGTCGGATGCGTTTATAAACGAGAAGGTCTTAGCCGCCTTGGGCAACGACTTGATACCGATCCTCTGCGTTGGGGAGACCCTGGAGCAAAGGGAGCAAGGCGACACCTTGGGCGTGGTAGACGCGCAGGTTCGCGGCGGGCTGAAGCAGGTGACGATCGAGGATGCGGAGAATCTGGTTATCGCCTACGAACCGATTTGGGCCATTGGGACCGGAAAAACCGCCACGCCCCAGATGGCGCAGGAAGTGCACGCTTCGATTCGGGGTATTCTGGCCGATCTGTTCGGCTCCGGACCGGCCGATACCATCCGCATTCAATACGGAGGATCGATGAAACCGGGCAATGCCGCGGAATTACTCTCCCAACCCGATATTGACGGTGGGCTTATCGGCGGTGCCTCCCTGGAGGCCCAGTCCTTCAGCGGAATTGTCGGAGCCGCAGCTAAGGCGCGCTGAAGCGCGCCAATGAGGAATGAGGAATTAGGAATTAGGAATTAGGAATTGGGAATTGGGAGAAGACTCTCGCAAAGATCGCTAAGGGATCCGGCTTCGCCGGAACAAGAGTTAACGGAGGGGGGACATTCCTGTCCCCCATTCAAAAGGCATGGCGGGGGACAGGAATGGCCCCCCTTATTTCTCTCTTTGCGCATCTTAGCGATCTTTGCGAGATCCCTCTCTACCCTCGTTCCTTTCGATCACGATCACGATTATCCGCGCCTTCTCCCCCTCTCCCTTTTCAGCCTTCAGCCTTCATCCTTCAGCCTTTTCCCAATTGGCGCCCCGCGCGCCTCAGGGCTTTGTCGTAGCAGTAGAAGGCGTTGGCGCATTTGGCGAAGAAGACGTCTCCGGTGTAGCGGTAGTTCCGGGATTTCAGGAAACCTTGCATGGCTTGGTTGCTGCTATTGGTATCGGTCCTCAGGTAGCGGGTGCCGCTTTGCCGGGCCAGTTCGCAGGCATGGGCCTCCAGCGATGAGGCGATGCCATGGCGGCGGGCTCCTCCCTGAACCGCGAACCGGTGGATGACACTGGCGGGACCATCCCGGTTCCATGCCACCGATGCATACTCGGGAGGTTCGATTTGATCGACCACGATAAATCCGAGGACAGCCCGGTTTTTGGCAGCTACGAAAAGCGATCGGTTTTGGATATCCTGCCGAAACCGTTCGGCCGTGGGGTACTCGCTGGTCCACTGAAAATTTCCGTAGGCAGCCATTTCGGCCACCACCCGATCGACAATCGACATGATGGAATCGATGTCCTCCGTTACGCCATTCCGAATATTCACAGCCTCCAAACGATCCATGCCAAAAGCAGGCGGAGGTTGGCGTCAAGAGGGAAAGGCGCCCAAGGGCGCCCAAGGGCGCCAATGAGGAATGAAGAATGAGGAATGAGGAATTTTTCGATATGAGAGTTGGCTGGTGGTGGGAGTGATTCTTGGGAAAAGTGTGAGTTTCCTGGGATCGCGGGATAAACCCGCTTCTACAGTTTTGTAATAGGTTAACAATAGGTGCAAGGGCATGGAATCTCGTAATTCGCGCCCACGGCGCGCTTCCCTTTTGCCAAGACCGCAAAGGCGCCCTCTGGGCGCTTCTCCCAATTCCTCATTCCTCATTGGCTCCGCCGGCGCCTCCTTCTCCCCCTTTGTGCCTTCTCGCCTCGGCGAGATCCCTCTCTCCACTCGCGCTTTCCCTCCTTCAGCCTTCAGCCTTTATCCTTCATCCTTTCTCCCCATTCCTCATTCCTCATTCCTCATTCCTCATTGGCGCGCTCCCGCGCGCCTTATCCCCTTCCATCTTGACCCTTTTCCGCTATGCCTAAATGAATATTGGTCATGATTGAGGACGGCTCAAAACGCCGCATTTCCCTGAAGACCTACCTCATCGCGATTCTGGTGAGGGTCAGCTTGAAATTGATCGGAGCCACCTACCGGGTGCAGATTAATGAAGGGGAGGCCTTGCTCAGGAAGATCTCCCGGGGAGGAGAACCGGTTATCTTTTGCGCCTGGCACAATCGCCTCGTTTACACCGCCCTCCTTCTTGAGAAGGAATTTGTCAGTAGGGGAAGATCCTTCGTCCAATTGGTCAGCCAATCCAGGGATGGGGACATATCCTATGTGTTGATGAGAATGTTCGGTGTGAACGTGGTGGACGGTTCTTCCAATCGGGGCGGTTCGGAAGGATTGCTGAAAAAATACCGTTTCATGCGGAAAAACAAATGCTCCACCATTATTTTCACCGATGGCTCCCACGGTCCCGTGTATGAGGCAAAGGCTGGCGCCATTTTTCTCAGCCAGAAAACGGGGTTTCCCCTGTATCCCATCTCCTATACGGCCGATCGATGCTGGCGGATCAAATCATGGGACCGGTTGATTCTACCCAAACCCTTTTCCCGGATAATGGTTCGCCTGGATGAAGCGATACGGATTCCACCCGTTATCTCCCGTGAAGAAATGGAGGGCTACCGACTGCAATTGCAGAATCGTCTCAATCGCATGCGAGACGTAAAGGAGGGCAAGGCGTAAAAAGTTCTGCCTTTCAGGGTCGGTTGCCTTGCAAAAGTGTATGAAGTGCAACGGAATAAAAGGCTGTCCAACCCCTCTAAGTTATAGTTCGATTTTTTCCTCTCCCTCATGAAAACAGCTCTCCACCGAGGCGTATTATCTCCCTTCCTTCCTGTTGCCTTCCTCATGTTATTACTCGGGGGGTGCGCCAATGTCCCCGTCTACGAGCAGGGGCTCGTATCCAAGGTCGGCATGACCAGGTCCGATTCGATGGTGCAGGGGGATCGGGTAAACCTCCTTCCCCAGATCGAGCCGGGGAGCGCCGTTTCCGGAGGGGCCGTGGCGGCCGGTTGCACGGTCTGCCGTTAAGGGCCATGGCCTGGTATTGGAGAGGATCTCAAAGCGGTTGAGGGAAATGGTCGGCCTTTTTGCATTGTCCTGCCTCACGGCGGGTTTTGCCGTTTCTCCCAATCCTTTGGAGGTGGGCGGCGAGTTGGTGGACGCCGGGGATGTCACCTTGTTTCAGGGGAGCTGGGTGGGAGACTTTGTCTCGGAAGACTGGGAATCCAGCCTGAGTTTGGCCTATGGCCATTATTCGATGAATTACGTTCCCGCCCCTTTCGATTTCAGGGGCATGGACCGGCGGCTCAACGAAACCAACCTGGCGGTTCAGTTCAACACCCAAAAACAGGTCAAAAACAATCTCTCGCTCATGGGCGGAGCGGGGGTATACGATGGATTTACCAATTACCGCTCGGTTTGGCTGGATGAGTATTTCCGGCAACAATACAGCGATCTGCCGGGTGTCCCGGGGGCGGAAAACTACGTGGTGGCCGACCCCAAAGGCGTCAACGCGACCGTTGGAGCGCGTTGGGAATACAAGCCCGGAACCGGGTTCGCCCAAATCGATTTGTCCTGGTTGGAAGACGATGTATCACCCGGCTATGAAATCGATTTCGATGGATTGAGGCGCGGCAAAATTCACCTCCACACCGGTTCGGTAAGCATATCTACGGAAAACGTATTGACCCCAAGGTTGCGGTCCTACGTCTCCCTGCGCTCATCCAAAACCAGTGAACGGTTCACCCGCTACGGGGCCGACGCATCCCTTTACGTGGCCGTGGTCGACGACTGGATCATGCGCTGGAATGCGGGCGGCGCCACTGAAAATCCGCAATTTGAAGCCGCTTACATCGGCCTCGCCCTGGAGCACCAGATCGAGGAAGGGGTTTCGTGGTTTGTCGACGGGCGGTATTATGACGATACCGGGGAGATCGAAAACGCCCTGCTATTTACCACCGCCGCTCCAGGTTTGGCCAGTGAACGTTTTGGCCTGGGGTTCCGCTGGATCGGGGATAATTGGTCCTCCCGTTTCTACCTGGCACGACTGCGCACCGACTACGATCCCACTCGAAAAGATTTGGATTTCTTTCAAAACCTCTACCTCGATCGCGATTGGAACATTATTCAGGTTGCCATAAGCCGAAGCCTTTGAAAAATTACCAAACCCCGCGTCTACAAAGACCATGCCATTTCGAAAACCATTACTAATCGCCCTGATCCTGTTGACGGGGGGATTCGCCTCCGGCCAGGGACGCTATAGCGTAGGAGATATCGTGGAGGATATCCCCTTGACTAATCCTGCTACCAATCAGGAAGTCTCGCTTTACGATTTGGAAGGGAAGGTGCTCTTTCTCGAGTGGTTTGCCTGGTGGTGTCCATTTTGCCAGGCCGCTGCTCCGGCAGTGAAAGAGGGCATCGTGGATTATTATAGCAATAGTGGTAATCCTAACGGCGTGCCGGTTATGCACGTGGCCTTGAATTTGCAGGGTGGTAATGACAATCAATCCCAAGCGTTTATCAACCGCTACGGTATCGAATACGTTCTGGAGGATTTTGACAGAAAATTTGCCAATCTATTTCAATCCGGCGGGCAGCCCATTTTTGCCATCATCAATGGAGTAAAAAACTCGGCCAGCCACAAACAGTGGGAATTGCTCTATTCGCGTTCTGGTTACGGTGATCTCAATCAACCCATTGGCACTTTCAGGTCGCATATCGATTCGGTGGAGGCAGGGGTCGATCCCGGACCCGTATTGCCTCAGGAGTTCATAAACTACCTGGCCGGTCTTGGTATCGCGGAATCCGACCGCAACCTCGACCTGGATCCGGATTTCGACGGTGTGCCCAACGTTTTCGAATACTACTTCGGGTCGGATGCTTCGGACACCTCCTCCTTTTTCCAACCGACTCCTGTCGTCGTCAGGATATCCTCCACTCCGTATAATGCCCTCCAATACGTAAGGGATCCAAATGCGGTTGGGGTGGAGATCCAAGTGGAATTCAGCGACAGCCCTTCCTTCGACACCTTGAACGACAGCGTTCAACATATGCAGGAATTCCTGGAAGGTGGATTGGAGCGGGTAGTGGTAAGGTCTGACAAGCAGTTTGGCGGCAAGGAGTTCAGCCGATTGATTTATCGATCGGAAGACAATTAAATGGATACCAAAGGGGTCAAACGTAGAAAATAGAATTTCCATTGGTATCCGATGGTTAACAGCCAACAATCAGGGTCAGCCCAATCGAATCACGATGACTATAAGGAAGGGAAATTCTATTTTCTACGTTTGACCCCTTTATTGCCCGGAAAAATTTTGGGGTGACTGACCGGACTTGAACCGGCGACCCCCGGAACCACAATCCGGTGCTCTAACCAACTGAGCTACAATCACCACATATTCAGAGTAAGCGCAGACATCCTTTGCATTACTGAAATCTTGTCAATGTCGATTCTAGCTAACAACTCAGGGAGAAGAGGATTGCCTCTCGCAAAGATCGCCAAGAACGCAAAGGGGTCCGGCTTCGCCGAATCTCACGCCTTTCCCTTTGACCTCATTTTTGCGCCTCGAATAATTTGGGCCATGCGGTTATTTCGAGTTTGTCCGTTTCTCTTAGCCATACTTTCTGGCTGGGCTGCGGTTTACGGGGCCGAGGCCAAACCCAACGTCCTTTTCATTGCTGTGGATGATTTGAATGTTTGGGTGACCCACCTGGGCTACCATCCCCAGGCCCTGACCCCCAACATCGACCGGCTGGCGGCGCGAGGGGTCACTTTCGAGCGCGCTTATTGCGCGGTGCCGGCATGCGAGCCTTCCCGTGCCGCACTCATGAGCGGGCAACGACCCTGGAGCACCGGCTGTTATCGCAATGGAGACGAGTGGATGGAAATTATTGCCGAGGGCAGGGGTCTCTCGGCCCGGTTCAAGGAGGCGGGTTACCATGCGGCCGGGGCGGGGAAGATTTACCACTCCCAAGAACGTTTCGAATCGGAGTGGAGCGAATACATGGATACTTCCGGCCTTCAATCCCATGGGGGCGTGCCTAAAATGCAAGGATACCACGAGCCGCTTCTGATGGATATCCGGGACGAGGACATCAGCGACTGGCACGTGGTCGACTGGTGCATCGAACGCCTACAAAATCCGGGAGATAAACCGCTTTTCCTGGCTTGTGGACTGCACAAACCTCACCTGCCGTTTGCCCCGCCCAGGAAGTACTACGATGCCTTTCCGCTAGAGGACATACAATTGCCGCCCTTCCTGGAGGAGGACCTGGATGATCTTCCGCCCGCGGGAGTCCGCATGGCCGGCGCCCAGAACGATTACAGGAAATTTCAGGAAAACGGTCGGTGGAAGGCCGCCATCCGGTCCTACCTGGCTACCTGTGCCTATACCGATATGAACATAGGGAGGCTGATCGACGCCCTGGACAAAAGCCCGATTCGGGATAACACCATCGTCGTCTTATGGGGAGATCACGGTTGGTCGTTGGGAGAGAAAAAGCACTTTCGCAAATTTGCCTTGTGGGAAGAACCCACCCGAATGCCGTTTATCTGGGTGGTTCCCGGGCTGACCCAACCGGGCGGCCGTTGCCCAAGAACGGTGGATTTGATGAGTGTTTATCCAACTTTGTGTGAGCTGGCCGGTTTGCCCGTTCCCGGCTATGCCGAAGGTGAAAGCATTGTTCCCCTGCTCAAGGATCCCCTGGCAAAATGGGCCGTTCCCGCTATTTCCACTTTCGGTTTTCAAAACCATTCCGTGCGCAGCGAGAACTGGCGGTATATTCGCTACGCCGACGGCGGTGAGGAACTCTACCGCCACCCCCAGGATCCTCACGAATGGAATAACCTGGCCGCCGATTCAACCTACTCGCAGGTGAAAATCGGACTCCGCGCCTGGTTGCCTGAGAAAGTAAGTGAATCGCGGCGTAAAGCCGCTCCTACAGTTATACCAGTTGGAGGTTTGTAGGATCGGGTTTATCCCGCGATTGTGTACTGCCGTCACTTCCTTCTCCCCAATTCCTAATTCCTAATTGGCGCGTTGGGGCTCGCCCCGGCGCGCTTTACGCTTCTGACCCCCAGGTCGGGATAATCGGTAAAGAAACCGTCAACCCCCGTCCGCTTTAGGAAATTTTCCGTGAAGGCGACAAGGTTTGCGCCTTCCGGCAGCATTTCTTTTTTGAAAGTGTAGGGATGAACCACCAATCCCCGGTCATGAGCCAGGTCGGTCAGGGAGATCCAATGGGAATAGCCGTCTTCATCCGCACGGGTGTCCGATAGGGTCAAAGGGGGGCCGATCCCGTCCGCATATTGGGCGATTTCAGATACAATTTTGCCAAGGGTCGAGGGATCGAACCCCGGCTCCCATAAAGGGTTTTCCGGCAGGAGTTGAACCAGTTTCAAGCGGCTATGGTAGTGGGAGCGGATGCGTTTGAGTTCAGCCGGGTCGAAACATTGCAGGTAGCAGCGGTCATTTTTGCCGCTGTAGCCGTAAGCGTTCAGAACGTCCAGCACCCGTTTGGAAATGTCTCTTCCTTCCCTGCGGTGAAAGGCGGGATTTTTGATCTCCGGGTAAATGCCGACCCTTTTCCCCTTGGCCCGGTTCAGCTCTTGAATGAGTTCGAGCTCGTCCCCCAACCGGTGTAAACGGAAGGTTGCCCCTTCCGGTGGGTGGCGGTCGGGGTAAACCGCGCGGCCCGTTTCGGGATCCATGCGTTGATGAGCGTCCAGTTGCCGCAATTCGGCCCAGTCGAAGTCGATCGCGTAGTAATGTCCATCCTCCCGGTTTCGGCCCGGGAACCGGGAGGCGACATTGGTCACGGTTTCCAGGTAGACGTCGTGGATGACCATGATTTCATCGTCCCGGGAAAGGACCAGGTCCTGTTCGATGAAATCGGCTCCCATGGCGTGAGCCAATGCTTTGGCTTCCAGGGTATGCTCCGGGAGGTAAGCGGATGCCCCACGGTGGGCAATGACAATGGGTGGGCTTGGCATGTGAAAAAGGGGTTGTTGCCCAAATCGTTCTTTTTTGGAAATATAGAATGAAGAATCGCGACGTAAAGCCGCTCCTGCGATTTTAACAGTTGGAGGTTTGTAGGAGCGGGTTTATCCCGCGATTGCTCTGGAATGCCATATCTTTCGT
>JAJDZZ010000004.1 GCA_022824405.1 Opitutales bacterium
TATGTGGAAGGATTAATAGCCAGGGGCAAACCCTACAAATGCGCCATGGTTGCAGCGATGAGGAAGATGCTCATCCACCTTCATTTCCTTATGAAAAATCATCAATTAAGCCTTGCTTCGTGACACAGTTGCTTGGCGATCCTGGCGAGAGCTAATCAAGAGGGAGAGGCGCGCCAGTTAGGAATGAGGAATTGGAGTGGTTCAGGTCCCAGCTACAGCGGAAACTTCCACAACCTCGGAGGTAGCCTGGGGATCAGGGATTGATTCGCCGTCTTGGCGCAAACCTTCAATATGAAACTCGATGGCTTCCCGGATCTCCTCCAGCAGTTCCTCGCGGGTGGTGGCCGTAGCCACGCAGCCAGGCAGGTCTGGCACATAGGAAGCGTAGTTGTTGGGGGTTTTTTCAATGACGATAGTATACTTCATGGCCCTGATTACTCCTTTAGCCCGGACTGTTTCAAAATACTGTTCCATGTGCCTGGGGGAAGGTCATCGCTTGGCTTGCCAGGAATGGTCACACAGCCGGGTTTGAACGGGTGCTTGAATTGCCTGTGGCTTCCTCTGATTCGGACCAGCCGCCATCCGTTTTCCTCTATCAATTTCATGGCTTCTCTAACCTTGGGCATGACAAGATTGCCTGTCTCCAAACCTCAGCCCCACAAAGATCTCCTCAATGCTTTGGATTGAGAGGTTCATATGGGCCTCAATCAGCTCGCCATCCGCCTGCCAATTCTTCGGAGGAGACTGGATTACATGTAAACACATTTGGACAAAAAATGGCATTATAGACGGTGAAAAGGACTATTAAAGGAGGCAATGAATTTCAAGAAGGAAAGGAGAAGCGTGCGGAAGAGATCGCCCAAGCACTTAACGATCAAGAAAGATGGGGTACTCATGGACGTCGAATTAACCGGAACGTTCTTGCTGAGTTGAAACTCAAAATCGATGATTTGGAAGCCGATCCTGCATTGAGCAACCTGATCAAAGAGTACTTCTGGTTTTTCAGGGATCTTGCGTTCAAGGAAGAAGCAAATATTCTAGTTCATAACCGTTATTACCTTTGAAAGGAATCCTCATGCCAAGAAGAGACTCTCGCAAAGATCGCCAAGAACGCTGAGGGATCCGGCTTCGCCGGAACCAAGGGTTAACGGAGGGGGGACGGAGGCGCCGGTGGCGCCAATGAGGAATTAGGAATGAGGAATGAGGAATTAGGGAGAGTAGTCATAATAAACTGTAGGAGCGGGTTTATCCCGCGATTGCCCCGGAACGCCAAGGCATGGAGGAAACTAACCACGGAGGACACAGAGAGCACAGAGATTATTAGGAAAAAACATGGATGAACAGGATTGGGATAATCCATAATATCCGTGGTTCATTCCAGCCTCAACTTCCAGAACCCCATTCCTCATTCTTCATTCCTAATTCCTAATTGGCGCGCCTCTTTGCGCCCCTTCGCGCTCTCTGCGAGAGTCATTTTCCCCCTCTCCCTTTTTGCGCTTTTTTGTGGCTATTCATCCTGTAAATCCTGTGCATCCATGTTCAATTCCCCATTCTCCCTTTAGAGGAAAAATAGTTAAATAAATTTGACAAATAAGATTTAAAAGGAAAATTTATTTAACTAAATGAAAAAACCAATTGTATTATTGCCGAAGCACCTTCGTGAAATGAAGCGGTTTGGCGAACGGTTGAAACTGGCCCGATTACGGCGCCGCTTATCGCTGACCATGGTTGCGGAAAGGGCCGCAATCAGTAAACCTACCTTGGTTCAAATCGAAAAGGGCAACCCCGCCGTTTCCATGGGTTCGTATTATTCGGTCATGCGGGTCTATGGTCTGGAAACTGATTTTTCCAACTTGGCCGATGACGATGAACTGGGCCGCCGTATTCAGGATCATTCCCTACCCAGGAAGGGCCGGTCCCCCAAGAAGCAGTCCTCTTATGAGTCAGGATAAAACAGCCTGGGTTTACGCGGATTGGTCTGGTCTGAAAGGCCCCAGCCTGATGGGTAAATTTGACGTATCCTTCGTCCGTGGAAAAGAGATTTTCTCCTTCGAATACCATCCGGACTGGTTGAGGGATTCTCGGCACACCCTGTTTCTGGATCCGGATCTACAGTTGGTGGAGGGACGCCAGTTCTCGAACCGGAAGGCTCCCTTCGGTCTATTCCTCGATTCCGCCCCGGACCGTTGGGGCCGCCTGCTCATCGACCGGCGTGAGGCCTACCGCGCCCGGCAGGAAGGTCGGTCGGCGCCTCGGCTTTTTGATTCCGATTACCTGCTGGCCGTTTCGGATAAAACCCGGATGGGTGGATTGCGATTTAAACGGAATCCGGAAGGTCCGTTCGTCGGGGAAAGTGGCAAAGAAGCGATTCCGCCCCTCGAATCTTTGCGAAAGCTGGAACAGGCATCGCTCGCCTTTGAAGCCTCGGACCCGGAGGACGCCCATTATCTGGATTGGCTGACGTTACTGATGGCTCCCGGGACTTCTCTCGGCGGCGCTCGCCCGAAGGGCAACGTAATCGACCCTCGCGGATCCCTTTGGATAGCGAAGTTTCCCAGCAGACAAGATGAATTCAATACCGGAGCCTGGGAATACCTGGTGCATCAGATGGCCGTGGATGCGGGGCTCAAGGTCGGAGAGGCCCGCGCAGAGCGTTTTTCAAACCATGGCCACACCTTTTTGGCCAAACGGTTTGACCGCTCCGGGACCAAGCGTATCCATTTTGCCTCCGCCATGACTCTGCTGGGGTTCCATGATGGGGACGACCATGCCTCGGGGGTGAGTTATCTCGACCTGGCCAACTTTATCGGGACTTTTGGGGCGGCCCCCATTAAGGACTTGGAAGAACTCTGGAAAAGAATTTTGTTCAATGTCCTGGTCAGTAATGGGGACGACCATTTGAGGAACCACGGCTTTATCCTCCATGAAAAGGGATGGCGTTTGTCACCTCTCTACGATGTGAACCCTTTTCCCTGGCGAGGCGGCCTCTCACTGAATATTGATGAAAACAACAATTCCTTCGATCCTGGACTGGTTCTCGAGGTAGCGCCCTATTTCCGTTTAAATTCCCAACGGGCCAAAACGATTCTCACCCATTTCAGGAACATCGTCTCCCGGTGGGAAACCCTGGCTGGAAATATGGGTATTGCTCGCTCTGAAATAGACCGGATGCGCCCAGCTTTCCAGCATGGATAAGAAACTAACCACAGAGGACACAGAGGGGGGAAGCGCGCCGAGGCGCGCGAATGAAGAATGGGATCTCACCAAGGCGAGATGGCACAAAGGCACAGAGGCACATGGGCACAAAGGGGGAGAGGTGCGCTAAGGCGCCAATTAGGAATTAGGAATTAGGAATGGGGAATTGGGTTCTGGATGCTTGATGGCGGATGCTGGAAGGAAAGCAACCACAGAGGTCACAGAGGACACAGAGGAGGAAGCGCGCCAAGGCGGGCTTGGAATAGCCGCAAAAAAGCACAAAAACACAAAATTCTTAATTCCTCATTCTTAATTTTTAATTGGCGCCCTTGGGCGCCTCCGTCCCCCCCCCGTTAACTCTTGTTCCGGCGAAGCCGGATACCTTGGCGTCCTTGGCGATCTTGGCGAGAGTCTCTTCTCTCTCCCTCTCTGTGGTCTCTGTGTCCTCTGTGGTTAATTTTGTCTTAGCGGGCTACGATATTGAGGATCCTGCCGGGAACGAAGATTATTTTGGCGATGGATTTGCCTTGAAGGTTTGCCTGGACGCGGGGGAGGGCCTGGGCCGCATTTTGGGCATCTTCCCGGGCGGCGCCTTTGGGTAAGCGGAGTTCCCCCCGCACTTTTCCATTTACCTGGACGACCACGGTGTCTTTGCGCCGGACCAGTTTGGCGGGGTCGAAGGCGGGCCAGGGGGCGTCGTTGATGGACGGAGCTTCCCCCAGCCGTTTCCACAATTCTTCGGAGATGTGAGGGGCGAAGGGATTGAGCAGTTGCAAAAACGTCTTGGCGGTTTCCCTGGAGTAGGAGGGGGTCTTCTGCATGCGGTTGAGCAGGATCATGAGTTGGGAAACCACGGTGTTGAGATGGAGCCGTTCGTTGTCCCGGGTGACTTTCCTGATAGTATGGTGCAGCAGCTTCTCGAGGTCCTCGTTTTGTTCCGGAGCATCGGTCAGTTTGCGGTTTATGCTACCGTCTTTGCCGACGACTTCCCGCCAGAGGCGTCGCAGAAATCGGGCCACCCCTTCGATGCCCTGGGTATTCCAGGGTTTGGAATCCTCGATGGGACCGAGGAACATGAGAAACATGCGAGTGGCGTCGGCTCCGTAGTTGCGGATGAGCAGATCGGGGTTGACCACGTTGCCGCGGCTTTTGCTCATCTTGTGCGACCTGCCCTCCACGATGATTTCCGGATTTTCCTTCCAGACCCAGTTGTCGCCTGATTTTTCCACTTCATCGGCCCGCAGTTGCCGCCGCTGAAAGTCCTCCTCCCGGCCGCCCAGGGGGGCGGATACGGGGTTTCCCTCCGGGTTGAGAAATAAAGTAAACTCCATTTCCCCCAGTATGATGCCCTGATGAAGGAGCTTGGGGAACGGTTCGGGATGGGAGACGATTCCGGCGTCGTAAAGGACCCGGTGCCAGAAACGGGCGTAGAGGAGGTGCAGGGTGACGTGTTCGGAACCGCCGATGTAGAAATCGGGCACGCCCCAATAGCGATCGAGTTCCGGGTCGATGAGGGCCTCGGGGTTATGGGGATCGCAATAGCGCAGGTAGTACCAGCAGGAGCCGGCCCATTGGGGCATGGTATTGGTTTCGCGCGACCCGGGGATCCAATTGCCCTCCGTGGGTGGGTTTTCGCTCTTGGGGACGGTTTCACCGGTATCGACATTGAGCCATACCTGGAGCCAATGATCCACCCCGGCCAAAGGGCTCTCTCCCGTTCCAATGGGTTGGTAGGATTCGACCTCGGGCAGTTCGAGGGGCAGTTGGGATTCCGCCACCGGCAAGGCGCAGAGAACCCTGCCGTTCTCCTCGTAGCTGACCGGGTTTTCCGGCAAAAACTCCTGCAGAGGATTGTGCTCGGAGGCCCGGACCTTTTGGTAATCCTCCAGCGAAACCCAAGTGACGGGGAAAGGTTCACCCCAGTAGCGCTGGCGGGAGAACAACCAATCCCTGAGTTTGTATTGGACGCTGGGAGATCCCATTTGGCGGTTAGCCAGGTCGGCAACGATTTTGGCTTTTCCCTCCCCGGAGCGGAGTCCGGTATAATCCCCGGAATTCACCATGGTTCCGTCGCCCATATAGGGCAACTCGGTGGAAAGTCCGCCGGCCGCGGTCTCGTCGTTTTCAATGACCTTGCGAATGGGCAGATCGTATTTCCCGGCGAACTCGAAATCGCGTTCATCGTGACCCGGAACGGCCATGATGGCTCCGGTTCCGTAACTCATGAGCACGTAATCGGCGATCCAGACCGGGATGCGTTCCTCGTTGACGGGGTTGATGGCATAACCGCCGGAGAAGACCCCGGATTTATCCTTGGCCAGATCGGTCCGTTCCAGGTCGCTCTTCCGGGAAGCGACCCGCCGGTAATTTTCCACCGCTTGGCGATGTTCTTCGGTAGTGACGTTATCGACCAAGGGATGTTCGGGGGAAAGGACCATGTAGGTGGCGCCGAACAGGGTGTCGGGCCGCGTGGTGTAAACCCGTAGTTCCTCGCCGGGAAGGCCGAGGAGGCGGAAAGTGACCTCGGCTCCGGTGGATTTCCCGATCCAGTTCCTTTGCAGTTTGAGGGAAGACCGGGGCCAGTCCAACCGTTGGTGGCCCCGCAACAGCTTTTCCGCGTAGGCGGTGATGCGCAGGACCCATTGGCGCAGTTTGCGGCGTTCCACCGGGTGGTTGCCGCGTTCGGATTTGCCATCGATAACCTCCTCATTGGCCAGGACCGTTCCCAGGGCCGGACACCACCAGACCGGTTTATCGTCCACGTAAGCCAAACCGCGCTTGAAGAGCTGGAGAAAGATCCACTGGGTCCATTTCACGTAATCCGGATCGGTCGTATTGACCTCGCGGTCCCAGTCGATGGCAAAGCCCAACTTTTGCAGTTCAGAGCGAAAGGTTTCCACGTTGCGTTGGGTGACGATTCGCGGATGGGTTCCCGTCTGGATGGCGTATTGTTCGGTGGGAAGGCCGAAGGCATCCCAACCCATGGGTTGCAGGATATTGAACCCGCGGGCTTTCTTGTAGCGGGCCAGGATATCGGGAGCGGTGTAATTGATGGCATGGCCCATGTGCAGCCCGTTCCCGGAGGGATAGGGGTACATGGACAGGACGTAGTATTTGGGTTTTTCGGAAAAATCTTCGGCCCGAAATGTTTTTCGTTCGACCCAATACCGTTGCCAATAGGGCTCGATTTTGGCAAAGTCGTAGTCTTTTGCTCCCGTGGACATAATTCTGGAAAAGTGAACTAGCTTGCTTGAAACGATTGTTCAGTCAATAACCCAAGCCATGAATCCCAAACGGGCCGGAATGCTTCTTTTGTCGGTGTTTATCGCGCTGATGTTGGGCGGGTGTGTCACGACCCCGCCGGTGGAGGAGGTGGAGGTCGATGGGCCGACCTCCGACCAGGGGTTGCAGCGGTTGCTGGAGGCGGTGGTGAGGATCGACGTGAGGGAAGTCACCTTCCGTGGGGGCTCGAAGCAGAACATAACAGGCCAGGGATCGGGCGTCATCGTTTCTGCGGAGGGACACATTCTGACCAACGCCCACGTGGTCTCCAACTTCGCCGAGGAGATCCGCATAACCCTGGCCAGCCTGGAGCGGGTGAAAGGGGAGTTGTTGGGCTGGGATCACTGGACTGACCTGGCTCTGCTCAAAATGGACATGGAGGAACTGACCGAACGCGGTTTGACCTTTACCCATGCCGCCTTCGGGGACTCGGATACTCTCTATCCGGGGCAGCCGGTACTGGCCGTGGGCACTCCCAATGGCTTGACCCGGACGGTTACGCGGGGGATCATTTCCAACACCAACCGGTTTTTCGAAGGGGCCGACCACGTTCGCGGGTACGAAACCGGCTACTTCAATACCTGGCTGCAAACGGACGCGGCCATAAATCCCGGAAACAGCGGGGGTCCGCTGGTGACGGAAAACGGCGAGATAATCGGCATCAATACGCGGGCCTATCTGGGAGCCAACAACCTCGGGTTTGCCGTGCCGGCCAAAACGGCGCAGTTGGTATTGGCGGGGCTGATGCAAACCGAAGAGATCGTGCGCAGTTACGTGGGCATTGTGCTGGGGCCGATGCAGGACCTGGAAACCTTTTACAACGTGGAAGCCAACGAAGGGGCGCTGGTGGAAAGCGTGGACCCCCGTTCACCGGCGGCCAACGCGGGCATACTACCGGGCGATATCCTCATTTCTTTGGAGGGAACGCGGCTGGACGGTCGTTTCCCGGAACAGCTTCCGCCCCTGCAAAATATCATCGCCAACTACCCGGTGGGGACCGAGTTGACCTTCGGGGTGAAACGGCAGGGAGGAATTGAGGAATTCAAGGTGACGACCGAGCAATTGGAGAGTAGGGTGGGCGAGGAATGGGCCTTCGACAAATGGGGGTTGAGCGTGAGGGAGGTTTCCCGCGCCTACGCCAGGGAGAATAAACTGGAATCGGAAGACGGATTTTTGGTCCTGGGGGTTAAAATTGCCTTTCCCAGCGACAGGGCCGGTATGCGAGCCGGCGATATCGTTACCAAAATCAATCGGAAAAGCCTCGGTTCTCTGGAGGAACTCAGGGGCATCCACGATGAATTCGACGACGATTCCGACCCCCTGTTCGTAGAAGTCACTCGCAACTACCAAACTTCTTTGTTTATCTTGCAACCATGAGACGGGTTTTGTCCATATTTCTGACCTTTTTGTCCGGGACGCTCTTACTTCCTGCCGACACATTACCGGATAATCTGAGCGAGTTGGCCATGGAACGGCGCCAGACCATTGTGGCCATAGAGTTTGTCCTGGAACGGGAGCTGGACCGGCAGGAAGGCGGGGCCTTCGGGTTGGTGGTCGACCAGGATGGAACCGTGGTGGTCCTGCCATCCAGGATTCCCGTCTGGGAACCGGTGGAAAAACTGAAGGACTTTTACGGCTATACGCTTCCCTACAGCGGCGAACGGCACCGGTTGGAATATTTGGGGGAGGACTACGCATCGGGCTGGCACGTGTTGAAATTCAAGAACGAATTGCCCGAGGCCTTCATTCCCATAACGCAGTTCGACCGCGCCACCGTGGGCATGGGCGATCAGGTTTTCGCCGTGGGCGCGTTGACCAAGGATTTCGGATTCGATCCCTACGTCATGACCTCCCGCGTGGCCCTGGCCAAGCGAATGCCCGATCTTCAGCTCATTTTCCGCGATGGCATCGCCAATCCCGGGTGCCCGGTCTTCAACGCCAAAGGCGCATTTGTGGGCTGGTTGCTCGAACCTCTGGCCTTCAACCAGATCATGAAAGTGGGACGGGACACGATGAATATTTCCCTGCGCAACCCCGATGAATCCTCAGTTGCCCTGTCCAGCAAGGAATTCTTCGACTATCTCGACCATATAAAGGGATCCGAAATCAACGGTTCCCGGGCCTGGATCGGCGTTTCCGGCATGCAGCCCATCGATCCCGAGGTGGCCAAATATCTGGGCATTGAAAAACAATCCGGGATCGTATTGAGCGAAGTCCTGGAGGACAGTCCGGCCAGCGCGGTCGGGTTGGAAGACAACGACATCGTCATCGGCGTCGACGGCAAACCCCTGCCGCAATTGAAACCCGACTCCAGTTTGACCCCCTTTTTCCAGTGGCTCATTCGCCGCAAAGCCCCGGGGGAGACGATTGCATTGGAGGTCATACGCGGGGAGGAGCGAAAGCAATTCAGCATCGAGATTGGAGAGGGCCCGAAAATGGTGCGGGAAGCGGATTACCGGTTTTATGAAAAATTGGGGTTTACGGTCCGGGAATTCCTCTTGTCCGACGGCATTCGCCGGCGCGTGGAGAAAGACCAGATGCAGGGGGCCATCGTAAACTTTGTAAAACGCAGTTCCGCCGTGGAGACGGCCGGTTTGAGAAGGGGTGACTGGATTCGCCAGATCGAAGGGGAACCGGTAGGTTCCTACGACAAGGCGCTGCAAATGCTGGACGCGGTGGAGGCCGATGAGGAAAAGGCGGAATTTGTCTTATTGGTGGAGCGCAATAACGAGACCTCCTTCATTCGGGCCCAATTGAAATAAAGGGGGGAGAGGCGCCGATGGCGCCAATTAGGAATTAGGAATGAGGAATTAGGAATTTTGTGGTTATTGTGCCTTTTGTGGCTATTTTTTCAACATGGGGACCTGTAAAAATCGAGGAACTGACCCCGACTGGCGCCCTCTGTGGTTGAATTTTCTCCCGAGATAACATGTTTGCGGGCATTGTGGAAGAAGCGGGGGTTATCCTGAGTTTTGAAAAAGGACCCGGGGGTCGCCGTTTGCGGGTCGAAGGGCGGAAGGCGTTGGAGGACGTCCGGGTCGGGGACAGCATAGCGGTAAACGGTTGTTGCCTATCGGTAGTGGCTTTCGATGAAAGCAGCCTCGAATTCGATATTTTGGAAGAAACGGCGCGGCTGACGAGTTTTGCCGATCTGCGGCCCGGGCGATGGGTGAATTTGGAAACGAGCCTGGCTTACCATGGAAAAATCGGCGGGCATCTGTTGACGGGTCACATCGATGGGACGGGGACCATAGAGGTATTGGAGCGACGGGAATCGGACTATTTTCTGCGCGTCTCCATACCGAAGGATCAGCGCAAGTACGTGGCTCGGAAAGGGTGTATGGCGCTGGACGGTATTTCTCTGACCGTGGCGGAATTGACGGAAGACAGTCTGGCTGTCTGGCTCATACCCCATACCATGGAAGTTACGAATTTAAAGGATAAGAAACCGGGGGATCTCATGAACCTGGAATTCGATCTCATGGCCAAATACCTGGAATCGCTGACCGCCGGAAAGGAAAATGCGCTCCCGGATTGAAGCGATTGTGGAGGAACTCAAACGGCTCAAGGGGGAAGGGGTCGAGAGAGTCTATCTGGAGGAATCGACCCTGGAGAATTTACGGGCCATGGTGACAGGCCGGTCCGAAGCTTCGGTCAGGCCGACTGCCCCGTCCGCCCCGGCAACTCCGCTTGCTCCTGCCAAAGCGGCTGTGTCGGCGCGCCCCGCCTCGGGCTCCCGGGCCGGAACGGTTGCCTTGAACCAGAAAGGCCGCCCCATTGCCCCTATTCCAACCGACCCGCCCAAAGTCATGCTTCCGGAAGGGGATAAAAGTATGCGCTGGGAAGCCTTGCGGGAGCAGGTCCTGAACGACCCGGTATGTATCGAGCATCTCAATCCAGGCGCCCGAGTGGTCTTTGGGGTGGGCAGCATCGATGCCGATATCTTCTTTTGCGGGGAAGCGCCCGGGGGCGATGAGGAAAAGCAGGGGGAACCCTTTGTCGGCCGGGCCGGTGAATTGCTGGACAAGATCATCGGGGCGATGGGCCTTGAGCGGGAGGAGGTTTATATTGGAAACATCATGAACTGGCGGCCGGAAATGCCTACCCCGGTGGGAAACCGGCCGCCCTCGCAGAAGGAAATGGCCTATTGTCTGCCCTATTTGCGGGCCCAGATTGAAGTGGTTCAGCCCAAAGTCATCGTGGCTCTGGGAATGACGGCGGTAAACGGACTGCTGGGGCCGGACCCGCAGCGGCGCATGGGGGCGATACGGGGAAAATTCTTCGCGTTCAATCAGACTCCCCTCTTGGTGACCTACCACCCGTCATACCTGCTTCGATATGCCAGTGTGAAAACCAAGCGCCTGGTCTGGGAGGACATGCTCAAGGCGATGGAGCGGGTGGGGCTGCCCATTACGGAAAAGCAACGCGGGTATTTTCAGTAGGCTCCGGCAAGAGCAAGTATCATGGCCAAAACCCGAAACGTGATCCTGACACGACCTGAATTTGCCAGGCGGGTCGAGGCGGATGGGTCATTTATTTTCGAGCCGGAGGAGTTGAAGCGCCGCAAACTGGTGCGGCGCCAGGTGAAGGGTAGGGGAGTGACTTATTTTTTCGATTACGACGGAGCGGCCTGTGTCTTGCGCCATTACTGGCGGGGCGGATTCATGCAGCGGTTGTCCCGCGATGGTTACCTGTGGTTGGGGCTCAAGCGAAGCCGGGCCTTCCGGGAATGGACCATCCTGGAAAAGCTGGAGGAAATCGGATTGCCCGCGCCACGCCCCGTGGCCCTGCGGATTCGAAGGCATGGCTGGCTATGTCGATCCGATATCGTAACCACGGAAATTGAAAACTCGCGATCGCTCGGCCAACTGCTTCAGAAAAGCGGTTTGGATACGGCGGACTGGGAGAAAATCGGCCGCCAGATTCGGACCTATTGCGACAACGGGGTGATTCATCGGGACCTCAACGCCAACAATATCCTTCTGGATGGGGAGCGGGTTTACCTCATCGATTTTGACCGGGCCTGCCTCTGTCGGGGTAACTGGTGGAAAATCCTCGTTCTGCGGCGTTTGAAACGATCCCTGGAAAAACTCAGCCGGATGCACGTCTTCTTTCACTACTCGGCCGGCAATTGGAAATCCCTCCTCACCGGCTATGAATCCCCCTGAATCCCTTTGCATACTCCGTCTGTCGGCTCTGGGCGATGTCACCCATGTATTGCCGGTGGTTCACACCGTGCAAAAGCATTGGCCGGAGACGCGCATAACCTGGATCATCGGCCGTTTTGCGCATAAACTGGTGGGGGATCTGCCCGGGGTGGAGTTCGTCGTGTTCGACAAAGGCAAAAACCTGAGGGCCTATGGGGAGGTGAAGAAAGGCCTGGCCGGTAGGCGGTTCGACCAGATGCTCTGCCTGCAAGTGGCGCTACGGGCCAACCTGATAGTTCCCCTGGTGTCGGCCAAGCGCAAGATAGGCTTCGACCGGGCTCGGGCCAAGGACGGCCACGGCTTGTTTGTCCGAGAAAGAATACCTTCCCATAAAGATCAGCACGTGGTGGATGCCTTTTTCAGTTTTCTCGAGACGGCCGGTCTGCCGGAGAAGCATTTGGATTGGACGGTCCCCATTCCGGAGAGCGGGGAGGAATTTGCCGAGCGGCACATCGGCTCGGAGGGCCGGTTTGTCATCATCAGTCCCTGCGCCAGTCATCCGTTGAGAAACTGGAGAGCGGAATATTACGGGCAGGTGGCCGATTACCTTCACGGAAAGGGTTTGCGGGTCGTTTTGTGCGGCGGACCGAGCGAGGCGGAGGCCGCCATGGGGCGCCAAATTGAAAAAAGCATGCGAACCGAGCCCCTCAACCTGATTGGAAAGGATACACTGAAAGATTTCTTGGCCGTGATGAAGCGCGCCGAATTGCTCATAACACCCGATTCGGGACCGGCCCACATGGCCAATTGCGTGAATCTACCGGTCTTGGGATTGTACGCGGCCAGCAATCCCAGGCGGTCGGGCCCCTATCGGAGCATAGACCTGTGCGTGGATGCCTACGATCGGGCTTCCCGGAAATTTCTCGGGAGACCGGCGGCGGAAATCAAGTGGGGCAGGAAGATCGAGTTTCCGGGGGTCATGGATCTGATAACCCCCGAGATGGTGATGGAAAAGCTGGATGCGGGCCTCGAAGGACATGGGGGCTAAAAATCCCAGTTTCCGCCCCAGAGGGTGGAGGGAGCGAACTCGATGCTGTTACCGGCGGGGTCGCGGACGTAAACCGATTTGCCCCCTTCGCTCCAATTCACCACCGCGTCGATGGGAATGCCCTTGTTGAGAAAGTATTGCCGCCAGGCCTCGATTCGGTCCTGGCTTGCGGCAAAGGCGACGTGGCCCTGACCCACGGCCCCGTGAGAAGGCACGGGGCGGTCGTCCTCAGCGCTCAATTTCGGATCGAAAATCAACAGGGCGCCACTCTCCAGGCGGTAAACCAAAAAATATTCCGATTCGCGGTAGAGGGATAACCCCAGAACATCGCTGTAGAATTTTTTGGCCGCGATCAAGTCGTCGGCGTAGAGCACGGTTTCAAATATGCGATCAGCTTTCATGTAACCACAGAATACTGGGAGGGAAATTAAAGGAAGAAGGAATTAACCACAGAGGCACAAAGAGGGGAGGAGAAGAGACTCTCGCAGAGAGCGCGGAGAGACGCAAAGAAGCGCGCCAAGGCGGGCTTGGAATAGCCGCAAAAAAGCACAAAAACACAAAATTCTTAATTCCTCATTCTTAATTCTTAATTGGCGCCCTTGGGCGCCTCCGTCCCCCCTCCGTTAATTCCTGTTCCGGCGAAGCCGGATTCCTTGGCGTCCTTGGCGATCTTTGCGAGAGTCAATTCTTCCCCTCTTCAGGAATGCTTTGTCCATATGGTCAAACCGTCCAGATTGCCGGGCGGCGCTCTGCGCAACAAGCTGATCCCGTAAGCCAACACGGCGAAACTTCCGTTTATCAAGGCGGCTACCCAGTAACTGTGAATTTCAATTTTCAAGCTCTCGGGTATTACATTCAAGAGGCCGAGCCCGATGTAGAGGTTGAGAAGGATGGCGCAAATCATGGCGATAGTGGCCGATGTTCCGTCAACGATTCGGGTGAAGAATCCTAAGATGAAAAGTCCCATGAGGCAGCCTCCGAAAAGGCTGGTGACGATCAGGCTGATGTCGTTCATGCTCTCCTTTTCGATTTTGCTGAAAAAGATGGCTCCGCCGATGACGAGCAAGGTCACCACGGCTGCGACGATCCGCGCGGAACGAAGGTAAAAGCGGTCGTCTTTGTCTTTGGCAAGGTGTGGTTTCAGAATGTCGACCACGGTCACCGTCGATATGGCGTTGATTCCCGAATCCAGGCTGCTCATGGCGGCTGCCAGAACCGCGGCGATGACAATCCCGGCAATTCCTGCCGGCACTTTGGTTAAAATGAAATAGGGAAGGACCTGATCGGACTCCAGTCCGGCCACGGTCGGATCCGGAAAAGCGTTATAATAAACAAACAGAGAGGTGCCTACGAAGAAGAACATGATCCACATGGGCAGTGCGATGGCCGAATAGAGCGCCGTAGCTTTGCGGGCTTCCCGCGTCGACCTGGCCGAGGCGTAACGTTGCACCATGTTCTGATCGCCGCTGTAAATCATGAGCCAATTGATGATTCCCAGAATGATAACGGTCCAGAAGGTGCGTTCATGCAGGTTCCAGTCGAAGCTCCCGAGGCTGAACTTGTCGTTGGCTTTCCCGATTTCGATGATCTGCCCCAGGCCGCCGGGAAGGTCGAAGGCAATGAGGGCAAAGCAGACAATGCCTCCGAAAACGAGGATGACGGCCTGAATGACATCCGTCCAGATGACCGCCTCAATTCCCCCGGCGATAGTGTAAAATGCGATGAAGACCCCGGCTCCGATGGCTACGATTTCGATGGAAACCCCCGTCAGAAACTGTAGAGGAAGCGATACCAGGAACAGGATCTGAGCCATGCGAATCAGTTGCAGCACGATAAAGCTGAACGTGCCGTAAAGCCGGGGCAGGGTCCCGTAGCGGTTTCCCAGATACTCGAAGGCGGAGGTCAGTTTTCCGCGCCGGAAAAACGGAATAAAAACCGCGATGGCCAACAAGGCGACGAAGGGCAGGACGAGGTTTACGTTCAACTGTCTCCAGTCGAGAATGTATGCGGTTGCGGGCAAGGCCAGAAAGGTGGCGGAACTGACGATGGTACCCAGCATGGAGAGCCCGATGACCCAACCGGAGAAGGCTCGGTTTCCGACGAAATAACGCTCTGTGGAATCGTTTCGCCGACTGAAAAAGATCCCCAATGCAACCATGCCTGTCAGGTAGGCGCATATTGCGAAAACATCCAGCGGTCTGATCGCTACATCCATTTATGGGGATTCGGGAGGCTGTTATTCCGAGCTGAGAATCAGCCTCTCGACTATCATTCAAGACATGCAGGCTCAATGTGAAATTTGTAACCATGGAAGATATTTGGCAAATAATTCCATCTCCCGAATCAGATAACACGGGAAAATCCAGCCGTTTTTCAGCAACCCTTCCCGCGGCGATAGTTACAAAAGTCCATGTTACGTCATCCTTCAGGCCGTAGTGCGGGGAGCTGATTCCTTCAGTTTCCGGTATTCCCCCGGTGTGATTCCATAGCGTTCCCGAAAACAGCGAATGAAATACTGAAGGTCCGTGTATCCGCACAAGGCGGCCGTATCCGTTACGCTGTAGCTGGCCGATTCGAGCAATTCCATGCTTCGTGAAAGCCTGACATCATTGAGGAATGTGATGTATTTGGTTTTCCCATATTTCTTGAAGAGGCGGCTTATGTGATTGGGATGGACGTGAAAATGGTCTGCCAGTCGGTCGCGAGACAGATCGGATTCCGACCAATGTTCCGAAATGTACTCGCAAATGGCCTGCCAGAGGCCGTGAGCTCGGGCAGTCTGGTTGGAGTCTCCTTCCATGAGGTGCTCCCAGGTGAGATTGAGAAGGATTTCCAGCAAATAGATGACGTATCGTTTGCTCGAGTTATCGGGCAATGGCTGTTGGAGGAGTTGGAGGAGGTGGTCTTCTCGAATATGAATGCCCCTGTTTGTTTGCCATTTTGCCAGGTAGGATAAGGTTACCTCTTTGTTTTTGACCGTTCTCTGGGTTATGGTGACGCGCAGGAATGAGTTGCCGAAAATGATTCCGAGCGATTTGTAAGTGACTTTGGGAATGCAACTTATCCAGGTATTCGGAGCCAGGAATATGCACTCCCCGCGGTTGACGGAAAAAGTTGCCTCGCCCCCTTCTTCAATGGTGAGGAATCTTCCGGTGCCCGAAAGACCCAGGATCAATCGGTGGGCCCTGCCTTCGGTATAGGTCTCGGGCTGATTCCTGGGCTTTCTCCCTTCGAAGATTCGATTGCAGGCTTTCAACCGTCCGGGAACCAGAAAGGGCTTGAGGGATTTTTTTATGAACTCGTGATGGGTCTGAATCACCTTTTTTTATGGATTTCCGGCCGCATAATGGGCCAATTTGTTACAAAATTAACTGTAGGTTACTTTTTTTAACTATGGGGTTCAATGGATTTTTTGGCATGTAACATGTGAATCTAACTCAAGTTGCAACTATCATGAAAAATTACAAATACCCCAAACTCGATTTTACCGTTCGGACCCTGATTTTCATCGGTATGATTTCATGGGCCGTCCCATTTGCCTCGGCCCAGTCCGAAGAAGACGAAATCTATGAACTGAATCCCTTCACCGTATCGGATCGGGATACATTCGGTTACGGAACCATCAGGGCCTCCTCGGCCTCCCGTATCGCCATTCCCATTACCGATATTGCCGGATCGGTTGTGACGATCAACGAACAGTTGATCGAGGATATGGCGGCCGTAACCCTTGGAGACGCCTTTAATATGATCAGTGGCGTGGTTGCAGGCAACGCAGGAGGAGGATTGCAGGAAACCAAGTCGGTGTCACTGAGGGGGTATACCGCTACCGGCGCCTTGCGCGACGGGATTCCCGACTTCAACTACACGAACAACGGCGGTTTCGACTATTCCATGATTCAAAGGGTGGAAATCGTCAAGGGACCGGCAGGCGTCCAATACGGACAACACAACCAGGGCGGAGTCATCAACATCGTGAGCAAGCGTCCCTTGCCCGTCAATGCGACCAAGCTCGACGTGATGGTGGGGAGTTTCGATTTCTGGAGGACCGCGGTCGATCACTCCATAATGAAGGATACGGAAAACGGTCAGACGGGTTTCAGACTTGCTGCCTCCGTTCTGAATACCAACGGGCCGGTGGAACTGGCCTCCGAAACGAGCAAACCGGAATCCTACTTTGCAAACCCCAGTTTTTCCCACACCTTCGAGAGCGGGCTGCAGTTCTGGGCATCCGGATATTTTGTAGACGATAATTCCAGTCGGGTATCGAACAGCGTATTCATGTTTGGCACGCCGGATGGAAAAGGCGCCGCCTTCAGGGAATTTGCCGGTGAAGCCAGTGTGGTTGTGCAAAACTTCCAATTCACCGAGTACAAGACTCTCGAAGCGGGACTTACCGATAGCATGGATATCGGCGGAGCCAGAGCCGATGTGCGGGTGGTGCTTCGGACCGGAGATCGTCAAAACTCCGGGAACCGGACACGGGCCAACGGCGGTACGGTCTTTATCGACAAGAACGGCAACCAGATTCCCGATGGAAGTCCATCCGTGGGAAGGGATCCCCAAATGTTCGGGCAGATCGAGAACAACCTGGCGCGATTCGGACGTCAGGGACTCCGCTACAATGCGGGAAGCCCTGGCGACAGCGACTGGTCTGTCCTGGCGGCCGACGTGAATTTCAATTTCGATATCGGAGAAACCAATCACAATTTGCTGATTTATTCGCAATTGCAAAACGTGGAAGGGTTTGGGGAAGGTCTGGACATACGCGTAAACAATACGGCCAGTCTGCCTGAGGACATACGCCGTCAATTCAATTTCGATACTGGAATCGAGGGGCAGGGAATCGTGGAAATCTGGCCGAATCCGCCTGCCGGGTTGGGCGATTTGCGAAACATTGCCATCGATTACAATGACCGTTTCATAGACCGTGGAACGACCGATACGGACCGCCAGTTGTGGAACGCGGCCATCATCGACCGGATGTATGCCATGGATGACAAGTTGATCATTTCGGCCGGTGTTCGCTATGACAGGGACAAGAACGAATCTCAACGAACCTTGAACGACCAGACCGTTCCGAATCCTTCGACAGAGGACTCGACCACCACGGCCAACTACGGATTGCTCTACAAGCTCCTGAGTGACGAAGAGAGTCAGGTATCGGCGTTTTACAACAACGCGGAAACCTTTGTGCCTGTATTCGCGATCGATGAACGCCTGGCTACCTTTGGAGAGAAGTTTCCCAATCGCACGGTGGCAACGGACGAAATCGGCTTCAAGGTCAACGCCTTCAACAACAAGATCGTAGCCACGGTGGCCTACTTCGATAACATCGAGAATAATGTTCTGGTGGGCCGTCGCGATGAGGACGGAAGCGTTACCGGAGTCGACGATCAAAGTTACAATGTTCCGGCCGGCTCTCAGACCACCGAAGGCATAGAGCTGGACGTGGCAGTAAACCCCGCTCCGGAATGGAACATTCTCTTTTCCTATTCGGATATCGATTCCAATATTTCCGAGGACAAATTGCCTTTGTGGGCCGTGCCCGATAAAACCTACGCGGTTCTGGCGAAATATTCGGTCCTGGCCGGACCGCTGACCGGCTTTTCCATAGCGGGAAGTTATAATTACTGGGGGGATAGTGTTTTGAACCGAGCCTCCAATTTCAGTGTCCCCTCCGGAGACAAGATGACGGCGGTGCTGGGATACGCATGGGACAAATGGACGATTCGATTGCGCATCGACAACTTGGCCGATAATACCGATTTGTTGCCGAGTACCTGGTGGACGGGCGTTGGGGCGAATTGGGAGCAGAATTGGAGACTGTCCGTTGGTTACGTATTTTAACCCAAGTTGGTTATTGTTACACGGATTGGAATGTATTCCTCCCGTCGGATGACCCCGGCGGGAGGGTACTCCTGGGGTTCCTCCAACTGCGAAAATCAGAAGCTGCCTCAATCAACCGGATTCGATTAGCTGAGATGGGGAAATCAGGATTTTAATTCAGGAAACCAACCTTTATGGAAGATCGTTATGGAATTGTAGTGGTTGGGGGGGGGATGGCCGGAATCATGGCCGCTCTCGCAGCGAAGGATTCCGGAAACCGCGTGTTGATCATCGAGGCGAGCAATGTGCTGGGCGGACAAGGGACGACCGGAGGAGTCGCTGGGTTCTGCGGCGATTCTGAACGGGTGAATGATTATTTCGCAGCCTTGGTCAAACACCTGAGCCGTTGTAAGTTAATCAGTGAATACGATCCGACGGCCGATCGTCGGGAATACGATCTGGAGTGGTGCGCATATTTTCTCCAGGAAATGGTCCTGGAAAACGGGATCGACGTTCTGCTTCACTCCCGGGTGATCGACGCCCGGGTCGAGGACGGTCGGGTTACGCGACTCACCGTCTCGACGGCAGGGGGTATTCTCGAGTGTCATTGCGGGTTTGTGGTGGATGCTACGGGTCAGTGCCGGGTGGCGAGCCTGGCCGGTTTTGAAGCGATCCATGAAGGAGCCAACAAACAGCTTCCCATGAGCCTTTATTTTACCCTTTGGGATACGGGAAAGCCGGTGAAGCCGTTTTTGCCTCCGGGCGCCTCGACATGGAATAACGAGGATGAAATTCCCATGACTTCGCTACATGTTTTTCCTTCCGGCAAAGTAGAAGTTAAAATGAAAGTGGTGGGATTCGACGCGGCCGATGGATACAGCCGATCCAGGGCTGAGATTCATGCCCGGCGCAACATGATGAGCCTCATCTATTTTTTGCAAACCAAGGGTTATGGAGGCGTTAAGCTCGACCGTCACGTGCTGGCTTCGGTTTCGCGTAGCATAGGTATTCGGGAAGAGAAACGCATTGTTGGAGAATACATGCTTACCGAGGAAGATGTAAGCAGCGGCTCCGTTTTCAAAGACGCCGTTGCGGTGGGCACTTATCACTTCGATTACCACTGGCCCGACAAAATGGAGCGGGCAGGTACCGGTATTACCACCATGGTGGAACCTTACCACATACCCCTTGGTTGTATGATACCCAAAGATGCAAAAAATCTGTTGGTTACCGGACGTTCCGCTTGCGGCGACCAGATGGCCTTGAGTTCATTCCGGGTGATGGCTACGGTAGCCCAGATGGGATTTGGCGCCGGGCATGCGGCCCGCTTATGCGTCGAGGATGGTTGCGGAGTCAAGTCGGTGGATTTTGGGGCGCTCCAGTCGCGAATAACTTCCGGTGGGCAATCGCTGAACCTTTCCGATTATGGAGATTACCTTCGGCACAGTCTGGTCCTCCGGGAGCGTGTTCTGGCAGACTTGTCGGGATTCGACTTTTGCGTATCTCCCCGATTGCACCCGCTGGCCGACAACCGAATGCTGGTGGTTTATATCGGAAAATCCGATAGTCATCCAAACAGGTTGGGGATCTGGGCAACGGATCGGTTTCAGTCGGCTTGGTCCGAACCGCGTTTGATTGCGACTCCTCGCGGATTGGAATCGACCGCGTTCTCATCGCGTGTGGATGAGAAGGGCGAGATCGCGATTTTCTATCGGACGCAAAGCGATGGAAGAAGGCCCTCCAACTGGCGGATCGCCTCCAGGGATGATGGGTGGACTTGGAGCGAGCCGGCTGGGATTGAAGGAGGTGATGCGGTTTCGGGAATGTCGAAGGATAGAACGCGTATCCGGCTCGGGGATGCCATGGTTAAGGCATCGATTCGGGTTGTCGACGAGGGAAACGGACTATCCCGTATTTCATTGTCGGCCTCGTGTGACGATGGAAAAAGTTGGTTGGATCCGATGGACGTGGAAAAAGACGCGGGCCTGTATTCCGATCCCTGTCTGCAAACAACCAGCCGCGGCATAGCCCTCGTTTACGTGCGCGATAATTGCCGTCTGGTATTTTGGCATGGATCCATCGAGCACCTGACCGATCCGGATCTCGTTCAATGGCGCGACCGGGTTCTTCACTCAGGTGTGGTATCCATGGAGGCGTAGTCATGAATGCAGGTAGATGCTTGCTTGTGATGGTAGTGTTGTCCGGATGCGGTTATTCCGATGAGGATCCGCGCTCATTTCATCGGCCTCCGAATATCGTGCTGATCGTGATCGACGATCTGGGCTTCGGTGACCTGGGATGTTACGGGAGTGAGTTGCACGAGACACCCAACCTGGACGCTCTGGCAAAGGGAGGAATAAGGTTTACCGATTTTCACACCAACGGTCCGGTGTGCAGCCCTACGCGAGCAGCCTTGATGACGGGACAATATCAGCAACGGAGTGGAATCGAATCCGCTATTGGATTCGTCGAGGATGAAGGCGTGTCTCCGGAAAAAGTGATGATTTCTGAAATCCTTGGGGAAAAGGGGTATGAGTGTGGAGTGGCAGGCAAATGGCATCTCGGCTGGGTTGGCGCCTACGGTCCGAATGACCAGGGCTTCGATACCAGTTACTGCTCGAACAACAGTCCGGATTATCATTCGCATGTATCCCGCAACGGAAAGGTCGACTGGTACAAGGATCACAAATTGCATAAGGAATCCGGGTACCTGACCGACTTGGTGACGAAACACTCCCGCGCATTTTTGGAAAAGAACCGGGAAGGGCCCTTTTTTCTGTTCGTATCTCACCCGGCCATACACTTTCCGTTTCAGGGACCGACCGATCCCCCGTTCCGCACAGAGGGAACCCTGTGGCACGGAAACGAGCGCATCGTCGGTCAGGTTCAGCCGGACAGCAAATACGGACCGTTGCCGCCGGAGAAATATAAACGGGCTTACAAGGACATGCTGGAATCGGTGGATAGCAGTGTGGGCGCTATTGTTGAAACATTGGACGAATTTGGTTTGCGCGAACGTACCCTTGTCGCGGTCACCTCTGACAACGGGGCGTATTCCTGGGTTGGCAGCAATGGTATCTATCGCGGGCAGAAAGGGGATCTTTTCGAGGGCGGCCACCGCGTGCCCGGCATTTTTAACTGGCCTGGAAAGATTCCGGCGGGATCCGTAAGCGATGAGACCGCTATGACCATGGATTTGGCGCCCACGTTTACCTCACTGGCCGGATCTCCGGATTCAGGGAAGGGGACGTTTGATGGAACCGATATCGGCCCTGTCCTGTTCGACAGGGCTTCGCTTCCACCGAGGACTTTATATTGGAGGTTCAACAATTCCTACACCGACAGCCATGCCAGAGCGGTGCGCCAGGGTGACTGGAAATTTGTGTTGGAAGAGGGACAACGCTACCTCTTTGACTTATCGAAGGATCCGTCCGAGAGAAACAACCTGGCATCGGAATATCCGGAACGGGTGGAAGCCATGGACGCGGCCTTTCACGAATGGGAAGCGGAGGTTACCCGAAATGTTCCGGCAAATTGACCTCAACCATTTCGTCGCCTCAGACAGACATATTTAACAGGAAATAATGAATTAACAGTAATCATGCAGAACCATACCCCACTTACGATGAACCCGACAGCGGTCTATGCCCTTTGCGTAGCCCTTGTACTGCCGCAAACTTTTCTCAGAGCTCAAAACGATCTGTCCCGGCCTGACGCCGTCGGCAATCCCGCGAGTCGTTTGATGCTCGATCTCGAGACCACCGGAAAGGATCCGACGGCTATCGTGTATGAAGACCTCATCCACCTTCCCGCGCAACCGGCAACGGTAAGCGACGTGCGGACTGCGGGCGGAACCCGGGTCAATCAGCACGCCTACCTGGAGTATTTCGATGGCAGATATTGGGCGATGTGGAGCGATGGGCCGGGGCTCCCCAGGACGCCGCCTGAAGAACACTGGAATGTGGTTCCGGGCCATGACCGGCCTTTTACCCGGGTGTCTTATGCCACGAGTGCGGATGGAATCCACTGGAGTCAGGTAAAAGATCTTTCCGGTCCGGCCCGCACGAACGGTTTCGGTTGGATTGCGCGTGGATTCTGGGTTCGTGACCATCAGCTTCTGGCCCTGGCCACCCACTTCAATGCCCCTGGATATCCGGGCGTGGGACTGAGCCTGGAGGCTTGGCGTTGGAATAGGGACTACGAACGATGGGAGGAGGTCGAAACGGTCCTGGACGATGCCATGAACAACTTTCCTCCCAAGCGATTGCCTAATGGCCAGTGGATGATGAGTCGGCGGGACCATGACCGCGGGGTCAGCGTCATGTTGGGAGGGACAAAGACCCATTCGGATTGGGAGGTGCGGCCCGTTGCCGAATACGAAGGCGCCGGTCAAAAACCGGAGGAACCTTATTGGTATATCCTTCCCGATGGGAAAAACCTGGTGGGCTTGTTTCGCGACAATGCGGAATCGAAACGCATTCTGCGCGCGTTTTCGACCGATAATGGTGAGACCTGGTCGGAATTGGTGGCCACCAATTTCCCGGACGCGAGGAGTAAGTTTTTTGTTTTGAGAACCTCGCGGGGTTACTACGCGTTGGTATCCAACTCACGACCGGCCCGGAGGGATCCCCTGACCTTGGCCATAAGCCGGGACGGTCTGGTGTATACCCATTTGTTCTATCTGGTGGGAGGTAGGCACATTGATTATCCGCACATGATCGAGCGGGAGAACCATTTGTTCATTTCCTTCTCCGGAGCCAAGCAGACTGTGGAGGTATTGAAAGTGCCTCTCGATGCCATCGATAGACTCATAGGCTTTCAACCGTCAGCTGAATAGAGTCGATCAGGATGTCCGCTCCGCGATTCAGGGGAATCATTCCTCCCCTTATCACACCGCTTATTGACCGGGATACATTGGACATTGACGGTCTGGCCGCACTGGTCGACCACGTGATCCGGGGTGGAGTGCACGGGGTATTCGCGTTGGGAACGACCGGGGAGGGTCCCTGCCTGAGTTACCGTTTGCGCCGGGAAATTATTAAACGGGTGGGCGAGGAGGTCGGAGGCAGGGTCCCTGTATTCATTTCGGTCACGGATACTTCATTTGTCGAGTCGGTGAAACTGTCGAAAGCTGCGGCCGAAGCGGGAGCCGATGTAGTGGTTTTATCGGTTCCCTACTATTTCCCTGCCGGACAGACCGAGCTTATCCAGTATATCGAGCGGATTCTCCCTCAATTGGCTCTGCCGGTCATGCTCTACAACATCCCGTCCCTTACCAAGGTCGGATTTGCGCTGGATACCCTGAAAACCGTTTCCGGCTTTGACCGAATTTATGGCGTGAAGGACAGCGGTGGCGATCTTACCTATTTTGAGGATTTATGCCGGTTGAGCTCGATCAGGGAGGACTGGAGCTTTCTCATGGGTCCGGAGGACAAAATGATCCAAGGGATTTCTCTCGGCGGTCACGGAGGCGTCAACGGGGGAGCCAATGTCTTTCCACGGTTGTTTGTCGACGCGTATCGGGCCGCAATTGGAGGTGATGAGGCAACGGCGGCACGCTTGCAGAAAAAAATCGAGGCTTTCGGGCAAATCTACTCCATAGGCAAATATGCCTCACGGTTTGTGAAGGGAACAAAATGCGCGGCCTCCATTCTGGGTTTGTGCCGGGAAACCATGGCCGAACCGTTCAACCGGTTTTATCCGGAAGACCGGGCCAAGGTGGAAGCGATTTTAAGTGGCCTGGAGGGAGAGGAATTAACCACACAGAGGGAGAGGCGCCGATGGCGCCAATTAAGAATTAGGAATTAGGAATTAGGAATGGGGGAGAATAGCCAGAATAAACTGTAGGAGGGGGTTAATCCCCCGTTTGGGGTGAGGTCACGAAACAGCATAGAGGAATTGACTCTCGCAAAGAACGGTAAGACAGCAGAGATTCTCAGGCAAAAACATGGATGGAGAAGATTTACAGGATAAGGAAGGTAAAGGGAGGTGAGGAATGATGCTAGAACCAGCACAATCGCCAACTATGAGATGGTTACTCCTCCCCGCACTGCTATTTGCATGCGCTATGAGCTGTTCGCCCCCGCTCCGCTCCGAGTTCGAAGGGGAATCCGAAGGAGCTATCGATGGGCAAGGGGCGTACTGGGGCACACAGCGCATCGGAGCGAACTACTTTAACGAGGTGCCGACGGCCGAGTGGTTCTCTGCGGCTTCGGAAGCCGGTATCAAACTCGTCCGCCTCGCCTATGGCAAGTGGGAAGGGGCCGAACGGGATTTCCTTATAGGCAATGCCGACAGCTATGAGGGCTTGGTTGAGAAGGACCTCGCCGTGCTAATCCGCAAGTTGGACATCGCTCAAGACCACGGTATGAGCGTCGTCCTGGCGCCTCTCAGCCTTCCGGGGGCACGCTTCCGCCAGTTCAACGGGGGGCGCCGCGACGGGAGACTCTGGACAGATGAAGTGTACTTGGAACAGGCAGTTCAATTCTGGCGCGACTTGGCTGACCGCATGAAGGATCATCCTGCCGTAGTCGGCTACGATCTTCTGAACGAACCCCATCCGGAATGGTTTCATGGAAAGCGCGACTTCTGGGACCGAGGGTTCATGGAGTGGTACTCTACCGTTGAAGGCGGTCCGGGAGACCTGAACCGCTTTCATCGCACTGTCGCCGCCTCAATTCGAGACGTCGATTCCGAGACTCCCATCATCGTGGAAACGGGCCTGTACGGGACGCCTTGGGCGATCGAATACCTCCGCCCGGTCGAAGTCGACAATGTGATCTACTCGTTCCACATGTACGAGCCATATGCCTACACGACAAAGCGGATCAACCAAGGTCGGGTAAAATACCCCGGAACGGTTGAAATCGAAGCGCTGAGCAAACCTTGGCGCTTCGATGTCGCGGCGATTAACGAGTTCTTCGACCCCGTCCGCCGATGGGCTGAGACGAACGGCATACCGCCAAGTCGCATTTTCGTCGGGGAATTCGGTTGCGACCGGTCGGTGCAGGGGGCGGCGGATTATCTCCGAGATCTCGTGAGGATCTTCAATGAAGAGGGGTGGCACTGGGCTTTTTACACGTTCCGACCAGACAGTTGGCCCAACCTGGACTACGAGCTTGGAACGGACAGACCGGGCGAACGATACTGGGAACTCGCTGAAAGAGGATTGCTTCGAGAGTCTTACGACGAACTCTACAACCAACGACGCGATAACCCAGTCTGGAGCGTCCTGAGCACTGAGTTCGAGAATCGCCGCCGAGCGGGGAATGGCGGGGAGGAATTAACCACAGAGAGCACAGAGGGGGGGAGCGCCCAAGGGCGCGAATTAAGAATTAGGAATTAGGAATTGAGAAAAGGCTGAAGGTTAAAGATTGAACCTCTCCCGATTTTGTGGACACGAACAGCGCAGTCTGAGAAAAAATATCAGAAATGCCAAAAACCCGCAGATGGGTATGCACTGATCGATAAAATGCGGGGAGACGATGTGGAGTTCGCGATGCCGAACGTGGAGTCCCTGAACCTGAGGATCGTTTCGCCATGAACGCAGGCTTGTTGCTGTTCGCGGCCCAAGCGAGTCCAATCAGGCGAACACGCGGTTGAGTTCCGGCAATCGGGTTAGTTCAGCGGGTTGACCCACTTTACCTTGGGGAAACGGCCGAAATCCGCATCGTTCGAATAGACCGTGTAGCCGTGCTCCACGGCCAAGGCGGCGATATGGGCGTCGGTGGTCAGGTTGCCTGCGGAGCCGGAGGAAATCAGCAAGTCTTTCACGAGCGGCCAGTGGGTCCGCGTGGGTACGACGACGCCGACATTGGGTTGTTCCAGCCATTGGTCGACATAGTTCACGGCTTCCTCCAGAGTGAGCGGGTTGGAGAATACGCGCCGATTGGTTACCAATCGGACGAACCCGAGCATTGTGGGATAGCACAGGCCCACGGGATTCGCGGATGACAGCACATCGTCCAGCCACGTGTTGGCAGCTCCGTGGAAAGAGCTTGTTTCATCGACTGCATAAACGAGCAGATTGATGTCGGGAAGGATCAACGCTCCTCGCCTGCAAAATTGCTGGTTTCCAGGTCATCGATCAAGGCGTTCAGGCGTGTCGGATCGATTCCCGGTTTCAGTCGCAACTTTCTCGTGGGAGTATTGAACCTCTTCGGCTTCGGGGGAGTCGACTTTGCCTGCACACCGAGCCTCAGCAAGTGGTTGAGTGCGGCCTTGAAGCTCAGACCCTCGCGTCTGCGCATTGCTTCGATCTGCGCCGCCAGATCGTCGTTGATGGTCACGGTTGTACGCATGGTTGTAATCAAAAGCATCAATTTCTTGATGTCAAAGATTATTTTTTAGGGTATTATTGTGCAACGCCTAAAGCGCCGCGCGTGTCGAACTCTCCGAGCCACGGGAATCGATCCCATACACCTCTACGAGCGCAACCCCGGTGGTTCCATCCTTTCCTTAACCCGGGGGCAGTATACCCTCCGCGCCCTCTCCCCCTCTGTGGTTTTTTCTACTTATCCCGTCCATCCTGTCCATGCATGTTCATCCATGTTAAAACCTAAGAATCTCGGTGTCCTCTGAGTTCTCTGTGGTTAGTTTCCCTTCGTGTTCTTTGCGAGAGGCCATTTTCTCGATGCTGGATGCTGGGCGCTGAGATTAATCGTGATCACGATAAAGCTTTGTGCTTTTCAATTCCTAATTGGCGCGCCTCTGCGCGCTTACTCTTGGCTTGCCCCGGGATTTGGCGCTTTCAATAGTGGATCGGGTATGGGGAACAGAATCTACACGCGAGCCGGAGACAAGGGAAAGACGGGGCTGTTGAGTGGAGAGCGTGTGGACAAGGACGATATCCGGATCGAGTGCAACGGGCATATCGATGAGGCGGCCAGCACCATCGGCCTGCTGCGCACCAGGATTGCGGCCGATCACACCTGGCAGGCTGGATTGCACCGCATTCAGGTAAGTTTGATGAATGCCATGTCCCACATTGCCATTTCCCGAAATGCGGCAAGGCAACCCACCGTTCCTCTCCCCACTGAAGAGGCAGCTTTCCTGGAAGGGTGGATGGACAAAATCGAAGCGTCGTTGTCCTCACAATCCGAGTTCTTCCTGGTGCCGGGAGGTACCGAGGCGGCGGCGTTATGCCATGTCATACGCACGCAGGTACGACGGGCGGAACGGCGCCTGCATACACTTAATCGGCAATCGCCGATGGACCCAAGCATTCTAAGGATGATGAACCGGCTGTCTGACCTTTTCTACACGTTGTCCCGGGAGGAACTGGAACGGAGAGGAGTGGATGAGGAAAGGTGGAGATTATTCAGAACTCGGGGCAAATGACCATGGCTCCCATATCTACGACCGTCGCTGCTCGCAGACGGGCCGCTTGGCTGGTCGTGGGCCTGCTGGCGTTTTCGGCCGGATGCTCGAAGAAAACCGAACCACCCCTGGTTTTAAAAAAGGACGAGGCGGTCCGGTTTCCCGATACCTTTCATCCCGAATCCTTGGGATGGGCCAGTCCGAACGTCTGCGCGGGATGCCATGCCGGGGCTCACAGCGATTGGCTGGAAAGTCACCACGCCATAGCCAACCGGCTCATCGACCCGGAGAAAGAAAAGGAGGCTTTTTCCCTTCCCGCGGTAACAGATGAGGGAGGTGTGCAATACCGATTGAGCGAGGAGGAGAAGACCTTTGCCATCGCGGAGCAGAACCCGCCCGCCGGAATGCCCAAGGGTCACGATGCGCCCGTCATAGGGGCGATCGGAGAGACGCCCATTCGGCAGTATCTGGTGCCCACCGGCAAGGGGAGACTTCAGACCCAGGCCTTGACCTGGGATCCCGCCGAAAAGGAATGGTTCAACGTATTCGGGGATGAAAACCGTCGCCCGACCGAGTGGGGGCATTGGACGCAACAGGGCATGAACTGGAACGCCAATTGCGCCTGGTGTCACATGACGGATTTCCAGAAAAACTATGCCATGGCGGAGGACGCCTATCACAGTACATGGCTGGCCCAAAGCGTGACTTGCGTGCAGTGCCATTCCGGAATGGAAGAGCACGTGGAATCGGCCCGGTCGGGCCTCTACACCTCTCGCGCCACCGAGCCCGATCTCGGGTTGGCCATGGAAAATTGCGCCACCTGTCACGCCCGCCGGGAGGAATTGACCGCGCACGCTTTCAAAGCGGGGGAAAGGTTTTTCGATCATTATCGCCTCACCCTGCCCGACGCGCCCGGAGCCTATTTCGCCGATGGCCAGGCCCGGGAGGAGAACTATGTCTACGCTTCCTTCATGATGAGCAGGATGGCCGACAAGGGGGTGACCTGCATGGATTGCCACAACCCCCATTCCGGGAAGGCGATATTGCCGGTGGAGAACAACGCGCTTTGCATGCGATGCCATGCCACCGGGCAGAATGAAGCCCTCATAATCAATCCGGTCCAGCATAGCCGCCATGGAGCCGATAGCCCGGGCAATCGTTGCGTGGCATGCCACATGCCGGAAAGAGTCTACATGCAAAGGGACTGGCGGAGGGACCACGGGTTCACCAGCCCGGATCCGCAGCTCACCCTGGAATTGGGTGTGCCGAACGCCTGTAACGGTTGCCATGACGACCAGTCCACGGAATGGGCCAATGCACACGTCAACACCTGGTACGGAAACTCCGAGCGGCGCCAGATGGTGCAGCGGCGCGCCCGGGTCCTGACGCAAGCTCACGCGGGACATGCGGAAAGTTTGGGGGACCTCAAGGAAATGTTCGCATCCGAGGAAAATGTTTACTGGCAATCCACCTGGATGCGGTTGCTCCAGCCTTTTGCGGCCGACGATTCGGTCAGGGATCTGGCCCTGGATGCGCTGGAGCACGAATCGCCTCTTTTGCGCGATTCGGGATTGGGGGTTTTGGGACAGAGACCGGATCAGTCGGCCGCGGTTGAGGCGGCGCTGGAAGACGATTCCCGCCTCGTCCGCAACCGTGCGGCGGAGGCCTTGCTGCCCCAATTCGACCCTTCGCTGACAGCATTTCGGGAATGGGTGGAATACGCCGAGACGAACGCGGACCGTCCCGGAGGAGCCTTGCGGCGGGCCGAACTCGCCGCGATCGAAGGCGATATCCCATTGGTAAGGCAACTCGTCCGGCAGGCTGTATCCTTCGACCGGGAAAACGCGTATCTTTACCATGATGCGGCCGTTTTGCTGGATCGGGTAGGGGAGGTGAACGAGGCCTTGAATTTGTTGACCATGGCCCGCCGAATAGCTCCCGATCTGGCCCTTTTACCTTATTCGCAAGGTTTGCTGTATGCCGAACGGATGGATTACCGGGCAGCGGAAAAAGCCATATCCGACGCGGTGGGACTCGATCCCGATCAGGCGCGCTGGTGGTATAACCTGGCTATGATCTACCAGTATTTGGGCGAGCCCGACAAAGCTTACGGCTGCATAAATCGGGCGGTCGAACTGGAACCGGGGAACCCGGATTATTTGATCTACCGGGAGCGCCTGGGGGGCGCGTTGGGCCAGCGGCAATCTCCTTGAGCGATGGAAGATGAGACTCTCGCAATGATCGCGAAGAGACGCAAAGGGGGGAGAGAAAAGGAAGAAGGAGGAAGGAAGAAGGTGCTGGAATGAACCACGGATTACACGGATGAGCACGGATAAAGGGCGCCGATGGCGCGAATTAGGAATTAGGAATGAGGAATGAGGGAGAAAAGAGTCTGGGCAATGCCCAAAGGTATCCGGCGTGGCGGGGGACAGGAATGTCCCCCCTCCGTTATCTATCCTGTTCATCCATGTTAATTCCTGGGAATCTCTGTGGTTAGTTTCCCTTTGCGATCTTTGCGATCTTGGCGAGAGGCCCTTTCCCAATGATCTAGGTCAATTGTTGAGAAAGGAGTCGCTGAGAACGACTCCTGCAATCAAGTCCTGCAACCCGTTTGGGCCGGCCAACAGGTCGCGCTGAATTTTATCGATGGCGGCGCGGTCGCCCAGGCCCAGGGTTCTGCCCAGGGCGTAAGTCATCATCTTCTCGATTAAACAGCGGGTAAAATCGTCGGATCGTCGGCTCAACAACTCTTGGAATTCCGACACTTTTGAAAAGGGTTCTCCACTTGGGAGAATGCCGGATGCATCTATTTTCGGGCCTCTGTTTCCGTAGCTGGTTCGCCACAATCCGGCGGCGTCAAAATTCTCCAGGGCGAAACCCAACGGATCGATTTTTCGATGACACTCGGTGCAGGTCTCTACTTCGCGGTGTTTGGTCAACAGCTCGCGAATGGTCTTAGCCTCGCTCACGTCGGATTCGATAAGCGGCACATCCGGCGGCGGAGGAGGGGGAGACCGACCAAGCAGGTTTTCCAAGACGTAGATGCCGCGAACAACCGGTGAAGTATCGACACCGTTTGCGGAAGCCACCTGCACCAGGGCATGGCCCGTCAGGCCTCGTCGTTGCGTTCCGGCCAGGGACACCCGGCGCAGTTCATGCCCTTCCATTCCTTCCAGGCCGTAGTGCCGGGCCAATTCGCGATTGAGGAAGGAGTAATCGGCGGAGAGGAATTCACCCGGACTGAGGTTGTTGTCCAGCACGTGGCGAAAGAAGGTCCCGGTTTCGGCAATCATGGCCTTTTCGATATTATCCCGGTGATAAGTCCTGAATTCCTCGGACACGGGCATCTCTCCTATATTATCAACCTCGAGCCAGCGTCTGATAAAATTGGATACGAAACGATCGGATTTGGAATCGTGCAACATGCGGTCGATCTGTCGGCGCAACACTTCCGAATGGCGCAGGCGTCCTGCTTCGGCTTCGGCGAGTAACGGCTCATCCGGCATGGAAGACCAAAGGAAATAAGAGAGGCGCGATGCCAGGGTGAAATCGTCCAAAGGTCCCTCGCCCTCGGAAAGGTAAAGAAAGGCGGGGGAACATAAAATGGTTTGAAAACCCAGTTGCAGCGCTTGGAGCGGTTCCAGGCCTTCCTTTATTTTTTTGGTCACAAGCGATTTTATCGGATCCAGTTCATCGTCTTGCAAAGGCCGTCTAAAAGCGGCCGTGGCGAAGCTTCGCAGCCGTTGCAAAATAGTTTCAGGATCCAGTTGGTTGGGATTCAGCTTCCCGTAGAGCAGCAGATGCCCTTGGCCGGGCCATTGCTCCAGGCGTGGTCCTTCCACCTGAATTTCCCAGATTCTCAGTTTGGGTCCCCGGTAAACCTTCAACAACCCGTGAGATTTTTCATTTCCGGGTTTCATCTCGGCGAAAGGCGCTACTTCCGGGTGATGGCCCGCTTTTTGAGTTATGATGCGAACCAGGCGCTTGGTGGCGATGGTGCCATTGGCAAAGCGCACCTCCGGCTCAAAACCCTCCTCGATAAAAACGTTCCATTCAAACCATTGGGGCTTTTCATCGGTCAATTCCACCCGAGCCAACGATCGTTCCTTTGAAATACTGCCCGTACTTTCGACACTTCCTTTCCGGTCGACCGCGACGAGTTCCAGGACCAGCGGATCTCCTTTTTGGAAATCATCCAGGGCGTCGCCGTAAGGATGGTATCGATCCACCGCCGCGGCCTTTACCCGCACCGTGTAGATCCCGTTTTGGGAAACTCCTCCTCTGGTGAGGGGTTCAAACCCGATATGCCCGCCCCTGTAATGACGGCCATAGAGATCCGTGTAAGGGGTTTCCGGGATAAACCGAAAGCGATCGACCCGAAACAACTTCGGCAAATCGGCATTTTCTTTCCCATCGAAATAAAAGGGCGATTTCTGCACCCATCGTCCAGGTTTCGGTTTGTCGCCAAACTGCGTGGCTCGGCCGATGGCCTCTTCTGCCGCCAGAAAATACTTTTCCAACAACATTCCCGAGGTTACCAGTTCAGCCCCGATGTTATCGAAACCATCCACTTCCACTTCGGCGGGAAATTCTTCCGCTGGATTCCATACCGAAACATTCAAACCCAGCAGGTCACCGATAGTGTGCCGGTACTCCCAGGCGTTGAGCCGGCGCAAAACGCTATGGCCACCGGAATCGGCCATATGGGCCAGCGACTCGGTTAGGAACCCGGTCGTGGAGGCGACCATTTTCGCTCGCTCGGACGCGGAAGGCTGCGGTTCATCCTCGGGAGGCATATCCCCGAGGTTGAGCATATCCAGGATTTCCTGCCAAAGTTCCAACTCATCGGTGCTACGGGCGGTTTCGGACAAACGATCGAACCGGCGATCGGCTTTCTGTTTATCCGGGCCGTGACATTCGATGCAGTGTTCCTGCAGGAATTCAACGCGTGAGTAGGCCGATGCATCGTCTTGCCGCCAAACCAACAACAGCCCAACTGCCAGCGCCGCGATCCGAACCCTCCTCATGGCGAAACCTTAAACCAGTTGCATCGGCGAAAACGTAGAGGTGCTTCTTCCGAAACTTTCTATCTCCAAGCCGAACCATTGCAGGGAGGACAACCAAAGGTTACAAAGCGGCACGCGTTTGTTCTTTTCTTCCGGACAAACGAGGTGGCCTTGGTGATCGATGCCGCCACCGGCTAAAATTACCGGAACGTCACGGTTGCTATGGGTGTGGGCATTCCCCATGCCGCTTCCCAATATGACCAGGGTATGGTCGAACAATTGAGCCTCCTTGAGCCGGTCCAGAAACCGGGCAAACTGAGTCATCAGGTAGGTCTCCACGATTTGCAGTTGAGCCAGCCTTCCCTCGGCCTTCCCGTGATGGGACAAGCCATGATAGGAACCTACGTTCAGATCGGTCGTCCGGAAGCCAAGGGGAATCTCGAAGGTTGCCACCCGGGTTGAATCGGTTTGCAGGGCCAACACCAGCAGGTCGTAGATGAGCGGCATCTCCTCGATCTGCATGCGGTCCTCGTCCAACACGGGATCGATAGGGGAATCCGGCTTGGGCCGATCGAGCCACTCTTTGGACATGCGGAGGCGCTGTTCCACTTCCCGGACGGAGGTGAGGTACTGATCGAGTTTATCCCGATCGGTTGCGTTCAGTTTTCCTCCGAGGGTCTTGGCCGATTCACGCAGGGCGTCCAACACGCTGGCTCGATGAAGGAGCCGTTCGCGTTCCCGGGTCAGGCTGGCTTTGTCGGCATTCACAAACAACGCCTCGAACAATCGAGCGGGATTGCCGATGGGGGGAATGTTGACGCCGGAACGGTTCCAGCACATATCCGTTCCCCCACCTATGCCCGCGGTAATCGAAGGATACCTTGCCACGCTCCCGGCGAATTCGGCCGCCGATTGATCGATGGTCATATTCTTGGCCGGAAATCCGCCCGCCTCACTCTTGCGAACCCCGCTTAAAAACGAATGAACCGCCGAATGCCCTCCTTTGACGTCGTGATCCAGGTTCGAAAACACGGTGAAATCCTTTCGGTGACGGTCGATATGCTTCAGGGTCGAACTCGTTTCGTAATCCAACCCCGCAGTTTTTGGAAAAAATCCCTCCGGCCAGAAACCCAAGTGATTACCCACACATACCATACGCCTCGGATTTGATTCCGGGGCCGCCGCAAGGTACCCGGTATCAAGGCTTTCAAAAGCGGGAAGGGCCAAAGTGACGCCCAGTCCCCGGAGAAAATTACGACGGCTCAGTTTAGGGGTTGGCAAACTCATGACGGCGGAAATATTTTTCAATTTATTTGAGGGTTTGGTCAATCATAACCTGCCGGGTCCCTATCGGGGTAAAGGATGAAGGCTGAAATTAATCGTGATCATCCGTGGGATCGGTGGTTTCTTTGATCCTTGGCGAGAGAAATGAATTTCCTACATCCTCTGGCGGTGATCCTCGGAACCATTGCGGTGATAATATTATCGCTGAGCGCCTCGCTCTATATCAAACAACGCAAAATGCTCTATTACCCGCAACAGCTCAGCCGGTCTTCGCCTCACCTCCTGGGAATGGAACCCTTTGAGAAGACCTTCCATCGAAACGGCATTCAATTGCACGGTTGGTTGATTAATCCGGAGAAGGAAAATTTGATCGTATACTATGGTGGAAACGGCGAAGAGGTGTCCTACAATTTGGAGAGCTTCAGGCGGATTGAGAATCACGCCGTCCTTCTGATGAATTATCGAGGCTATGGGGAGAGCCAAGGGTCTCCCTCGGAAGAACACCTGGTGGGCGACGCCCTGGCCCTTTTCGATGAGATGAGGAAGAGCTATTCGACCATAAAACTGATTGGCCGCAGCCTGGGATCGGGTGTAGCGGTTCAGGTGGCCTCCAAGAGACCCGTCCACTCCCTTATTCTGGTGACCCCCTTCGACAGCGTTGTGGCGGTTGGGCAAAAGCTGTTTCCCTTTGCCCCGGTATCCCTCCTGGCCAAGGACCGTTACGATTCAATCGCAGCCTGCCGCGGGGTTACGTCGCCCGCGCTGTTCCTGCTGGCGGAAATGGATGAGATTATCCCAATAGGTCACGGCATCAATTTGGCCGACAACTGGGAGGGAGAACGCCAAGTGGTTACCATCGAGGGCGCCATGCACAATACCATCGGGAATTATCCCGACTATTGGGATAGCATCGTCCGATTCCTGGGCGAAGCCGGAAATAGGGAGAGAGGCGCCCAAGGGGGCGCCAATTAGGAATTAGGAATTAGGAATTTTGTGGTTTTTGTGCCTTTTGTGGCTATTTATCCCGTCCATCCTGTTCATCCATGTTAATACCAAAGAATCTTGGCGAGAGGACGTTTATTGGGATCGCGGCGTAAAGCCGCTCCTACAGTTGAAAAAATGTCTGGGCTATACGCAGAGGTAACCGGGGTGGTGGGGGACAGGAATGTCCCCCCTCCGTTAACTCTTGTTCCGGCGAAGCCGGATCCCTTTGCGCTCTTTGCGAGAGTCAATTTCTAATTAACCACAGAGAGCACAGAGAAGGGAGGCGCTGGGGGTGCGAATCAGGAATCGGGCTTTGTCTTCTTCAGGCCGGTAACCCTATCGCCTTCTTTCCATTCTCCCCTTTTTTTGAGGAGTTCGACCCGCTCGAACCGCTTGAGGACGGTTCTATTTTTTTTTCCGGTAGTGGCGGTGGTGCGAAAGGTGTTGTGCTGGGACATGTCTGCGATTGGGTTTGAGGCGGGAAGGTGAGCCCTTTGCGTCCTTCTTTCAAGTAGATTTTTGCGGATCCCCGGGAAAATCGTATTTGAGAAAAAAAACCACGGATTTCACGGATGATAACGGATAAGGGGCGCTAAAGCGCCAATGAGGAATAAGGAAGAGACTCTCGCAAAGCACGCCAAGAACGCAGAGGGATCCGGCTGCGCCGGAACTGGAGTTAACGGAGAGGGGACATTCCTGCCTGCCACGCCGTAGACCCTTAGCGAAGGCGGGTCCCCCAATTTTTGCCACAAAAAGCATTGAGGCGCCCTCGGCGCCTCTCTCTCTTTGCGTCCCTTCGCGCTCTCTGCGAGAGTCAATTCTTCATTCTCCTAATCCAGGTTAGATTCTGCCGAGGAGGATTCGGCCCATTTCCGGTATTTTTCGCCTACATCGGCGAGGTCGGCCACGGTCCATTGGGGCGTTTCATAGGGATGATTTCGGTGGATCAGCGCCTTGAGGGCTATGGCGTTCTTCCGCAATACTTTGAGGGTGAGGCGGAATTCGCTGGCATTTTCCACCGAGCCTTCCCATCGGTAGAAGGAAGTTATGGGTCCCTCGATCTGGACACAGGCGGCCAGACCCTTCTCCACGGCCAACCGGGCCAGTTTTTCCGCTTGCTCGCGGGTTTCGGTGGTGGTCCAGGCGATGTTCATGACGCGAAGCGGTTTGGTATTTACAGGGTTGTTTTATTGGTGAAAAAACCAATTGCCAAACATCAAAAGAGAAGGCAGGCTGGCTAGCTTTTCATAAATCGGCCCTAAAACCCCATAAGCTTCCAATTTTTACCAGACCTCCCGTGCGAGACGATTACCTTAAAGCAGCTCACGAAATAGTCCCCGATCCAAACATTTTGGTCAATCTGGTTTCCCGTCGCGTAAAGCAACTCAAATTCGGTCAGAAGCCGTTGATTGAATCCCTGGAGCGGCTGGACCCGGAAGACATCGCCCTGAAAGAGATTATCGAGGGAAAGATCAGTTACGAACTGGCCGAATAAACTTTCGGTGGCACGGTCCTTGAGGGAGGGGGAAGGGCGCCGGGGGCGCCAATGAGGAATGAGGAATTTTGTGGTTTTTGTGGCTATTTGCCAAATCTGCGCTTCATCTTCTTTCGATCCCGATCACGAATAATTTCAGTCTTCATCCTTCAGCCTTTATTGATGCAACCGTTTCCCTGCCATGGCCAAAAAGAAGACAGGCAAAAACCGCATTTCCGAAATCCGCAACTCCAAGGCGTTTCGGAATTACGTGGTGGGGGAGAGATTTGAGGCTGGGATTGCTCTGCGGGGAACGGAGGTGAAATCCATACGGGAGCACAAGGCGCAAATCAACGACGCGTTTTGCCGGGTGGAAAAAAACGAAATTTATCTCTACCACGCCCACATTGCGGAATACTCCCATGGCAACCTGAACAACCACGCCCCTCGCAGGCCGCGAAAACTCCTCCTGAACCGCCGGGAAATCAACCGCCTGAAGGGGGCCTTGGAGGTAAGGGGCAAGGCCTTGATTCCCCTGCGGCTCTACTTCAGGCATGGCTTGATCAAGGTGGAAATTGCCCTGTGCACCGGGAAAAAGCTTTACGACAAGCGCCAGGATCTGAAAAAGAAAGCGATAATGCGCGAAGTTGAACGCGCTTTCACACACCGTTAAAACAAAATGGCAGCGTCAGTCGTCGTTCGCGTCCCTTGCAGCACTTCCAATTGCGGGTCCGGTTTCGATACCCTCGGGTTGGCCCTCAATCTTTATGGAAGGATGAGGTTGAGTCAGCGGGATGACGATCGGGTGGTCTATGCCGGAACCGACCCGGCCTTTCCCGGCGCGGCCATAAGCATGTTGAAGGAGGTGAGGCAGTCCTTTTCCCAGGCCCTCGGCACGGACGTGCCCGGTTTCGATTTCGATATCGAATCCGAGGTCCCGGTCGCCCGGGGTTTGGGATCCAGTGTCATCTTGCGGGCGGGGGCTTTGGGCTGTTTGAATGATTTGGCCGGTTCCCCTTTGTCGCGGGACCGGATGGTCGCTATGGTAACCCGGATAGAGGGGCATCCCGACAATGCCTCGGCTGGAATTCTCGGAGGGTTCACCGTGGCGCGTTTTTGTCCCCAACGGCAACATTATCTGGGAACCCAATCCTTCCCGGTTTCCCGCAGTTTGGCCTTCGTGGTGGTAGCTCCGGGACTCGAGATCATAACTGATGAATCCCGAAAACAGTTGCCCGAGGAGATCGGTTTTGCGGACGTGGTGGACAGTTTGAACGGATTGGCCTACCTGGTGGCGGCCTTTGCTTCGGGCGAATACGGGAACCTCGGGGTTTATCGCGTGGATCGCCTGCACGAACCGCAGCGGTTCAAGAATATTCCCCAGGGCCGGGAGGCCATCGATGCGGGAATCGATGCGGGCGCCTTGACCGGATGGTTGAGTGGAAGCGGCAGCAGCGTGCTGTGCGTCACCCATCGGGAAAAGAGCGTCGCGGTCTTGCAGGCCATGTCGTTACCGTTCCAGGAACACGGCATCCCGGTGGATAGTTACACTTTGCAAGCGGACAACTCGGGTCTCACCGTGGAGAAGTGATGGGATCTCGCCAAGGCGAGATGGCACAAAGGGGGGAAGGGAAACTTTTATTTCTTACTCCAATACTCCGCGCAAGCGATTGAAATCGGCGACGCTGCGGTTGTAGTTGGCAACGGCCGAAATCTCTCTCAGTTCAGCCGCGGCCAAATCGCTTTGCAAACGCAGGACGAAGAAAGTCGAACTCGTACCGGCTTCGAGTTTCTTTTGTTCGGCTTCCAAACTGAGTTCGGCCAACTCACGGGCCAGACGTGTGGTGTCCAGGCGTTTAAAGTTCGTCTGCAAGATTTGGAAGGAGGTGTGAAACTCGAGTTGGATAGCCTGTTTGACGCGTTCAAGATCCACCTCTGCAATCCGCTTTCGTTGAGCAGAGATTGCCTCCCGCGCCCGGGCCGACCGGTTGAAGACCGGAAACTGAAAAGAAGCCCCCAGGGAATAGAAATTATTATCGCGGGAGAATGCCGATTCGATACTGTCCTCCAATGAACCGCCCGTTCCTCTAAAACCAATTTGGGCGATCAGGTCCAAAGTCGGAAGTGTCTGATTCCGGTCACGGTCCGACCGCAAGCGGGCAATCTCAAGGGCGATCACCCCTATATGATAATTGGGGGCGCTATCCAACAAGCCGTTAAACAAGGAACTGAAGTCATCCGTCATCTGCGGCTCGGTATATGCCTTGGCTTCCAGATCGAAAGACAAGGCTTCGCGGGCGTTGTCGAAGGTCAATTGCTTGATTCGATTCTGAGCCTGGGTGACAGAATTGGTGGCGGCAAGAACACGCTCATCCCGTGAGGCGAGTTGAGCTTGGGCGTCGAGAATATCAAGGCGGGCGATAATTCCCAATGCGACCCGCTTGTCATTGTCCAGGACGGTTTGATGGGTTAAATCTCGAATGCGAATGGAACTCTCCAAATTCTTTTGCGCTTCGTAGAGGTCGTTAAAAGCAAAAATAGTCGACGCGAAGGTATCCAGAAGCGCTTGTTTGAATTCCCACTCGGTGAGGTCGAATTGGTAACGAGCTATACGCAGGGCAGCCAAATTGGTGGTGAAGCCAAAATTTCGGAGCAAGGGCTGCCGGAAAGTCAGGCCCGCAAACGAACTGAATCGGTCGTCGATTAAAAGGCTCTCATTGGAACTGACGCCAACCGTGTAGGTCCCGCCGGATCCCACCAAACCGTCCAGGCCGACTGCGACCGATTCGGTGGATTGGGTATTCCCGGATTCGGTCGTGAAGGATGCGGATAACTCCGGATCGAATACGCCTTTTTCCCGTTCTATTTCCTGTCTGGCGACACCTGTCCGAGCCCGCTCAATCCGGATACCGAGGTTACTTTCCAGAGCGCGGGTCATAGCCTCCTCCTTGGTCAAAATCAAAGTAATCGGGGCCTGTTCATTGCCAGAGGCAATCGAGGCGACCGCCAATGTCCATCCGCCCAGCAACAGAATCCTGAAAAACTCCTTACAACGCCGCGGTCGTTCGAGGTCGTTCACAGTTTCGCGGTTGTCATTTTGGCGACTAAATTCAGGATAGCGTTTATTGACCGGTCGATTTTATCGGGAGCCGAGTTTCGCATTATCCGGTTGCGTTTATTCCTTACCTGGACCGAGAAGGATTCGTCGTTCAATATCGTTTCGATTTTTCGTTTAATCCGGTCGCTGGATTCCCTGTTTAATTTTCCCATGAGCCCCATGCCATGGTAAACGATCCGTGCCGCGTTTCCGGGTTGATCCACGGCGCCGGGATAAGCCAGCATGGGCACGCCGGCCAAAATGCATTCGGAGATGGAGTTTGTTCCGCCATGCATGACCATAAGGTCGGCTTCTTGCAAAACCTTGAGTTGGGGAACTCGTCGGAACAGGAATACATTTGCGGGACACGGCTCAAAGGCTCCGAGATTGAGTTCATTCCCCAATGAAATCAGGAGCCTTACCTTGTCCAGCCCACTACAGGCCCGGATGAGTCGACGAAAAAAATCTTCCATGCCTCGGTAGCGGAACGACATGCCTCCAAAGGAGCAGTAGATTAAATTGTGAAAATCTTTTGACGCTTTCCAAGCCAGGGTTTCCGCGAAAACCCGGTCGAAGCGGTAGTCATAGGAAATCTCGGAGCGCGATGAGGAAATGGCCGTTCTAAGGTAGCATTGGTTTGCTTTCGGTGTTCGTGGAAAATCGAGTTCGGGAGTCGAGACGATTATCTCGGGATTCGACCGTAGACCGATTCGGAAACACCGCTTGAAGTCGATTGCTTCATAATCGAACCCGGTTGATTGGCAGAGTCTTTTCATGAACGATTTTGACTCCACTGCGTGCATGCCAAAAAACTGGGCAATGCTTCGCGTTGAGAAATAAAGCAACCACTCCAGGTTGCATTTGAAGCGAGAAATTCGAGTATCTTCGGGCACTAGGCGCGAAATCGGCGGCGGCACATTCGTCTCGTAGTCGGGTGCGACCTGAGACTCGATCACGGCAAAGGGAACACCCAGACTATGAAGACCCAGGACATACCGAACGAAGGAACTGTCGACAAATACGAGGTCCGGTTCAAGCGATAGAATTTCCCGATGAAAGGCCGTTGAATCGAGGAGGTCCTCCCGCATCTTCCTCAGAAATGCGTATTTCCCCATTTGCATTCGAAGCCAGAAAAGAGGCGAACGGGTAGTACGGGCGGAAAACCTGGCCTGGTTGCCCCAGCCAATCTCCCGGTCGAGGCGGTAAAACCCGAAGCCTTGGGATTCAATTACCGCTTCATACTCGTCAATGGAGGCGTAAACCACGCGGTGTCCACGGGTGACGAGTTCGCGCGCAAGCCCGAAACTGGCGTTCATATGTCCCGATTCCGGGAGCACTCGGAAGAGTATTTTAGCCATTGCTCGATAGGTGTTCGATGGTTGCCGCATCCCGATGAGGGAAGCCGTTTTTTATGGGTTGATCGTTGCCGGGAAGTTGAAGGGTCGGGTCGAGGCAGGACGCTCTCGGCCCAGGTTTTGACGCCAGGCATTGAAATATCCGCCATATCTCTCCGCCATATCTTCGATGGAAGGTTTATAGATTCTCTCCAGATGGGAGCGGATTTCCGGAGGCATCTCCCGGGCTGGGGATACATTGTATCTGGCGGACAGTCGCTCCCGGTTGTCGGCAACGGATGGGATGCCGAGAAACGCACAAACTCCATTGAGAAGTTCTACCGGCTTCTCCTCAATGGAATCGTAGAAGCAAATGAGAATTTGACTGGAATCGAAGAAATTCAGGTAGTTCCCGATTATTTTAGGGTAGTCGCCCCGCCTTGTAATACCTTCCTCCGTCAGTGCAATCGATACATCGTTCAGGCATTCGATTTTCTTATTGAATCGACCGATTTTCTTGTAGAAGCGCAATGCGGACCAGGCGCGGTCGATAGGATTTCTCACCAATAGGATAATTTTTACGGAAGGATTTATTTTCCGCATCCATTCAATATCCTCCTCATCCAACAAAGCGTAGGCTGGAGTGATTTCACCCGAAATGGAACTCGAAGGAACATCCAGAAAAAGCGATTTGTACCAGCGGTCGTCATAATAGCCCAAAACCCAACGAACGCCCCACCTGATCCTGTCGAAACGTCTCGAAAGGACACACCGCGGCAGGGACCTGAGGATGCTTCGGCATTGACGCCTGTGAAAGGGCTCGCTCTTCCGGAACCTGGCAAAGGGCGAAGCCGTTTGGAGCCCATTGGGAGAGGGGTACTTGGGCGAGCGATCGAAATAATGCACTTCCTTGATGGGCGGCATCCAGACGGACGGATGCTTGGAAAGTTGTGCATGGAGCCAAGTCGTACCGGCTTTTTGGGCGCCTATTCCTATAAAGCCGGGTGAGGAATCAGTTGTATGAATTCTCAAAAGTCAGGATCGGAAGTCGGCTTCATAGTCCAGTTGCGGAGGTTGCGTTCGATGTGGGAAATGATGGCCTGTTGTTCTTCCCGACCGGTCGATTTTATGGGGAGGGAGTTTCCGAAAGCCAGGTGGACATCGAGTTGGGGTCGAATTTTTCCGAAATCTTTCAACCATTTGGAGGTTCCCCAGGCATCTGTTTTCAGGGCAAGGGGTAAGACGGGCACTCCAGCCCGCCTGGCTAATTTTACCCCAATGGAGTTGAAATGAACGGGATTGAATTTCGTCATGCGGGTGGTTTGGGGGAAAACGGCCACCGAGTATCCGGCCTCGATACGCTTGGTTCCTTCTTTCATCACCCGCACAAAATCCTCCTTGGGGCTGCGACGGCCAACCACGATGGGGTTGCGGGAGATCATGATGTGTCTGAAAATGGGATACCGGACGAGGGATTCCTTGACGATATAGGTAAACTTGCGGTGGGGACAGATCAGGTAGGGAAGGAGGAAGGTTTCCAGGGTGCTCATGTGATTGCCCACGACGACAAAAGGCGAATTCATTTCGGTGACTGCCCTCAAATTTCGGATGGAGCATTTTGTCCCGACCCCTTCGATGGCCTTGAAAATATCGAAGCTCGACCGGCACCAGGCCGGATCGTCGTAGAGACCGCGTTTGGCCAGGCTGGAAGCCTTAAAGACGATGGGAAGGATTCTCAGGTAATAGGCCAAGGTTGGAAAATGCCTGGCGAACCGGCCGGGGGATGTGTCGGGGGACCTGTAACGGTCTGCAATGACCGGGAAATCCAATTGAAAACGCATGCGTTCAATAGGTTGGCTGGCCTCAGAGGGCCTCGGCCTGGAGTCGGGTCAGGCTTTGGCAACCGGCTTTGGCCAAGTCCAGTAGTTTCCGGAGCTGATCTTCGGTGAAGATGGCTTCCTCTCCGCTTCCCTGAACTTCCACGTAATGGCCGGCCCCGGTCATAACGACATTGAAGTCGACCGAAGCGTCGCGGTCCTCGGGATAGTTGAGATCCAGGATTTCCCAACCCTTGTAAATTCCCACCGAAATGGCGGAAATGGAATCTCTGAAGGGATTTTCCGCAATTTTCTGTTGGGAGAGCAGTTTTTCAACGGCCAATTGGCAAGCCAGGTAGGCTCCGGTAATGGATGCGGTCCGGGTTCCTCCGTCGGCCCGTAGTACGTCGCAATCCACCCACATGGTTCGCTCTCCCAATTTCTCCAGGTCCATCACGGCCCGGATGGAACGTCCGATCAGTCTTTGGATTTCCACTGTTCTTCCCTCCGGCTTGCCCCTGGAGACCTCCCTTCTCTTGCGCTCGAGGGTGGAGTAGGGCAGCATGGAGTATTCGCCCGTAGCCCAACCCCCGGCGACCCCCTTTTCCCGCATCCAGCGCGGAACACCGTTGATAATCGAGGCCGCGCAAATGACGCTGGTATTCCCGAAAGAACAAAGCACCGAACCGGCGGCATGGGGCGCTATATTTTTTTTGAAACGCACTTCCCTCAATTGATCGGGAGATCTTCCATCGGGTCTTTCCAAGGCCTCTAATTCTTCCATGGCTCTACGGAATGGACGGTCAGTTATTTGGCCAGGAAAAAGTCCAAGGAATGTTAGCCCGCAGGTCGCGGAGGAAGGGGTCAAGCCTTCAAAAAGTGATGCCTTTTGGAGAAAAAGGGTCAGGCCTTGAAAACTGTATTTCGTTGAACTTCATACACTTTTGCAAGGCAACCGACCCTGAAAGGCATAACTTTTTACGACTTGGATGGCGCTTCGGTCCATTTTCCTTCCCTTGCGATGAGGTCGATGAGCCGTTCCACCGCCTGTTCCTCCGGCACCTGGTATTCCACGCAGTCTTTCCCAATGTATAAATTGACTTTGCCGCGGGCCCCGCCGACGTAGCCAAAATCGGCATCGGCCATTTCTCCCGGTCCGTTGACGATGCATCCCATGACGGCGATCTTAATCCCTTTCAAGTGACCGGTGTGCTCCCTGATTTTTTGTGTGGTGGTTTGGAGATCGAACAAGGTGCGCCCGCAACTGGGGCAGGCCACGTATTCGGTTTTTGAAATGCGGGCCCCCGATCCCTGCAAAACATTGTAGGCCAGCCCGACCGCCTTGGGGGTATGGGTGACGGATTCAACGCTGATGAAATCCCCTATTCCGTCGCAAAGAAGGCTGCCCGAGAGCAGGGACGCCTCCAGGAGATCGTTGAGAAACCCGGGGCTCTCATCCAAATAAAAGGCTCCCTTGTTGCGTATCCAAATGGGAGCCTTGATTCCAAGGCTTTCCAGGGTTGCGGCGAGGGCCCGGTATTGCCCCATGACGTGCCCGGGCCGACTGCCTCCGTGAAGGTAGACAATTTTATTATCCCATTTCAGGGAGAGAAGGGAGGAGGCAAATGTCCTGAGTTCACTGGCGTGGGTTCCCAGAGCGAGGGGTAGCCCTTGGGCTTCGGACCATTCGAACCAGGACCGGAGTGAACCGGGGGAAAGGTCTTCCAGGCGGAGGACAAAGACCATGGGAGATCCCGGATGGCCCGCCTTGGACAACCACTGGCCCGATGCGAGGACCGGGCCGACCTCTACGAGGAGGGGAACGCTTCCGAAGGGTTGGCGCCTTATACGTCGTAAAAAGGGTTCCAAATCGGAATAATCGTCCAGTTTGACGATCCAGCCCTCTACCGGATTTTCCGCTTTCATGCCCCCGGGCACAGCATCCGGAGGAGGGGAGTGATCTGCCGCGGGATTTATGGCAAAGACCCGCGGCGGAGTCTGGGAATTCATGGTCCAGCAACCGGGTAAACTTATCGGTTCGATTACCCTGCGGGTAAATTGAAACGGATCCAGGTTCTCTTCTCCTTCGGATGGGGCCTTTTCTTCTTTTACCCAGTGTGCGGACACTTTGTCGGCCAGGGCCTGGGCTACCGGTATTTCATAGACGGGGTCTTCGGTGAGAGACACGCGAATGGTATCCCCCAGGCCATCCATCAACAAACTCCCTATTCCGATTGCGCTTTTGATGCGGCCGTCTTCGCCGTCCCCCGCCTCGGTTACGCCCAGGTGAAGCGGATAATGCATGTTCTCCGCCTCCATCATTTTTACCGTGAGCCGGTAAGCCTGAATCATAACCTTCGGGTTGCTCGCTTTCATGGAGATTATGATATCCTTATAACCGTGGCTCTCCGCGATCCGGATAAATTCCAAGGCAGATTCCACCATGCCCAGGGGTGTGTCGCCGAAGCGATTCATGATGCGGTCGGAAAGCGATCCGTGGTTAGTGCCGATTCTCATGGATCTTCCCAATTCCTTACACCTCAGCACCAGGGGGGAAAATGCCTCGTGGAGCCGATCCAGTTCCTCCTGGTACTGGGCGTCGGAGTACTCCCTGACAAGGAACTTTTTCTTATCGGCGTAGTTGCCCGGATTTACCCGGACTTTTTCCACGTGTTCAACCGCTTCCATGGCGGCGGAGGGAAGAAAATGAATATCGGCAACCAGCGGAACGCTCAGTTTATCCTCATCCAAACGCCTGCGGATGTCACCCAAGGCCCGGGCACTCTGTCTGTTTGGCGCGGTAATGCGCACAATTTCGCAGCCGACATCGATGAGGGCGCGTGCTTGGGATACCGTCGCCTCGACGTCCAGGGTCGGGGTAGTCGTCATGGACTGGACCCGTATGGGGTTATCGGCCCCAACCCCAACATATCCGACTTTTACTTCCCGGGTATATCGGCGGATGGTGGCGAATCTTGAAGCGCAATATCGGTTCATCGATTATTCGGGATCGGGAAACGCGTATTCAAAACTGGAGGATGCGGCTCCGCCCGATCGATACCGGAAGATGCGCAACCCGTCGAAGATGGTGACGTAAACCATGAGGGAAAGCAGTAAAATCAGAAAGGCGCTTTGCAGGCTGAGGAGCAGGTTTTGCGGCATGGGTTTCCCCAGCAACCGCTCCAAACTGGCCAAGGCTATGTGCCCGCCGTCCAGCACCGGAATGGGCAATAGGTTCAGGATGGCCAGATTGACATTTATTATGACCACGATCCAGAGAACATAGCGAAAATCGGCCAGGGCGAACTGAAAGATCAGGGTGCCGATACCCAGGGGTCCGCTGAGGTGGCGAATACCGATGTCTGAGCCGGGATGAAACAATCTTTCCAGGGTGGTAAAGGTCAAATGAATGACGTTATTCAGTTGGGTCAGGGGATTCTCCCGGAGGGTCGTTGTTCCGGGCATCCACCTGATCCCCAACATGGGAGCGTATTCGCCTTGGGGGTTTATTTGAATGGAAACCGGCTGGATTACTTTGGCGATCACATTTCCGTCCCGGAGGATGGTAAATTCAATGGGCGTTTCATTTACCTGGCCCACGTATTCGGAGATCTGTTCCAACGAGATGATTTCGGAACCGGCCATGGTCAGGATTTCATCGCCTTCCCTTAATTCAGCCCGTTCGGCGGGAGAATTTTTCATCAACTTCCCCACGATGGCCGGGGTAGCTGGCCTCAGGTGAAGGAGGCGGGTGCGTTCCGGCCCGCCAATAATGGGAAAGACCTCGATATCCATGGCTTCACCCTGGCGGAGCAGGCTGAATGTGGACACTGGCCGGCCATCCGCCGTCTTGCCCGATCCCATGATCAATTTCAGGTCCACCTCCTCCCAACGGTTAACCGGTTCCCCATCGATAGCCGTTATGATATCCCCCTGCCGGAGTCCGGCGGAAAAGGCGGGATTCTGCAGGGTCTCGCCATCGATGGCGATCGATTGGGGAACGAACCCGATCTGGGTGGTATCGTTGGTGGCATGGACGGGACGTCCTCCCAGAAGGTAGAGAAGGGAGGCCACCAGGAGGGCAAAAAGGACATTAAAGAAGGCGCCCGCCACCAGCACGATCACCTTGGAAGTCCAACTGATGGATTTGGCTTCAACCTGTTCCTCCGCCTTGCCTTCTATCATTTCCATGTGTCCCAACTGGGGAAGGGCGACATATCCGCCGATGGGCAGAAGGGATATGCAGTATTCGATGCCATCACGTTTCCAGGTCCAAAGCCGGGGTCCGAAACCGATGGAGAACCGGGTGACTTTCAATCCGCGCCACAAAGCGGCCAGAAAGTGGCCCAACTCGTGCACGAAAATGGAGGCTCCGAAGAAAAAGATAACCAGAAATATGGCCTGGGCGTATGTCAGTATCTCCATCGGGAAATCAGAATTTCTATAATCTCTCGGGAAGTTTTTCGCGCCGTGGCATCAGCCTTCAAGACCTCTTCCAAGGATTGAGGTTCATAGTTTTTTACCCGACCCAGCGTCTTTTCAATGATTTTGGGGATATCGGTAAACCCGATTCTTTTTTTGAGAAAGGCATCCACGCTCACTTCGTTGGCGGCGTTGAAGACTGCGGGCATGACCCCTCCCTCCTCAATCGTTCGGTAGGCCAGGCCCAGGCACGGATAACGCTCCATTTGGGGAGGCTCCAAATTGAGTTCCATGAACCGGTCGAAATCCAGACTGGGCTCGGTTCCCGCCGCTCTATCCGGATAAAGGAGAACGTTTTGAATGGAAAAGGTCATGGAGGGTGGGCTCAGTTGCGCCAGTATGGAACCGTCTATGAATTCCACCATGGAGTGAATGATGCTGGCGCGGTGGATTACCACCTCGATCCGATGAGGCGGTATGCCGAACAACCAATGGGCTTCTATGACTTCCAGGCCCTTGTTGGCCATGGTTGAGGAATCCACCGTTATTTTCGGCCCCATATTCCAATTGGGATGGCAGGTCGCCTCCTCCGGGGTAATGGTATGGAAGGTGGCCAAATCCCGATCTCTGAACATGCCACCCGATCCCGTCAGGACCAGCCGTTTCATATGGCGAGGGGGAGACCCGTGGCTACACTGAAAGATGGCATTGTGTTCGCTGTCCACGGGCAGGAGCTTTACGCCGTTTTCGGCCACGGCGGAGGTGAAAAACTGTCCGGCCATGACCAGAATTTCCTTACTGGCGAGAGCCAGATCCTTCCCCGTCCTTATCGCGGCCAGAGCCGGTTCCAGGCCGAGCGTTCCAACCACGGCCACCAGCACGAGGTCGGCCTCCTCGAGTTGGGCGAGGCGCAATAGCCCTTCCATGCCCCCGTATAGTTCAGTGGAATTGAACCGATCCGACCGGCGGGCTCCCTCAAAGGCGGCTTCTTGAAAAATGGCGGCGTGGGGAACATTGAATTCCCTGCAAATAGCAGATAATTTCCGGTGGGAGGAGTTGCAGGCCACACCGACCAATTCGAGGCGGTCGGAATGTTTCCTCAGGACCCTCAGGGTATTTTCTCCAATGGAACCGGTTGCCCCCAACAGGACGAACCTTTTTTTGCCGTTACTCATGGGGAAGCGAAGAAGGACAGAAGTAAAAAGGCGACCGGGGCGCTGAGAAGCAGACTGTCCAGCAGGTCGAAGGCTCCTCCTATACCGGGAATGCAATTGCCACTGTCTTTGACCCTGGCTTGCCGTTTGATTACCGACTCGAACAGATCCGAAAATGCTGCCATGGCGGCGATGGGAATGGCGCAGCACCCCGCTATCCAGGGATGGAAATTCGCCGGAAAATATTCGGGGAACCCCAGCGCCACCAGATAACCCATGGCGCACCCCAGGAGGATTCCACCAATCAGCCCTTCCCAGGTTTTGCCGGGGCTGATCTCGGGGGCCATTTTATTTCTGCCCAGCAAACTCCCGGCCAGAAAGCCCCCCACGTCGGAAAATTTTGCCACCCCAACCACCCACAGGCTGGTCATTGGTCCCATCAATTCGCCGGGGAATAGCTGAGCTATGCGAATATAGAAGCTCATCATGAATGGTATGAGGAGCAATCCGATCATGGTTCCACCGAAACGCTGGAAATTATCCTTTATCTGGCGGTTTCGAATACCGAAAAGGGAGCCCAGGATACAACCGACGGCCAGCACCACGGTGTCGTCCACCACTCCGCCGGTCAATTCCTGCAGGTACTCGTGCCAGGCAGTGGCCAACAGCAAACACCCTCCGATGGCCAGGCCAAAGCCCCGGTAGGCCTTCCAACCCAGTTTTTTTGACAGGTTGTAGAGCTCATTCTGGGCCATGAGGGAAAACACGGTGGCGAAGCAAACCAGGGCGGGAAGCTTCCAAAAACAGATCGCCACTATCAAGGCGCTCCAAAGCGCCACCGTACTTAATAAGCGCTTTGTCACAGGTTGGAATTCATGGGGGCTGTCCTTTCTTGCCGGATTTGATCCCCCGTCATACCGAAACGGCGTTCCCTCTTGTAGTAATCCTCAATGGCTGCTTCCAGGCATTCCGGTCCGAAATCAGGCCAGTAAACCGGACTGAAATAGTATTCCGCATAAGCGCTTTGCAGCAGGAGAAAATTGCTGATGCGATGTTCCCCCGAGGTTCGGATGACCAATTCGGGATCCGGAATGTAATTTGTGCTCAGGTACTTGCGGAAGGTGGTCCAGGAAAGCTGGGAAATCCCTTCGATTCCACTTTGCACTGCCTTCACATAACGGCCGACGGCGTCGAGGACTTCGTTTCTGGACCCGTAATTGAGAGCCAGGACCAAGTGATAGTCCTGATAAATAGAGGTTTCCCGCTGAATTCGGGAAAGAATATGGTAGACATTCCGGTTTAGTTCCTCGATGCGGCCAATGGCGTGCAAACGGATTTTATTTTCGTGCAGCATGGCCGACTGCTTGAGGAGGAAAGTTCTCAGGAGGGACATCAAATCCGATACTTCCGATGCGGGCCGTTTCCAGTTGTCGGCGGAAAAGGCGTAGAGGGTCAGGTACTTGATGCCCAAAGCACCGCTTTTGCGGACGATTTTCTCCGCATTTTCGACCCCTTTGAGGTGTCCCTCCCTTCGCGGAAGGTTGCGTTCCCTGGCCCACCTGCCGTTCCCGTCCATGATAATGGCGACATGTTGCAACATTTTCGATTTCTCCGGGTGGTTGTCCAAGGCGATGACTGGGGATTTGCTTGAAAGGAATTCGGCTCAAGTTCCTGCAACGGGGTTATTATTAAAAAGGGTGGGGTGTTCAACCTGAAATTTCGGGCCGGGCGCCCCGGAGGGTGATGGGGGGAGGGATTTTAAACGATAGGAGAGGATTGCATGAGAGGTCGGTCCTGCCCATATTGAATCCATTTCCGCTGTATGGCCGACCGCAAGCCTCCCATAACCATAGTGTATTGCAGCCAGTGCAGGTTCGTTCTTCGGGCCACCTGGCTGGCGCAGGAGTTGCTCTTCACCTTTGGCCGGGATCTCGAAAGTGTAAAACTCGTTCCCGGAAGGGATGGGGTTTTCCAGGTGTCCCTGGATGAGGAGGTAATATTCGAGCGCGCTGCCATGGGGAGGTTTCCGGAATCAAAGGAACTGAAGCAACTGATCAGGGACCGGATCGATCCGGAGCGGGACCTCGGGCACAGCGATAGGCGTGGGTGATGGACTGAATCCGGGGCGAGGATTTTTTAAACCGGGCAACTTATTGCTTGCATTAAATTGAAAATCCTAAGCGGTTTACCGAGGATAATTGAAAAACTCGATCGGGAATTTTCATGGGTAAACAGATAGTAATGACCTTGATGGGAAGGGACCAGCCGGGCCTGGTGAAATCGGTTGCTTCCGTAGTGGCCGAACACGATGGGAATTGGCTGGAGAGCCGCATGTGCCACCTGGGGGGGCAATTTGCCGGTGTATTGCGGGTTTCGGTCGAGGAAAAAAACTTGGGCCCTTTGACTGAGGCATTGAACGCCCTTTCCGTAAAGGGGTTAACCCTGGTTCACAAAACGGGTAGGGTGGAGGACCCTAGGCCGGAGGCCAGGTCTCTGGTAACCTTGGAGGTTCTGGGTCAGGACCGCCCGGGAATTGTAAGCCGTATTACCGAAATCCTGGCCGGACTGGACGTGAATGTGGAAGAACTTCACACCGAGCTGACAACCGCGCCCATGAGCGCCGAATGCCTTTTCAGAGCCCGCGGAATCCTTAATTTGCCACCGCTTTTGCAATTGGAGTTCTTACGGGAGCAACTGGAATCCGTGGCTACCGATCTGATGGTCGATTTTCAGCTTCAGGAGGAACATTGAAATCTTTTTCTTGTCAGGTCCTGTAAGCATTGGTTACAATGCAACCCAAACCCAAATATCCCAAGATGAAACAGATGGTTTTTCGTCCCCTGAAACGCGGTTTTTCCGTTCTTATGGTAGCGCTTATCCCCGGGTTCGCTGGCGGCGTGGAGAATTTTGAATCGCTCAAGATCATTCAAACGACTCTTCCCAATTATCCCATGCGGCTTACCCAGATGGGATTATATGAGGGGTACGCCCGCTTAGTGATCGCGGTGGATTACATGGGTGAACTCAGCGATGTTTTCGTGGAGGAGTACTCCCACGAGACCTTTGCCACACTCGCCCGGGAAACGGTGTGGAAATGGGACTATATCCCGGCCAAGGTGAATGGCGAACCGACCACTGTGGTAAAGGCCCTGGACTTCCGCTTTGAGGATCGAACCGGACTTCACTCGGTTGATGTCATGGCTGCTGCGGCAGACAAGCTCGGCCTCAACAAGATGTACGGAAAAAGGCGGGTATACAGTCCGGATGACCTGGATTCGATCCCCGAACCGATTGAAGTGGTGAAACCTCAATATCCCTTGGAGTTCAAGGAAGAAGGCATAGAAGGGGAAGTCTCTGTATTGTTTTATATCGATGAAGAAGGAAGGGTGCGAATGCCCCACATCGCTGAATTTTCCCACGAGGAGTTTGCCGAACTGGCCTTGATAGCAGTGAAGCAGTGGAAATTCAAACCGCCTATCAGGCGGGGCAAACCCGTGTCCATCCTCGTGCGTCAGCCCTTCAACTTTGTCGGGGACGTGAGGGAATAACCTTTAGCGCGCCAAGGCGCGCGAATGAGGAATTGGGAATTGGGTTCTGGATGCTCGATTCTGGATGCTGGAATCCAGGAGGAATTAACCATGGATTTCACTGATGAGCACGGATAGGCATAATAAGCTGTAGGAGCGGGTTTATTCCGCGGTTGCACCGAGGTCACGAACCAGCCACCAGCATCAAGGAAGGGGACAAGCCTTGAATCGGTTGACTCTGCAAGCGACGTCAAGATTACAAGGCATGACCCGAATGGCACTAAGTTAAGGGCAGTTATTGAGTGTAAGTTACTGATATTTAACGATTAAAAAATTGCCCCGAATAACCGATTAACGGATACTCAGGGCAACATGATTATTAAAGAAAGATTTCTCCCCGGATTTAATCACA
>JAJDZZ010000010.1 GCA_022824405.1 Opitutales bacterium
TATGTGGAAAGATTAAAAGCCAAAGGCAAACCCTACAAATGCGCCATTGTTGCGGCGATGAGGAAGTTGCTCATCCACCTCCACATCCTTATGAAAAATCATCAATTAAGCCTTGCTTCGTGACACAGTTGCTTGGCGAGATTCCCTCTCTCAAATCCAGTCTATCCTGTGCAACATGTTTCATTAAAAAGCCCTTCCATGCATGTATCCTCCGTGTAATCCGTGGTCAGCATTCCGGATGCTGAGTTATCTTCGATTCAGCTCCCCTGATCGGGGTATTGTAAATTAGGCCGGTTTTCTCTATAGTATTAGTCCCCCTAATATTAAAAAACTACTTTCCACTCAGTAGAATTTCATCCTTCGAAGCCAGGTTTGTGCTCCAATTACCATTTAGATTCGGGTTAACGGCCCATCTCCTGCTGATGGGTGGTTTGCTGCTGCAACCGACATTCCTGCTTGGGCAGCCTGAAGATTATCCGGAATGGCTGGAGAAGGTGCCAGGGCAACCTGCCGAACCCGATCCGGACGGCGATGGCGTTCCAACCTTTTTGGAATATGCGCTCGGTGCGGAACCTGGCGCTGCCGTGGATCCCTATGAATCAGGGTCATCACCCGTATTCCGCCGAGAAAATGAAATTACAATGGTCCTGCTTCCGTTTCCCGGAAAACGAGACATGATGTACCTACTGGAAGGGAAATCCAGCCTCCAAGACATTGAATGGACCACGCTTGCCAGAAAACTCGGCAATGCTCCCTGGCAGTCGGTAACGGACGGTTTTGAAATAGAGGAAACGTCCGAGGAGGTAACGCTTTACTTCGAAGACTGGCCGGACGCAACCTTTCTGCGGCTTCGCGTGGAGGCCGGAGAAAACACCCTGCAAAGGAAAGCCCTGGCGGCACGATTTCTGAAACAGGCCACTTTCGGGCCGACCATGGGGCAGATTGAAGCCTTGGCGGATGACGACCTGGATTTTGAAGGCTGGATCGACGAACAGCTTGCCCTGCCAGCCAGTTCACACCTGGACCATTATTACTCCATGGGGGTTGAAAACCCTTTGGAACCGAGGCGATTCGGCAACGATCCCAGAGGGGATTCAACAACGCTCAAAGTAACCGTCTGGTACGATATAGCTCTTCTGGGAGAGGACCAATTGAGACAGCGCATGGCCTGGGCTCTGTCCCAAATCTTTGTTTTGGGTGAAGCCGGGAGCCTGCAACATTTTCACCCGGTACAATGGGTCAATTGGTATGACATACTGGTTGACAATGCTTTTGGAAATTACAGAGGACTTCTACATGACGTGACCTATAGCCCGAAAATGGGCGATTATCTGACATACCTGAACAACAGGAAGGCCAACGGTAACCAGCTACCGGATGAAAACTATGCGAGGGAGGTCATGCAACTGTTCACGGTGGGGTTATGGCACCTGAATAATGATGGAACCTTGAAGCTCGATGACCAGGGCCAACCGATTCCCACCTATACGAATTACCACATTACTGAATTAGCCAAAGTATTTACCGGATTGACACTCCGCGCAAATGTGCCGGGAAAACACCACATATTCCCGAACGGGTACAGAAATAACCGCGTCGACCCTATGACCCAGCAGTTTTCTCAGCACGACACCTCGCGCAAGGAGATGCTCGACGGGACCATAATTCCTATCCGCGGAAATGTCTATGTAGACATCGCAAGAGCCCTGGATGTGTTGTTCAAACACCCCAATACACCTCCCTTTGTTTCCTATCGCCTTATTCAGCGATTCACTTCCTCCAACCCCAGTCCGGAATATGTTGAACGTGTGGCCAATGTATTTATCGACAATGGCGAAGGCGTACGAGGAGATCTGGCTGCCGTTTGTAAAGCCATATTGTTAGATCCCGAAGCAAGGGACGCAGGCTACGCGATTGAGAACGGTCGGGGAAAATTGCGTGAGCCACTCCTGAAATTCACGCAACTTTGCCGTGCTTTCCATTTACGGCACAACTATGCGAATTCGCATTTCTACATTGAGTCCATGTCAGATGAATTCGGCATGTCGCCATACCAATATCCGGATGTATTCAATTTTTACCAAGCGGATTTTGCGCCATTCGGCAAGGTCCAGGATGCGGGTCTGGTGGGGCCCGAATTTCAAATTCTGAACGATTCCACCGGACTAAAGACCTTCACGGTCTTCCATCGACTCATCAACGACGGCCTGGTTGACGGCCTGTCGAAAGGATACTACCCGCGCCCCAAACTCGATTATTCCGAGGTGTTGCCACTTGCGGACGATATCCCTGCTTTAATCGATTATCTCGATTTGCTGCTTACCCACCAAACATTGAGGGACGATACCAAGGAGTTGATCGCGGATGCGGTTGAGGTCATTCCAAGTTCTTTTCCGGAATCCCGAGTAAAAAGAGCCACAGTCCTTATCAGTATCTTTCCTGAATTCGCCATTATGGAATGAAGTTCCACAATGAAAAACGTTAGAAAATTATCCAGAAGACAATTCATTGGTGAAACAAGCTGCGCCGCGGTTGGATCAACCTCTTTATTCGCAAGCCTGTTAAATTTAAGAATGGCCAGCACCGCGGCAGCAGCAGACCTGGGGCCGGGGGACGATTACAAGGGGCTTGTATGTCTCTTTTTACAAGGAGGCAACGACTCCTTCAATATGCTTGTACCGAACCATAAGGATGCCTATGGCGATTACGCCCAGACCAGAGACGACCTGGCATTGCCTCGGGAAAACCTGCTACCCATCGCCTCTGAAGGTCAGGCATTTTCGGAATTTGGAATCCATCCCAGCATGCCACGCCTTCAGGAACTGTATAATAATAAGGACCTGGCTTTTGTAGCAAACGTCGGAACTCTCATTCGACCCATCGAGGACAGGGATGAATATAACAATAACGGCGGTTTAAGACCCAGCGGCCTGTTCTCGCATTCCGACCAGCAAATTCATTGGCAAACCTCGATGCCGCAGATCAAAGGCGCCTCACCCGGCGGCTGGGGAGGAAGAACGGCAGACTTACTGCAGTCCATGAATGAAAACGCGCAGGTCTCCATGAACATTTCCCTGAGTGGGGTAAATGTTTTCCAGGCTGGGAACGAGGTGTTTTCTTATATCAGTGGCGTGGAAGGAGGCACCGAAATGGTGGACTACACGGACCCGTTTGCAAAAGCTGCGGTCGATAGCGCGTTGGAACTCGATTACAAAAACCTGTTTACCAGTACATTCGCGCAAAATACGCGCAGGTTCATCGACTCGAGTATCCTCTTCAACAATGCCATCGAGGATAAGGATATATCGGTTCAGCCCGATGTAATATCCGGACTGACAAACCGGATGAAAATGATCGCACGCACGATCGCCGCGCATGAGGGCCTCAATCACAAACGACAAACGTTCTTTGTAAGATCAGATGGATGGGATCACCACAACGAGGTTCTCAACGCGCAGGAACGCATGCTGCGTGATATCGATGTTGCCGTTAAATTCTTCAAAGAAGCCATGGATGAAATCGGAATGTCGGACAAAGTAGTGCTTTTTACCGCTTCGGACTTCGGAAGAACCCTGACCTCCAATGGCCGGGGCTCAGATCACGCCTGGGGAGGAAACCAGTTTGTCCTGGGCGGTCCGGTTAACGGTGGCAGAATTTTTGGTGGATACCCGCCGCTGAATTTGGACAACAGTCTGATGCTCAACCGGGGAAGAATCATTCCGACTACCTCAGTCGATGAATACGGTTCGGAATTGGCTCGTTGGCTTGGAGTCTCAGGCGGCGAGATGGATACCGTATTCCCCAATATACAGAATTTCTACGACCCGGCTCTTATCACTCATCCCCTGGGATTCCTTTCCTCTCAGTAAAATTTCATCCTTCGAGGCCAAGTTTGTGCCTTTTCTTAGCGATCTTGGCGAGCTTTGCGAGAGTCCCTTTCGCGATGCATGATAATGGATGCTGGGAATCAGGAATTATGAAATTGTTGAGAATTTTAGGCGTAGTGGCAACCCTCTCCCCGACCCTCGTCCAAGGGGTAGAGGGAGATTTCTCGTCCGCCTCCTTGTTATTACGGCCTGACCGGGAGGGAGAAGGGGCGGCGGACCCCATCCAGGCCTCGACCGGGAACCCCTACCTGCGCTTGCCCGATGAAGCGCCCATGGTGCAGGTGGTCGAATTGGACGGAGCCGATCACCTCACCCTGAGTTTCAGTAGCTATGCTACCGCTGATGATGCGTCCGTGATGGTAGAATTTTCGAATGACCTCAGCAGTTGGACCGCAGGCTATCTACTCAGCAGTTCGGAGGAGGAGAATGGGACTGTGGAGGAGACTTGGGGAAGCGCGACACCTATGGAAGGTAGGATGTATGCCCGGGTGAGGGTGAAGACTGGATTTCCCTATCTTGATTGGAACCCGGAGCCATTTGAATTTATTGCTGGATCTTCTCAAAAATTTATCGACTACGAAAATGGTGATGATGGCAATCCGGGAACCCGGGAGAGTCCGTGGAAGCATCATCCCTGGGATCCGGAGGCAACCGGCAGTGCGGCCGCCGCAACGGGCATCCACACTTATGTCTTCAAGCGGGGGGTCGTCTATCGGGGAACCCTGAACGCGGATGAATCCGGCAATCCGGGCAATCCAATCCGTCTGACCTCGGATCCTACGTGGGGAACAGGGGAGGCCGTATTGGCTGGATCGATGCGGGTGGACGTGCCATGGACTCCCTATGAGGCGTCAGTTGGGTTGCCATTTCCGGAAGACAGCCAGAACAAGATCTGGATGGCCGAGCTGGATGAGGACATCGATCCGAAGCTCTGCTGGTTGGTCAATGGCCGGGAAATCACGCAATTACCGATTGCCCGTGAGCCCGATTGGGAAGTGACGAACCCGGACAATCCGATGACCGAATGGTGGATCTGGACGGACGAGAAATCCAGCGGAAGAATACGTTTCCAATCCACTCGGGAAAGGGCTGGCACAGAAGGCTTTTCTGTTGGGGAAACCATCTGGATTTCGGATGGGGATGAGACTCCGCAAGAGATCGAAGAAAACCGGGCCAACAGCACCATCGTCATTACCGACATTTCGAGCAGCTATCTGACCGTCAGTTGGGACGAGAGCGACAATCTCGGCGGCCTCAACGGTAAGATTATCACCAATGGGGTGGTCTATCGTAACGCCGACAGCCACCTTCAAAATCAGGAGAAAGCCCTGATTGACGATGTCCACCTGGTTGAACCGGATCCAGATTTTTATGATGATGCCCTCATTCGGGCCGAGCACTACAGCTATGCCGGGTACGGGCACCCGTCGCGGGTGAGCAGCTATTCACCCGCGAATCACTCAGTTACCTTGTCCTACTGGATTCCCTCGCTGCTGAACTCTGACCGGGAACCGCAAACGAATTGCCGCTATTATTTTGAGGACAAGCCTCAGTTTCTCGACTCACCAGGAGAATTCTATTATGATCGAATCACGGACCGGCTCTACGTGCGCCTCCCCGGCGACCAGGACCCGAATACCGCCCATATCGAGCTGGCGCGGAATCACTTGATAATCAATATCGAGGATCAGGACCACATTGAGATTTCCGGCCTGGCATTGCGTTTCGAGAACATCGACGACTGGTTTGACTATAACCAGGATAATGCGGCTGTCCGGATTATGGGCGATGTCAGCAACATCAAGATTTCCCATTGTTCGTTTGAGCACGTGATCAAGGCTCTGTCCTACTATCCGCTTCGAGATAGTGATGTTGGTGACTACATTGAACTGAGCGACAGCGAGATTCTCCACACTGACCAGAATGCCATTGCCATGAGCCATGGTTGTGGGGGCATGTGGGGATACAATGTTTTCCCAAATGGGGATCCCTTAGGACATTTAAAGAATGTCAAGATTCTGAGAAATAACATTTACGACATTGGTCATCGGCCTGCGCCCAACGAGGCTTGTCATGCCGTTCAGGTAAAGGGCGGGGAACTGGTTGAGATAGCGTACAACATTATCGACCGGACCTACGGTTCGGGCATCAGTGCCTGCAACAGCAAATTTGCTGCTGCGACGCCAAAGCTGAGGGCGTGGGTGGCTCCTCTTGTCCGGGTCCTGGTGCACCACAACAAGGTAACCAATACGCTGTTGCAGACCCACGACTGGGGAGGGATCGCATCCTGGGGTGTTGGACCGGCGTACATTTACAGTAACATATCTGGAAATGCGGTGGGGCATCGCGGATATGACTGGATTGAGCCCCCGGCTGCGGGAGGGAACTTCAACGATGTCTTCTCCCCCAACTACGGTTGCGCCTATTACTATGACCACATGTTCAAGTCCTATTCCTTTAACAATATCGCATGGGGCAAAAATAATGACATTGATGACGAGTACTGGGCTTCAGCCGCATATAACGAAACGTTCGCCCTCCTGAATCACTGGTTCAATAACACGGCCTACAACGTGGCGGTGGGGCGTGCCAAGACAGGACGGCCAGGCTTTGACTGCCGGTATTTGGGGAACCTGTATTTGGATGTTGGATACTCTTTTAACTATTATGCACCGGCTGCGAATTTCATGGATTTCAGCACGCTCGGATTCGCGAATAACCTGTACCACGGTGATGTTGAGCACTTTTCACTTGGAGGGGGTTCAACTAAATTCACCACCCTGGATAGCTGGATGAATTACTTGAATCCTGGAGGTACGCCGACCAGCCTTGCCTCGCAATCGGAGACGATTCTGGACGAATTGAACGTCATGGATGCAGCGGGCCATGATTTCCGCCTTCTGCCAGGTGCTGAAGGCGTTGATGGCGGCGTTAAAGTCTTTGTTCCGTGGGGATTATACAAGGTGGCGGGTGAATGGCCCTTCTACCGAAACAACCAGGATCCGACCCGTATCATGGATGAGCACCTCTACGCCAATGAGGAGTGGAGATATGACACGATGTTCCATGAGATACTTCGGCACGATCTCGTTGCCTCCAATATCGACGAGGATGACTATGAAGTTGGCCCGTTGGAGGACTGGGTTCCGGGCGTCCTGAGGTTTAATGGGGAGGACCAATACTGCAGCATTATTGATAGCCAAACCAAGTCGGATTATCCCTGGACCACCCCGGATCGATCTGGGGTTCTGCGAGAGGGATTTAATCCTGGCAGCCGGCGGATCACCCTCGATGTGGGAACGGAGAATTTCCTCATTGAGATCTACTTCAAGACAGCCTCCAGCCAAACAGGCGGTACCCTTGTCTCCAAGGGGGACAAACAGCAAGGCTATCACCTTGTGATCGATGAACTAGGCCGTGCCCAACTGCAACTGGCTTTCAACGCTGAGGAGCAATACCAGGCAACGGCTTTGGCCACGGTGAATGACAACCAGTGGCACCACTTGATCGCCGAAGTCGACCGTGCCGCCCAATTGACCCGGATCTACCTTGATGGGTTGCAAATGCAGCTCTACGAGGAGGGATCACTGGAGACATTCGCTTCCCTGACCAATACCTACGACTTTACCGTTGGTAAACTTGCCGGGAAGGGATCCATCGAAACCAGGACATTGACGTTTTTCGATTTCGAGAATCTGGATACGGTCGAGGGTCTCGAGGTGCGCAACGCCCCGGAAGCCACAGCTTCACTTGTCGACGATGTCCCATCAGAAGGGGGAGATCAAGCTGTCCGGGTGGAAGTACCCAGTGCTACGAACTTTTTCTCAGTACCTGTCCCGATAGGGGAAGACCTTCCCTTGGACTTGAGCGATGCCGACTACATCTCATTCTGGATCAAAAGCGATGTAAACAGCCAGTGTAACTTCGAGGTACACGATTCTGTAGGAGGCGCCAGCGCATTTGAATTCCCCCTAACCGGGGATGGCCAGTGGACGCAGATCAGTGCCCCCTTAGCCAGCTTTACCGAACCACCGTGGTCAGGTGGTCCCGTCGACTGGTCAACGGTTGATGAGCTTCGGATAACCGCCTTCGGGGGGAGCTATTCGAATGTCTACCTGGTCTTTGACATGATTGAAGCCAAAGGGCAAACTCAGGAATCCGGAAATGGCAGCGGCTACTTCCATGGCAGCATCGATTTCCTACGCCTTTCCAAGGGAACTTTGGAGGATGCGGAGACCACCATCGAGGAACTCTACGAGTGGCAGTTCAACGGCCCCTTCCTGAAGGACTTTTTTGGGAATGCGCCCAAGGGAGCGGGAAGGGACGTCGGGGCTATTGAGCAGGATATAAGAAATTAAAAGAACGATGAGATTATGATGGAAAAGTATATCAAAAGAGCTGTGGCTTTGTGTTTTACGCTTAGTTTTTTATGTGCGGCCTATGCGGCTGATAAGCCAAACTTTCTCATCCTTCTGACGGATGACCAGGGATATGACGATTTTGGTTGGGATGGGGTGCATCCCTATCTCGAAACGCCTCGTCTGGATCAGCTCCGAAATGAATCCGTCTATCTTGCCAATCATCATGTGTCTCCGGTTTGCGCGCCGACGCGCGCCTCGCTATTAACAGGGCGTCATGCATGGCGGACGGGCGTAACCATTGTCTATGGTGGTTGGAGTTATATCAAGTTGGACGAAGTGTTGTTTTCGGATGTTTTAAAGCAAAACGGGTATACGACGGGCGTCTGGGGGAAATGGCACTGTGGTGTTAGCGATGGATACTATCCCTGGGACAGGGGGTTTGATGAGACCTACATGACCGAGATGTATAATTATGAAAACAACTACGGGTTTGTCGGCAGTAAGGAAAACCGGGTACAGCACCATAAGTATTCTATGGATGTCCTGGCGGATTATGCCATTGATTTTATGGAGCGGAATAAAGACAGGCCCTTTTGTGCCTACGTTCCCTTCATTACGCCTCACTCGAAATATGTCGCCATTCCGGGCCATTTTGAAAAATACAAGGCGAAAGGACTCTCCGATGTGATGGCGAAGCTTTACGGCACCATAGAAAAGTTTGATACCGCGCTCGGGCGTATTTTAGACCGGATGGAGGAGCTGGGGTTGGATGAAAACACCGTGGTTATTTTTGGAACCGATAACGGACCCTGGCTTCACAATGAGAGAGAACGTGTTTCTGGGGCGGATTGGGCGCTTCGGAATCCATCCCAGATGCGGGGGAACAAAACGCATACGTGGGAAAACGGAATTAAGAGCCCCTGGTTTGTCCGATGGAATGGAACGTTTTCACCAAAGAAAGTGGATGTGAATACGCATGTGACGGATATTTTCCCGACTCTGATGGAGCTTGCCGGTATTGAATATACCTCGGAAAAAACACAGGACGGAGCAAGTCTTGTTCCGCTGCTCGCTGACACACCGAACCGGGAAAAGCGAATGGAGCTGGAAAACCGGAGTGTCTTCTCGACGCATCAGGAAGTGCGTTTTGAATCCGTTAAGGATAAGAACTTTCCATTTCCTGTTGATTATCGAAACGTGATTGATTTCGGGAGTCAGAGGCTGGTTTGCCGGAAGGGCAAATTTAAGTTGATTCAAAACCCCACGAAGGTGAATCCCGGTTTTGAATTCAGTCCGGCTGCCACGCCGGATGCGGAAGGGTATGTCTTGATTGATTTAGAACAGGATCCGCAGGAGACTCAAAATATTATACAGAAGCATCCGAAACTCGCGGCGGAAATGAAGGAAGCCATGCGGGTTTGGTTTGCCGATGTGGTTCAAGATGAAAATTTCGGGAAGCGACCGGAGTTTGTTGTCGGAGATGGACAGAGTAACCGGATGCCGGTGGGCGTTTTTGCTCAGGAGATTGGTGGAGCATTCGACAATGTTTCCCGCAAGCTCACAAATAAGGGCGACTACGGGGAGTTCAGCCTCGTTGTTGAAACACCGGGGATCTGGGAGGTTTCTCTTAATCATAAACGAGGGGCGGGCAACGGGAGGCTTCGGGTCTCCATTGGAGATGAATCAAAAATCGTATCGCCTTCTGGGATGTCCTCAAAGGCAGGACGTTTTCTACTCGAAAAAGATAAAGTAAACCTGCGCGTGGAGGTCGAAAGGCCAGCCTCTGGCGGTGATGCGATGATTCAGTTAAGCGATATCAATTTTGAAAAAGTAAACTGAACCTGCCACATGGCGGCATTTCCAAAACAATAAATTTTAGTACCGCAAACGGAGGTAACAACCTTGAGGATATCGGCCACCGTCTGCCTCGCGGTTAGGCAAACCCGGCCATCCTGGTCCGAGGTTGAGAAGTAGTGGATATTGCCTACAACATCAAATAGAGGGATCTTACAAATATCATGCATCATTCAATGTCATTTCGATCTGCCGCAGTGGCACCTTTCTGGTCACTGTTGATAATTTTCCTCTCAGTGGGTTCCATCAACAGCCTGTGGGGCGAGGAACAGGCACCGGTCAATGTGGTGCTCGTTCTCATCGACGACCAAGGATACGGAAGTCTTTCCTGCCATGGGAATCCATATCTGAAAACGCCGAACATGGATGAGCTTTGGGCAGAATCTATCCGTTTAACAGATTTCCATGTGGACCCCACTTGCGCACCCACCCGATCTGCCATAATGACCGGCAGATATTCTCACCGCGCCCATGTCTGGCATACCTTGCAAGGCAGTACCAGGATGCATGAGGACGAAGTCACCATGGCCGACGTATTCAGAAACTCAGGTTATCGAACGGCCCTCTTCGGAAAGTGGCACTTAGGCCACAATTACCCATACCGCCCAATTGACCGGGGATTTGATCAGACATTGGCAAGGACGGACCACTGGCACAACGACAGGACGGACGAAACCTACACGGATTTCCACAGGGAATGGAAAGAAGATGGATTTACCGAAGAGGTGCTCTTCAAGCATGCCTCGGAATTTATCCTGAAGGATCCGAGCAAACCCTTTTTCGTCTGTATTAATAGCTATGTTCCCCATGAGCCCTGGACTGTAAGGCCTGAGTGGGTGGAACCCTATTTGAAGCAGGGATTACCCGCCTCCGTTGCTACCTATTATGCATTAATCGAGCAATTGGATACTGCCTTTGGTTCCTTCAGGCAGTTTTTGCAGAACGAGGGACTTGAAGAGAATACGATGTGGACGTAGATTTGTACGTGTGACTGCGGCATTGAGGATTATTTGTGGAACCCCGTTGGGGTTCGGTCATACGGACGATCAATAACCCAGCGTGCGCTACGCGACGCTGGGCATTGGAGTCTAACGCCGTTGGCGTTAAAGCCAGATGATAGGTGCTGGATGCTCGATCCTTGGTGCTGGGGGCTTGATGCTGGTTTGTAACCTTGGCGCTCTTTGCGAGAGTCCTTTCCATTTTCGATCACGATCATGATCACAATCACGATCACGATTTATCACAGTAATTCAGAAGCTCGGTCCCTTTGTTCCATTACTCCACCATTCCATCACTCCCTTCTCCCCAATTCCTAATTGGCGCCATTGGCGCCTTTTATCCGTGGTCAATTCCTGGTTTCCGGGTTCCGGATGCTGGTCTAAAATCCACGCATTTCGGGCAGGGCGTCTAAAAATCGGGCGTTTGTCCTTTTGAGTTCCGCTTTCAGGAGGCTATGCTGCTTCTCAACGATGTGGCGGTACTGTGGGAGCAGGGCCAAGTTGTTCAGTTCATGCGGGTCGTTGTCGATGTGGTATAACTCGGGGATTTCATCTTCGACCCAGGATTGAATGAATTTGTAGCGATCCTTGATGACAAACCCATACCAGGGAATGCCATTGGGAACCTGGTCGATGGTGGGAATGGCGCCTGTATCCGGACGATAAGACCGTGCCGTAAAGGTCAGGAACACCGGATGGTCCCAACGTCTTTGCGGTCGTTTAAAGAGGGGGGTGAGATCGCGTCCTTGAAACTCCCAGGGGGCCTCCATTCCGGCGAATTTGAAAAAGGTTGGAACGAGGTCGATTCCACCGATGGGCGAGGTGCAGACTTGGCCCGAAGCGACGGTTCCGGGCATGGAAACGATGAAGGGAACGCGGATGTTTGCGGCATATGGGGCCAGCTTTTGCAGGAAACCGTGTTGTCCCCAGGCGTGACCCTGGTCGGATGTGTAAACCACCAGGGTATTTTCCAACTGCCCGGTCGATTTGAGGAGGCGAATTAAACGACCCACATTCTCGTCGATACTTATGACCGATTGGTGATAACGCCGCGTTCCATTGTAGAGGGTGTCTCCGGACTGCTGGTCAACTCCATAATGTCCAGGATAGCGGGGAACGCCGTTTTCATCCGGTTTGAAATCAGCCCGTTCCGAAGCGTATGCCGGTTTTCCCGGCCTGGGCGGATAGAGGTCTGCCGGTTGGGGAATTTCCACGCCTTCATAATCGTCCAGATGCCGGTCTGCCGGTATCCAGGGTCCATGAACCGCCGTATAGCAAAGCCAGAGATACCACGGTTGATCCGGATTGCGGTGGTCTCCCTTGATGAACTCTATGGCCCGGTCCGTATAATTGTCCGTGGCATAGGCATCGACAGGGCCTATTTTCCGGCCATTTTCCAGGATGGTCTGGTGGACGTAGTATTCGCGATAATTGCCTGCTCTGGGGACAGGCCGTATCCAGGCGTACTGGTAATCCCAGTCTCTTCCATAACCGGTGTCATTGGCGGTGTGCCACTTGCCGATTTGTCCGGTGGAGTATCCATTCTTGCGAAAGTACTTTGGCCAGAACTCAAGTTCCTCGGGATCGTATTCGGCGCCCGGATAGGGTCCCGACATCCTCAGACTGGGGACATCGTGCTGTTGCAGACCCGTCAGCATGGTGGCCCGAGCCGGCATGCACCAGGTGCCCATATAGGCGTGTTCAAAGCGGATTCCCGAATCCGCCAGACGATCTATATTCGGGGTATGCGACCACTCGTAGGATTCCGGATAGCTGCTGACGGTTCGCGAGCTTTGGTCGTCGGTAAATATTAAGAGGATGTTGGGTCGTACATCGGCGCTGCCGTGCGTCGCGAGGTTGAGGCACAAGGCACAAAGGCACAAAGGGGTCAGGGATCGGATTGCCGAAAAAAGGTATGGTTTTATCATGAGGAATTGAATAGAGATTCTGAGTTTCTGAGGTGCCGAGGCACTTGGATGCGAGAATTAGGAATTGACCAGGGAAAGCGCAAAATGCACAAAACCCAGGAATTATAAGGATGAGCACGGAGGGAGAAAGTTTAATTAGAAATCAGGAAGGAAAAAGTACGAATTACAAACCAGGATCCAGGAATTAGGGCGAGAGATCAGGATCACGAGTAGATGGGGAGCATCCAAGTTTCTGAGGTACCGCGGCCCTGAGAGGAAGGAGGAGGAATAGAATTGAACCCAAAAAAACACAGGTTGGCGCCGCTATAGTCGGATGCGGAAACGTTTCCACAAGCTATGCCGAGAATATGTTTAAATATCTGGTATACTGCTCCTGGGGCCAGGGAGGAGGAATGGGTTTGACGAGGAGCACGGTGTCACCGGTCGGTTGGCATCACGCCCGGAGCGCAGGAGTGTGCGGTGGCCGTGCGGAGGTTTTTGAAGCAGGTGGGAATCCTGGAGAATCAATTCTTCCCTTGAGTTCCTCCTCCCCCACTTCGTAGCTACGGATGCCCCATGACCATGGAAATAAGTTTATTCCAGGCCCAATTTACCCGGATTCATGATCCCGGTTGGATCAAGGGCATCCTTGCTGCGCCTAACGTGGGTAGGGCGACGGCATCCCTGCCGCGCCGCCATGAGCAAGGGCGCGGCAGAGCAAGGATGCTCTTGCCCTACCATGGCTAATACAATCGCTGCATTGTGGGCGGTAGCTTGCCGCCGATCAAAAGTTCCAAACTAATCGCAGGAAGAGTTTCTATAACAGTAGTTGGTATCGGTTACGCATCGTTGCCTTTCAGTATCCATAATCAATCATCGTTGACAGCGGTATCGCCGCGGGGTGTCTTGAACCGTGCCTCACTGCGCTTTTCATAGTAGAATAGCAAATTTTAATCCGATTGCAGCAGGCCTGAAATCCAAGTGGTCGAAGGCACGTATATGTCATTAATCAACGCAACCACTGACAACGAAGGAGTGTATTGTGAATCTATTTTCGCTAGCGGGAAAAGTCGCCCTCGTCACCGGCGCCAGTCGCGGCATTGGTCGCGGAGTGGCCGCGGGCATGGCTGAGGCCGGAGCCACAGTTATTTGCGCCGCCCGCACCCGCAGCCAACTCGACGAAGCCGTCACTGCCATTGAGGCCTCCGGCGGCAAAGCCCGCGCGGTCGAGTTGGACATGGCCGACTTGGAGGGCATGGATGCGGCCTTGGAGCAATGCGGTCCCATAGACATCTTGTTCAATAATGCCGGCATGAACATCCGCCAGCCCATCTTGGAGGTTTCGGAGGAAAACTACGACCAGATCATGGCCGTCAACCTCAAGGGCCTGTACTTCCTCAGCCAGAAGGTCGGCCGCCAGATGATCGAGCGCGGCCAAGGCGGCAAGATCATCAACATCGGCTCGCTGACCACGGGCTACGCCTTTGCCAATGTGTCGGTCTACACCGCGACCAAGGGGGCCGTCGGCCAACTCACCAAGGGCCAAGCCATTGAGTTCGGGTCGCACAACATCCAGGTCAACGCCATCTGCCCGGGCTTTATAATCACCTCGCTCACCGAGAAGCTGTGGGCCGACGAAACCATGCGTGCCTGGGGCGAGGGGCGGGTTGTGCTCAACCGCTTGGGGACGCCCGAAGACTTGGTCGGCACAGCCGTCTTTCTCGCCGCGCCTGCCTCGGATTACCTCACCGGGCAGTGCATTTACGTCGATGGCGGCTTCACGGCTGGCGACGAGTGGCCCTTGCCGCCGGTGGCTGGGAGCTAGCGTGGTGAATCTTAAATAATCCATCACAAAAAACCCGGATATAGAAGAGGTTACGGCATCGCGGGGACGCGATTGCCCTACCATTTCAAAACCTAAGCGGTAGGGCGGCGGCATCCTTGCCGCGCCTGGTGGAAAAAAGGGGTCAAACGTAGAAAATAGAATTTCCCTTATTATCCGATGCCTGAACGGCCAACAACCAGAGCCATTCCAATCAATTCACGATGACTATAGTGAAGGGAAATTCTATTTTCTACGTTTGACCCCTTTGGGTAACCCTGGAAGAAGTTCACAGTTTGTGTGAACGAATTAACGATACACCACACTAGTAGTTTTTCTATTGAAGGCTATTACCGACAGGAATTTCCTTTTTAGCGGCGCAGCCGCCAAGGTGGGGGTTAGATGCCGGATAACGTAATCCGAAGTTTGCCATTCAATCCATCTATCCGCAGCAGAACGCGAAACCGCTTCATATTTTCAGCGCGCTTCTTAAAGGATGTCGAAGAAGCATCGAGCTCAATGTTGTAGGTTTCAATTCTTCCAGTTGGAAGAGCCTTTGAAGCGCCTACCTCTTTCAGAGATAGTTGGCACTGTCTTATTGTCCCTTCCAATTCATAATCCAATGAGACCGTCTCACATACAGCATTCGAAGCCAGCCAAACGAAAGAATCACCCTTTGTCTCCACTTCCACAGATTCTATTTCAAGAGTCTCATCTACCTCGGATAGCTTCACCTTGCCCGGCAGTTGGACAAGGTGCCATTCGGACAAAATATCAATGCCTCTGTCTTCTATCTCGCCAATCTCTTTCAGCTTACCATCCAACAACGCTCTCAGAGCCTCCGTCAAACCATGCCCCAGATTTCGCCAATCGTCTGGTTCCAGGACTTTCCCGCTCATACCCTCGCCGCGATGGTAAGCGGTCTCGAGAATAAACGAGAAAGCTCCATAGGCTCTATAGAAGAATGTCGTGTTGGTCGTGTCATAGTTAACATTTGTCCAATTCATGGCTGCGGGCCTGGCGCGCCTTAAGAATTCGCTGAACGTTGCAGGACAGCTTTCAGGGGAGAATTCTTCCAGCGTCGCTGCAAATTTATAACATTCCCTCCACTCCTCCTCGCTGATTATCGAAAGCTTTGGCGGGACAAGATAAACTGGGCCTCCCGGCGTCGGAGCATGGAGATCAAACGAGTAATCAACCCTTCCGGAGCTTTTTGAACGGACTGCTTCGAGTATAGCATCAATTTCAGGTCTGATGGGATCCAAACAGTAGTCGCGATTAAAATCCCGGGGTTCTCTATTCTTTCCATAGTAGCCAAGCCAAACGCCATCGGTGTCCACAAAAGGGACAAAATAGAAGTCAGCCTTTTGCAGAATCTTTGGATCGGCTAAGATATTCCCTACGACACCTTCAAGCACGAAAGATCCGGTAACTTCACCAGAGTGTGCTCGGGCTGTAAACCATACTTGCTTTTTACCTTTTCCCCTTTTGTCGGATATTTCCAGCAGTTTACAGGGCCTTCCACCTTCACTCTTTGTCAACGTTGAAATCCGCACAAACTCGCTATCCTGGATAGACGAGAAGAACGCATCTAATTCCGTCGGACCATAAGGATAACAGTAATAGACATGCACTTCGTCCGATTCACAAGGGATGTCAAAGACAAATCTGTTATGTTCCGGCTGATATTCGCATGCCGATGCCTGAATGCGCTTGAACGGTTCATTATCAAAAGCTCTGTAGACAGGTACAGCAGCACCAAGGGAACCACTGCCAAGCACTTCATTGGTTCGCTCCCAAATGCAGGTAATTTTTTTACCTTTGGCTCCTTTTATTCGAAAACCGAACCACATGGACTGCGGACTTCCCTGCTTTTGCGCAGCAAAGTGAACTACATCTCCCTCAATTCTTATATCCTCGGCATTCCCCATCGGAAGGTTCCTGTCCGCATTCACAGCATACGCCTCTTCCGTACTTGATAAAGCAATCCCCGCTATGAGAATTATGAACAGCGTTACTGCCTTCATTCCCAGAGATTTACTGACAGGAATTTGCCTTTTAGCGGGGCAGCCGCCAAGGGGAGGGTTAGCCCGTTTAGCGAGCAATCGCGCCTTGTCAGGACCCAGCGTCGGAATTCGTTCTTCTCGACACTGCTCCTCGTCTTCTTCTAATACATTTTCAAGCATTACGGTGCCTCCATATTTTCCCTGACTGGCAAATTTGAAAGGCTATAATCAATTAATATGTTGGTAATTCCGCGGTGACCTTTGAGGGCATAATGTTCCAAGAGCATTTTAGGACCCTGATTCAAGGCGAAAATGCCATAGTCTTTTCCGTTCGGTGCTCGGGTAATAGAGTGGATGTGATCCAGATAGCCCTCGCGGGTTCCGCTTCCACCGCGCCTACGTCCACCACCGACACCGCCTTCGTTGTTGAATTCGATCCAAACCGCGGGATTGAAAACGCGATAGTAGACGGGATCATCCGTGGTCGTACCACCAATCCAGACGAAATAAGTATGGTCGAGTCCGATATCAATATCCGCCATCCAGACATCTGCAAATTCGGTTTCAAGGTTGTAGACATACGTCTTAATCAGATTCCGTAGGTGCTCTATTTGAGTAGCGTTCATCTCCGATGCTTTCAGACCGACCCCCACAAAATCGGAGTAATCGTAATTCAGAAACGGATCTTCTGATCTGCCGGGACCGACTTGGAGTCTGCGACGACCCGTTTGAATTGCTTTCTCTTTTTGCGTGGCATTGAGACTGTTCATTAAGGCGAAAGCGTTGCCTCTTTCATCCGCAAGCACCTCAATGCCGTTGACGGTTGCCGGTTCGGATCCAATGAAGGCGGGAACAATAGAGACTTCATCGCCGTGTACCAGAAAGTTGAGCGCCAAATGATGCCCATCCAACTGGAAACCCCACGATCCATCTGTCTCCGGGTTACCAAACAGAGCAATATGGTAATGATTCGGGTCCCAAAAGCCGGGTCTGATTTTGCTGAGATGCGTTTCAACTTCTTTGGTAATCAGAGAGACTTTGGTATAGCCGTCATCACTTAAAAATGCATCCAGAACTTCATAAAAATCTGTCAATTGTTCAGCGGACAATCCGCCAAAACGGATACCGCCGCGATCGCCGCCCATACTTGGCGGAGTATTCGTCCATGAGTAAGATTCTTTGTGTCCGAGTGGGTAGGATGCCGCGTCAAGGAGTTCACTGCTTAGCGATGCGCGGAAATTTTTCATAATAGTCGCTAAAGCAACGATTGACGGTTTTGTAGAGATTTCAGCAGTCCCTTCTGTTTTTTCCGCTTCGACGGCAGGGGTCTCAAGATTATCGAGTGAGAGTGCGACTACAATTGATGCACTCAGCACAATGAATATGAGTAGAATTTTGTGTAACATGAATATCCTTTGAAATTTTGTTATACCTTTTTGGTTTTTTTATTCCTTAGAAGAGTTAATGCATTGAAGGGACGCTCCGGTTCATACCACTAATCGAACTGCAATTGCTCAAAGGGGATTTCCTGCACTTCAAGGTCTTTGGATGTCCTGTCGATAACCCTCAGGACGAATCGTCTCGCATCCGACAAGGACCACGGCCAAGGCCAGGAATAGTGCACAACTTTTTTTCATAGGGATAGGATCTAATAAAATCGATTCATTCAATCACAACGCAACCGGATTGCAAAATCGTTAACAGCCTCCATCGGGTTTAATCAGCAGGGTCAAGTCCGGAAGAAGAAAGCAAATCTTGACCCTGACAAGGTTTGTGGGAATATTTGCAGTCGGGTCCATTCATTATTCATCACACAATCTTCCCCGATGTCGTTAACTCGGGTATTATTTGATTCCTTTTTCATGAGGAAACCCCCGGTTTTTGTGTACGCTTTGAAGGGGTTAGCCTTCCTTGGCCTTGTTGCAAACCCGCTTTCGCTCGCCGGAAACGGAGGCCCCGACTCATTGCCGGCCCGAATTTCCGAATTCATCGATCAACACTGTGCCGGCTGTCATGACGACGTGGAAATGAAGGGAGATCTGGACCTGTGGTCGCTGGCGGAACAGCCGATCACTCCCGATACGCTCAAAACTTGGATCAAGGCTCACGACCGCGCCAAGTCTGGTGAGATGCCGCCCAAGGAAAAGCGGCGACCCGGGAAATCGCATTTAATTGAGTTCCTGGAGCTGGTTTCGGCTGAAATCATCGACACCGAGCAAAAAATGCAGGCTGATATCGGTCGATCTGTCAAACGACGCCTGAATCGTTATGAATATGAAAACTCGGTGCGCGACTTGCTCTCTCTTCCTTATTTGACGATCAGGGATTCGCTGCCGGAGGATCGGGTGGCGCATGGATACAATAAATCGGGGGAAGCGCTCGACGTTTCACACATCCAATTATCCCGGTATCTTACCGTGGGCGAAAGCGCGTTGCGGGAAGCCGTAATCAAGCAGGTCGATACGCCGGAACCGCTCCGACGGCGCTACTACTCCTGGGATCAGTATAAGTTCACCAGAGGTAACGGACCGGCAATTCGTAGAACGTATCCGGTACAAGGATATGAGATACGTGAGGATTTGAATATTCAACCGACCGACAAAAGAGAAATATGGATCCGTCCGCTTCCGGGCGACCATTCGGATCCCGCTCGCAGGCACGAAGAAGCCGTGGTCACGGTCATGAGCGCTTACGAGCACGTGGAGATTCAGTTCGACGAATTTCGAGCGCCGGTTTCCGGACGCTATCGTCTAAAGTTCGCAGGATACACGGTTTGGATGTCCCCCGATTTCTCGAAAGTCAGTAAAGGCCGACGGACTGAACCGATCACCATCTACTCCGATTTTCCGGTTCGAATCTTGAGGAGATTGGGTAACTTCGACTTTGGACCGGAACCCTCCGTGCAGGAGATTGAAGTCTGGCTGAAGGCGGGAGAAACGATCCGCCCCGACGCCGCTCGGTTGGTCCGGTCGCGTCCACCCCACTTCAAGAATCCCTTTGAAGAAGAAGACGGAATGCCCGGAGTTGCCTACCAATGGATGGAAGTTGAAGGTCCCTTGAACGAGAGCTGGCCTCCGTCCGGCCATAAACTGCTGTTTGGGAATTTGAAGACGGTTTCGAATCCAGCCAATGCAACGGACAGCTACCATATAGAGGAGTATCCCAATTACAAACGGCCGAGTTCTGTGGGAGAGACGCAAGATATTCTCCTTGGTATCTACAATGCCAATAATATGCAGCCACCCAGAGCGCATGTTTTTGCCGAAAGCCAACGCCCATCCAAGGACGCGGACCGCTTGCTTAAGAACTTCCTCCAACAAGCCTATCGAGGCACGGTAAGCAAAGCGGATCACGATCGCTTTCTAGATCTGATTCTCGACGCGCTTGCCAACGGGCACAACTTCACCGAATCCATGATCGCCGGCTATACTGCCGTGCTTGCATCGCCAGGATTCATATATCATCAGGCCACTGAGGTACGGCTTGGTGGCTACGCATTGGCGGAACGGCTTTCCTATTTTTTATGGAACTCCGCTCCTGACGACGAGCTTCTTAAACTTGCTGCCAATGGAAGAATTCTTAAATCCGGAACTTTTAATCGGCAGGTAGAGCGTATGCTTGACGACCCCAAAACTCGCCGATTCGTCGACGCTTTCCTCAATTACTGGTTGGATCTACGAAAAATGCGCGATAGTAGCCCCGATCTGGAACTCTATCCCGAATACCAGTTGGACGATGCGCTCGTAGAGTCGATGGAGGAAGAAACCCAGCTTTATTTCCAGAAGCTCATCAAAGACAACTTGGGTGTTAGTTATTTGATAGACTCGGACTTCCTTGTCATTAACGAACGCCTAGCCACGCTCTACGAAATCGAAGGCGTTCGCGGCGCTTATTTCCGGCCGGTCGAACTGAGCGAAGATAGCCCGAGAGGCGGCTTTATGACCCAGGGGAGCGTTCTTAAAGTGACTGCCAACGGCACGACTTCTTCTCCGGTAACTCGTGGCGTCTGGATCATGGAACGCATACTTGGCTACCACTTTCCTCCACCTCCTCCCTCGGTTCAAGCAATCGAATCCGATATTCGGGGAACAAAGACCATTCGCGAGCAACTGGCCATGCATCGCTCCCAGGAGAGCTGCAACGTCTGCCATGTCAAGATCGATCCCGCAGGCTTCGCTCTGGAGAATTTTGATGTCATGGGTGGTTGGCGCGATCGCTATCGGACAACGAGGCAAGGGGAGGGAGAACCGGTTCAAGGCGTTGGGCACAACGGAGATCCATTTCGTTACCGTATAGGATTGCCGGTCGATGCCGCGGGACAACTTCCCGATGGTAGAACGTTTCATGACATCCGCGAATTGAAGCAGCACCTTTTGACCGACGAAGAGCAACTGGCCCGTAACCTCGTGAACCAACTCGCCATCTACGCCACCGGCGCTCCCATCCGGTTTTCCGACCGCCAGGAGGTCGAAGCCATTTTAAGAAAGAGCGAACCCGATAACTACGGCCTGCGCACGCTCATTTTAGGACTTGTCAATAGCACCTTATTTCTTAATAAGTAGTTACGGATCAGATGAAGACGCCCCCCTCCACCCCCTTCGTTTCCACACGGCAAGCCCTTTCACGCCGCAAATTCCTGCGCAATGCAGGCATCGCATTATCCCTTCCCATGCTCGATGCCATGCGACCCGCCTTTGCCGGTTACACTGCCAAGGCAGTCGCTAGCGCTCAATCCACGCCACGCCGCATGCTGGCAATCTGTAACAACCTGGGTCTGCTCCCGGAGCACTTTTTTCCTAAGGAAACAGGGGTCGGGTACCAGCTTTCTCCCTACTTGAATGAGCTCAAGGAGCACCGAAACGATTTCACGGTATTCAGTGGAGTATCGCATCCCGACGTGGATGGAGGTCACCCAGCCGATAATTGCTTCCTTACCGCCGCGCCTCACCCGGCGAGCGGGGGATTCCGAAATACGATTTCACTCGACCAGGTAATGGCCGAGGAAATTGGCCATCTAACCCGCTTCCCTTTATTTACTCTTGGAGTCAATGTAAGCACAGGTATCCGCAGTCTGTCCTGGACGGGATCAGGAGTGATGATTCCCTGCGATCAGTCGGCTTCCGGTGTGTTTAAGCGCATGTTTTTTCAGGGCAGCCCGGAAGAAACAGAGGAACAGGTGCGTAAACTGGAACTGGGTCAAAGCATCCTGGATACGGTGGGCGATCAAGCCAAGTCCCTTCAACGGGATTTGGGAGGAGCGGACCAGCAGAGGCTCGAGCAATACTTCGGCAGCGTTCGGGACCTGGAGAAACGGATGGAGGCTTCCAAGGAATGGGAGTATAGGCCTAAGCCAAAAATAGACGTTCCCATGCCGATCGATCCCAGCAGTCCCCGCGACTACATGGAAAAAGTTCGGGTGATGTATGAAATCTCCAGATTGGCATTTCAGTCCGACTCGACGCGCCTCATTACGCTCCTCCTCGACAGTGTGAATTCCCCCGCCATCGAAGTCGACGGGAAAACCGTCAGCGATGGCTACCACAATCTTTCGCATCATGGAAAGTCCGAGGAAAAGCTAGGGCAGTTGGAGGTTATCGACACTTGGCATATGAAGCTTATCGCGGGCCTGCTCGAAGACATGAAGACCTTTGAGGAAGACGGAGAGACGTTGTTGGATCGCACGATGATTCTCTACGGATCCAACTTGGGTAATGCGCACGCTCACACCTGCTTGAATCTACCCACCCTGTTTGCCGGCGGCGGCTTCAAGCACGGCCAACACCTCGCTTTCGACACTCAGCGCAACTACCCGCTGCCCAATCTCTTTGTATCCATGCTACAACGGATGGGCATCGAATCCGACAAATTTGCCAGTTCCACCGGAACCATGCGCGGCCTGGAATTTGCAGCTTGATAAACCACGGATTTCCTCTCGCAAAGCTCGCCAAGAGCGCTAAGGGCGCCTGCGGCGCCAAGAAAAAAGAACTGCAAAGCAGTTCCACTCCAAAGCCCAGTGTCGTGTAGCACACACTGGGTAGGAATGGATAAGAAATTTTGAACCCCAACGGGGTTCGATCATACGGGTGATCAATAACCCAGTGTGCGCTTCACGACGCTGGGCTCTGGGGTTCAACGCCGTTGGCGTTGGTGCTGGCGCCGAGTTAGGGTTGCACGCGCTTGTCCCGGGCATTCTATCCTATCCATCCTGTGCATCCTTGTTAAATAAAATGAATCTTGGCGTCCTTGGCGAGCTTTGCGAGAGTCCATCCAGAACCCAGAACCCAGAACCCAGAACCCAGCATTTGATGCAACGCAACCAGTCGCGACGAGATTTTCTCCGCCTTGCCCTTACCTTGCCTTTTGGCGCTTCCTTATTCGGTCTCAGGTCGGCGGCGGCTCCCTATGAAGGACAGGTCAGGATAACCGCGGTCAAGGCCATGCAACTCGACTTCCTGTTTGATGGCTGTCTCATCAAGATTGAAACCGACGCGGGCCTGGTTGGTTACGGCGAGGCTGGAGTAAGCGGCCCCATTGCCCGCGGTTTCCTGAAGCACATGACGGCAGGGCAATATCCCGGCTCCAATAAATTGAAGGGCGGACCCGCCGGGCTCATAGGAGCGGACCCGATGGCCATCGAGCATCTCTTCTACCGTATGACCGCCCTGCAACATCCGTTTATGGGGCATTATTCAACGATCAGCGGTATCGACACCGCCCTCTGGGACCTGGCGGGAAAAATTACCGGTCAACCCGTTTATAAATTGCTCGGCGGCCCTTTTCGCGACGGATGCCTCATGTATTCCCACTGCGATTTCCTCAAAGACATGCATGACCCGGTTTCCTGCCGCGATTGGGTTCAGGAGATGAAGGAAAAACCTGAAGGTTTCGATTTCTACAAGTTCAATATCGACCAGGCCTTCCCCGTCGGAAAACCTTTCCATCCCACGGTGAGCGGGGAGGACCTGAGACAATATAAAGCGGGACTTTCCACCTTGCGCGAGGCCGTGGGAGACACGTTTGAACTCGGGGTTGCCTGTCATGGCGAGTTCGACACGCCGAGCGGCATTGCCATCTGCAAAGCCTCGGAACCGTTCGAGGTGAGTTTCGTAGAGGATGCCCTGGATGTTCGCTATTCCGACGGATGGAAGATGCTCCGCCAGGAATCCCCCGTCCCCATTCTGACAGGAGAGAAACTGGAGCCTCTCCGGGAGTTCAAACCCTTTCTGGACAACTTGGCCGTAGACATCATTCATCCGGATATTGCTTATGCAGGCGGCATAACCGGTGTTTCCAAGATTGCGGATTACGCGGCCATTACGCGGATCCCCGTGGCCTTGCACAACCGCGGCAGCCTGGTCAGGACCTTTGCCTCGGCCCACCTCTCTTTGGCCATGCAAAACTTCTACCGTTCCGAGAGCTCTCTCGGACGTCCTGGCCGAGTGATCGAGCAAATGTCCAACGATACGGCCCCGGTGGTGAGGGAGGGTATCCTCCGCGTCCCCGACCAACCGGGCCTCGGCCTGGATCTCAATGAGGATTTCATGCGAAGCCGTTTAGCCCCAGGCGAGCCCTGGTGGGGTTAGGAGTTGGGTTCTGGGTTCTCGATGCTGGATGCTGGAGCGTGACCTTTGAGCTTTTTTGCCAGAGTCAATTCCTAATTTCTAATCGGCACCTCCCCTCCCCTTCTATCGATCAAGATTACGATCACGATCATGATCACGATAAACCTTCCTACCATTTCATTCCAAAATCCGTTCCCATCAGTGTAATCCGTGGTCAATTCCTGGCGGGCTTGGGACGTAAAGGGTGGAAAAATGATTCGTGCACCCGGTCGGGATCGTAATTGGGGTTGAAGGAAGGCATCTGGGCGCCCACATCCTGTCGCCATTGGCGAAGCTCAGCCAACAATTCCTCCGACTTTTCCGGCATGGATCTGGCCAGGTTCACGGTCTCCCCAATATCGTTTTCGATATCATACATTTCCGCGGGTGTTCCGTCGAAATGCTCGATCAAACGATACTTTCCCTTTCGAATGACTCCATGGGGCGATGCTCCTCCGGGATGGTAGTGGGGATAATGCCAATGGAGGGCTTTCCGCCCAAGAGGCTGTTGTTCTAGCAGTAGAGGGAGGAGATTGACCCCATCGAGTTGCTGTTCCGCAGTCCGCTCCTGCAGGGTCAATGCCTGAAAGGTAGGGAAGAAATCGATGCTGCTCACCGGCTCACCCGTCTCTATTCCTGCCGGGACATTCCCTGGCCACCGTATAATGAGAGGTACGCGATAGGCCCCTTCATAGGCGGAACCCTTTCCGTCCCGTAACGGGGCATTGTTGGTCTTCTGGGGTATATCCGCATAGTGGTTGCCGCCGTTGTCGGAAGTAAAAATCAAGAGCGTGTTTTCCGCCAATTTCAGGTCGTCGAGCAACTGCATGACCCGCCCGACATTTTCGTCCAGGCTGTGCATCATCCCGGCATTAACCGGATTGCGTTGGACCTGATCGGGAGTAAGCTTCGCTTCGTACTTCCGGATGTGTTCTTCCTTGGCCTGGGTGGGACGATGAGGCGTATAATAGGACAGGAAGATGAAAAAGGGGTGTTCATGAGGTTGTTCCAAGCTCTCGATCACCTCATCGGTTAAGCGGTCCGTAAGGTAATCGCCTTCCTTGCCCTCCAGGTTCCTGACCGCAGGCCAGGGATAAAAATAGGCCGCAGGCCAGCCACTCGCGCCTTCCGCCGCACTGTGGTCGAATCCCTGGGTGACGGGAAAGTGATCTTCACCTCCCAGGTGCCATTTGCCAAAATAGAACGTCTCGTAACCAGCCGGCTTCAGCATCTCCGCAAGCGTGACTTCTTCGTGAGGCAGGTGATACCGCGTCCAATCCGGCGGTGTCAGGGCGGCATGAGGAAATTCCAGACCGCTGAGGAAATCGGTGATATGAAGCCGGGCCGGGGTCTTCCCCGTGAGCAAAGCCGCGCGGGTGGGAGAGCAGACGGTCGCCGCGGCATAGGCGTCGGTGAAACGCAATCCCTGGGAAGCCAGTCGGTCAAGGTTCGGGGTTTCGTAAAAGTCGCTCCCGTAACAACTGAGATCCCGCCAACCGAGATCATCGGTGAGGATAAGCAGGATGTTGGGTTGCTCGGCCCGCATTGGGGCAGGTCCGAGGAAACAGAATAATCCGAGGAAAAGGAAGGTAGCGGCTCGATCGAAGTCGAATCGGAACTCGGTAATGCCGGCTTTTCCGACCTGTCGGGAAAGGAATCGTTTCATAACGTCGGTATATTATGGCAATAGCCTAATCAACCGTCACCTCGTGGAACAACCTAACATTCACCCTACCCCGGATTTGACGCGTGAAAGATTCTGGACAATTTCAGCAGTTTGAACAGTAATCCATGAATGACTTATAAATCTTCCCCCTGTATCGTATTCATGAGGGCCTCTCTATTGGTGGTTACCTTAATGGCCTTTTGCATCCAATCTTCCGTATTCGCCAGTGATGACGAATCATCCGATAATACGCCGCCGGAAGGATTCCGGAGCCTGTTTGACGGCGAGACTTTGAAGGGGTGGAAGAAGATGCCGCGATTGCCGGTTCCTCGTTATCCCGGAGCGCCGTTCCAGTGGGCTCTGAAAGGAGAAGCGCTTGAAAAAGCGAAAAAGAACGTCGGAAAGTGGACGGTAGTAGACGGGGCCATTGTGGGTGAGCAGGATCCGCCCGCTAGCGGAGTAGGAGCCTACCTGGTGTCGAAAGAGGCTTTTGGCGATTTTGAGCTGATGATGGACATCAAACCGGACTGGTATACGGATACGGGTTTATTGGTGCGGACGGTGGCAGAGGGAAATCCCGGGCTACAGGTCCTGGTCGATCACAGGCCCCAAGGTGGAATTGGCGGCTTTTACGGCAACGGTGTGGCCGGCATCCACGGCATGCCTTTCGCCATCGATGCGGAGTTGGATGAGGACAACAATCCCATACGCTTGATTTCAGCAAACCCTAATCCCAAGGCCGGTCGGGTTGAATTGAATGAGAAGACGTATGGCATTCTCAGTTATGCGGCGGACGTCGAAGACTTTTTAAAAGTTTGGAAGGTAGGCGAATTCAATACCGTAAAAGTACGGGTGGAAGGTCGGATTCCCAAGGTCACCACCTGGGTCAACGGCCTGAAAATCGCTGTAATGGATACGGCCAATATCGAATGGGAAAATTACGATGCGGAAGCCTGTTGGGAAATGTTGGGACGCAAGGGACACATTTCCCTGGAGGTTCACAACAACGGCAGTAATGACTGGCTAGGCAAGAGCCGCTGGTGGCCGGGGGCTCAGGTGCGATGGAAGAACATCTATGTCAAGGAACTTTAAAGCCTCCAAGGTTTTAAGGTTACCTGGTCCGCTTCAGAAAAAAATTTCAATCGGATGCCATGAAGCGCTTCATACCCCGCATCCCAGTGATCGTTTGCCTTATGACCTGGGTATCGCTATCGGTCTGGGCAAAGGAATCCGATGCGGTCCGATTGTTCGATGGAGAGACGCTTGAGGGCTGGCACGCCGTGCCGCGACTCTATGTTCCGACAACACCGGAATTTGAGAAAATACCATCGGCAGAGTTGCGGGAAGCCGTAGTCGCGTATCATAAACAAAGCTCCAATGCCGGACTACGTGCAAAAGTAGAAAACACCGGTGTCTGGAAAGTCGTCGATGGCGCGATTACCGGTGGTCAGGTTCCGGGAACGGTTCTGGGCGGATACCTGATGTCGGATGAAAAATACGGCGATTTCGAACTGACCCTCGAAGCCTGGCCGGATTTTCCAATCGACACGGGGATTATGGTTAGGGCTCATGAAGTGGGCACGGTAGGATTTCAGATTTTACTCGATCACCGGCCCAACGGCGCTATTGGAGGAATTTATGGTAATGGCCTCTGGAATTTCCGCGCCTATCCGTTTGTGATCAACGGCGATGAGCAACCCAACTTCAAAGTTTCAAACCTCAGGGAGGGCTACCTGAACAGGCCTCAATTTAAACCCGATTATGCCGCACCGTTGGAAGATTTCCTTAATGCGTGGAAACCCAATGACTGGAATACGATCCGAATTCGTTGCGTTGGCAGACTACCCGTTATCGAGACTTGGATAAATGGAGTGCATATTGCTACCCTGGACACGGCCAAGCTGGCCGACCGGGTTGAGAACTTCGACCCCGAGTTCGCATTCGAGCGGCTTGGCAGGAAAGGCCATATTGCGTTCGAGGTTCATGATAGTCCAAACAGCAGGGAGCGCTGGGCTCCTGGAGCCGTGTGTCGTTGGCGTAACGTCCGTATCACTGAATTATGAGTATGGCTGCGCCATCTTCACCACTACCTTCTCCTAATTAATAATTGGCGCCATCGGCGCCTCTTAGCGATCTTGGCGAGCTTGGCGAGAGTCCCTTCTGTTTTCGATCACGATCACGATTAACCTTCGTGCTGTGGGGGTATTATGCTGGGGCGCCGCTGTAGACGGGAATAGGCCGGTCCGTCCCGCTTTCCTTTTCGAGCTGGCGCAACAACTCCTCTGCCCCTTCGATTTGCCCATCCACGGCCAAATTCAGGTATTCGATGCAAGCTTCCATCTCGGGAGCGCCTTCAATTCCATCGACATGGGCCTTGGCCAGCAGGAAAGCCGCTTCGGGGTAGCGAAGGTCGGCTGACCGGGTCAATAATTTCATAGCTTGGAGGGTTGAGGCATTCTCTACCTTGTCGGCCAGGTGCAATTTGGCCAATTCCGTCATTCCCACCGGACTGTTCAATTCCACCGACCGGTCGAAATATTCCCGAGATCTTCTCAGGTGGCTCCGGTTGATCTTCTCTTTGTGATGGGCCCATAGGTGATAACAGAGGCCTAGATAGGCGGAAGCGCTGGCTTCATCAGTTGCTAACAAACGCTTTAGCGAACCGGCGATGGAGGAAAATCTGCGGGGAGCGCCGCCCTTGCCGAAAAGCTCGCATCTGGCCTTCCCCAGGCGCGCCAGTGGCGTTGATTTCTGCTTCAGGAGGGATTGGTAGGCTTCATAGGCGGCTTTTTCATTTTTTGCCACCCCCCATCCAAACTCCAACATTTCGGAAAAGTGGTAGTAGGCCAAATTGTGCTGTTGCCAGGCCGCTGCCTGCAGCCAATATGCCGCCACGTCGTAATTCAAGGCCACATTTCTTCCCTCCTTGAACATCATGCCCAAACGAAAAGCGGCCTCGGCATGACCTCGGCGGGCCGAAGCGCGATAGTAAAGCGCGGCCCGTTGGAAATCACGTTCAACGCCTCTTCCCTCCGCATGGATTTCGCCCAAATAAAAATTGGCTTCGGTAAATTCCTCCTCCAGGGCAAGTTCATAAAATTCACGAGCCTTTTCATAATCCCGGGCTACCTTCCCCCGACCGTTATAATAAAGGTGTCCCAGAATCAGCTTGGCCTTTCTAGCGCCTTCCTCATGGGCGGCCAGGAGAAGTTCCTCCGCTTTTCTTGGGTCGGATTTGACTCCCCTGCCCTCCAGGTACATGAGCGCGAGATTGCTTTTGGCGGCTGGAATTCCCGCCGCTATGCAATCCGTGAAGTAAGCCAGCGCCTTGCCATACCGGCTGGACCGTGATCCGGCCCCCTGTTGCAGCATCAATCCCGCCTCCAACTTGGACCACAAGTGGCCTTGCGCGGCGGCCTTTTCAAACAATTCAAACGCCCTGCCGCTATCGAAATTGGGACCTCTGCCGGCCATAAGGGTCTGAGCCAGGGCAAATTGGCCCACCGGATTACCGGCCTTGGCGCACCCCTCCAGAATCAGCCAAGCCACGGTCGGATCTTTGGGAATGCCGAAACCCAATCCCAGGGCAAAACCAAAACATGCCCTGGCCGTCAAGTCGGTTGCCGAGGCCTCCAGGGTAACCTGGACCAAGCGGGCCGGGGTCTGCAATAGAGCTTCCCCGGGATTGTCCACCGCCCCGATGGCCTGGTAAAGGCAGCTCCTTTCAGCCCGGCGAAAATATACGGTAGCCCGGTCGGGGTCTCTTTCCATTCCCAGGCCCTGTTGGAGCATGATGGCATAGTAGTAGGCGGCCAAACTCATACCCGTTTTAGCCGCCTCCTCCAACAAAAGAGCCGCTTTGACAAAATCTTTTTCCCCCCCCAGGCCCAGGAGGTATTGCAATCCGAGGTAGGTTTTGGCCTGCGGCTGACCGGCCTCCGCCGCCAGACGCAACCAGTGCCGGGCCATGCCGTACAAATTCTCCCCCTCCTGATCACTCTTGTTGAAGAGGGTTACGCCACAGGTCATTTGCAGGAAGGCCAACGCTTCCCCATCCCGTTCCCCAATTTCCTTCAACTCCTCCCGGTATTTGTCCTCCCGTTCGATCCCCTCCAGGTAGAAGGACCGCAACTCCAGGGGAGCAACCTGGCCGGTCCGGGCCATGGCCATGTTCAAATAGAGATCGGCCTTATCCGTATCCGCCGGAAAAACCTCACCCAAGGCGTAATGCAAACCGGTCTGAAGCATGGCCTGGTAGTGACCCGCCACGGCGGCCTTTTCAAACAACCGGGCCGCTTTCACAGGGTCCCTACCCACCCCGTAGCCATTTTGGTAGGTCAATCCCAACCGCCAAAACGACTCAGCCCGAATCATCTGGTACAGGTCATAATCTTCCATGGAATCAGCCACTTTGACTGCCGGTTCCACTACGCGCTCCAACATCACTCGCGCCTGGGTATAGTCCTCCCGCACTCCGATCCCTAACCAATGCAGGGTGGCCAGGTTGAAGAGAGCCGGGGCGTAGCCCTGCTCCGCCGCCAGTCGCCACCAATAAGCGGCCCGGCTCCAACTGCGCCGTGCGCCCAACCCTCGACTATGCATATACCCGAAAAGGACTTGGGCCTTGGCGTGGCCCGCATTCGCCGCCGCTTTGGCCAACCGCGCCGCCTGATCATAGTCCTCCGCGCCCCCAAAGAGAACCAGGGCTTTTTCATAATAGGCCTCGGCCTCCTCCGGGGTCTGGGGGGAAGCCGTTAAATGCAAGGCACAAAGGCACAAAGGCACAAAGGCACAAAGGCACAAAGGCACAAAGGCACAAAGGCGCACAAAGGCGCCAATTTGGAATGAGGAAACAGGAATGAAGAATTGGGGGATCACGATCAAGATTAAGATTTACCTCTGCATACCACGCCGTAGGCCTTGGCGTAGCCAGTTGCCTCTCCATGTCTTTGCGAACTTGGCGTGCTTGGCGAGAGTCATTTCCCAAAACCTCATCCGTGTTATCCGTGGTCCATTCCTAAATCCTGTCCATCCTGTTCATCCATGTTAGTTTTCGATCCCGATCAAGATCACGATTTCCGGGCATACCCAATGGGCGAAGCATGCTTCGCCCCTACGAAACCGCCGATACATTGACGACAATTACGCCAACGGCGCTCTTACCTCCTCTTTCCTCTTTCCTCTTTCCTCTTTCCTCTTGGCACCTACGGCGCCTCTTCCTCAACTTCAACCCCGAGAGCCTCCAACACGTTCCGGGTCAGGTTGTACTCGGGACTTCCGTATAATACACCCGATTCCTGCACGTCGATGACCAAATCGAAATTTTGCTCGACGGCAATGGAGGCAATGGTCTCATTGACCATCTTCAGGATGGGTTTCATCAGCACTGAGCGACGTTTGTTCAACGTCTCCTGGGATTGGCGATTGTGGTCCTCAAAATCCTGCTGCATCTGGGTCAGTTCCTGCTGCCCCAGTTGCTTCATATTCTCGGTTATTTGCTCGGTCCTGGATTTTTCCACCAAGTCGTCGTATTTGGTTTTGATTTCATCCAAATAGGTTTGCCCCTGAGCCTGATACTTGACCTGCATTTCCTTTAATTCCTCGTTGGCTTTTTGCGTCTGAGGAAGCTGGGCGAGGATAAAGGCCGTGCTGACGTAGCCGATTTTCTGGACCTTTTCCCCCCAGGCGGCCGGTGTGACACAAGCAAAAATAATCAATAAAATTGGAGTTGCCTTCATTTGTCTTATACGGGTGTGAAAGGGGATAGATTGGATATTGCGCGGAGAAACACAAGAAGGTTTCACCGCTTTACCCGCGCGTTGCCCTGCCAAACGCTCCATACCTGATCCTCATCGGCCGGTTGGCCGTAGTCGGTCAGGAAAGTGCTTACCATGGCTCCACAGGCCCAGCCGAACTGGATCCATTTCTCCGGTTCCCATCCCTGTAAAATGGCGTAGAGCATGCCCCCGACAAAACCGTCGCCTCCCCCAATGCGATCCTGCACCACAATCTCCCGAGGATGGACCACGTGCCAATTGTCCCCTTCCGCAATTATGCCTCCCCATAAATGGCAATTGGCGTTGACGACTTCCCTCAGGGTGGTCGCGTAAACCGAGGCCTTCGGATAAGCCCGCTTCACTTCGGAAATCATGCTTTTGAAACGTTCGATTTTTCCCGCCAGATCCTCGCCGCCGGCTTCCGGACCCTCGAATCCCAGACAGAGCTGGAAGTCCTCTTCGTTTCCAATCAGCACGTCGGTCAGGCTGGCCAGTTCGGCAAAGGATTCAGCCAATTCCTCCTCGCGGCCCTGCCAGAAGGAAGCCCGGTGGTTCAGGTCGAAGGATACGAGGGTGCCGTGTTCCCTGGCTTTGCGGGCCAAGTCCAGACACAACCGTGTGGTTTGAGGAGAAACGGCCGCGATCAGACCGGAGAGGTGGACAAACTGCACCCCCTGCTGGCCGAAAAGCTTATCCAGATCGAAATCGGAGGCCTGGAGGTGACGGCCTACTTCTCCGGCCCGGTCGTTCCATACGCGAGGACCGCGCGCTCCCAAACCGGTGTCGGCAAAATTGATCTGATGCCTATGGCCCCAGGGCCCTTCCTGAAGGCGTTCGGCTCCTTCATAATCCATGTGCCGACCGGCCAGGTTGTCCTTTATCATGCGCGAAATAGGACTTCCCTCAACAAAACCGGTCAGGACCTTAACCGGCTTTCCCAAAAAGGAAAGGATACTTGCCACATTCGTTTCCGCGCTGGTTACCTGAACCTCAAACAGGGAACTGCTGTGAACCGGCTGAGCATTGGCCGGAGTAAAACGCAGGCCCATGCTGGTGGGCACTACCAGGGAATAGGTACAATTTTTTCGTAGTTTCATTTCAAACGGTGGGAAAAAGAGTGGAGAGTGAGAGGCGTGCCAGGGCGCGCCAATTAGGAATTAGGAATGAAAAATGAGGAATTTTTCGAATTGGGGTTGGCGGGGGGATGTGGGACACCTTGGTCAAGCAAGAGCCCCGGATGTAATGTGGGAAGAGAGTGGAAAGTGGAAAGTGGAAAGAGTAAAGTGGAAAGTAGGGTCAAGTTAGCGCTTCACCCAAGAACCGGGTCAGGAAATTTTTGCCTACAGCAACAGGTTCCTGGATGCTGGCAGCTCGAAAGTGGCTTCTTTATTCAGCCTTCTTCCTTTAAATTTCTCCACTCTTCACTCTCCACTCTCCACTCTCCACTCGTCATGGCATCCGAAAAAACGCTCTATCTGCTCGATGGAATGGCTCTCATCTACCGGGCCCACTTCGCATTCATGCGCAATCCCATCGTCAATTCCAAGGGGTTGAACACCAGCGCGGCATTTGGCTACCTCAACACCCTGCTGGACCTGATCCATAAGAGAAAGCCCTCTCACATCGCGGTTGCCTTCGACACCCAGGCCCCCACCCAACGGCACATCGACTATCCCCCCTACAAGGCTCAGCGCGAAAAGATGCCGGAAGAATTGAGCGCGGCCATTCCCAAGATTCTTCAACTGACCGAGGCCTTCAACATACCGATTTTACGCAAGGACGGTTACGAAGCCGACGACATTATCGGCACCCTGGCAAAACGATACCGCAAAGAAGGCTTCGAAGTTTACATGGTAACTCCCGACAAAGACTTTGCCCAACTGGTCGAACCGGGCATATACCTTTTCAAACCGGGTCGTCAGGGTTCCGATGCCGATATTCTGGGAGTCGAAGACGTGCGCGAACTCTACGGATTGGAGGATCCCCTTCAGGTAATCGATCTCCTGGGCCTGTGGGGCGACAGCTCCGACAACATTCCGGGAGTGCCCGGAATCGGGCGGATAACCGGGACCAGGTTGCTGCGAAGATTCGGATCGGTAGAGGAATTGCTCAGGAACACCCATCAGTTGAAAGGAAAACAAAAGGAAAACGTGGAGAATTTCGCCGAGCAGGCCGCCCTGTCCAAAAAACTGGCCACCATATGGACGGATGCCCCGATCGAGGCCTCCATCGATCAATTCGCACTGCAGCCCCCCGATCCAACCGCTCTGAAACCGCTTCTGGTGGAATTGGAGTTCAACGCAATCGGCAAGCGGCTCTTTGGCGATGCCTTCGTGGCCGGTCGCGGTCGCGGCGCGCAAATGGACCTGGAAATAGGGAAAGACACCTCGGACAAGGCTCCCGAAAGCGAGGAGAGGCCGAGCCTGAAGACGATTGAAACGGTTAAACCGGATTACAAGTTGGTCCAAACGGAGCGTGAACTGCAGGAACTGGTGGAGAATCTGGCGAAACAGGATTCGTTTTGTTTCGACACCGAGACCACCGGCCTCGACGCCCGGGATACCAGGCTTCTCGGCATCGCTTTCTCCTACCGGCCGCAAACCGGTTACTACGCCGCCTTGCCGAAAGACGATGAAAAACAGAAGCGGTTCCTCGAACTGCTAAAGCCCGTGCTGGAGAATCCGGAAACGGAAAAAATCGGGCACAACCTCAAGTTCGACTACGGCGTACTGCTCCAATGCGGCATCGAAGTCAAAGGCAGCCTCTTCGATACCATGATCGTTCATACCCTGGTCGATCCTGATCAACGCCACAATATGGATTTTCTGGCCCAATCCCTGTTGGGCTACAAACCGATCTCCATCGCATCCCTCATCGGAGAAAAAGGCAAGAAGCAGAAGTCCTTGGAGGACGTTCCCTTGCAGACGGTGTCCGATTATGCGGCGGAGGACGCCGATATCACGTTGCAACTCAGGCCGATCTTGTCTGAAAGGCTCCGGGAAACGGGACAGGAACGCCTTTACCACGAGGTGGAAGCTCCCCTGATTTCCGTCCTTGCCAAAATGGAGGCGACCGGAATTCGCATCGACCCCGAGGCCCTCCAATCCTTTTCGGCGGCATTGGCCGATGAGATTTCCTCGCTTTCCGAACGCATTCGCGCCCTCGGCGGCACCGATTTCAACCTCAATTCCCCCAAGCAATTGGGGCAGGTTCTGTTTGATATTCTCAAACTGGAATCCAATCCCAAAAAAACCAGAACCGGTCAATACGCCACCAACGAACAGGTCCTCACCCGTTTGGCCCCCAAACATGAAATTGTGCAATGCATTCTCGACCACCGGGGCGCCACCAAACTGAAAAATATCTACGTCGATACCTTACCGAACTTTATTTCGAAAAAAACCGGCCGCGTTCATACCACCTACAACCAGACCGTCACCGCCACCGGAAGGCTCAATTCCTCCAACCCCAACCTGCAGAACATTCCCATTCGCACCGACAGGGGACGCGAAATCCGCAAAGCGTTTATTCCCAGGAACGAAAACTACACCCTTTTGGCAGCGGACTATTCCCAGATAGAACTGCGCATCTGCGCGGCCCTGAGCCAAGAACCCGCCATGATGGATGCGTTTAATCGAAATCAGGACATTCACTCCGCCACGGCGGCGAGGATATACCACGTCCCCCTTGACGATGTTATCCCCGATATGCGCCGAACGGCCAAAATGGTCAACTTTGGCATCATTTATGGAATAAGCGCCCATGGCCTCGGACAGAGACTGGGTATCCCGAGAGGACAATCGGCCAAAATCATCAAGGAGTACTTCAAACAGTATCCAAAGATAAAGGTCCTGATGGAAGCGACCATCGAGAAGGCTCGCTCCCAGGGCTACGTGGACACCCTGTTGGGGAGGAGGAGGCCATTGCGAAACATCAATTCCGCCAACGCCACGGTGCGGGCCGGGGCCGAAAGAATAGCCATCAATACCCCCATCCAGGGAACCGCCGCCGACATGATAAAGATCGCCATGACAAAAATTCAAACCCTGCTCGAGAAAGAACAATCACCATCCAGCATGCTATTGCAAATTCACGACGAACTGGTCTTCGATCTCCATCTGGACGAAAAAGATTCCCTTCCTGAAAAAATCGCCCAATGCATGCGCACCGCCCTGACCCTGCCTGTCCCCATCGAAGTCGACCTCGGCACCGGCTCAACCTGGCTGGAAGCACATTAAAGCGCGCCAGAGGCGAGCGGATTAGGAATGAGGAATTGGAGATAGGAATGGTGGAGTGAGGAATTTTTGAGCTTGGCGACAGAGCCGGAAAAAGGCTGAAGTTTAATAAGGTTAATGGTTAAAGGTTAGAGGCTGAAAGGTGAAGGCGCTGAAGTTATTGACAGGACTGCTGGCCGTCATGGTGGGGCTCATCATCCTGGTGACGTTGGCAATCTGGATATGGCTTCGGGGAAGTCTTCCCGACTATTCCGGGACCGGTTACAGCGACAAATTGGCTGCGCCAGTATCGATCGAGCGCGACTCCTACGCCGTTCCCACCATTACCGGGTCGACCCGGGAGGAAGTGGCATACGGCATTGGCTACGCACATGGCCAGGACCGCTTTTTTCAGATGGATCTTCTGCGTCGCTCCCCGGCCGGGGAACTTGCTGAGATCTTTGGGCCCCTGGCCGTTGGACAAGATCGGCGCGTGCGCATACACGGCTTTCGCCAAAAGGCAAAACTGGCCTGGAATAAAATGCCCGAAGACCAATGTCGCACACTGGAATGCTACGTGGCCGGGGTAAATGACGGCCTTGCCAGTTTGAGGTCAAAACCGTGGGAATACGGGGTTCTCAAGAGCGAGCCGCTCCCCTGGTCCCCACAAGACAGCCTCCTGGTATTGTATGCTTTCTATCTCGATTTACAGAACGACCCGAGACGCGATTACGCCCGGTGGATAGCACGAAAATTTCTTCCATTGGAGGTCGTTGAGCTTTTCGATCACCCCACCAACGCCTGGGAAGCTTCCGTTGACGGCAGCACTATCCCCATCCCGCAAATTCCCGGGCCGGAGGCCTTTGCCTACCTGCAGGCAATTGAGGTGGACACTGCCAGACACGAAACAGGAGATCCGCCAGAGACCCAACCCGGGAGCAACAATTGGGTGGTGGGGGCGGCCCTGTCCACCACCGGATATCCCATCTTGGCCAACGATCCCCACCTGGCGCTGAATGTCCCCAATAATTGGTATAAACTGTCCTTGCAATACCCGCATCCCGAAACAGGCGAAGTGGTTCAGGCACACGGTTTTTCCGTGCCGGGCGCTCCGGGAATCGTGGTAGGTAGCACCCATTCGCTAGCCTGGGGAGTAACCAACGCCCAAATCGACACCGACGATCTCATCGTCCTGGAAGAAGGTGAAAACGGCTACCCGGAATACAAGACTTCTTCGGGCACAGCTCGAATCCGGTCACGGCAGGAGATCATACGGGTGCGGGGTGGCGAACCGATTACGCTGGACATACCCTACACTCAATGGGGGCCGGTTATCCGGGAGACCCCGGACGGAGTGAAACTGGTCCGCCGCTGGGCCGCCTATCATGAGGACGCGGCCAATACCCTAGCCGTAGAATTCGACCGGTGCAGCACCGTGGACGAGTTTCTGGAAATGGCCCATCGGGCAAACTTGCCGGTGCAAAACTATGTCGTGGCCGATAGCGCGGGCAATATCGCTTATACCCTGGCTGGTTTTGTCCCGGACCGTCGGGGAGCCGATCCCTACCAGGCAATCATGTCCAGCCAGGCCGACAGGGTCTGGAACACAAAACTGGACCGGGCGAATTGGCCGGTCTACCGGAATCCGGCCAACCAGCGATTGTGGACGGCCAACAACCGAATCCTCGGCACGGAAAACTACCGAAATTTGGGATCGGGCCGTTTTGCCGAATTTCCCCGGGCTCATCAAATACGTGAAAAGCTCCTGGCCAAAGAAAAACTAAGCCCCGATTCGATGGCGGACATTCAGCACGACAATTCGGTGACCTTCTTCCTGCGTTGGCGGGAGCTGATGCTGGATACCTTATCGGCCATGGAAAATCCAACCGGGGAACTGGAACGAATGGAGAGCGAAGTACGAGCGTGGAGTGGCCGGGCCGATCCCGATTCCATCGGGTTTTCCCTCATTCGCGAATTTCGAGTCGGGTTGGCCCGAGATGTATTGACCCGGATTTTCAGACCCTGCCTGGATTTCGATCCGAAAGGGTTCGATCCCTTCGGTTTTCAGTTTGAAGAGCCCCTTTACCGTATCGCTTCGCAACAGCCCGATCACCTTCTGGACCCCAAATACCAGAGTTGGCAGGAGGCTTTGGAATCCGTGCTGCAGCGCCTGGTTCATCAAATAAAACAAAACGGCTGGGAATACTACAGATGGGGCAACCGGAACAAGGGGAACTTTCGCCACCCCTTCTCCCACAGTATGCCCGTATTGGGTTTTTTACTCGATATGCCCCGAACGGAGCAGGCCGGGGCCTCTTATTGCCCCAAAGTCCTGAACGGCTCCTTCTGCGCCGGTTTTCGCATAGTGGCCAGCCCGGGCAAACTCGAAGACAGTATTTTCCAATTAGGCTGCGGCCAAAGCGGACACTTCCTCTCCCCCCACTACCGCGACCTTCACTCCGCTTGGGCCGGCCGGGCTTACCTGCCCCTCCTCCCAGGCCCTACCATCCATACCCTCAATATCCTCCCGAATTGACTAGGAAGCAAAGAGGAGCATGGGGCACGAACCAGGATTTAGAAACTAGAAATTGACTCTCGCAAAGAACGCAAAGCAACGCAAAGACGAGGAGAATTGGGAATTAAGAATATTGTATATTTTGTGGTCTGAACGTCCCTCATCCCTATAATCGTTGTGCCTTTGTGCCTTTGTGCCTTTGTGCCTTTGTGCCTTTGTGCCTTTGTGCCTTTGTGCCTTTGTGCCTTTGTGCCTTTGTGCCTTTGTGCCTTTGTGCCTTTGTGCCTTTTTATTCTTCCGCCAAGGTTTTACAGGCTTTGAGGTCCAGTTTTCCGGTAGCCAGGACCGGGATTTCCTCAATCGGTTTTATGATGCGGGGAATCCACAAATTGGGAAATCCGGCATCGGTCAACTTATGGCGCAAGTCATCGGGGTCGATGGGAACGGTGGTCAAAAGCACCAGGGCCTCCCCCTTGCGGTCGTCGTAGCGGGCGCCGATGGCCAGGGGCGTCGATTCGCTTTCCTTCAGGTCCAGGACTTCCACGATCTTTTCCTCCACCGTCCCGTGGGGAACCATTTCACCGCCGATTTTGGAAAACCGGGATTGGCGCCCTTCAATGAACAGAAATCCGTCTTCATCCATGCGGGCGAGGTCTCCGGTTTCGAACCATCCATCCCGCAGCACCTCCTCATTGCGCTCCCTGTCCTTCAAGTAACCTTCGAACACATTGCCGCCTTTGAGATTGAGCATGCCCGGTTCGAAGAGGGATCGCTCCTCACCCGTTTCCGGGTCGGTAAAACGCACGCTGATGCCCGGAAGGGGTCGCCCGATCGATCCACGGCGGTAGGCGATCTGAGGGGATGCCTCCCCCTCGGCAGAGGACGGGTTGAATAAATTCACTCCTACCGCGGGAGCGGTTTCGGTCAAACCGTATCCTTCATGAATTTCGCACCCGAACTTGTCCTTCCAGAGACCAAAAAACTCCGGCGTCACCTTTTCCGCCCCGGCTACCACCAGGTCCAGGGAAGCCAGTTTTTCGGCCGGAACCCGGGCCAGGTAAGGTTTGAGGAAGGTCCGGGTCCCAACCATCACGGTGACCTTTTCGGCGGCAATGGCCTCGGCTATTTTCTTCTGCTCGAGGGGCGATGGAAGGGTAACCATGCGAACCTGGCGCATCAAAGGATACCAAAGGGTGACGGTGAATCCGAAACTGTGGAAGATGGGAAGGCAGCACATGATGCAGGTGCCCTTTTTGCTGAGCAGAGCCACCTCATCGATCTGGGCAACATTGCTCATGATATTGCGGTGCGTTAAGGGAACTCCCTTCGGTTCGCCCGAACTTCCACTGGTAAACAACAATCCGGCTTCCTCCCGGTCCCCCCGTTTGGGGATCCCGTAGCATAAGGCCAACAAACGGGTCGGAAATACGATGACCTGGGCAAACCTGAGCAATATGGACAGCTTGCTCTGGGCCTTGAGCACCTCCACCACGTCGATCAGGTCTTCCGGCCAGGGAAATTTGGGAAATTTCTTGCGCACCGGTTCCGCCGTGACCACGACGTCGATCTCGCCCCTGCGGTAGGCCGACTCTATTGCGGCTTTTCCAGCGGTGAAATTGAGATTCACGGGAATCTTGCCGGCCAACACACAACCCAGGTTGACCAAGGCGCCGCCGATGCCGGGGGGCATGACGATGCCCAGGCGTTTGCCCGAAACTTTCTGCTTGAAGTGCCGCGCCACCAAAAAACTCAAGGCCAGCACCAAACCAGCTTTTACGGTTCTCCTGCCGGTGGAGTAATCCACGATCTGCTCAAAAAACGGCCGCGAGGCCAATCCCTTCAAGCAATTGTATGCCAAATTACCCTGTAAGGATTCCCGCTTTTGGAAAGCCTGTTCGGAGGCGTCCAGCATGGCCTGCCGGGCCCCCGCCAAATTGACCTTATCCGCCTCCATGGGGGCGCCGATGACGACCTGGATCAACGGTCGAAATACCCGGGGCTTATAGCGCATATTGACCCTTTCGAACCGGGAGAAACGGGTTTGCCAAAGGTTATCCATGCTGAGGGGCACGACCGGAACACCGCTTGCGCGCGCCAAAGTCTCGAAGCCCGAGCGCAAGGTCATCAAATTTCCCGTGCGCGATATCCGGCCCTCCGGGAATATACCCAACAAACCGCCCGCTTTCAGATAGGCCACGTTGCGCTCGAAAGAAGCGGTGGTCCGGTCCGGCGGAATCACTTCAATGGAGGACATCCGGATCAACCACCGCAGGGGATGGGAACCGATCAAACTGTCCGAGGCAATAAAACGGATTTTTCTCCCCACCGATAACGCGATTAAAACCACGTCGAGGTAGGTCATGTGGTTGCAGATTAAAACCGCGCCGCCTACGGCCGGAACATTTTCCCGACCGGATACCCGCAATCGATAGAGGAGCCAGACCAGAAATTTAGCCATTTCCCTGCGTCCTTTGCGCGTTTGCGAGATACAATTTCTTTGCGCGATTCAACTTCTCTGTCCCCAAACTATCTCATTTAATAGTTTTTACCTTCTCGTTTGCCAAGGTTTTTGGGGGAAAGAGTTCGTTCACTCAAAAAACAACTGCTCGCTCGTTCTCGATTCCGGAGCCCAGATTTTGATATTGTCGACGTATCCGGTATCGTCGAACGACCCGAACCCGATGGATCCCCATTCGAAGGGCACCTCGTCGGCAATCATGATAGGGGTGAGCATGTCTTGGAAGAAGATCTCCACAGTGCCCTTATCCAGATCGCGCACGATGCGGATTTTACGCCATTCCTCCAGGCCCCAATTGGCCCCGGCGGTGCGGAAATCGGTAATGGGAGTCCTGTCCGATTCATTGACCACGAATACCTGGTGGGCGTTGTTGTCTCCGGTCTTGGCCACGTGGATGTAAAGGAAGCGGGCGGGATCCTGGAAACCGAAGAAAAAACAAAAGTCCCGATGGGCGTTGCCGGGGGAATCGGAGGTATCCTGATGTTTGGCCACGTATTCCCGGATGGGAACGTTCCGCACCCCCGATTGCTGGATATCCACATCCATGATAAAACTTCCCAAGGTGAGGCCCTTGATGAGCGCTATATTCAAGGGTGAACGATGAGGGGGCTTGTAGTCGCTTTCCCCGGTCAAGGCCAGGGCCGGGTTTCCATCGGGTTGGGCCAATTCCCAGGCCGATGCATCGGTCATCATGAAATCCTCCAATCCCTTTCGGTTTTCAAAGGATTGTTCGTATTGGAGGGTGTAGCCCTCGGGCAACTTCGGAGGTGCGGCTGGCGATGAAAGGCCAAACCCTGCCAAAACCAAAGCCACGGCGCTGCAGAACGGGACAGAGGCGGTTTTCATAACGCGAAAGGATGAAGGGCTGCGGGTAAAAGTGAAGCGAAACATGACCGTTGCAGGCATATTTTTTTCTGTCCCGTCAAACCCGCAAAAAGTCTGAATTCCACTTGGCAAGGGTGTAGGGCTGTTCTAAGTTTCCCTTCTTTCCCACAGGCTGGGACGCGCCTGGCCCGAACCCGTACCGTCTATTCGAAGCCGATCATAACAGATATGCCGTTTACTCCCTCACAAATAAGGAACTTTGCCCTGGTCGGTCATCAGGGCGCAGGAAAAACCATGCTCGCCGAGGCCATGCTGGCCTGTGCGGGCGCCATCAGTCGCATGGGTTCCATCGAGTCCCACAATACGGTGAGCGATTACCACCCCAGTGAAAAGGAGCGACAGATTTCCCTGCATGCCTCGCTCCTTCATTGTGCCTGGAAGGAGAACAAGTTCAACATCATCGATGCCCCGGGGTATTTCGATTTTATCAGCGAAAGCCTGGGCGCGCTCCGAGTGAGCGATTTCGCCCTGGTGGTGGTCGACGCCTCCAGCGGCCCCCAATTGGGCACCGACCAGGTGTGGGATTACGCCAGCAACTGCCAAATCCCCAAAATGATCGTGGTGAACGGTTGTGATAAGGAAAATATCGACTTCAACCGGGTCCTGGCCGACCTGAGGGAAAATTTTGGCCGGAACGTCTTTCCCATGACCCTTCCCATAGAGGAGGGCCCCGGGTTCAGGAGGGTCCTGGACGTACTGCGGTGCGTGGAAATCCAATACGCCACGGACCGGTCCGGGGCCTTTACCGAAACGAAACCGGAAGGGGAGTGGAAGGAACGAGTGGATGCATTGCACGAAGAACTCATCGAATACGTGGCCGAAGCCGACGACAGCCTGCTGGAAAAGTTTTTCGACCAGGGAAACCTTACCGAGGATGAGTTGCGGGGCGGTGTTCACCAAGCGGTGGGCGAGGGAGTGTTCATTCCGCTTTTTGCTACGGCGGCGGTGCCCAATATCGGTGTGCGGCGGCTCATGGATATGATCGCCAAATACGGAAGCTCACCGGTTGACCGCGATGGTATCGAGGTGGAAGATTCCAAGGGCAACGCCGTCACCGTTTCTTTGGGGGACAGTGATCCGTCCTGTTATATTTGGAAGACCATCAGCGAAGCCCACGTAGGGGAATTGTCCTTTTGCCGGACCTACTCCGGCAGCATCAAAAGCGGAATCGAGCTTTTTAATCCCAACCGGGATAAATCGGAAAAGATCGGCCAGGTTTTTGTCCTTCAGGGTCATCAACGCAAGCTGATCGACCAGGTCGGCCCCGGGGATATCGGAGTCATGGCCAAATTGCGCGATACCCACACCGGCAATACCCTGACCAGTCCCAACCGGAGGGTGAAACTTCCCCAGGTGGAATATCCCAAGCCCAACATCAGCGCATCCCTGGTCGTAACCCACCGGGGGGACGAGGAGAAACTGGCCGAGGCCCTGTCTACTCTGCACGAAGAAGATCCCACTTTCCTTTACCGGAACAATCTCGAAACGAAAGAACTGGTCCTGAGCGGCCAGGGTGAATTGCACCTGGAAGTGATCAAAAACCGCCTGAAAAACCGATTCAGCGTGGCTATTGACCTCATCCAACCCCGCGTGGCATTTCGCGAAACCATTCGGGCGCCGGCCGAATCCAAATACCGCCACAAAAAGCAGTCGGGCGGGGCCGGACAGTTCGCCGAAGTTTGGATGCGTATAAAACCGGGAGAACGCGATAGCGGAATCGAATTCAAGGATTCCCTGGTCGGACAAAACGTGGACCGCGTTTTCGTGCCTTCCGTGGAAAAAGGGATCAACGCCGCTGTCACGGAGGGAATCCTGGCCGGTTATCACGTCACCGACCTGGCCATCGATTTCTACGATGGAAAAATGCACCCGGTCGATTCCAAGGACATCGCTTTCCAAATCGCCGGAAAAGAAGCTTTCCGCCAAGCCTTCAAATCTGCCAAACCCTGTCTCCTCGAACCCATCATGCAATTGGAGATCCGCGTTCCCGAAGCCTACCTCGGGGACGTCATGGGTGATATCTCCAGCATCCGGGGCCGCATCCAGGGGGTCGACGTAGACGGCAAATACCAGGTGGTCCAGGCCCAGGCTCCCGAAATGGAACTCTACCGTTACGCCACCAAGCTCCGCTCCATCACGGGCGGAAGCGGGGTCCACACCGAAGTGTTCGACCACTACGAATACCTGCCCCCCGAGGTGGAGGCCAAGGTCATTCAGGCCGCGGCAAACCCGTGATTATTTACTTTCTTCAGGGGCCGGGAGTGACGCGCGCCGTGGCGTAAACGATGATCCTCGGATTGGAGGAAGCGCTGGAATACAAGTACAGGGTGTCGTCTTCCAGATAGAACTCGCCGCCCCGGTAGCGGTTTTTGAGAGGAGGCCCGTCCGGTGGATCGATCAGAACGAAACGCTTGCCCTTGGCCCCTACCGGGTTCAGTTCGGCGTCTACTTCGACGTACTTGATGGCGCCGCCTCGCCAAGCGGTGTGATCTTGGTAGACGACATAGTTTCTGTCTTTCCAGCGCAGAAGAGAAGGGCCGTACAAATCATTGTTATCTCCCTCAATTGGTTCCACCAACGGGGTTTTCAACTGGATCCAGTTCTCAGCATCTTTGGAGTGCGCCAGCCAGACGCATCGGATCTCTCTCTCTTTGATGAACCCGGAATAGAGCATGACGTATTTGCTTCCGTATCGCTCGATCGGATACTCGTAGACTCGTGTATAAGAGGCGTTGCGTGTGCCGATGTTCGCCGAGATGATGCTCACGCCCCGATGCTCGAAGCGAATCCCGTCTCGACTGGTCCATAGCTCGGTTTGAGCGTTTTTCCTGTGTCCCCACATGTAGAATTTGCCCTTCTCTTCGATCCAGCGGATATCCGGAGCCGATGGACCTTCGATGACCGGATTGGCCTTGTACTCCGTCCAGGGACCGTCGAGACTGTCGGCAAACGCCATGCTGATCGCCACGTGCTTGTGGGGAGCGTAGTAGAGGTAGAATTTGCCCAACGCATCCTCAATGCGTCCCTGGGTCCTGATGATGGAAGGATGGATCAACTGCTGGGTCGGGGCGTAGGCTAAATCATTCGGGTGCAGGGCGACGCCTTGGAAGGTGAATTCGGGTAAGGGGCCTTCTGCTTGCACCGAAAAAGCAGGTAGCAGAAGGATGGCAAAGGCAGCGAAAACAATTATCGAAATCGGTTTTTTCATGTTTTTAACCCCAGTTAATTTGATTTTTTCTATCTTGCCGGGCGAGTTGAAAAAAATTGAAGCTGTGGAGATTCTCGGAAAACCACCGAAACTGACAATTTCCACTTGACACTCAGTCTCAAAAAGGAAGGTTATGGGCTCGATTATTGATACTGAGTCTTAATAACAATTAATTCCTTTCTCTCAGACACCGAATCGCTGTGAAACCCGACCCGCGAAATCCCGCCTCGGAGAGTGCGGCGGATTTGTCGATTTCCGCCCATCTTTCGCTTTATTCGACACGGTGCATGCCTTTCGCCACCGGGGCAAGTAGACGGGAGACAAGGGCAGGTTCTCGACTGTAGGTAAAACAGGTAATTGTTAAGATGAATATAACTTGTCTATCAGGTAATCGCCTGGAGCGCTTCGAGGGGCTGTCCTTATCCCTTGTGGAACCCTCTCCGACGTCCAATTCATGTCTGGCAGCGTGGCCTTTCACCTCCTTTTCCCAAATCGCGTTCGTGCTTGAGGGAGGTATCAGCCTCTTTCTTCCGGAAAAGGGGAGAATGAGGATTCCCCCTTCCCATTGGTTCGCCCTATCCTTGGCCCGAATATCTCACAAATTTTCTGCTGCGCTCCGGAATGACGGCATTGGAGCGGATTTCCCTGGATTCGGGACTTTGCAGGGTGTCGACCCGGCTTCACCCCCGAATCTGCACGAAACCCCCACCAGCACTCGTCATCCGTTCGCTCGCGACGAATTTTGTGAGGTATCCGGGCTAGACGAATGGCAGGCAAACATGAAACTGAGCGATGGAACAAAGGTTGTCGTCATCGAGTGCCCCAAAGCAATTTGGGAATTTGTAGTCACCGATCGGGATAAACTGTTTCACACCCAAACGGCATGCATATCCTGTTCACAAAGATCGGAAGCCTTTTTTTTCCAGAGCCGGATGCAGCCTCGAATTAGAGAGTTGTCTGCCAAAATCACCAAGCAGGATGGTGCTAGCCTGAGCAAAATGCTACACCAACAGGCGAATGTCCTCGAACTTTTGGCTCTCATTACGGAATCGACCTCACTTAAACTGCCGCCCGAATCCGAACCCTGCTTGCGTAGCGAGGATGAGGCTGCGTTAAATGCGGCGGCGGCCTATCTGGAGGAAAACCTGTCGGAAGACCACTCCCTGGCTCGGATTAGTCGAACGGTTCATCTCAACGAGTTTAAGCTCAAAAAGGGTTTCCGCGAGTATTATCAGACCACTGTTTTCGGCTACCTGAGACAAAAACGCATGGAGCGGGCCCGCTCCATGCTGATCAATCGGCAGGCCAAGGTCATCGATGCTGCCCAAGCCGTGGGCTACGCCAATCCGAGCCATTTTTCGAGGGCTTTCCGAAAAACCTTTGGCATGAATCCAAAGGAGTTTATCGCCTTGAACAAAAGGGAACTGCAAGCGGCCGCCACAGAAGCCTGAACCGAGACGACCGTGTCCAATTTGGCCCATCGGGAATGGGATGTGGCCCGGGCCGCATATTGCATGATCTCGTTACCATTTTTATGGAGAATGCCATGGCCATCCCAAACAGATTCGCTAAACCTGGAGGAAGCCTCATTGACATGAATTGCTCACGTTTCAACCGTATCTTCGATGCCGCTCCATTCAGTCTCGAGAAGAAGAAAAGAACCCATGAAGACAATTTTGATCCTATTGATAATGGCGGGGTCGGTCTCCGTTTTTTGTGGCTGCCAGTCCGTTCACAAGCAAGGAGATGAAACCTCAACTCCCGAAGTAAGGAAGACCGGGCCTCTCGCTTTCGGCTGGCCCTTTTTGGAACCGGAAATGATGATTTCCAGGGGTGGAACGACCCGGGGAAGCGAAGTCGCCCTTGCCACCGAGCCCGACCCGAGATGGATGGACCTCCAGGAACCGGGTCTCAACCATTTCGAACGGGACCGACGGGCCATCCTGGCTATGGCGGGCAATTTTCGCACCAGCTTTCAATTTACTGAAACGGCCGGCTTCACCGGTGATTATGCTCCCCCTCGCCCTTATTTCTCCTGGGGCACCGAACAGGTTGCCGTTATCGAAGACACCGGGGAATTCATCAGTCTGCAGCACACCCTGGTCATGTATTTTCAAGATGAGTCGGGCGAAGTGACAGGTCCTATGGTAATGAAACACTGGCGCCAGGATTGGACCTACCAGGATACCGACCTGCACACCTACCGCGGCGACAGAACCTGGGCCCGTCAGCCATTGCCGGAGAAAGCGGTCAAAGGGGCCTGGTCCCAAGCGGTGTTCCAGGTGGACGATTCCCCACGCTACGAGGTTCTGGGACGTTGGTCCCATGGAAAAAATTATTCGTCCTGGACGAGCCGGACCAGCCGTCGCCCCCTACCACGAAGGGAATATTCCGTCCGCAGTGACTACAACGTTCTTCGAGGCGAACACAAAATCACCATTGTCCCCACCGGTTGGCTGCACGAACAGCACAACAGGAAATCCTTAAGAGCCAACCAATCCGAAACCTACATTGCCCAGGAAGTCGGCTTGAACCGCTATGAGAGGATCGACAAACCGGACCTGAGCGCCGCGGAAACGAGCTGGACCAAAACCGAACCCTATTGGCGGGCCGTCCGCCTGGCCTGGAATGCCGTGTTGGCCAAACACGACCGTTTCCGGCTCAAGTCGGACTATCAGGACACGCAGCTTTACCAACTTCATTTCTCCCACGCCGAGGAAATCGAACAATCGGAAACCTACGATGCCGAGGAGTGGGGTCGGCGGGCCAAGGAAACCATCGACCTCTTCCTGATCATCCCCTCCGACCCCTGATTAACCACAGAGATCACAGAGGACACAGAGTTTGAAAGAGGGAGAAGATGAACCGCAGATGACGCAGATTAGCGCAGATTCTTTTTCTGGGAATTGACTCTCGCAAAGATCGCAAAGCAACGCAAAGACGAGGAGAATCAGGAATTAAGAATATTGTATATTTTGTGGCCTGAACGTCCCTCATCCCTATAATCTTTGTGCCTTTGTGCCTTTGTGCCTTTGTGCCTTTGTGCCTTTGTGCCTTTGTGCCTTTGTGCCTTTGTGCCTTTGTGCCTTTGTGCCTTTGTGCCTTTGTGCCTTTGTGCCTTTGTGCCTTTGT
>JAJDZZ010000061.1 GCA_022824405.1 Opitutales bacterium
CCCATTCGGGCCAGGAGCCTCTCCCGCTCCGCCTGCGCTTGCTCCCCTCCCTTTTTAAGGATTCCTTCAAAGGCTTCCACCCGCCCCTTCTGCCGCCCGTACAATTCGCAAAACCGGGCCATTAATTCCCCGTCATCGACTTCCTGTTTCTCCGGCACCCGAACCAGGACGTGGAAGTGGTTGGTCATGATGCAGTAGGTCAGTATTTCCACCCCGCAGAACCGCGCCATATACCACATCTGTTTGCGCAGCACTTCCTTGGCCCGATTATCCAACAGCATCGCGCCACCCACCACCCGCGTCACGCAGTGATACACCGCACTCTGCCCCTTCACCTTCAACCTGGACGTTCTCATACCCCCACCCTCCTCATTCCTAACCCTTCGTCAACAAATTTTAGCCTGTCCCTTTTTATTGGATTGCAGGTGAGGGTATTGAGGTGGTTCTCTCCAAGGGCTCAAACGGTGGGACCGTCACCCAGAAGGGTGGTTCGTCTCATGATGCGGCGGTGATTTGCCGCGTCCCAGGGCCGGCCTCGGTGCAGGGCGCAGCGGTTGTCCCACATTACCAGATCCCTCGGTTTCCAGGCGTGTTTGTAAACAAAACGGGGTTGGGTGACCCATTCCACGAGTTCTTCGAGCAATACCCTACCCCGCTCCTCGGGCCAGCCGATGATATGTGAGGCATGTGAGCCGACCAAGAGGGTTTTCTCACCGGTTTCCGGTATATCGCGAACGAGCTTTTGGCAAACCGGAGGCACTTCTTCCCGGAACTTGCGGTCCATGAGACCGGGAGCAATCTTGTTGCGGGAATGGAGGAGGCTGTGTTCCGCCACCAAACCTTCCAGGACCTTCTTTTTTTCTTCCGGCAGGGCGGCATAGGCGGCCTTCATGGAAGCGTACTCCGTTCCGCCCCCTTCGGGGGGAACTTCCACCGCGTAAAGCAGACCGCCCCGAGATGGCACCTCCTTGTAGGAACTGTCGGAATGCCAAAGCGAGTTTCCCTTGTTGTAGAGCATGCGCGGATCGTCAGGTGGAATGATATTTCCCTCTTCATCGATATTGGAAAAGTGATTGACCCATCCTCCCCCTCCACTGGGGTCGTTCACCATGGTCGGTTCCAAAGGCCCGAATCGTTTGCTGAAGGCAATGTGCTGATCCTCGTCGATATCCTGATCGTGAAAGACCAAAACCGTGTGTCGGTAGAAAGCGTGTTTCAGTTCGGCCAAGGCGTCGTCAGAGATGGGGGAAGCGAGATCGATCCCACTGACCTCTGCCGCCAAATGACCACTTAATTTTTCGATTTTCAGAGTCATATCGTCATTCCTGACATTATGGGCATTTTACCCCGTCAAGCCGTCGTCCAAACACTGCATACAATGGGTTGGGATCGGGAAAGGGGTCAAACCTGAATGGAGGATGTCCTCGGAGGAAGGGGTCAAGCCTTGAATCGGTTGACTCCGCAAGCTGCGTCAAGATTGCAAGGCATGACCCCGACGAACCCCAAAGGACGGAGGCATGACCCCTTCCTATTCCTTCAGGGCAACGGGATCGGGCAAGGAGCGGTCGATTTGGTCTACCCGGTAACCGAATCCGGTTTTCCCCACCGTGGACCAATCCAGAATTCCGTTTCTGCGCCGAAAAAGGCCGGGATGGACGGTCTCCTCCGGAGCTGAAGCAGCGGGATAGAATTGCATGCCGTTACTTTCCACTCCCATAATAGTACCCGCGTGAGCCGCCAGGAGGACATGGGGAATCTGGGCCAGCATGGGATTTGTCAGGTCCTGGACCATCAGGGTCATGCCGTGGGCTTTGGCCCAGCAAAGGCTGAGAAGGGCGCCCGTCTGGGTCTTGCAGGTTTTTAAAGCCACCCCGGTCCAACCGAGTTCACGGCCCCATTTAACGTAACGCCAATCGTGCGCGCTCTCGTCCATGAAGAGCGGTTTGCGCGCGCTCACACTACGAACGTCAATGGAGTGGGCCTTGAGGTCGTAGGGGAAGGGCTGTTCCACGTAAAGTATTTTCTGGTAGGTTTGGGCATGTTCACGGCAGAGCCGATCGAGGATGGCGTTGACATAGCCCGGGTCGGTGACCGTACAGTTGAAATCCGTGGTTAACCAATCGACATTTTCCTCCTGGCAAATTTGTCCGATGGACACCAGACGCGCGTAATCCCAGTTGGCATCGTCACCCCGCAGTTTAATCTTCAAGCAATTGAGCCCGTCCCTGCCGATCCAGTCTCTCAGCAGGATGGGATGACCATCGTCCGGTTCATCTCCGGACAGGTCCTTTTCCTCGATGGGATCCAGGCCCCCCACCAAGTGCCAAACCGGCAACTTTTTCGACGGGGTATCCACCAAAAAATCGTCAGGGTATATCCCGGCAAATCTGTCATCGTCAAAATAATGGGCCAGATCGCGACTCATCCATTCTCGGGAATAGATATCGTAGACGGGCAAGCCTTTCGCCACGGCGAAGGCATCGTGGATGGCTATATCGAAGAGTGAGAAACAAACCAGAGCAGCCAACCAGGGCATGCCGGCTTCCTTATCGCGTCCCGCGTTGAGGGAAGCCAACAAATCGGGCAGCGGGCCCTCCATGAAATCGCAACCCATCTCCATGGGATGACCTGACAAACCGATCCCGGGCAAGCAGCGGGCAATCCGTTGGCAAAACCCCTTCAAGGCTTCCTCGCGTTCCCAATAATCCAATCCGGAGGGCCAGACCCAAGCCACGGACAGGGGGGTTTCACCCCACCCTGTGGCGACCGTTCCGTTGGCGTCCCCGAGGGTCACCCGGGTTCGCGCGCACACCACCCTGTCCATGACCTGAGAGCCGAATTTCAACGGCATGCGCATGGTTACGGGAAGAAACCACAACTCGGCGGATTTTATTTTCATGCCCAGGCGGGCCTCAATTCCCGTCATCCAAATACTTCCGCAACCGGTTCCCATATTCGGGTCGTTTCAACCAATCCTGAAAATACGGTTGGTATTGAGGCATTTCCCACCAGAAGATCCTGGGCGGCTGGTTGGGGTTTACCCGTCCCTCGGGGTAATCCCGCCCCGCGATGCTGGCGGCGACCGATTGCTGCCATGAGACCAATTCCTGCGCCATGCGGGCGGAAACATCCGGTCTGGAATAGAAAAGGTTATGCGATTCGGTCGGATCTCCCACCAGGTCAAAGAGTTGAAAATTCCCTTCATCGGGATTCTCGAGAACCAGTTTAAAATCGTTGTCCACCAGGGCTACCTGGCCATGCCAGTGAAAACCGAGGGGTTGCGGCCTGGTTTCGCCTGATTCGCCTTTGAACAGGGGAAGCAGGCTTATCCCATCGTAAGGGTGAATCATGGCAGAGTCGTCCAGGCCGAGAATATCCAGAACGGTGGGGAATATATCGACCACCCCGGCAGGATACCCGGCTTGGCGGCCTTTTTCGATTACCTTGGGCCATTCAACGATACCCGGGACGCGTAGTCCGCCTTCCCATATGGAGCCTTTCCAGCCGCGCAATCCTCCCACCGTGGCCGGACCGAAGGGCGACAGCCCGCCATTGTCGCTGCAGTACCAGACCATGGTGTTGTTGGCAATTTGCAGGTTTCTGAGTCCCTTCCGCAAAGCGCCGATACTGCGGTCAAGGGCCACCAACTCCCCATAGTGGTGTTGTTCCCGCTCGGACAAATGCCGGAATGGTTTGCGATCCTCTTCGGAAGCCATCCAGGGCGAATGCGGCGTACCATACCAAATGACGCACAGGAAAGGTTCATTGCGGTTTGTTTTCATGAACTGCAACGCTTCCCGGACGATAATTTCCGATGAATCTCCCTCGAATTCTTCAAACTTTCCCTGGCGGCTCATGACGGGATTGAGATCGAAGAAGTTGGTGACGGTAAGCCAGGTATCGAAGCCGAACGCTCCCGGTCCCGTCACGTCGGCGGCCAATACCGGAACCCCCGGTCCTCGAATTCCATTGAGGTGCCATTTTCCGAAATGCCCCGTAGCATAGCCCTGGCTTTGCAAAACCTGTGCCAGGGTCTTCTCCTGCAACCGTAGTGGCGCTCCATGACTCCACACTCCGGTTCGGTCATGGGTGCGGCCCGTCAACACGCTGGCCCGGGTCGGTGAACAAACGGGCCCCCCCGCGTAAAAACGATCCAGCCTCAGGCCGTTGGCCGCCATGCCATCGAGATGGGGAGTCTTCAAAATGGGGTGATTATAGTAGCCGGTTTGTCCCCACCCCTGGTCATCGGCCATGACCAGGACGATGTTGGGTCGTTCCTCGGCCCTAAGAGGGAGTAATCCGAAACATGAAAAGAGGAGGCCTATAAGAATTGAGCGTAACTGCATGGGGGAATACCGGTTTAATTTTTCATCCAGGTCAAGTCGGGCCACCAGGGCACGTCATTGGATTGAGGCTGGCCCGGAGTGGTCCGCCCATTTTCTACGATAAGGGTAATCCTTTTTTCCAACCGTTTTTCAATTTCCGGATGTTGGCCGAACAGGTTTTGCCGTTCCCCAGGATCCTCGGCCAGATTGTACAGTTCGCGCGTAAAATTCCGATGAGGCATGATCAGTTTCCAATCCCCCTGGCGGATGGCAAAGCGGCCGGACATGGAATGGTGAATGATGGGGGCTCGATCCAGTTCAACTCCCGGGTCCTGCAGAACGGACCAGAGGCTGACGCTGTCCTCGCCCGCATTTTGGGGAAGCTGCACCCCTAGTATCTCGGCAAAGGTTGCCAACAAATCCGTCTGACCGACCGGTTCGGAGAAGGTCCTGCCGGCGGGAATGCGAGCCGGCCAACGCATGAAAAAAGGCACCCGGTGGCCGCCTTCATAGATACTGCGCTTTCCTTCCTTGTAAATATGGGAACTGTAATGACCAAATTCCTCGATGCGCTGCTCCCACGATCTTTCGGGACCGTTATCGCTGGAAAATATGACCAACGTGTTCTCCGTCAGGGCCATCTCGTCGAGAAAATTCAGCACGCGCCCGACGTGGTAGTCGGTTTCGATCATGAATTCGCCGTATCCTCCGGCTTCGCCTTGCCCCCAAAACTGGGGCAATGGACAAACCGGGTAATGGGGCGAGGTGTAAGGCAGATAAAGAAAGAAAGGCTTCTTTTGTTCTCCATCCACTTTTTTCCTCATCCATTCGATCGCCTTGTCGGTAAATCGGGTCAGGCATTCGCTGTCGATAAAGTCGGGCGCGACCTCGATCGGCCGGGTCTTTTGCGGACGAGGCGTTTCCTCCGGGGAAGGCGCATAGGGAGGCATGATGCGGTAATCCATGTGCCGCTGGTTGTTCTTCTTGGCCGTATACAAAGTCGGAGGAACTTTGGCATGGCGCCCTTCGAACCAGGCCAGAATCCCGTAGTTTAGCGAAGCCGGAATCCCGTAAAAATAATCGAATCCCTTGTCCAGGGGCATATCCCGCACCGGTTGACTCCAATCCCGGGCGCCTTCCTCTCCCGGAAAGTCCATGCCCAGATGCCACTTGCCCACCATGGCGGTATCATAACCGTTATCGCGTAGAAGTGAAGCCAAGGTCATGCGACCGTCTTGGATCAAACACGGTTTCTCGGCCGTGAATACCCCTCGTTTCAAATGGGTTCGCCAACTGTATCGTCCGGTCAGCAACCCGTAGCGTGAAGGGGTGCAAACCGTATCCGAACAGTGCCCGTCGGTGAAGGTGAGGCCCTCCGACGCCAAACGGTCCAAGGCCGGGGTCTGGAATTTGGCTCCCCCATTCAGGTTGCTGACATCGCCATAACCCTGATCATCCGTATAGATAAGAATGATATTGGGGTGAGGGGAAGCTTCGCTTTTCTGGGCATGGCACACGTGCCCCACGGCCAAGGCCAGAAGGGGTAGAATTTTGATATAAACCGCTCCTGCAGATTTCATGATCTCCTTTAGATTTCCCCTCCAACGGGTGGCAGGGTGTTGATGATTTGAACTTCCGCCTTTTCACCTGAAGTGGCGGTTAAAACCAGCCGACTATCCGGGGCAATATCCGGCAAACCGGAAATGGGCAAGGATCCGTCGCTCCGGCTGCGGGTTCCCAAAATGGGGCGTCCATCCGGATGACGCAGGTGAATATCCGCATCGGCCAGGGTTTTGATTTGGGGCAGGACGGATGAAGGTAACCGCCCGGTGTCCGAGGCGGCACGGACAAACGAACCACCTCCCCGTGGTTCAGTGCCGGGCCCGTCCTTCAAATTGCGGATATTCAATGTGATGGTCGGGTCCTCGGCATCCGGATCGAAAATACTCTCCAAAAAATTCCAAGTAGTGCGCTCCTCAACCCCGGGCAGGTCCAAATCGGGATTTTTCGCCTTCCCGCAATACAGGGCATGCAAAGTAACCTCGCGCCCATCGTGGTCCACCATTTCCCGGCCAAAATTTGTTTTGAACCCGCGACCGCCAAAATTGCGGCCGATGGGGCCGCAGGAAGCTTCGATCATCCTGTGCTCTTTGTTTTCAACCACGCTGCCCAAGTGAATGTCCCCGTAAATACTCACCACCCCGGGGCGAGCGCCCAACACTTGAAGTATGCGGTCCACCCCGGCCGTGACCCAACCGGCATAATCGGCCGCTACCCGGTCTTCCTGTCCGAATTTGTCCTGCAACTCCTCGTCAAAAACGCCGCCGGTAAAAATCGGGAACATGCAATTGATACCTGTCAGCATGATCAAAGGCGAAGTTTCGCTACGGATTACCTCCTGAAACCAGCCGAATTGCTCCTCACCCAACAACGACCGGGTCGGGTCCCGACGATCGTAAAGCTTCTTGCGATGTCCCCATCCCTGTTTGACCCAGAGGTTGGTATCCTGTGACGACCGCCAAAGCCTGGACTCCATTACGAGCAAAGTAAAATCGCCATTCGGCATTTTCCATTGACGCCAATCCTTGGGATTGTCCGATCCGATCCAGTGTTCGGTTCCCTGAACCAAGTGATGATTAATGGAAAAATTCCGCGCCATATAGAGGCTGTCCTGCCCCAGATCGTCGTTTTTTCGCACCAGAATCTGCTCGGGACCTTTGACGTCGTCCATGCCGTAATCGTGATCTCCGGGGTTGATGACATTCCAGTGCCGCATCATCTGCCAACGGGTGGTGGGATTGGCTATGGTAAGGGCGATCATTTTGTAGGCGTCGTCGGTACTGGGAGGCGCCTGGATCAGTTCCAGATACCACACATCGTCTTCCCAATTCAAAATCTGGAAGTTGAAATCATCGAAATGTCGATAGGCGCCGACCTCCGGCTGCCCGTGAATCCAGTTGCGCTGATAGGTGCCGGTATCCTCCAGGGTGGAGTTGTTGTGATGCAAGGCGTGGCAACTGAGGGTGGCGATCCGGTAGGGGGCGGAAAGCCTGGGCAACCGACCGACGTAAGATTTCTGACCCAGATAACCCTCGTCCTCGGGAGCGGCCCGTGGATCTTCGGTCACATTTTCACCATCCTTCCAAATGGTGTAGAAAAGCGTCTTTTCTGCTGGATTGAAGGGCAGGACAACCTCCACGACGGCGGTATAACGGCGCCATTCGTGATCGATAATCCGGGCCGAACCCGCCTCCGGAACAGCCTGCCAACCGCCTGGGGGATTTTCGCTATCCGAAACGCGGATACCGACCTGCTTTCCTTCGCTGCGAAAGAGGGCAATAAATTTACAGGTCCATTTGCCTCCAGTCTGTCGCAAGGTATCGCCCAACGGATAAGCCACGAGCAATTCATTGAGGTGGACAGGCACTGGGCGATTGCTCCCAGGATAAATCTCCACTTTGTTCACCTCGAAATCCAGCGCTCCATAGGCGGCCAATCCAATAAAACCGTCCGTATACATGGCGCGGTTTACCCCTTTTTTAGTGGCTTGGTAAACTTGATCGCGCAGTTGCGCCTTGACCGTGACATCGGCCTCGACAGTGGAATCTCCGCTTACTTCCACGGAAAGAACGAGCCTGTCCCCCACCCCGGATAACGGGGTCTCAACGGCCTTCGTACCCTGGAGGGGTCGGCCCTTCTGACCGTGCTCGGACAATTTGAAGGTTCCGTCTTTTTCCCAAATCGCCATCCAGGACGATGCGCCCTGGGGCGCGCCGCGGAAATTACGCGTTTCAAAGAGCGATTCGCCCCCGAAGCATAGGCCGAAATAACCGCTGGGTTCGCCTCGACCGGGAGGATTCAGGTCCCGTATGGTAACGGTGGCCCGCAACTGGTAATTTCCGGACAAGGACCAATCGCGTCGCCAGATCATGCCAACGGGGAGATTGGGCAAACGGTCGCCCCTGCGGTTCGCTATCTCCCGCCCACCCTGAGACCAGTGCCAGGGAAAACTGGTAATGGGATTGCGGTTGCCCAGGTTCACCAACCGACGGCGCAGGGAATTGTTCTCGATTTTCCAATATCCGGGGCTCATGGATTCCCACCCATGACCGTGGTAGCGCGAGTCGGGACGCTCGAAATCGTCCACGGTCAGCCAGTCGGCTTCCAATCCGACGGCCGGGCCAAATATCAGCAGAGCAAAGAGAAAGAGAGTGCCTGATTTCGTTTTCATAAATTTTGCTTAAACAGACTAACTTTTCCACGGTCCGGGGATCAAACGCAAGAATAGGCAAACGGCAAATTCGGGACAATTAAGGTGGATATATGGTGAAAGCCGGTTATTTTTACCGGACAATGAATAAAGATGAGACCCAATATCCAATCTCCCGCCGCGAATTTGTGCAAATCAGCGGCAAGGCGGCAGTTGCGGCTGCGATCTCACCCATGGCTTTCCCATCCATTTCCCTGGGTGCAAGTCCGACCGGCGATCCGGTAAGGATCGGGCACATCGGTTTGGGAGTGCGCGGTGGGCGGCTCTTGAGTTACACATCGTCGATTCCCGGGGCCAAGGTCGTGGGGGTATGCGATGTTTACCGGCCTCACCTGCAAAAAGGCATGGATCACGCCAACAATCCGGAAGTCAAGCCCTACCTCGACTACCAGGAATTGCTGAACGATCCGAAAGTGGAGGCGGTCGTCATTGCCACACCGGATCATTGGCATGAGAAAATGCTCCTCGATGCGGTAAAAGCGGGTAAGGACGTTTATTGTGAAAAGGGCTGGACCACCTCTTTGGAAGCCGCCAAACGCATGCGTACCGCGATCAGGAAATATGACCGCGTGACGCAGTTGGGGCACCAGGGCAGGCAACATGCCGCCGCCGAGGTGGCCGGGAAAATGATCCAGGACGGAGCCTTGGGGGAAATTACCCTGATCAAGACCGGCCGCTACATCAACGGGCCCGAAGACCGGCCGCCCTGGCGTTGGTACGGGGCCTACTCCAATTACGATCATCCGGACCCCAAGGAAGTCCGGAGCCATTTGGATTGGAAACGTTGGTTGGGTTCTTCCAGGCGAATCGATTTCAACGAACGCCATTTCTGGCACTGGCGCTGCTACTGGGAATACGGAACCGGTCAGGCGGGCGACCTGCTTTCTCATGAACTCGACTTCGTCCAGTCCATTGCCCGACATGGTATTCCGGACACCTGTATCTGTTCCGGCATCAACGCTCACTGGAAGGACGATCGTGAAGTCCCGGACACCTGGATGGTCAATTACCACTACCAAGAACAAAACCGCACCGTCCAATTTGAAGGCGTCTTTAATTCGAAACGGAACCAACCACCCGAATTCTGTGGAAGGGACGCCCGAATGATCTTCAACGATATCGGCCAAGCGGCATCGCGGTTCGAAGTTTTCGCCGACGGTCCAGCCTACGTGCCATCGAGGTATCCGCAACCGGAACCCACTTTCTCCTTCGTTCCGGGCAAGGAACATGCCAAGCCCAGCCACATGGAGAACTTTCTCCAATGCGTTCGAACCCGCGAAAGGACCTGGTGTAACGAAGACGAGGCTTTCATCGAGGCAGTCACCCTGCTCATGTCGGTGGAATCCTACCGCAGGAAACGCCTGGTTCGCTGGGACCCTAAGTGGGAATGGATTATTTAGGATAAACGGATAACCCGTTTGTCTTCCAAGGCGGCATGCCTCACAAATCATCTACTGCACTCCAGAATATCGGCACTGAAACGGGCCTTATTGGAGAAAGGGTCGAACCTTGAATCGGTTGACTCCGCGAGCTTCGTCAAGATTCCAAGGCATGACCCCGATGCGGCTTCTCTTTATTTTGGCCCTGCTTCCCTGGATAGCCTTGGGCCAGGATGGAAGTCTCCCACCGGGTTCCCTGCTTCTGCCCGAATCGAAACTGCCCCCATATGAAAAGGATATCGACCATGCCGGTTATCTGCGCGAATTCGACAAGAAGGCGCTCACCCGGGGCAATCTGATCTATCAGCAAGTCTGTTACAATTGCCACGGCGACCTCAGCCTTCCCGGCTCCCTGCCCAATTCCACCCGCTTTTCGGAAGGAAAGTTCCAATACGGCAATGATCCCTATTCCATGTATCAGGCCATCACGCGAGGTTGGCGCCTCATGGCTCCCCAAATTCACCTAACGCCACAGGAAAAGTACGAAGTCATTCATTTTATCCGGGAAAAATACATCAGGGATCACAATCCGAGTGAGTACTTCGAGATTACGGAAGAATACCTGGCCGGACTGCCCCGAGGCACTTCAAGGGGGCCCAAGCCGGAAAAACGCGAACCCTGGAAGGATTTTCACTACGGGGACTTCATGATGAAATCCATAGAACTGGTCGGACCGGACACCCTCCCCGAACAGGTATTCACCGATGAGAAAAGGGCATGGGCGAAAAAGGGTAATCCGCGCCCGGACACCCTTTCCCCCAATGCAAATATCGCTTACAAGGGAATCGCCATTCGCCTGGACGAAGGAGAGGGGGGAATGCCGGCGGGACGGGCCTTTATCATGTTCGAACACGATACCCTTCGCGTGGTGGGGGCTTGGACGGGAGAGGGATTTGTCGACTGGAACGAAATCCAATTCAATGGCAGGCATGTCGTGCATGCCAAAACGGTGGGTGAGTTGCAGTTCGAACTGCCGGACGGACCCGGCTGGGCCAATCCGAAAACCGGCAAATTTTCCGATCCCCGCTTCGTTGGCCTGGATGGAAGACGCTTCGGTCCCCTGCCGCGATCCTGGGGAAAATACCGTGGATTGTATCATCACGGCAATCGTGCCGTCATAGCATACACCATTGGGGGCGCAAACATACTGGAAGCCTACCGCGTTCAGGAGACGGAAGAGCAGATGGTTTTTGTGCGAACCTTGAATATTGAGAAATCCTCGCGCGACCTGCTCATGCGCGTGGCCAAGGCCGGGATTGGTTTGGCTGTTTCCAGTGAAACGGCTGTCATCGATGAAGAAGGCGGTTTTATCACTCTGAACATTCCCGCTTCCGCGACTCCCCTCAAGTTGGAGCTTTTTTTGGCAAAATACCCCTCACCACACCTGCAGAGACTGGCCAACACCACCCCGCCGGAAGATTTGACGCCCCTTACCCGGGGAGGGCCGAGCCGGTGGCCCCAGGAACTTGCCGCCCCCATCGTAAAGAGCCACGAAAAGGGCGGTTTCGCTTGGGACCGGTTGTCTCGTCCCTTGGAAAACCCCTGGAATAGCCAAATCCGCGCCACGGGTGTGGACTTTTCGTCGGATGGAAAATTTGCCTACGTCTCCTGTTGGGACGGAGAAGTGTGGAGGGTGGAAGGGATAGATGGAGACCATTCCGCAGTTACCTGGCGTCGCATCGCGGCCGGTCTGTATCAACCGCTGGGATTGAAAGTCATCGATGACCGGATCTACCTTACCTGCCGGGATCAACTCCTTGTATTGCGCGACTTCAACGGGGACGGCGAGACCGATTATTACGAAGCGGTCAATAGCGACCATCAGGTGACCGAGCACTTCCATGAATTCGCCATGGGGCTTCAGGCGGACCAAGAGGGGAATTTCTACTATGCGAAGAGCGCCCGCCACGCCAAGGCTCCCCTGGTGGCGCACCATGGAACGTTAATAAAAGTGACGGCAGACGGTTCCCGCAGTGAAATCATCGCCCACGGATTTCGCGCCGCCAACGGCGTGTGCATCAACCCGGATGGCACCTTCATCGTTACGGATCAGGAAGGTCACTGGAACCCCATGAATCGCATCAACTGGGTGAAGCCGGGAAATCGCTTTTACGGCAATATGTATGGTTACGGCGCTCCGGAAGACAGTTCGGACTCCGCCATGGAGCAACCCCTTTGCTGGGTGGCAAAATCGTTTGACCGCTCCCCGGCCGAACTCCTCTGGATCGATAGTGAAAAGTGGGGGCCGTTGAACGGCAAGTTGCTCAACTTGTCCTACGGGCACGGACGGCTGGAAATCGTGCCCCATGAATTTGTCGACGGGCAGGAACAGGGAGGGATGATCCGACTTCCCATTCCCGACCTGCCGACCGGAATCATGCGCGGCAGGTTTCATCCCAACGGACACCTCTACATCTGCGGCATGTCGGCCTGGGCCACTAGCCAAATGGACCTGCCCGGCGGTTTCTATCGCATACGCGCCACGGGAAAGCCGGTCCACCTCCCCATCGAACTAAATGCCTACACCGAGGGATTGAGACTTACCTTCTCCGATCCCCTCGATCCGGCTGCGGCGCAGGATCCGAAAAACTATGCCGTTTCCACCTGGGGGTTGAAACGCTCATCCCACTACGGTTCAGACCGCTACAATACGAAAACCCTGGAGGTGGCGTCGGCCAAACTTTCCGGCGATGGCAAAATCCTGAAACTGACCATCCCCGGGATCGAACCCGTCTGGCAGATGCAAATCGACTACCAGCTTGCCGGAGCCAACGGAGAACCCGTTATCGGGAAATTGCAAAATACCATCTACAACCTCAGAGAACCCGAGGAGGGATAGCCTCAAACCTTATGGCGGAGGGTGGGATTAGCTGACAGTTTTTCCCGATTATTTCCCTTTTATTTCCGCCTTCTTCAGTTTCTCGACCAACTCGGCTGGAATTCCTTCCGGCAAATCGGTGTTCAAGGGGTTGGATACGCGGTCAAAATTGTTGAGGAAGAAATTTTTTGTAACCCGGATATGTTCGAGTATCAGATCCTGGGTCTGCTCGCTGGAGTGATTCTTCAAGGCTTCGAAAATTTTCGCGTGGTCTTCGTAGGTCTCTTGAAAACCGATGCCCAAGTCGTGCTGACCCCAGCTGATGATAACCGATTCCGCCAGGGTTTTGGTTTCGCGGATGATGCGCTGAATGCGTTTATTTCCTGAAGCCTCGATAATAAGAAGGTGGAAGGCCATGTCCACGGCTAGAAAGTTCTTCAACCTCTCCTGTTCGACGTTGTCTATCCCGACACGATTTATTTCTTGGCAAATGTCTCCCATGGCATCGACCAATAATTTCAGCTTGGCCAATTGAACCTCCGAAATATTCAAGGCTGCTTTTGCGGCTGCAAAACCCTCCAAAGCCTCCCTTACTTCAAAAAGGTCTATCAGGTCCACTCGATCAATAGACCGGACGACCGTTCCATAACGGGGAACCTGTTCGACAAGTCCTTCATAAGCAAGGCGCCGGATTGCTTTTCCCACCGGAGTACGACTGATACCTATCTGCTCAGCCAGTAGCGCCTCGGATACGACCGTGCCCGGAGCCAAGCGGCCTTCCAGGATTTCCTTTAGAATGAATTGGTAAGCTTTGCCGGATAGTCCTTTAAGCTGAAAATTTCCGTTCGATTCTGGCATTGGTGTGATGATGGCGCTAAAAATACCAGAGGTATTCCTGGCGCATTCCTGTTAAAAGCGTCACATTATCCGATTTGAATTATGTTTGGCAAGTCAGGCTTTCACCCCAATCGCTTCACACCCAGGCAGGCGAAGTGAATCTGAGGGTTTTGTCAAATAACGAGTTCTTCGATTACGGAGCCACCGGTCTGGGATAACTGCTTATGGCGTCCGCCGTGAAAATAAGTCAGTTTGTTATCGTCCAACCCGAGCATATGCAAAATAGAGACATGCACGTCCTTCACAGGATGAACAACCTCGACCGCATTTTCCCCGATCTCATCCGTGGCCCCGACGTAGCGGCCTCCTGCAATTCCGCCGCCGGCGAAAAGCATTTGCATGGCTTTGGCATTATGGTCACGCCCGTAATTACCGGCCTTTGCGGCTTTTACCGGATTATCGGGTGAACGACCGAACTCACCGCTGCACACTACAAGAGTCGAGTCAAGCAAGCCTCGTTGCTTCAAATCTTCAATCAGTGCAGTCATGGGTTTATCGACACTGCGAATTCGTTCCCGGTGTGCTGTTTCAATTAACATGTGGCTGTCCCATCCTGAAGAGAATACCTGCACAAAGCGAACTCCACGTTCGACCAATCGGCGAGCCAAAAGGCATTTCCGGCCGAATTCGTCCGTGATGGGATCGCCAATACCATATGCTTCCAACGTCCTGGGATTCTCCTGCGAAATATCGAGCAACCCCGGCACCTGGGCCTGCATTCGAAAGGCCAGTTCATAGCTGTCCAGACGAGCCTGCAGTTCCTCCGCTACCGGGTGATCGAGTAAATGCTCCCGATTCATTTCCGCGAGTAAATCGAGACTGTCGCGCTGCATTCTCTCGGTTACCGACTTTGGGGGATACAGGTCCAAAATAGGCGATCCGACTGGGCGCAAAGGAGTTCCCTGGTGAGCTGGGGGGAGGAACCCATTGGACCAATTGGGCGTTCCTCCCTGCGGAAAACTTTCTTCCGGCAGCACGACGAAACTCGGCAAGTCTTCATTTTCCGTTCCCAATCCGTAACTCACCCACGAACCAATGCCAGGATCGCCGGCAAACCGGTTCCCGGTATTCATTTGAAAGTTAGCAGTTGGATGGTCGACGGAGTCCACCTGACAGCCCCGGTAAATGCAAAGATCGTCCGCCACGCGTTCCAGATTTTCAAAATGCTCGCACATCCAAATTCCACTTTCACCTGTCTGGCGAAATTTGAAGGGGCTCCTCACGAGGGAACGGGCCCCGATGTCCATCACTGCCACAAACTTTCCCTCTTTCCGGAATTCCGTCAGATGCCTTTTATCCAACTCCGGTTTGGGATCGAAGGTGTCGATATGACTGGGAGCCCCTTCCATGTAGAGAAATATGCAGTTTTTCGCCTTGGCTGGAAAATGAGGAGCTTTCGCTGAAAGTGGGTTGAGGTTGGCTGAACTGATAGATTCGAGTTGGAGCAACGATTGAAAGGCGGCTGAACCGAGGATGGTACCCATTCCTTTCATAAAGCCCCGGCGGGAACAGAGATCAAACGGTTGAGATTGTTTCATTACTCGACGTATAGGAATTCATTGGAGTTAAACAGGACCAAACAAAATCCGGCCAGCGCCCGGGTCTCCGGACCTACATCCCAAGGCTTCAGATCCGGGACGAAGGTCCGGTCGTACACATCCAGGTACTCTGACCAGGAGCTTTTTATGCCGGTTTGTTCGTGGACCATGGAACGTTCCACCGTTGCAGGATAACTTACAGGCATAATTGGATTCTTTTTTTGTTCCCCGGTTTGTTTTTTTACAAATTCGAGAGCCCTGTGAATCTCAGCCTCACTCGCAGAGCGGCCATAGACCAATTCGTAGGCATGAGTTATACGCTTCCGGCCATCTTTTGAATAAGCTTCCAGACGTTTCGCCAGAGCCAGGGAACGATCGTGGGGTTGTTGTCCATTCAACAGAGAAAAAACCTGCGGAGTCACCGTCGTTGAATCACGGCGTTCGCAGCTAAGGTCAGAACTGGGCTTGTTGAATACTTCAAAAAATGGATTGGACAGGCCGCGCATCCGAAAGGCGTAAAGTGAACGACGATGACGGTCCTCGGGTTCAGGTGAGGGTTGGTAGGCGGGACCTACACCCACCTGCAAGTAACGGGGCTGCATGGCGGCTTCCAAATTGATTTCCGGAAAAACGGGAGTTCCGCCCAGCTTTGGATTCAGTTCACCGGAAATTGCCAGCATGGCATCCCGCATTTCTTCCGCATGCAGTCGTCGAACAGGATATGCGGCCAACAAAATTCCATTGGGGTCGGCGATTGACAAAGAGTCCGGGTGGGGATGTCTGGCCGAGCGTCGATAAACTTTACTGCTGACAATAAAGCGATGTAACTTCTTGAGGGACCAACCATTCTCGAGAAACCAGTTTGCAAGGTAATCCAGCAACTCAGGGTGTGAAGGATTTCCGCCTGTGTAACCAAAATTGTTCGGCGTACTAACAAGTCCTTTTCCGGCAAAATGCTGCTGCCATATTCGATTCACGATTACACGGGCAGTCAGTGGATTTCGGGGATCTGCAATCCAACGGGCCAAAGCAATTCTTGGCGACGCACTATCGGCCGTGAATTCGAACCGATGCCCTGCCAGCGTTTCCACACAAGAAATCACCCCAGGGTAAACTCTTTCACCAGGTGCATCCAACTCCCCGCCGCTGAGTATATGAATGGGTTCATTGTCGAGTCCCGTAGACTCCGTTGGAATCGGATTGCGTTGGTTGCTGGAGAAATAATCGTTGGGCGGTCCAGTATAAACCGTAAAGGCAACTGGTTCGAAGCGCTCCAAATATCGAGTAAAGTGGTTCCTCCGATCATTCAGAACAGACGCATAGGTAATTTGATCAACCGTAAATCCGTAGTTCTTTGGCGGTCGCTTGTCCTCGGAAAAATCTTTTTCAATTACTTTGGACGGATTCTTATCTTCACTCCCTTGAAACTCGAATTGGAAATCGTCGTAACCCCGTTCAACCAGCCAATCGACCAGAGCATCGAACCTGACTCGATTCAGTTTGTCCATTTCAGTCTTTACCCTGTTCAGCTCGCGCTCAATTCGTTCTCGCTCGGCAGCGCCGTCCGGAATTACTTCCCCCGGTAAAAAAGGAGCGGCGACCTCTGCCTGATTCATTTCCTCGAATACAGCCATAAAGGAATAATAATCCCTTGTCGGGACAGGATCGAATTTGTGGTCATGACACTTGGCACACCGCAAGGGTTGGGCCAAAAATGTTTCACCCACGTGGTTTACAACGTCGTCGAGGAACTGCTGCCGAACCAGCGCCGCCACCGTCATATTGGTCTTTTCCCACGGACCCATGCGAAGAAATCCCACCGCAATTGCTCCTTCAGCATCGTCCGGTTTCAATTCATCGCCGGCAATCTGCTCCAGGATAAACCGGTCGTAGGGCTTATCCGAATTAAAACTTCGCACTACGTAATCCCTGTAGCGCCAAACACCTGAACGCTCGAAGTCATTCGAACCTCCACTCGTGTCCGCGTAGCGTGTCACATCCAACCAATATTGCGCTTGTCGCTCACCATAGTGAGGACTCGCCAGCAAACGATCGACCAAATTTGCATATGCCGATTCGGAGTCCCGATCCCACTCGCGCATGAATTGCTCAATCTCCTCCGGTGAGGGAGGTATACCAATCAAATCAAAAGTCACGCGACGGATCAAAATCCCAGGGTCTGCCTGGGGAGCCGAATCAACCCCCTTGGATTGAAGTTCTGCATCAATAAAATAGTCAACTGGATGCCCTGAAAAAGAAGGGGTTGTTGTATTGATGGCCTTATAAGCCCATAGATTTTCCGGCTTATACCGGCGAAGATTCCATACATCGGACAGCCCTCCGGATGTTTTCACAATGAGTCCGTCATCCGTGACCAAGCGATCGGCTTCCGCGGATTTTATTGCCATTTGCGTTTCCTCATCCGGCCAAGGAGCTCCGACATCGATCCAATCGCGCAAGGTCATGATTTCCTCCTGTGTCAGACGATCGTTCTCCTTGGGCGGCATTTCATAATCGGGATCCTTCCATTGAACTGCCGTCATCATGAAACTGGCCTCCGCATCCCCGGGGACCAACACATCATCGAAACCGTCCCCACCCAGAAGCATGTCCTCCAAAGTGTGCAGGATCAAACCGCCTTCGATTTCCTCGGGATCGTCCCCGTGACAGGGGAAACATTTTTCCGACAAAATCGGTTTTACCTTAAGTGTAAAAAGCCGGTCGTGCGCGGATTCTGCCATGAGCCGATTGCTCCCGGCGGCCAGAGCAAACGAACAAAGGATCAAGCAGGCCAAGCAAGACGCTCCGAATGGCGAACTTATGTACTTTTGAGCGCTCATTGGGGAACCCAATTCTTATCCGAACGTCACTGGGATCATGGCTGTTAATTTGTCGAAAATCGTCTTTTTTGCCCACTTAGTCCTATTTGCCAATACAGATATTGGCCAGTCCTTTTATCGAGAATTCCTTCTCCCGGCCGGTCGGCCAGGCGCTGGATTCCCTATATTGACAAGATTCTGTTTCAGGCGGTTGATCATCGGACTGGTTGATTTACAGTTATTCGTAGGCCCTTCGGTTCAGGTAGTTTTGTTTCATGGTTTCATCTACTTCGAAGCGCTTCATAAAACCATATTGAGCGCCCACATGGTGACAAAGGCCCCAACCCAATCCTGTTAATGGGCCATCGTCATGATGGGGTGTCCGGTACAGACCATTCCCTTCAGGTGCATTTTTGATGTAAGCCATGATTTCGAAATTGATACCGTCCGCGGCCCACTGAAGGGTATTCCGTTCGGGGCCATCGGTCGTCAGCATGGCCGCGATTCCCCCGTTATAATGCCAGACACAGACTTCGTGTCCGGAATTGGTTATTGGGTTGTATTCACAACGTGTATACGGTCCTTCCGGTTTATCGGCGATGGCCAATCCCCACTTGGTTTCACGCCCGCCCATAAATAATTCCTCCCCCATGGGTTCTCCTTTGTAATAGAGGTAATATTTGTCTTTGAATGCCATAAGGCACGGATCGTGAACCTTGTGGCTATCGAAACTGCCCTTTTTCTCGACCAAAAATCGATTGTCGAATTCCCCTTCCCACTGACCGTCCTGCAACGCTTCAAGTACGGGTCCATCAACCTTTAACCAGGGTCCATAAGGGCTATCTGAAACTGCCACCGAAATATGTTCAAAGGATCGTCGCAGGTAAGGTGATTTGACAACCTGGTAAACGAGATAATATTTCCCATTGTGGGCCAGAACCTCCGGAGTAAAAACACTGCGGTCATCGTAGGATCCCGGTTCGCCTCTGCCAACCGCCAACCCTTCCTCTTTCCAATGCCAGCCGTCCGCACTGGTCGCATGCCAAACATCGCAGAGGTCCCAGGGAAAAGTTTTGGCATCCGGAACGCCAGAGCCGAAACCAACACTGACTCCCGTCGACCTGCTATACCAGACATGATACAAACCATCGACTTTGATGACAGCGCTCGGGTCCCGTCGCACCATCCCCTTTTCTTTGACTGAAAGGTCGCCGGTAATTTCGCGCTCACGGATCACACAGTACCACTCCGGGCCTTTATCATAGTTTTTGGCACGGAGGCTGGCTGCGCTCAGTTTCCGGCTCATTCGATTTTTGGGGATTTCAGACAATTTGTTTGGGTTGTTTCTTTAACATTCCAACAAGTTGGTTGCACTATGGGTTGATGCGTAATAGGTAATAGAATCGATCGGTTCTCAAATATTCAGCCTGATAATCGGGAGATAATGTCCTGAACCCGGCCCCATACCGCCCATAATCCAAAAGCGAGCAGAACGAGAGCCGAGACCCATAATCCGAGGTCGGAAATCCTGGATGACCGTATTGCCGCAATCTTGTGTTTGCTTCTATAATAGAGCGCCGCGAAGGCTAAAAGCGGAAGCATCAAAGTATTCACAAACCCCGACAACAGTATCATGGCGATAGGCGAGGAGTATCCCAAGTATACGGCACAGCTCATTACGGGAAGAAGGAAAGAGAGGTTCTTTCGAAGCCTGTTCGTGTTAAACGTCCAATTCCTCTCACGTTGAAAAATCCTGAAGATGTCCGTGTAAGCCAGCGCGCCATTTGCGTTGCCAACAAAGAAAGTGGAGTACAAGACCGCTACTGCTCCGAATAAAAACAAGTATTTGGAAGAGCTTCCGAACACCGGTTCGAACATTGCGGCAAGGGTACGAATGAGATCGGCATTGCCCGGTTGTATATCAACCCGATTCAATACCGCTGCCCCGAGAATGTAAAACATGAGAGTCGACAAGGTATATACCACCATGGAGGCCCAAGCATCGTATTTCATTATACGCAACCAGCCATTCGCTCTCCTGTACCAAGCCGCTGTTTCTTCCCTTGGTCCGGTGTATTTGGCATAACCCTTTTCAAGGCACCAGTAAGGGTAGAATATCAATTCACCGGCGGACATGCCAATCATCCCAAATGCCGCAAGGGCAACAAGCATGGGATCAATCCCGTTCCGATCTCCTGGCGGCAACCGAAACATGAACCCCTGCTTCAAATCGGCAAAAGACAAGGCCCACTCGGAATTCATTTGCAGCATCAAGACGTTGTAGAGGGTCAACAAGGTGAAGCTCCCCACCAAAAACATAACCGTCTTTTCAATCAGGCCATAGCCCCCTCGATAAAGCAGAAAGGCGGTAATCAGTGAGACAATCACGGCATAAATTTTGACATCTATAGGTTCCTTCAAGGCCGCTTCCGGAATATCGGAATTCGTATGGGTATCCTGGATACCGCTTTCATCGGCGCCAGCGCCTTCCAACATTCCCAAATACTCAAACTTGGCCTTCACCCGGGCATCCGCTGCCTCATTAAAAGCTTCGCCTTTCTCCGTAATGGATTGGGTCATACCGACGGCTTGCCCTATGGCCCCTACCATACCCCCCGATTGCCCCAAACCTATAATTAAGACAGCTAGCCAAAACCAAATAATCCAATGCATTCCGCCGAGTTTGAAGCCAGGCAAGGTAGACAACCCTTCAAGTGTTGTCCGTCCGGTCAAAACCGTGTAACGGCCGATTTCCAATTGGGTAAATACTTTTATTACGCAACCGATGATAATTAACCACATCAGCCAAAAGCCGCAAGCGGCTCCCATGAGGGTAGTCGCGATCAGTTCCCCTGAACCCACAATAGAACCTGCGATAATCAGACCCGGTCCAAGTTCCTTCAGGATCTCAATAAAGTTTGTTGGGGCATCTCGGGTCATGGATCCAGTTCTTTTTAAAATTTCCCACCTCTGAGAACCACCTCAGCCGGAGATAAGCCGGAAGCAATGATTTGCCGCCAACTCCGCTCGGCACGATTGCGGTCTTCTGCCCTAAGCAACACCTCCTCCGCGATAGCTCTGGGAACCACCACGATGCCATCCATATCGGCAAAAACCAAATCGCCTGGAACCACCTCCGTTCGACCTATTCTTACGGGTTGCTGCCACCCTGAAATATTAAATCGATCAGCCATGGAAGCCGGTGTCCGGTAGCGACTCCAGACCTTGAAACCCGTCTCGATGATGCGAACCACATCGCGCACCCCACCATCCACAATGGCCCCGACACAGCCTTGCATCATGGACGCCGCAGTCATCATTTCTCCGTAATGGGCTGTTCCTTCGTCCTTGCAGGTATCCCAAACAACCAGGCTGCCGGGATAAAGGGCATCGATCATGGCCGCTCTTTGGTCGTGTGCGTCCTCCGGTTCCGGCAAGTGAGTCGGGGTCCCTTTAATGGTGAAAGCAAATCCCGCGACCTTTGTACCGTCCACCAAGGGAAGTAAATTCGAAGGAAGGGCCTGCTCTCGCATGCCATGCTCTTCATGCAAAATATCGACCACGACCGCCGTATAGATCGCATGGTAGCGCTCCAGTATTTCATCATCCTGCAACTCGATATTTTTACTCACCTCCTTATCCATATATCGAAAAGTTTGCTTTCCCTGGCGCCCTGGAAATAAGTCAATACGGCCTATAAGGTTCCGTTTCGATCGGAGTGTAATCAGATGGAGGATATTTTCCAATTACCTCCTCATTCAGATCGGCACCCCATCCCGGTCCTTCAGGGGGGATGCATCGACCGTCCTTTACCACAAGCGGTTGAGTCAGGACTTCATTGTAGAGATCCAGGAGGTCGATAAACAACTCCTGCATCAGACCATTGAGAATACACATTTGCAGTTGCAAGCTCGCCACTGTTGAGATGGGACCATTGGAATTATGCGGCGACAGGGTAACATAGTAAGTCTCGGCCAAAGCAGCTATCTTCTTAAGTTCAGTCATGCCGCCCGCGTGACATATATCCGGCTGAATGATTCCTATTGAATTGGATTCGAGTAACTCGCGAAATCCCCAACGCGTGTACAATTGCTCTCCCGTGGCAACGGGTATCCGTACAGATTTCGCAAATTCAATCAATGTCTTTGCATTGTCCCAAGGAATCGGTTCCTCGATCCAGGCAATCCTGAATGGTTCCAACGCTTCAGCCACCCTTCTCGCGCTCCAGACGTTCAACTGGCCTCGAATATCAATACCGATTTCAACATCGGCACCTACTGCTTCCCTGATCGCCCGAACGCGCTCCACCCCAAGTCGAATCCGCTCCGGAGTCGCGATCTGAGGTCCATTGAACGGATACATCTTGAGGGCCCGAAAACCTTCCTCCACCACCTTTTTTGCACCCTCCGCATACGCTTCGGGAGTTTCATCCATATCCAACCAACCGTTGGCGTACAATTTAATGGTGTCATGACATTTTCCCCCCAACATTTCGTACACGGGCAATCCGGCGACTTTACCCTTGATATCCCAAAGCGCCAGATCGACGGCGCTGATAGCGCTGGTAGTTACCGGCCCACCCGTCCAAGTGACGCACCTGTAAAGCGAATTCCACAGGTGCTCAATCCGTAAGGGATCCTTTCCCATGAGGAATCGCTTGAAGGCCTCGATTTCGGCCTTCAATGCTTCGTCCTTGTATTGTAAACTGGCCTCGCCGGTTCCATGAATGCCGTTATCGGTTTCAATTACGACAAAGGTCCAATTCCAACTATAGCCACCGGGCCGACCCTTGCCCGCCGACATCTGAAGCACCTTTACATCGGTAATTTTCATTCAATTTTTCGGCGTTACCACGTCCGTTCTCTCAATAGTTCCCGAACCTGTTCCTCCGGCACAGGCAACTCACCGATGTTATCGCGAAGCCATTGGGAAAAATCTTTTTCGATTGCATCGGACCAACGGCCGTCAATCTGACCGGGCGAGTAGACTCCGGCTTTCAGGCGCTCAAATCCAAAGGCGTCCCGAAGGCGGACAACCTCGGAGGTTTTGACTACTTTTTCGGCCAGGTGGGGCGGTATTACCATGACGCCTTCCCGCTTACCCAGGATTACGTCACCGGGAAATACGGTCACATTACCGATGTTGGTGGGAACATTAACGCCCATGATCATGGAAGCCCAGTAATAGCCGGGATTCCAACCACGGACAAAGCCGTTGAAGCCTTCTATGGCTTCCAACTGTTCAAGGTCACGTACTTCCCCATTGAATAGCACCCCATTGCCAGACTTGGCAAAAATGGAATTACCCAGGTTGCCTCCAATGATGGGCCCCCCAATTTCCCGGTTGTAACAATCCGCAACATAGACATCCCCATCTTTCAGCATATCGATCGGCCAGGATACCTGACCGCCTACACGACCTTCCTTTTCCCCAATTTGGTTGGTGACCTCGTTCGCGACTTTCCTCAAGGGCATATAGATAACGGTCAAGGCACGCCCGCACAAAACCTCTCCGGGATGTATGTGTTTCCAACCCCGCTCGAACTGGTAATCGTAGCCTTCATTTCTCAATACCGACCAAGCCTCTTCGATATTTACGGATTTCATCCTTTCAATAATACCATCCGGAACCTTAGGCCGCCCATCTGCGGTTCGTTCTCCCCTCCATTCCGGAGTGTACCGAATCAAGTCCTCCTTGGACATTTTCATCGGCATGGCGGAGCAGGTCAGACCAATCGACAGGATACAGGTGAATGTAAAAAACAAATGCAAAATAAAATTTCGTTTCATATCTGAAGAAGAGGTTTAATTCACAACGTCAAAAGACGTCTCCGGAACTCACAGGGTTGTAGTTCTTTGGAGGATACTTGGCTATTACATCCTCACGAAGATCCACTCCCCATCCGGGTCCCTCGGGCGGGGTGCAGTACCCATCGATTACCTCAATGGGGCGAGTCAGCATTTCATTGTAGCGGTCTTCAAATCTCAGGATATACTCCTGCATAAAACAATTATTGATCATCATATCCAGATGCAGGCTCGCGATCGTTGAAATGGGACCATTCGAATTATGAGGCGCCAATGTAACGTAATAGGTCTCAGCCATGGCGGCAATTTTCTTGAGTTCCGACAATCCACCCGCGTGGCATATATCGGGCTGAATAATATCCACGGCATTTTTTTCCAGGATTTCGCGAAATTCCCAGCGGGTATAAAGGCGTTCGCCCACAGCAATGGGAACTCTCACTTCTCTGGCCAATTCCACTAAGGTAGTGGAGTTATCATAGAGAATCGGCTCCTCCATAAACATTATATCCATAGGCTCCAATTTATGAGCGACCCGGCGAGCTCCCCAGATATTCAGGGCATTTCTTATATCCACCCCGACTTCAATATGCGGCCCAACGGCTTCTCTCACGGCTTGGACGCGAGCAACACCCAGTTCCAACCGTTCGGGCGTTATCACCTGAACCCCCGGGAAAGGATATAACTTCATAGCCTTGTACCCTTTCCCGACTACCTCCTTTGCCGCCCGGGCAAAGTCTTCCGGAGAATTCCCATACTTGAACCAGCCATTGGCATACATCTTGATTTTGTCGTGTACCTTGCCTCCTAATAATTCATAGACAGGTACACCAAAGGCTTTACCCTTAATATCCCACAAGGCCAAATCAATGGCGCTGATGGCGCTCATGGTCACCGGTCCGCCGGTCCAGGTCACTCGCCGATGCAACGAAGTCCAAATATGCTCAATCCGAAGCGGATCCTGGCCGATCAGGAATTTTTTGAATGATTTCAATTCGGCGATTACCCCGGCATCTTTTTCCTGAAGGCTTGCCTCACCCCAACCATAGATTCCCGAGTCCGTCTCAATTTTTACAAAAATCCAATTCCAACCGCTATTGGACCCCGGAGTCGTCACTACGATTTTAAGATCCTTGATTTTCATCCCATTCTTCCTCGATGAACCTTGGGAGGCGGCTTGCGTGGTAGGAATGCTCAGGGTACCGGCGGCTACTGCCGTAGAAGCGGCCATCAGGAAGCTCCGCCGGTTGACTTTACGGTTCAATTGATTCATAATGTTGTCTCCAAGGGTTACAGATGTTGGTTCTTTAAAATTTTCCATTTTTATCGGATGTTCAAGGCACGATAGAAAACCGGATTCACGGCCGGACTTTCTGTGAGTTCATCGATTATTTCACTCGGTTCCCCGGTGTTCGGAAAGTTACCGATAATTTCCCAGTTCATAAGGTCTTCGGATCTATAAATGATACTGTAGGATTCAGGATCTCCGTGAACGGTGAGTTGGGCCTGCGTTTTTCCGGAATGATTGAGTTCCATGGAAAGAGAGGGTCCGCTCTCCACTGCGTAAAAGTTTTCGCCATCGAAAATACTTTTGGCCTTTGCCCACGCCTCTCTCCCGACCTCCGAACCAACCATACGCCCGGCCAGATCGTCGGGCTCGACATGAATTCCTCCCCAGAGCCTGGCTCTGCCGGCAGCATCGGACGCATCGAAGTAAGTGGCCCATTGTAAGGAAAAAGGCTCACTTGGCCCGATCTCGTACAATCGATCGAACTTGGCGAGATAGCTGACCTGCACCGGAAATTCAAATAAACCGCCCGGAAAGAATTCAGATCCGGTGAAGCCGGCCAATGCTTCAGCCGCCGCTCGACTGAAGGTACTATGTCCTGAGACATATCCGGCAAAAGAAGGGGTTACAAAGTCGATCTCCTGAAAGGGCATCCACCACTTGCCCAGAGTCCAGGTATGCCCCTTGATATCGGCATCCAAGATAAACTCGGGGGCCAAATGTGTTTTACCCTTCACGGCAATTTCTCCAACTCGATCTGTCAAATGGTCGTGGCGTTCGCCTCGGGCTGAACTATCCGCAGAAATTACTTCGATCAAACCATCGATCAGGGGCATCCCATGGACATGAAAATTGGAAGCCTCGGTATCGGTCGATTGCCCCATGGCGCTCATGTAACGGATCATGGTGATCGGTCGTACGTAGTCGTAATGTTTCTTTATTTCGAACGCGGCAATCCCGGCATCGTGCAGGGCCGCGTTGAGAACGAAGTAGAGTTTCACGTCCCATTCCAGTTCTGAAACTATCGGGCCCATCCCTCCGATTCTTTTTTCGATGGCCGGGTGATCGGAGACTTCGTTCGCTATTACGTTCCAGTGACCGGGCGGTGTCTCGGAGTCGGGACCATCGGACCAGAAAGCCGCGGTTACTCTTCCAAAATCGTGACGCTTAACGAAGTTATCTTCGTAAGGTTGATTTGTGAATGGATTTACCGGATGTCCCGTTCCACCGTTCCCGCCCAAAGGATTGTTGCCCATTACTCCGGGACCGATATTGATTTCGGTATCGTCCTGAAAATGCAGGTAGGACTGTAAACGAATCAATTCAATCACATTTTCTTTAAAATCTTCATCCCCTGGACCTCCCAAAAAAGGAGGCGGTCCCGGATCGGCAAGGAGTAACCCAGGAGGTTTTCTTTCCAATGCAAACGTAGCTACCTCACCCCAATGGGGCTCGAAAAACACCTGACGCAAAACGGTCTCCGCCGGTCCGCCACCTTCAATTTCCAGAACCTCGTCCTTACGGGCCGCCTCAACGGCGTCCTCACTAAGAATTTTGAAAGTGAACTGCAATGGTTGCCACCGATTCGGATCGACGACCTGAAGAAAGCTCCTTTCAAATTGCAAGCCTCTGTTTACGGGTTCGTAGCCCGTGGTATCGAGATAATCATTGGCCTGATTGGATCCATCGTTAAATCCCAGATCGATATAGAGCGCAGCAATTCTGTTACCGATACTGGAGGGTGAATCTCCCTCCGAGTCCGTATTCTCAAGATCGTACCCCAAGCCCGTCATCACTCCATCCAACATTTCCTTCGTTTTTGCCGGACTAAAAGATCTCTCGTAACGGGAAATCAAAATACGATAGACGGCATAACTAATGGCTTCCCTACGCATAGCCTCGACGTCTTCGACGAAATGCTTTTCCAGAAACAGATAGCTCTGAGCCTCGATGTCGAATGCGGCCCAGGCATCATATGCGGCCGCCGAAGTATGGAAGAGATTTCTCGCATTAGTTGCAGCTGAGGGGACGTCCGATCGAATAGCTTCCAGGCACGCTTCGTTCCAAATACGAGCCACCGAATTTGCATCGATGTCAGCAGGAGCAAGGGTTGATAGTAGGATTAAGGCCCAAAAATAAGAAGGAGTTTTCGACAATCTGGACTGGGAGATCGGCATGGCAATTATTACTGCCTAATAAATCAGGGGTATTGGATAACGGATGCATCAACCCATTTTGCGGAAATAGAAACAGACGGATATGATTCGAGCCACTCTATTTATTTTGACTATGCAATACGATTTAGAACCTGAAAGTATTGGTCAGGAAGATTTCCTGCGGAATTGAATTCCGAATAACGGCCAAATTCCCATCTGGATTGATAACCACGGGAATCGGACTATCATCGCCGTAAGCGTTTCGCACATTCAACTGGATTTTCCAATCCATCCTGTCGTCCCAGATGGGGCGTTGATAGCTGATCCAGATATCGCCATTCAACTGGGCAGGGCCGAAAAACGGTTTGGTGATATCGGGCACTGCCTCACCTTCCACGATTTTGTTTTCGAAGCCGACCGCATTCTTCGACTGGTGCCGAATTCCCGTTCCGATACCGAGTCCTTTAAGGGCTCCCTCGTCAAATTGGTAATTGGTCACCGCATTTATGCGCCATTCACGCTGTTCCAGGGCAGGCGTGCCGTCCCGGGATAGGATTGCCGACAGGGGACCGATTACCAATGCCTGGTAACGTTCCTGAATGGTAACGATATCATCGCTCACCGGATCGCCTAGCAAATCAGCCAATGGAGAAGACTGAATTCTGGAATAATGTTCTCTGGTAACATCGGCAATGGCCTGTGCGGTGTTACTCTGAACCGATTCTTGTTGAGCCACATTGAGGAATGCGCGCCAGTTACTGGTCAAGTTGGCTACGATCTCAATTTCCAGTCCTTCCGACACGAAATCCCGAGTGGCGGTTTGGCCAGGATTCGGGTCTGAGGTAACGATGCCTTCATTATCGATTCGCATGTTTCGTATGGCCTGCACATCGGGAGGCAAAAATCCAATGATTTCATTGTATACCTGATCATAGGAACTGAATTCATTTCCGTTTCCTCCAGCCATGACAAGGGCGTCCCGGATGGAAAGGTTTTCCACGTATTGGGCTCGTCCCCAACCGGACAACCAATTCTGATTCCAACTGAAGAATTCGGTTGCCGTGGCCAGGGGAATCCTGGTCCTGGCACTCCGGGTTTCAAACCAATTTACCCGAGCGAACAGGAGGCCTTTGTAACCGACGGTGAAACCGGCTTCCTCTGTTTCTCCCGCTGGATTTCCAATTATTTCACCGCGAACGTTGCGTCCCGTCGGCAAGACCTGAAAGTTTTCCGATTCGCTTATATGGGCGCTGATACTGAAAGGTGAATCTCCCAACCAATTGTGGGGCGCGTGGGCGACGACACTCCAGGTCGAGGTCTCACCGGAGTCGGAGGAGGTGGGAGAATCCTGTAATCGCAAATAATCCGGATTCATTTTCTGGCTACTGCCTATGAGCCGAGAGATACCCTGTGGATTGCCCGGGGTAATGTTTTCGGTTGTATCCATTTCATCGTCACGCCAGCCATATAAACCAACAATGTGGTCATTGAGGAAACGGCCTTGCCAACTCAGCACCTTGGTATCCACTTCAAATCGTCTCCGCGCTCCGCTTTGCAGAAATTCCTCGACGTAAAACTGAGCCTCCTCGAATGAATCCGTATCTTTGTTCCACAGCAAGGTGGAGAAAGTATCTCCATGCGAAGGCAAATTCACCCGAATATCTCCGTCCAATTGCAATTGGTCGGGAGATGTGATTCCGGCATCGAAAACCGATGGACCCAAATAAACGAAGGAAGCAACTTGGCGAAAATAACCACCGGAAGGATTGCCTACATACTTCGGATCCCTCAGGTCCCCGTCTTCCGTAATCCAGGTGCCCACCCGTTGCCAGTCCAGGGTGTCGTTTTTCTGAGAATTCAGGAACCCCGTGAAGGTATGGCGCCCGAGCCACCCCAGACTGTCGCTCGTTTCCGCAAAATCGAATTCATAAAATCCGGTAAACCGTGTGGACTCACGCGAGGTTTCGCGGAAACGCGCTTTTGGCAGAGGACGCTGTTTCATCATGGGACGCCCCAGATTCGGATTTGGTTCTCCCGTTCCAATAAATTGTCCGATATCTATAACGACATCACTGTTGGCGGTATCGCCGCCACTTTCGTTAAAGGAGAAGGGAAGGTCGACTTCCTGCCGGTAGTTCTGTTTATCATAGGCCAATTCGATCCCCGCATCGCCGCCCAGAAAGGTTTGTTCCAGTGTAAGGTTATGCGTGTCGAAGGAAATCTCCCGCGTTTGAGTAGTTCCCTGGATCATGCGGTTCTCATTATCCCATACCTGTGGATTCAAAATAACCGGAGTCACAAAATTCGGCAACAACTGCTCATTTCGGTTACCCGAATACAGGGATTGAGTCGCCAATGGATAAACGGCAAGACCGCTACTTCCCGGGGTGTCCGAGGTTATGGCTTCAATATCCGGATACCATCCTGAATGAATACTCGGACCTGAAATTACGGTGGGATAGTAGACCACGGCCGCCTGCAAGAATGTTGGATTCTCAACTATATTGGGTATATGGGCCCGGCGTATCGGATTCCTGTTGTCAAACACCTGCATGGGCCGCCACGACGTCTGAGGGACGCTTTCACCTGTGGAAAAATTATAGGTGGTGCGGTTCAATCGACCGGGAGTAATATTGGCGGGATTATCGGGATGGTAGGAAGGAAGGATGACCCCCGGTACAGGTTGACCATCGGGCCCCAGCACGTTGGGCATGTCAAACCATGTTGAAAATTGATCCGAGGGCGGAAAAATATTTACCGGGTAACCATGCATGGACCCCACCTCAAAATCGCCCCGCAACAATGTCCGACCCAAAGAGTCGCTACCTTCGTTTTCCATTAAAACGGCTTCAAAAGCGCCATGAATACGTTTGTCGATTTCAAAGGCCGGTCTTTGTTGATAAATGGTGTCGTCGTGAAGGGCTGACAAGCGAAAAGCTAAACGACCCTGGGATAGAATGTTGTGGTAGTCCAGTGTTTCGCGATGACTGTTTCGTTCGCCTATGCGAACGGAAATTTCGGTAAAATCATCTCCATCGACCGAGGCCTTATGCACCGTATTGTTGATGATTCCACCCGGAGCCCCAATTCCAAAAAGTAAGGAATTTGCCCCACGACTGATATCGACTCTGTCCGTGTTATAACTGTCGAAGGGAATGTCGGTCAGAAAAAAGTTCCTCGTTAGAGAAGCGCTGGCAAGTCCACGCACACGTTGGGAAATCTGCGGATTCTCTCGCTGCAAGTCTTGTTCCGCCCGACCATTATGGTTCGTCCCAAGCCCATCGGCAAAGTTACCGAAGGCCCCGGATATCTCCATGTTGGTGGCGTAACTGAGAATGGTTTCAGCGTCTACAGCTCCCGTATCCTCAAATAACTCGGCTGTAATTACAGAGACGGCAGATCCAATGTCGCGCAATGGAGTTTTAATCCGCGTTCCGGCCAAGGTGGATGTGGCCTGATAACCGATTTGTTCATCCTCGGAGACCGTGAAGGGTGACAGCTCATAGACCTCTTCACTCTCGAGTTGATTTGATTGGGCCACCAGCAAGGTCGAGGCGCCGAAGACGCTCATGGCAGCGATACAGAAGTGTTTGGAGTTTGGAGATAACATTTTTCGGATGGTTTTTAATTAATGTGCAACTGAGGCACATGTTGCCAAAATCATGAATTTGATGGATGGAAAACCGTCAAAGCTCTCTTACCATCCCACAGAAATTCCTTAAATGTCAATAAAGAATTCCACTGGTATTTTTAAAGGGGAACCCGGCAACCCGATCGGACCGAAAACTTCCTGTCAGGCCTGGAAGATCCTTGCCGGACAGGGTTTATCGGGCCTGCGGGAATGGTTCCCTTTATTTCGATTTTTGCCCTTTCCCCAACTCCTGTCGGGGCTGGACAAAAGGAACCGTTTCCAGTTTTTGCCTTTTGGTGAGGCAGGCTCTTATCTCACACTTGCAATGGGGTTGCCGGGTCAGGTCAGGTCAATTTCCCTGATCCACTGCTGGTTGGCTTCCCAATAGGTCTTCTTCAATGCGATCTCATCGTCTTCGGAGGATGGCTGGATGCGGCCGCTGGCATCGATGGCGCGAGAAACGACGGAGCGCCTGCCGGGCTTTTGCAAACCGAGATCGATGGAAAAAAACACCCAGCAGAATTTATGGCGCGGTTCCTCGTCTAACACGGCGTCCTGCCACTCGCCATCATCGACTTTTACCTGGACCTTGCTGATGGGGGTGCCGTCTCCCCAAGCGGCGCCATAGGCCTTGAGCGGAATTTTGCCATCCTGGGCCGGACGCCGGGTCACCCGAGCTACAATTGACTTCAATCGCATGCGGCCAACGGAATGCTCCACATTGACAATTTCGTCCCCCCAGCGTTCGCCCCGCACCGTCACGTAATCGCGTCCCATGTAACGTCCCATGTAGCGTTGGTCCCGCAACTCGATGCGGGTGAGCCACTTCACGTTGGCAACGCCATACCAGCCCGGAACGATCAGGCGCAAGGGAGCCCCATGCCTTCGTTCGAAAGGTTCCCCATTGCGTTCATAAGCCAATAAACAGTTTTCATTCATGGCATCGTCCAAAGACAGGCTGCGTCCAAAGGGGACCTTTACTTCCAACTCGCGAGTCGTGCCGGGCCGCAAGGTCTCCACCTTGGTGTCCTCTCCATAGAAGACCACTTCGAAGGCCCGCGGATCGACACCGACTTGGTCCAGCAATGGTTTCAAGGGAGTGCCGGTCCACTTGCTATTGTAAACGCCGTTCATGAACCCTTTGCTGCTCCCGTTGCCCGAGCATTCCAAGGTCATGAACTGGTCTTTTTTGGGCAAACGGCGGATTTCCTCCATGGTCAAAGCCATGGGTTTTTCGACCAAGCCGTCTATCTCCAGTTTAAAGTTGTCCAGGTCTACCTCGGGCACGCCGTAATGCTGCACGTTAAAGGCCTGGTTCGAGGGGGTCAGCCAAGAGTCCAGCTTCTCCCAATCCAACCGGTTGGGAGGGGTGACCGGCATGTCGAGAAAGGGGACCAACTCTTCGTCCTTGGCTTCCGGCGGAAAGGCGAACAGGGAAGGGGAAATTTTCATCGCCCCCAACGCGGCGGCGGCCAGGCCGGTCTTTACGGCAATGCGGCGTGATACGGGTGTATGGAAGTAAGGAGAATCGGGTTGGAAGTCTTTCATGGGCGGGGACTATAAAGGCTAAAGGCTGAAGGCTGAAGGCTAAATACTAAAGGAAGAAGGAAGAAGGAAGAAGGAAGAAGTATTGTTGAATATAGGGTTAACTTAAATGAAAATGTTGTCATCTCCTTCAGACTCTATTTCGCTTAGCCTTAATTAAAGAAGAAATAAAAATTGCTGCTAGTTCGGAGGATTCATTCATCAGCCCTTGTAATTTTTAACTGGTATAATTTTCGCTTCGATAAGCAACTCAAGCCAGTAAATTGTCTCCTCCAATTCCTGCTGACCACCGCCGATCTTACTTATGAATTCGGCTGTGGAACGAGCACGGGTAGCTTCTCGATAATGAGCTCCAACAGATGTTCCTGACTTGAGTATTTGCTTCCCAATCACCTGAGCCACAATTGAACTAGGCAGATGCGTATAAAGTCGGATTATCCGCAATGAAAAATCCTTTGTGCGCTCCCTCAAATCGACTATTTCGCCTTTAGCCTTCAGCCTTCAGCCTTCAGCCTTTAAAACTTCTTCCTTTTTTTTCCTTCATCCTTCAGCCTTTTCTTGGCGGGCGGTTGCCAGGGAACCCGTCCGCGTTCCTGGAAGTGTTGGGACAGACGAGCGCGAAGTTGCGAAAATTGGGGAACCTGGTTCAGCTCGTTGCCGCTTTTGCCTTCCAGGAGATTGTTTTTTTCGTAGGGATCCTCCGCGATATTATAGAGTTCGTAGGGGGAGAAGGGATAGTTTTGCAACAGCTTGTAGTCACCGATCCTGACCGCCTCTATGGTTTTTCCATTGTAGGCCAGTCCCCCTTCGCGCCGCGAAAAGATCATGGCCCGCTTCGAAACATCAACCGCATTGCCATGGAGAACCGGGGCAAAACTGACTCCGTCGATAGGGCCCTCCCATTCAACACCGCAAATTTCCAGGATGGTGGGAAAAATATCCATGGTCATGCCGGTGTGGCCGGTCTTGGACCCGGCGGGAATCCGGTCTTTCCACACAACGACGGTGGGCACCAGAAGGCCGCCCTCGTAGACCGTTCCCTTACCCTCCCGCAAGGGACCGTTGTCCGATCCAAACCGGAGCGATCCCCCATTGTCGCTGCTGAAGACGATCACCGTATTGTCGTAAATTCCATTGTCCTTGAGGGACTGAACCACCTCTCCGATTCCCGCATCCATGTGCTCCACCAAAGCCACCAGCTTGGCCCGCTTTTCCGCGATTCCCGGTTCCCGCTTCATCACGCGGTCGACCCACTCCTGGGGCGGTTGGATGGGACTGTGAGGAGCATTATAGGCCAGGTAGAGGAAAAAGGGTTCCGCCATTTTGGAGGCTTGGCCGATATAATCTACGGCCCATTGGGAAAAGAGGTCGGTAGCATGGCCCTCGGGATCGATGACCGATCGATTCTCCCGCATGAAATTGTGCCCGTGTCGGCGGTGATGATAGTAATCGTCCATCATGTCGCCCAAAAATCCTTTGAAGTATTTGAAGCCGCGCTGGTTGGGGATGTTGGGCTCTTCCAGACCCAGGTGCCATTTTCCCACAAGAGCCGTCTCGTAGCCGCTTTTTCCGAGCACCGTTGCGATCGAAGTGGAATTGGGGTTCCAGTAGCCCCAGGTGTTGTCCTCCAAATCCCGAATGACTCCCTGGACTCCTACCAGATCCTGCTGTCGACCGGTCAACAGGGCGGCGCGGGAAGGTGAACAGACCGGGCAATTGGCATAGAAATTGTCAAATCGCATCCCCTCCCCCGCCAATGCGTCCAGGGCCGGGGTCTCAATATCGTCCAAACCGTTGTAAGACACGTCGTAATAACCTTGATCATCGGTGAAGATGAGCAGGATGTTGGGTCGATCGGAAGCGCTCAAACCCGCCGGGATGATGACACCCCAGACCGACCATTGGAATATCATTCGGATCAAATTCATAACCAAAGGATATTGGCAGGGATGGGATGGAGGTCAATCTCCACCCCGGCGCCAGGACGCATTTGACGAAAGAATTGGGTTTTCTCCCGGCCGGTTAATCCGGTAGCTTTTCCATCATGACCTATGCAAGATCACTGCTAATTCTGTTCTCCATGGCCATCGGTCTGAACCTGGCCACGGCGGACCGACCCGACATCCTGTTGATCACCGTCGACGACATGAGTTGCGATTCGGTGGGGGTATTCGGGGCGGAATTGGCCGACACCACTCCCCATATCGATTCTCTGGCCGCCCAGGGCCTGCAGTTTCGATATGCCCACGTCCAGGTAGGCAACTGCATGCCGGGACGCAACGTCATGTTTTCCGGACTTTTCTCACACAACAACGGCGTCCTGGGATTCAACCAAAACAAGAACCCGCATTACCCGCACTTGAGCGATCTCCTGCAGGCCGGGGGCTACTACACTGCCATATTCGGCAAAGTGGGCCACTCCTCCCCCTACCTCCCTTACGCATGGGACCTGAATCTGGACAAGGAAAAGGGTGAGAAACTGCACATCAAGGACCCCCATTCCTATTACCGAGCCACCAAGAGAGGCATTCAAGCGGGCAGGGCCGCGGACAAGCCGCTATTCCTGAACGTCAACGTGTCCGATCCGCATAAACCCTTCTACGGTGTTAACAACAAGTACAAAGTATTCGAGGATCCCCACAAACCCTCCAAATTGTTTACTCCCGAGGAGGTGCCCATCCCGAGGTTTTTGTTTGACGATCCCGCCGTGAGGCTCGAGTTGGCTCATTACTACATGTCCGTCCGCCGGGCCGATGATTGCGTGGGAGAGGTTTTGCGGGCCCTGGAAGAGTCGGGCCGGGCTGAAAACACCGTGGTCATGTTTTTCTCGGATCACGGCATGCCCTTGCCTTGGGCCAAAACAGCCCTCTATCACCACAGCACCCACACTCCCTGGCTGGTCCGATGGCCCGGTAAAATCGAGCCTGGAACGGTTGACGAAAAAAACATGATCTCCGCCGTCGATCTGCCCCCTACCCTTCTGGATATTGTCGGGCTAAAACCCACCACCCTATTCGACGGCCGCTCCTTTCTCCCTTTGCTGGAGGGCAAACCCCAAGAAGGCAGAAACCACATCATAAAGGAGTACAACGAAAATGTGGGCGGTGGCAGCCATCCCATGCGCGGCGTTCAGACCAAGCGTTTCCTATACCTCTTCAACCCCTGGTCGGATGGGTTAAACAAATTCAAAACCGCCACCACGAGCACCCTGTCTTACAGGAAGATGCGGGAAATGGCTTCGACCGATCCGGCCATGGCAAAGCGCCTCCATCTCTTCGATCACCGGGTGGTGGAGGAGTTATACGACGTGGAAAACGACCCGGATTGCCTGCACAACCTGATTGACGATCCGGAATATGGAAAGAAGCTGAACCAACTGCGCGGAACTTTGGAAGACTGGATGATAAAATCCAAGGACACCGCCCTGGCCGCCTTTCAAAACCGCCACCGGCCGGAAGTCATGTACGGCCACGTGGCCAAGCTTCAGGCCGAGAGCGACCTGATACAGGAAGCCAAACGTGAAGCCAAAAAATTGGCCAAGGCCGATTAACCCAGCTTCTTCAGTTCGGACACCACCTTATCGGCATCCTCGGTGGCTTTGACCGCGTTGTCCATGTAGACCACCTTTCCGCTCTTATCGATGATGAAAGTCCACCGGCTGGTGGTCGACCCCCGTGTGAGGGTGTGCATGATGCCGGCTACCTCGCGCTCAATGGAGCCGCCCTTCCGGGACGGCACGCCAAACTGCTCGGCGATGCCCCCGTTGGCGTCTGATAAAAGGACAAAGTTGAGGCCGTTTGCCTTCTTGAAAAGTTCCAAGTTGTTCACGGAATCTCCACTCACTCCCACAACTACCGCGTCGAGGTCGTTCAACTTGACGGAGGCGTCGCGGTAGGCACAGGCCTGTTTGGTGCAACCCCCCGTCATGGCGGCCGGATAAAAATACACCACTATGTTCTTCTGGCCCAGGTGATCGGATAATTGCCAGAGGTTTCCGCTGTCGTCATTGGCGGAAAATGGACTCACTTCCTGACCGACCTTCAAGGCGCCAGCCGAAACGGCCAAGGGAAGGAGGGAAAGGGCAAACAAGGATGGGAATAGGATTTTCATGATTTGGGGTTCTCCAATAGTGGGGTTGAATAGTGAAAACAGGAGGGGTAAATACGCTTGTTTCAGCGGCGGCGTCTTCGTTCGAAAACGGGATCCGTTTCCGGAACCTGAAAGCGCTCCCTGAGGTTTTTTATCTGGTTGAGTTTCTGACGCTGGATCCGAGCAACTTCAGGACGTCCGTAAAGGTTGTTCAACTCATTGGGGTCGTTCTCCAAATCGTACAATTCCCAATCATCCAATGCTTCGCCTTCCAGTTCGTAAAAGTGGATCAACTTATAGCGGCCGTCCGTTACCCCGTAATGACGGGCCACGTTGTGAGCCCCGGGATTTTCATAATAGTGGTAGTAAAACACCTTCCGCCAATTCTCGGGTTGGTTTCCCCGAAACAGGGTTTCCAGGCTGCGCCCCTGCATATCGGAGGGAACCTTGACATTGGCCAGGGTCAAAAAGGTTTTGGCAAAATCCAGATTGGATACGATTTCATCCCGCACGCTGCCCGGTTCGATTGCCCTCGGCCAACGGACCAAAAGGGGAGTCTTTAGTGATTCTTCGTACATCCATCGCTTGTCGAACCAACCGTGTTCGCCCAAATACCAACCCTGGTCGGAGGAATAGATCACCACCGTATTTCTGGCCAATCCGGCTTCCTCCAGGTAGTCCAATACCCTACCGATTCCATCATCGACGGACTTCACACAACGAAGGTAGTCTTTCACGTAGCGCTGATACTTCCACTGAATGATCTCCTTTTCCGTCATATTGGGAAGCGCGCGCAGGTAGGCTTGGTTTTTCGGCTCATAAGCGGCATTCCATACTTCCCATTGCTCATCGTTGAGGTTGCCGCGAGGCTCCAGTTTGAGGTCCCTGGCATTCATATGGGTTTTTATTTCCATGGTCTGGCGGGCGGCGGACCGGGTTCTGGTAGCGTAATCGTCAAAGAGGGTTTCAGGCTCAGGGATAGTTACGTCGTCCAGCCAATTGAGGTACTTCGGGCCCGGTTTCCAGTCGCGGTGAGGCGCCTTGTGCTGATACATCAGCATGAACGGCTTGGTCGAATCACGGTCCTCTCTTAGCCAAGCCAAGGTCTTGTCGGTGATTACATCGGTGGTGTATCCCGTATTGGGCAGGGTAACCGGTTCTCCGTCCTCCCCCTCTGTAATCATGGGGGGATTGTAATAGGGCCCCTGCCCCACCAGCACGTCGTAATGATCAAAACCCTGCGGTGTAGTACCCAGGTGCCATTTGCCGATGACGGCCGTTTGGTAGCCGGCTTTCTTTAAGAGTTTCGGGAAGGTCTGCTGATCGCCGTTAAAAGATTGTCCGTTTCGGAAAAAACCGTTCAGGTGACTGTACTTGCCCGTTTGAATCACGGCCCGGCTGGGACCACAAATGGAATTGGTCACATAGCAACGGGTAAACCGCATGCCTTCGTTGGCCAACCGGTCCATATTGGGAGTGGACATGCGCGAGGGGTCGTAGGCGCTCAAGGCCTGCTCGCAATGGTCATCGGTAAAAATAAACACGATATTGGGCTGGTTTTGGCCCATGAGCCCGGAATGAAGGGCCAAAATACCCGAAAAAGTCAGAAGAAGTAATCGCAATGGCATAAGTATTGGAGTTAGCCCGCGCCAGTGCCGGCGTGTCCTGCCGCAACTTGGTAAAGCAGGACATTCCTGAGCGCAGTGTATGATTTAGGAGACATGCGGGTTAGGTTAATTGGGAAAGCCTACAAACTTCACCTCCATTCAGTAAAGCCTTGAAGGTTCATCTGGATAATTATTCCCGATTTTACCTGACGGCAAACTGGAAACCCGCTCCGGGCTTGTGCTTATAAGACCTGATCACTTTAACTCTGCAAACCATGAAGAAAGTTCTCATTACAGGAGTGTATGGCTTGGTTGCTGGAGCCATCTACAAGCATCTGCAAACAATGCCGGATAAATATGAGCTCTTTGGCATGGGTCGGCGGCGTGTGCAATCCGATCGCGTCAGTGACGAAGAGGCAATCGATATACCCGAAGATCATTTCTTCCTCTCGGACATGTCGGAGCGAGATCTGCTGGCAGAAGCATTTCAGGGCATCGACATCCTTGTCCATATGGCGGCTGCTCCGCATGCCGATCACGGTTGGGAAGCCGTCCTGAACAGCAATTTATCGGGAGGATACAATGTGTTGGAGGCCTGCCGATTGGCGGTAAAAAGGGCGGTTTAAAACTGACCCACTATGGGCGGTTTAAAATTGACCCACCTGAGAGGGAAAATCGGGAGGGGGAAGCGAAGGCCGGAGGCCGAAGCTTCCCCCCTCCTGGAGAGATTCCGGTTGATCGAGACAACTCCGCATCGACCTTGACTGTCGTTTTTCCAATGACTCAAGAGATGCTCAACCAAGATCAACACATGGATATAA
>JAJDZZ010000037.1 GCA_022824405.1 Opitutales bacterium
AACTTCTAAAACTTGCAACTGTGATGGGAAAGCAAAAGCTCACTGAGCTAGGCTATCCCAATAGGAACGCATTTACTCACCATATCTATAAACAAATTAAACTTTGCACTTGATTGACCACATACCTGCCTTTTGTGGCTAACTAGTTTCTTTTTCGATCACGATCAAGATCACGATTATGATTATCCGTGGTTCATCTTTCTCTCAATTCCTAATTCCTCATTCCTCATTCCTCATTCCTCATTCCTCATTCCTCATTGGCGCCCTTGGGCGCCTTGGGCGCCCTACGTAGGGGAGTGATTGGGCCAAGGCATCGATGGCGGAGTCGCCCTCCAGGAGCTCGGCAATCGGGTCCCAAGCGCCGGAAACGAGCCCCGAGCGGACGGCCTCGGGCAGGTTACAGGGGATTGTGGTGTCGCCGAAGCGAATTTCCCGGTTGGCCACGTCGGCGGTTATTTCGATGGAGGGGTCGGCTTGCACGGCGGCGGCGATGGATTGAATATCCTGGCGGGAAGCGCGGAGGCAGGGAAGCCCGAGGGTGGAACTGTTTCCGAAGAAAATTTCGGCAAATCCCTCGGCCACGATGGCGTCAAAACCCGCTTTGGAGATGGCTTGTGGGGCATGTTCGCGGGAGCTTCCGCAGCCGAAATTGTTCCCGGCGATCATGATGCTGGCCCCGGCAAAGCGAGGGTCGTTGAGGGGATGGGGCCGGTCCCTACCCTCTCCATCCTTGCGCAGGTCGTAAAAGAGGAACTCACCCAGGCCGTCGAAGGTGATACACCTGAGGAAGCGGGCCGGGATGATCTGATCGGTATCGACGTCGTCCCCGGGGACGTAGACGGCGCGACCGGAGATTTGGGAGATGGGTTTTAGGGGCATTGAGTAGTGATGGATTGGTGGAGAAGAGTTGGACTCTCGCAAAGCTCGCAAAGAGCGCTAAGGCGCGCTGGGGAGCGCGGATTGGAAATCTTTGCGGTCTTGGCGATCTTGGCGAGAGTCTTTTCTTTTTTCGATCACGATCACGATTTTGAGGGTCCGGAAGGGGTCAAACGCAAAATGTTAACATGGGATTGGTTCGGTTCAGCCATTCAGGTGAAACTAGAGGACGATGTTAACATTTTGCGTTTGACCCCTTTTCCCGCGTCAGCGCGCCTTAACGGCGAATACTTCGCGGGCGTCGGAGACGGAGCCGGTGATGGCGGCGGCGGCGACCATGAGGGGGCTCATGAGAAGGGTGCGCCCGGTCGGGCTTCCCTGGCGGCCTTTGAAGTTGCGGTTGCTGGAGCTGGCGCAAACCTGGTCGCCGATCAATTTGTCCGGATTCATGGCGAGGCACATGGAACAACCGGCGGAGCGCCATTCGAAACCGGCTTGGGTAAAGATTTTATCGAGACCTTTTTCGTGGGCGATTTTTGCGACCACCTGGGACCCCGGGACAGCAATGGCCTTGACGGAACCGGCCACCTTTCGGCCCCTTATGTATTTGGCCACCTCTTCCAGGTCGCTGAGACGGCCGTTGGTGCACGATCCCAGAAATGCCACGTCCACGGGGATTCCCTTTATGGGGCGGCCTCCTTCGAATTGCATGAAGGCGAGGGCTTCCTCCACACCGGCTTTCCGATCGGGGGAAACGGAGTCGGGAGTAGGAATGGCTTCGTCGATGGCGATGCCCTGCCCCGGATTGATGCCCCAGGTGACGGTGGGGGCGATGTCGGCGGCATCGATGGTCACCACGTCGTCATAGCGGCAATCCGGATCGGAGGCGAAGGCCATCCAACGTTGCACGGCGGCGTCCCATTGGCGTCCGGCGGGGGCGTAGGGACGGCCTTTCAGGTAACGAATGGTTTTTTCGTCGGGATTGACGTAACCGCACCGGGCTCCGCCCTCGATGGACATATTGCAGACGGTCATGCGTTCTTCCATGGACATGGCCTGGAAAATTTCGCCGCCGTATTCGTAGGCGTAGCCGAGACCTCCGTTGACACCCAGGACGCGAATGATGTGGAGGATAACGTCCTTGGCATATACCCCGGGATTCAAGCGCCCGTTCACGTTGATGCGGCGGACCTTGAGTTTGCTCATGGCGAGGGTCTGGGTGGCCAGGACGTTGCGGACCTCGGTAGTCCCCACTCCGAATGCAATGGCGCCGAAAGCGCCGTGGGTGGAGGTATGGGAATCCCCGCAGGCGATGGTGCAGCCCGGCTGGGTGATGCCCTGTTCGGGCCCGACGATGTGGACAATTCCCTGCCGGCCGGAATTCAGATCGAAAAAGGTGATGCCAAATTCCCGGCAGTTCTTTCTCAGTTCCTTGATCATGGCGTCGGCCAGGGGATCGGAAAAGGGCTCGGTCAATTCATTGGTGGGAACGATGTGATCGACGGTGGCAAAGGTGCGGTGGGGGAATTTGACCCCTACCCCCATTTCCCGGAGCATGCCGAAGGCCTGGGGGCTGGTCACCTCGTGGATCAGGTGGGTTCCGATAAAGAGCTGCGTCTGCCCGTTGCCCAAGGTCCGGACGGCATGCGCATCCCATACTTTTTCAAATAGGCTTTTTCCCATGGTCGGTGGTCAGTGGTTAGTGGTTAGTGGTCAGTGGTTAGTGGTTAGCGACTCTCGCAAAGAGCGCAGAGAAACGCAAAGAGGAAAGCGCCCAAGGGCGCCATATCCGTAATTGGCGGGGGACAGGAATGTCCCCCCTCCGTTAACTTCTGTTCCGGCAAAGCCGGATCCCTTTGCGTTCTTGGCGATCTTGGCGAGAGTTCTTCTTAATTCCTAATTCTTAATTGGCGCCCCTGGCGCCTTTTCCAGGAGTCGCGGAGGCTGACGGTTTGGTTGAAGACGGGGTTGGTGGGGGTGGTGTCGGGGTCGACACAATAGTATCCTTTGCGTTCGAATTGGAATACGTCCCCTACCCTGGCCTCGGCCAATCGGGGTTCGCCGAATGCGTTTACGACCTTCAGGGAATGGGGATTGAGGTTGTCGATGAAGTCCCCGTCGCTGTCCGGGTCCTCTTGATTGAACAAGGACTGGTAGAGGCGGACCTGGAAGGGCACATTTTCGGTGGCGCTGACGAAGTGAATGGTTCCCTTTACCTTGCGGCGGTCGGGGGTGGAGCCGCCGCGGGAAGCGGGATCGAATTGGGCCAGGATTTCCACGACATTTCCGTCCCGGTCGACCTTGTAGTCGGTGGCGGTTATGTAACAGGCGTAACGCAGGCGGACTTCCCGTCCCGGAGCCAGTCGGAAAAATTTTGGGGGAGGATCGACCATGAAGTCATCCCGCTCGATATAAATCTGGCGGGTGAGGGGGACCTTGCGAAAGCCCATGGATTCGTCTCCCGGGAGGTTGGGGCCTTGGTACCATTCAACGGTGTCGGCGGGAAAATTGGTGATGGTGACCTTGATGGGATCCAATACGGCCATCCTTCTGGCGGCCTTGGCTTCGAGGTCCTGCCGCAGGCAAAATTCGAGCAATGCGATATCGACCACCTGGTTTTGCTTGGTCACTCCCACGCGCCGGGCGAACTCTCGAATGGCTTCGGGGGTGTAGCCCCTGCGGCGGAACCCGCTCAGGGTGGGCATGCGGGGGTCGTCCCATCCGCTGACGTGGCCCTCTTGCACCAACCTGAGCAATTTGCGTTTGCTCATGACGGTATAGGTCAGGTTGAGGCGGGAAAATTCGATTTGCCGGGGTTTGGAGGGAACGGGCAGGTTTTCGATGTACCAGTCGTAAAGGGGTCGGTGGTTTTCAAATTCCAGGGAACAGAGGCTGTGGGTGACGCCCTCGATGGCATCCCCTTGTCCATGGGCGAAATCGTACATGGGGTAGATGCACCACTCGTCACCGGTGCGGTAATGGTGGTGGTGGAGAATGCGGTAGATGGTGGGATCGCGCATGTTCAGGTTGGGATGCGCCATGTCGATTTTGGCCCGGAGGACTTTGGATCCATCGGGGAAATCCCCATTTTTCATGCCTTGGAAGAGGGTCAGGTTTTCTTCTATGGAACGGTCCCGGTAGGGGCTGTTTCTCCCCGGCCGGGTCAGGGTTCCCCGGTAGGACTTGACCGCCTCCGGGCTCAGGTCGTCCACGTAGGCTTTGCCTTGTTCGATGAGGTAAACGGCCCACTCATAGAGTTGTCGGTAGTAGTCGGAGGCAAAGAAGAGGTTGTCCCCCCATTCCACCCCCAGCCAGGAGAGGTCTTTCACGATCGCCTCGACGTAGGACATGTCCTCCTTGCTGGGGTTGGTGTCGTCGAAGCGGAGGTGGAACCGTCCCCCGTAATCCTGTGCGATGGTGTAGTTGGTAAAGATGGCTTTGCAGTGCCCGATATGCAGGTATCCGTTGGGCTCGGGAGGGAAACGGGTCACGATGGCGTCGTGTTTTCCCGCCGCCAGCTCGGCATCGATAATATCGCGGATAAAATTGGTGGCCATTAGGAATTGGCTGTCGCCAAAAAGAGAAAAGAGAAAAGAGAAAAGAGTGAAGAGGGAAGAGGAAAGAGGGAAGAGGGAGGAGGCGCGCGAGGCGCGCAGTGGAGAGTGAAGAGGGAGAGGCGCGCGAGGCGCGCCAATGAGGAATGAGGAATGAGGAATGAGGAATGAGGAATTTGGGTGGGAGATCAAGATCAAGATCACATGGAGGGAAGAGGGAGAGGCGCGCGGGGGCGCCAAGGGGAAAGAGGGAAGAGGGAAGAGGGAAGAGGGAAGAGGGAGGAGGCGCGCGGGGCGCGCCAATGAGGAATGAGGAATGAGGAATGAGGAATTTTTTGATTTGGGAGTTGGCGGGTGAGGTTGAGAGGTTCTTGGGAAAAGTGTGAGTTTCGGAGGAAAAAACATGGATGAACAAGATGAACAGGATTTGATTTTAAACAACGCTTCGCTTGATGCCTGCGGCAACAGGATGGCACTCCGTGCCAATAGGAAATAAGAAAATAGCAGCAAAACGCACAAAATTCCTCATTCCTCATTCCTC
>JAJDZZ010000028.1 GCA_022824405.1 Opitutales bacterium
AGTGCTTCTTCCGAGCGTCTCCAGTAGCCACCCGCGGGTTAGCACAATCACCCACGAGTTGCTTCTAATGCTTCCGAACGCTGCCATGCTTAACAAGTTTTATCAGATTCGGATTGAACGCATACCATCACAAAAGGCGCAGAGAGGAAGATCGCCGAGACCGCGAAGGAAAACTAACCACGGATGTCACGGATGACCACGGATAAATAACGGAGGGGGGACTTTCCTGTCCCCCATTACCTTAAAATAGGGGGTTGGAAAACCCCCTCTCCGTTAAAACCATTTTGCGCGTTTTGTGCTTTTTGTGGTTCCGTGCTCATCCGTGTAATCCGAGGTTTCTCCTTCTCTCCCACTTTGTGCCCTTGTGCCTCTGTGCCTCTGTGCCATCTCGCCTTGGCGAGATCCAATTCCTAATTGGCACCCCTGGCGCCTCACCCCTCCGTATCTAATTCTGCAATTCGGCTTATTTTATCTTTGAGAATGGGGAGCCGAGCCTGACTCCCGGAATCAGGTGGGAGATGTCCTGGTAGCGCCTCTTGAAATTGTGAATTTTCAACGAAGCCTTTTAGTGTATTGATAATATAATTTCGGAGATCTGAAGGTGCGTTTTCAATTTCTTCAAGAATTGTTTCCCGACCGTCGATTACTGTCAGAATATCTTCCATGTCATGGCTTCCGAAAAAGTCGCTTTCGCCCCGATCTGAAAACGCAGCTAATTTGGTGGCGATGAAAGAAATTGCAGAAATAACGCTAAGAGTTGTGCCGTCCACATTCAAGTTCGTGAGATTGGATAAGGCATGATCGAACCATATTGTTTTCAACCCAAGGAAAGCTCCCCTTACCGGCATGGTGTCGACGGTAAGATTTCGATAGATCCATCGACATTTAGGCGCTCCTTCCCGTATGTCGTGATCAAAACCTAGTTCACGCAATTGTTCTTCAAATTTTGAATAATCCGTGTGAGTCAAGATTTCCACGATGACATCGACATCGTCAGTGGGACGCATGACCGATGCCTCAGGTTCATCCACTAACAAGGCAACGATCGACCCTCCGGTAAACACATAAGAGACGCCTAGGGCATCCAACTCCCTTGATATTGCTTTAAGGGCAGCAATCGGAACTTCAGCCATTGTCCGAGATCGACCCTTCCAATTTCTCGAGCGCGAATTTACGTTCCCTGGCCCGTCCAAGCCTGACCGCATCTATCAAGGCCAGGTAATCATATAGTCGTTGATCCTTTAACGCGGCATCGGATGCGGATTTATAAAGAGGCGCTACGCTGGGGCCGCGCACGGTTCCTTTGGGATGTGCCCAAACTGGAGGTGGTTCGTTACTTGTGTGAAATGCTCCATCGAAGACAGGAGCTGCCCAGGCAGTCGGTATGCCTCGAGATGGCCCTGATTCTCTGGCAGGAAACACATGGCTGATGCCGTATTTGAGAAAATCTCGAAAAGCCTGGCGTTGGACATTCCGTCCACTTGGCGCTACCAGCCGCCCTTCCTTTAACCTCCCGATGGCAGCATGTGTTTCAGATGCACTCATTCCCAGTTCCTCAGCCATCCTGGCATAGGGAAGTTCCTTCTCATCTTCGATGAGTAGCTTGCAAAGTACAACCACGTCTTGGGGTTTGAGCGCCATTCACCTTGTATTCGCTATTCGCGAATAGCGAATAGTCAAGGGCAAATGTGAAACTTCTCCGTTTGCAATGCCTCACCTGATTGAATCCCAAACTTCAGACCGAGTCAAAGGAGACTCTTTCCCTACTGCTTCATGAAGGGCTGTTGGGTCAATCCTCGCGCTTCCCCTCTCCTTTTTGCGTCTTTTGCGATCTTTTGCGGCCATCCACCTCCTGTTCGCGAAGCGATCCTGTTCCGGCGCAGCCGGATCAAGCGCAGCGTTGTTCAAATCCTTTGTGCCTATGTGTCCCTGTGCCTTTGTGCCATCTCGCCTTGGCGAGACCCAATTCCTAATTGGCGCCCCCGGCGCTTTTTGTGGTTGATCCTTCCCAATTCCTCCTGAGGGGATACAAGTGAAACTCAAAGTTGGAAACTTCAACTCATCAAGGAGAATTAAAGAATGGAACTCGGTGCATTTTCGGTAAGCTTGGCAGTTAAGGATCTGGAAGCTTCGAGGTCCTTTTACGAGAAATTCGGGTTTGAGGTTGTGGGAGGCGACGCTTCCCACAACTGGCAAATCCTCAGGAACGGGGATCACACCATAGGCCTCTTCCAGGGGATGTTCGAGCAGAACATCCTGACCTTCAATCCCGGCTGGGACAAACACGCTCAACCATTGGAATCGTTTATCGATGTGCGCGAACTGCAGCGGCAACTAAAGGCCAAAGGTATCGTCCTGCACACCGAAGCAGACGAGAACGGCGCCGGCCCTGCCAGCTTCCTGGTCCTGGACCCGGACGGCAATCCGATCCTCGTGGATCAACACGTGTGAGCCCGTAATCAGGGTTCAAGAACGGTTTATACCGGGAAATGGCCTCTCGCAAAGATCGCCAAGGACGCCAAGAGATCCGGCTCCGCCGGAACAGGAATTAACGGATGGGGGACATTCCTGTCCCCCGCCACACCGGACCCCCTGGGCATGGCCCAGACACTTCACGGATTTAAAATAAAACATCGCTTCCCTTGATGCCTTCCGCCTACGCCAAAGGCTACGGCGTGACAGGACGGCACTGCGTGCCAACAGGAAAACAAATCAAAAAAATCCTGTTCGCAAAACGATCCTGCTCCGGCAAAGCCGGACCAAGCGACTGAATGGAGCGTTGTTCAACTTCTTCCTCTGCGCTGCTTGGCGAGCTTTGCCAATTGCGTGACTTGTCCGCTTGGCGAGAGTCAATTCCCTTTTCCCGTAAGGATGCGGAATCGATATCGATATCTTGGTGCCGACTTGGTGCCATCTCGCCTCGGCGAGATCCCATTCCTCATTCCTAATTGGCGCCTCTGGCGCCTCATATCCGTGCTCATCCGTGTAATCTGTGGTTAGTTTCCCTCAGCGTTCTCTGCGTGCTTGGCGAGAGTCTCTTCCTCGATGCGAATGGGGGTAGTTGTCTTGTCTTTGTGCCAATACCGGTCAAGGTGGGTGATCCATCCAAAGCCAATCAAGCAGATGAAAAATACGAGCATCACCGTTTTCTTCCTATCCCTATTCACCAGCATTTCCTTCGGGCATGGCACCGCCTCGGATCCACCGGCCGATAGAGATCGGAAAATCACGTTTCCCGACACCGCAGAATACAAAACCCTGGTCCTCGATCTGCATACCCACACGGTTTTTTCCGATGGCCACGTATGGCCGCGCATCCGGGTTGGCGAGGCCCTTAGGGACGGTCTGGACGGTCTGGCGATTACCGATCACCTCGAGTTTCAACCACATCTTGAGGATATCCCACACCCGGATCGAAACAGGGCCTACCTCGACGCCAAAAGCGCGGCCAAGGGAAAGTCCCTCCTGGTTATTCCCGGGGTCGAAATCACACGGAGGGCCCCGGCCAGTCACATGAACGCTATTTTCATCGAAGATGCCAACCTCTTATTCAGGGCTCCAGTCCCACCGGAACCTTTTAGCTCAAGGGTTTACACTAGAAAAGCGGAAGAATGGCCCCCCCAGTTGGCCGTCGAAGCTGCAAATGAACAGGGCGCATTCGTCTTCTGGAATCACCCTTTTTGGACCAGTGATTTTCCTGAAGGCATACCCCGCATCCCGGAATTTCACCAGAAAAACGCCAAAGCGGGCCTACTCCACGGTATTGAAATTGCCAATGGCAGGAATTATTCCGAGGAGGCCTTTCAAATAGCCCTGGACTACAATCTCACTCTCCTTGGTGTATCGGACGTTCACAACTTGATTGATTGGGATTACGAACCGCACAAGGGAGGGCATCGCCCGGTGACCCTGGTCCTGGCCAAGGAAAGAACCTCCGAATCCATCAAAGAGGCCCTTTTCGACCGGCGTACGGTAGTCTGGTTCAAGAATAGCCTGATGGGCCGATCGCAACACCTGGGGCCGTTACTCGAGGCTTCGTTGTCGTTACACGATGCCAGCTACGGCGATGGAGAAATCCTGAATGTTTCCATGACCAACACTTCCGACGCGGATTTTCACCTCCGCAACAAAAGTAAGTACAATTTCTACCGTCACACCTCCGTGATAACAATCGGCCAACACTCCACCGAAAAGATCATGGTGAAGACGGGTACTAAAATCGGCCGAGCAGAACTCGATTTCGAAGTATTAAACGCCTTTACAGCACCTCTTCAGACGGCGACCCTCAAGTTGGTTACCGGGGTGGAAGGCGATGATTAAATCCTCACCCCCGCGGCCCTATCCAACCCCATGATGTTGCGGGCAAACCCGGATGTCTCACCAGGGGGATGGCGAATTGACTCTCGCCAAGCAACTGTGTCACGAAGCAAGGCTTAATTGATGATTTTTCATAAGGATGTGGAGGTGGATGAGCAACTTCCTCATCGCCGCAACAATGGCGCATTTGTAGGGTTTGCCTTTGGCTTTTAATCTTT
>JAJDZZ010000066.1 GCA_022824405.1 Opitutales bacterium
ACTTGCAATCATGACGATTGACACCATCGAAGGCTTTTTCGAGCGCTTTCTCCGACGAGTTATTTGGACCCATTCTCGAAAGCGCTCAAAAGCCGGTAAATTCATGGTTGGGAGACCTACAAGAACGCTAAGGGTGCCGGAGGCGCCCAAGAAACAACGGAGGGGGGACGGAGGCGCCCAAGGGCGCCAATGAAGAATGAAGAATGAGGAATGGGGAATGGGGAATGGGGAATTTTGTGCGTTTTGCTGCTATTTTCTCATTTCCTGTTGGCACGGAGTGCCATCCTGTTGCCGCAGGCATCAAGCGAAGCGTTGTTTAAAATCAAATCCTGTTCATCTCGTTCATCCATGTTTTTTCCTCCGAAACTCACACTTTTCCCAAGAATCACTCCCACCACCAGCCAACTCTCATATCGAAAAATTCCTCATTCCTCATTCTTCATTCCTCATTGGCGCGCCCCCGCGCGCCTCTCCCCCTCTGTGCCTTTGTGCCTTTGTGCCTTTGTGCCTTTTCTGAGCGATCTTTGCGAGAGTCCTCTTTGACACCTTTTGCAATCTTTGCGAGAGTCAATATTCAGTGTCTTTGAGGATGGAAAATTCTGACCGGTTCCAACGGGCCATTGCGGAGTTCGATTTATTGAATGGCCGGGATCCCAACCACCGCGTGGTGGAGGGTGGGGCGGTGCCCTTCGAGTTGTTTTTTGCCGGGAAGTTGACGGAGTGGGTGCTCCGGTTGAATCCTGCTCCTTCGGAGGCGGCGCTCCTGGCGGCGCGCTGTCAGCACCTGTGTCGTTGGGAAATCCCCCGGTCGGATTATCCGATGGGCCGGTCCGGATATTTGGCCTGGAGGCGGGACCTGAAAATGTTTCACGCGGACAGGAGCGCTGAAGTGTTGCAAAAAGTCGGTTACGATTCCCAAACCATTGACCGGGTGCGTTCCATCAACCTGAAGAAGGATCTGAGAAAGGATGCGGACGTACAACTGATCGAGGACGCCCTGTGCCTGGTATTTTTGCAGGAGCAATTCGACGACCTGGCGGCCAAGACCCCGGAGAAGAAAATGGCGAGAATCGTGCGAAAGACCTGGAAGAAAATGTCCAACCGGGCCCGCCAATTGGCCATGGAACTGAAATCCAGCGAAGAAGCAGCAAAGTTGCTTCGCAACCAATCTCGCCTCGGCGAGATCCATTCCTAATTCCTCATTCCTCATTGGCGCGCCCCCGCGCGCCTTTCCCTCTTCACTCTTCCCTCTTCACTCTTCCCTCTTTCCCCTTGGCGCCCCCGCGCGCCTTTCCCTCTTCCCTCTTCCCTCTTCCCTCTTCCCTCTTCCCTCTTTCCCCTTGGCGCCCCCGCGCGCCTTTCCCCCTTTGCGCCTTTCCCCTCTGTGCCTTTGTGCCATCTCGCCTCGGCGAGATTCTCCCCAGAACAACCTTGATTTCCCCAGCGGCAGTATCCATTTTGGGCCGGATTATTTCTAAGACCCATGAAGGAAGCCTATACAGTTGCAATTGTCGGAGCCACCGGCGCGGTGGGCTGGGAACTCATTCGCCTGCTCTGCGACAGGGGGTTCCCCCTGACCGATCTCAAGCTTCTGGCCTCGGCCCGTTCCAAGGGAAAGGTTATTTCCTATGGAGATCGAACCTGGGAGGTGGAGGAAGCCAGACCCGAGGCCTTCGACGGGGTGGACCTGGCCTTGTTCAGCGCCGGTTCCGGTATCACGAAACAATTGGCGCCGGAGGCGGCCCGCCGGGGTTGCGTGGTCATCGATAACAGTTCGGCCTTTCGCATGGAGCCAACCGTGCCCCTGGTGGTGCCGGAAATCAATCCCGAGGCCGCGGCCCAACACTCGGGCATCATCGCCAATCCCAATTGTTCCACCATCATTGCCCTGATGGCTGTCTATCCCCTGCACCTTGCCTTCGGGCTGAAGCGGTTCTTCGCCTCCACCTACCAGGCGGTGTCCGGAACCGGCGCCGCGGCCATAGCCGAACTGGAAGACCAGGTGGCGGCCATAGCCGAAAACGAGGCTCCCGTGGCGGATGTTTATCCCCATCAGATCGCTTTCAATTTATTGCCCCACGTGGAAATGTTCCTGGAGAACGGCTATACCAAGGAGGAAATGAAAATGCAGAACGAGGGTCGCAAGATCATGGGATTGCCCGACCTGAAAGTTTCCTGCACCTGTGTGCGGGTGCCGGTTTTTCGAGCTCATTCCGTATCCATCCAAGCCGAATTCGAAAGGCCGGTAGACCTGGACCGGGCCCGCCAGGCCATTGAGAATTTTCCCGGATCGGAACTTTGCGACGATACCTCAAACAACCGGTATCCCACCCCGATCGACTATACCGAAAAGGAAAATTGCGGGGTCGGTCGCATTCGCAAGGATACCGCTCTGCCCAACGGGTTGTCCGTTTGGGTGAGCGGGGACCAGCTTTGGAAGGGCGCCGCCCTCAACGCCATCCAGATCGCCGAATTGTTGTAAAAAGGCACAAAGGCACAAAGGGAGGCGCGCTGGTGCGCGCCAATTAGGAATTGTGAGAAAGACGGACTACGAATAATCGTGATCTTGATCGAAATCCTCCAGGAAGTTCATCTCGCCAAGAGAAAACGGAGGGGGGACATTCCTGTCCCCCGCCATGTCAATTGGCGCGCCCCGCGCGCCTTGTAGCCTTGTAGGAGCGGCTTTACGCCGCGATCCCAAGGAACGACCACACCCCAATCGGGGGAATACCCCCCTTAAAGTTCAACCACCTTTCCACCACTTCCCTCCTTCCTCCTTCAGCCTTCATCCTTTTCTCTGTCCCCCGCCATGTCTTTCGAAAGGGGGACAGGAATGTCCCCCCTCCGTTAATTCCTAATTGGCGCCATCGGCGCCTCTTAGCGTTCTTGGCGTGCTTTGCGAGATTCCCTTCTTTCTTCGATCACGATCATGATCACGATTATTTCCTTTGTTCCTCTCTCCCCTCTCCGCGCCCTTGGGCGCCTTTCCCCCTTTGTGCCTCTGTGCCTTTGTGCCTTTGTGCCATCTCGCCTCGGCGAGATTAGGCTTGATTCTCCCCATGACTGATGGCTTTCTAAGCACCCTTTACAGGGGCGGATAGCTCAGTTTGGTTAGAGCAACTGGTTTACACCCAGTAGGTCGGCGGTTCGAGTCCGTCTCCGCCCACCAGGCCTGAAAATTCCCATGAAGCATACCATTTCCGTTCTGGTCGAAAACAAATTTGGAGTGTTGGCCCGCGTTGCCGGAATGTTCAGTGGACGCGGTTTCAACATTCACAGCCTCAACGTCGCCCCCACGCACGACCGATCCCTTTCCAGGATAACGGTGGTGGCCATCGGAGACGACCCCGTCCTGGATCAAATCATCAAGCAGTTGCAGAAACTGGTTAACGTCATTCAGGTGGTCGATTTCAAACGGGGGGAAGCGGTTGAACGCGAATTGCTTTTGGTCAAAGTGGCCGCCGATTCCCGGAACCGGTCGGAAGTCATTCAGATCAGCGACATTTTCCGGGCCAAGATCATCAACGTTAACCAGGAATCGCTCATATTGGAAATTACCGGCGATGAAGGGAAGGTCCGGGCCTTCCTCGATATGATTGGGAAATTCCCCATTCTGGAACTTTCCAGGACGGGAAAACTCGCCCTGGAGCGCTCCCGTCAGTCGGCCTACTAGATATGACGCGGCCTTAGCAAACCACCTCAATTCAACTGCCATATGCCTGCCAAAGTATACAAGGATTCAGACGCCAACCTCGCCCACCTGCATAACAAGACCTTGGCCATTATCGGCTTCGGTTCCCAAGGTCACGCCCATGCCCTCAACCTCAAGGATAGCGGCTTGAAGGTGATCATCGGTCTCTATGAGGGAAGCAAGTCCATCGAAGTGGCCGAGAAACATGGCTTCGACGTTTATCGGACCGGCGAAGCGGTAAAGCGGGCCGACCTGATCATGCTGGCCGTGCCGGACATGAAGCAGCCACAGGTTTACCGGGAGGACATAGAGCCGCATTTGTCGGCCGGTAAGGGCCTTCTCTTTACCCACGGTTTTGCCATTCATTTCGGGCTGATCGAGCCGGCCCCTGAAATCGACGTCATCATGGTTGCGCCAAAGGGCCCGGGTCACACCGTTCGCCTGCAGTACCAGGAGGGCAAGGGGGTTCCGGCCTTGATCGCCATTGACAACGACGCTTCCGGGCAGGCCAAGCCCATGGCCCTGGCCTGGGCCAAGGGAATCGGCGGAACCCGCGCCGGGGTTTTGCAAACCACCTTTCAGGAGGAAACCGAAACCGATTTGTTCGGGGAGCAGGCCGTGCTCTGCGGCGGCGCCTCCGCCCTCGTCCTGGCCGGGTTTGAAACTTTGGTGGAAGCCGGATACCAACCGGAAATGGCCTATTTCGAATGCCTGCATGAATTGAAGCTCATCGTCGACATGATGGTGGAGTCCGGGGTGGCCGGAATGCGCTTCTCGATTTCGGAGACGGCCAAATACGGCGACGTGACGCGGGGTCCCAGGATCATAAACGACCAGACCAAGGCGTCCATGGCCAAGATCCTGGAGGAAATCCAATCGGGTACCTTTGCCCGCCAATGGGTCAAGGAATTCGAGGATGGATTGCCCAATTACAAAGCCCTTCTCAAAGCGGGGGAAGACCACCCCATCGAATCGGTCGGCCAACGCCTGCGCGGTATCATGCCCTGGGTAGCCAAGAAAAACATCAAAGGCGTCCAAGCGTCTTATTAAGGCACAAAGGCACAAAGGCACAAAGGCACAAAGTGGGCGGGATCAGAACCTATCGAAATTTGATCGTTTGGCAAAAGGGAATCGACCTGGTGACAAAAATCTATGGACTGACCCGCAATTATCCTGCCTCTGAAGTGTACGGCTTAACTTCGCAAATCCGCCGCTGCTCTATTTCGATTCCAAGCAACATTGCTGAAGGTTACGGACGAAGATCCACTCAAGAATACATTCGATTCCTTCAAATAGCGTCCGGGTCCTTATTTGAACTTCAAACCCAGTTGCAAATTTCAGTCAATCTGGATTTCATCGGGAAAGATCAATTTGCTGAATTGGAAAATCTCACATCTGAAATCGACCACATGCTATCCGCCTTAATTTATTCCATCAAAGACTCTTCAACCTGACCTCTCTCCCCTCTCCGCGCCCTTGGGCGCCTCTCCCCCTTTGTGCCTTTGTGCCTCTGTGCCTTTGTGCCTTTTCTGAGCGATCTTTGCGAGAGGCCCTTCCAAATTAAGTCGGTGAAAGCGCGCATCACATTGGCCACGCGCAAGAGCCCGTTGGCCTTGGCCCAGACCGATTTGGTCGCAGCCGCGTTGCGGGATAGGGATCCCGAAGTCGACGTGCGGCGGTTGCGGTTGACCACCACGGGAGATAAGCGCCAGGCCTGGTCGTTGCAGGAAAAAGGAGGAAAAGGCCTGTTTACCAAGGAGTTGGAAATTGCCCTGATGGACGGTCGAGCCGACCTGGCGGTGCACAGCGCAAAGGATTTGCCCACCAAGATGCAACCCGGATTGGCCATTGCCGGGTATCTTCCCCGCGAGTCCGCCGCGGATGTGTTGATTAAGCGCAAGGAAATCGACCGGATTGAAAAACTTGCCACCGGGAGTCCGCGTCGCCGGGCCCAGGCCAAACGGTTTTTGCCCGAGGTCAGGGATTGTGAGATCCGGGGCAACGTGGAAACCCGGCTGAACGCGATAGTCCGGGGATTGGCCGACGCCACTATCCTGGCCCAGGCGGGGTTAACGCGATTGGGCATTCGTTCCTGGGAGGGATTGGAATTTGAGGCCCTCGGCCTGAACCAGATGATTCCCGCCGTGGGGCAGGGAGCCATTGCCTTGCAGTGCCGCGAGGAAGAGGCAGAGAAATTTCGGAAATTATCGCATCCCGAAACGGAAACCGCCGTATCGATCGAGCGCGAATTCCTCAGCTTGGTGGGAGGCGGCTGCCAGAGCGCCTTTGCCGCGCATTTCCGCGATGGAAAGCTTTACGCCTATCATGAAACAGCCGGGCGGTTTACCCTGACCTTCAATTCCCTCGACCGCGATTTCATCCGCAACGCCATCCAAATCTCGCTGAGGCGAGATGGCACAAAGGCACAAAGGCACAAAGGCACAAAGTGAGCGGGGTCAGAACATATCGAGATTTGATCGTTTGGCGAAAGGGAATCGTGCCGGGGGCGCGAATTACGAGATTCCATACCCTAGCATCTATTCATAATCTGTTACAAAACTGTAGGAGCGGGTTTATCCCGCGATCTTCCAAAAGGACTCACCGCAATCGGGAGATAAACCTCCTCCTACAGTTCTCCAAATCACCATCCCCCCGAAATTCGCGCTCCCGCGCGCTTTCTCCTTTCTCCCTTTTCAGCCTTCAGCCTTCTTCCTTCATCCTTTTCTCCTTCTCCCCCTTTGTGCCTTTGTGCCTTTGTGCCTTTGTGCCTTCTCGCCTTGGCGAGACTCCTAATGCAGAATAAAGGAATGGTGTATCTGGTGGGCGCTGGGCCGGGCGCCTCGGACCTCGTCACGGTGAGGGGGAAGTCCCTCATCGAATTTTGTGACGTGCTGGTCTACGACTATCTGGTCTACGATGAACTCCTCACCTGGACCCGGCCGGGGTGCGAGATGATTTACGTGGGGAAACGGTCCGGATTTCATGCCAAGCCGCAAAAGGAGATCGAGGCGCTGCTCATCCGCCACGCGGGCGAGGGGAAAACGGTGGTTCGTCTGAAAGGAGGGGATCCGTTCATTTTCGGTCGAGGCGGAGAGGAGGCCGAGGCTCTCCAGAAGGCGGGCATACCCTTTGAAGTCGTGCCGGGGGTTACGGCCAGTCTGGGAACCGCCGCCTTCATGGGATTTCCCCTGACGCACCGGGAGGACAGCTCTTCCGTGGTCATGGTTACCGGGCACGAGGATCCGGCAAAGCCGGAAACCGTCGTCGATTGGAATAAGTATGCCGGGCTCGGGGCCACCCTCTGCATCTACATGGGCATGACCAACCTGGAGCGGATTTCCCGGGAACTGATCGGGGCCGGCATGGCCGGCGACACCCCGGTGGCGGTGGTCAGGTGGGCCACGCTACCCCGGCAGGAAAGTTGTTTCGGGACCTTGGCCACCATTCCCCATCGCGTAGCCGAGAGGGGTATCAAACCCCCCGCCATGATCGTTATCGGACCCGTGGTCAAAGATTTCCCGGCTTCTTCCTGGTATGAGAGCAAACCGCTTTTCGGCAAGCGAGTGGTGGTGACGCGGACCCGAAGGCAGGCCGGTGAACTGGCCCGCAGACTGACCGGGCTCGGAGCCGATGTCATGGAGTTGCCCCTGATTCGGGTGCGGCGAGCGGTGGATGAAGCGGTGAAACGGGAAGTGTTTTCGGGCCTGGGTTCCTACGATTGGATCGTGTTCACCAGTCAAAATGGGGTCCGTTATTTTTTCGACCTGTTTCTGGAGGAGTATCGGGACCTCCGTTCCCTCGGTTTTGTGCGGTTTGCTGCGGTGGGTCCATCCACGGCGCGGGAGGTGGAGAAATTTCACCTCGCGGTGGATCTGGTGCCGGAAAAACATACCGGGTCCGATTTGGCCGAGGCTTTGATTGCAACCGGGAGCCTAGACAACGCCAAGATTTTGGCGGTAAAGGGTAACCTGGGGGGAGAAACGCTCATAAAACGATTGGAAGACCAATGGGCCATGGTGGACCGGTTTGAAGTATACAAAACCGAGCCGACGGATTTATCCCTTCATCCCGTTGCCAGGCGGTTCAGGGAAATGGGGGCCCACGCCATCACCTTCACCAGTTCCTCCACGGTGAAGTCGTTCGTCCAACAGGCGGAGTTTCTCCAATTGAAACCGGGTGCGGTGACGCCAAGAGCTTTCAGTATCGGTCCCGTCACTTCCCAAACCATGTCCGACCTCAAAATGCCCCTGACCCGCCAAGCCCGCCAGTCGACCCTCGACTCCCTGGTCCAAGCCCTGTTAGAGGAAATGATACGCCCAGAATTCGGAATTGACTCTCGCAAAGATCGCAAAGAACGCTAAGGCATGAATGAGAATTCAATCGGCGAGGAAGTGGTAGATGCGGCTATTGCGGTACATCGTGAGCTTGGCTCGGGGTTGTTGGAGACCGTTTACGAGGTCGTTTTACTGGATGAGCTACTCAACCGTGGGTTGAGCGCTAAACGGCAAGTATCCATTCCTATCAACTTCCGTGGAGTCCGTTTCGATGAAGGATTTCGGGCCGACATCATAATTGAAAACAAGGTCATTGTAGAGTTGAAGTGCGTCGAGAAGACCAGCCCTGCCCACAAGAAGCAACTGCTGACTTATTTAAAGCTCAGCGGGATGAAACTTGGGTATCTGTTAAATTTTTCAGAAGCCATGATGAAGGACGGCATTACTCGAACCGTAAATGGATTACATTAAGGAAAATTACTTTGCGATCTTTGCGATCTTTGCGAGAGGCCCCTTCTAAGAAATGAAGGTGCCTTTTTTGAATTTTCACCAGTCCCACCGCGCCTTGAAGGCTGAGTTGCTTCAGGCCATGGAGGAGACCCTGGATGCAGGTCAGTTCATTTTGGGGGACCGGGTCGATCGCTTCGAGAAGGCATATGCCGGGATGATGGGGGCCGATTCGGCGGTCGGTGTGAATAGCGGAACCTCGGCTTTGCACCTTTGCCTGAAGTGTTGCGGTATCGAGGCTGGCGACGAAGTGATAACCACCCCGTTTACCTTTGCCGCTTCTTCCTGGGGCATCGCCTACGAGAAGGCCGTGCCCGTCTTTGCCGATATCGACCCCGTTTCCTTCAACCTCGATCCAGCCGCAGCCGAGGCGGCCATAACCCCCGCAACCAGGGCAATTCTGGTGGTTCACCTGTTTGGACAACCCGCCCCCATGGATGACTTTGTCGCCCTGGCCCGGAAGTATGATTTGAAGCTCATAGAGGATTGCGCCCAAGCCCACCTGGCCCGATACAAGGGGCGTTCTGTCGGCCTCCTGGGGGATTGCGGCGCCTTTTCCTTTTATCCAACCAAGAATTTGGGTGGATTGGGGGAGGCCGGGCTCTTTGTTTCCAGGCACGAGCCCATGACCCATCGGGCCAGGTCGCTGCGCAACCACGCCATGCAAGAACCCTATACCTACTCCGAGGTGGGGTATAACTATCGCATGGAGGGATTCAATGGAGCGCTTCTGGGGGTGAAACTGAAATACCTGGAAGACTGGACCCGCCGCCGCCAGGCCATTGCGCAAAGGTACCTGCAAGAGATACGCCTGCAAGGTTTGCAGCTTCCCGTCTTCCAACCGGAGGCGCCGAGCGTATGGCATCAATTCTCCGTTCGTTATCCCGAGAAGGAGCGACTGGTAATTCACTTGAAGGACAATGGCATCGCCACGGGCTCGTTTTATCCCATTCCGCTTCACCTGCAGCCCGCCTTTTCCTCTCTCGGCCATGATGAGGGTGACTTTCCTCAGGCCGAACGCGTTTGCAATGAAGTCGTCAATCTGCCCATTTATCCGGAAATGAGCGAAGAACAGGTGGATTACGTCATCGAAAACCTCAACGCGTTCCGTAATAAGGGGTCAAACGCAAAATGTTAACATCTGATTGGTTCGATTCAGACTTTCAGGTGAAACTATCGGACGATGTTAACATTTTGCGTTTGACCCCTTTTTGCTTTCCATGAAAATGCCGGACGTCAAGGTTTGTGGGATCGGCCGGGCCGAAGATGCGGTTTTGGCCGCCCGGCTCGGGGCCAAATATCTGGGATTCATTTTCCATGCGCCGTCTCCCCGTTGTGTTTCTTTGTCCGCTTTCCGGGATATGGCCGGGCAATTGCCAGGTGTTTCCCGCGTTGCCGTGGACGTCGCCCCGGATCCGGAAAAGCTCAAGGAATTGCGGGGGTTGGGATTCGATTTTTTTCAAATTCATTTCCCGCTGGATCAGGCCGGCGACGACCTCGCGGCCTGGTCTGAATTGGTGGGGAGAGATCGCCTGTGGCTGGCTCCGAAGGTGGCGCCGGAAGATCCCTTTCCCCTGTCGCTCTTTGCCCATGCCGACACATTCCTCATGGATACTTACCGGAAAGAGGGGTTTGGCGGGAGCGGCCGAACCGGCGATTGGGGCCTGTTTCGGGAACTCAAGTCCGAATATCCCCAAAAAAAATGGATCCTGGCCGGCGGTTTGGATGCGGAAAATATCGGCCATGCCCTGAACCGGGCCCAACCGGACACCGTAGATGTAAACAGCGGAGTGGAGGCGAGTCCCGGCCGAAAATCCCCCCAAAAACTGAAAGCCTTTTTTGATAACCTGTTACGAAACTTAGGAATTGACTCTCGCAAAGAACGCAAAGAACGCTAAGGCATGAATGAGAATACAATCGGCGAGGAAGTGGTAGATGCGGCCATTGCGGTACATCGTGAGCTTGGCTCGGGGTTGTTAGAGACCGTTTACGAGGTCGTTTTGCTGGATGAACTGCTGAACCGTGGGTTGAGCGCTAATCGGCAAGTATCCATTCCTATCAACTTCCGTGGAGTCCGTTTCGATGAAGGATTTCGGGCCGACATCATAGTTGAAAACAAGGTCATTATAGAGTTGAAGTGCGTCGAGAGGACCAGCCCTGCTCACAAGAAGCAACTACTAACTTATTTAAAGCTCAGCGGGATGAAACTTGGCTTTCTGTTAAATTTTTCAGAAGCCATGATGAAGGACGGCATTACTCGAACCGTAAATGGAATACATTAAGGAAAATTTCTTTGCGTTCTTTGCGATCTTTGCGAGAGGCCCTTCCTCATTCCTTATCGGCGCCCTTGGGCGCCTCTCCTCCCTCTGTGCCTTTGTGCCTCTGTGCCTTTGTGCCTCTGTGCCTTTGTGCCATCTCGCCTTGGCGAGATCTGATTCAACATGACTTCATCTGAGATCCGGCAATCCTTTCTCGATTTTTTCGAGTCAAAGGGGCACAAGATCGTGCCCTCGGCCCCGCTTCTGCCCAGTTCACCCAATCTGTTGTTCACCAACGCGGGCATGAATCAGTTCGTGCCCTATTTTCTCGATGAACGCAAAGCGACCGACCGGCGGGTCGCAAATTCGCAAAAATGTATTCGCGCGGGAGGCAAGCACAACGATCTGGAGGACGTGGGGTTCGATACCTACCACCAGACGTTTTTCGAAATGCTGGGCAACTGGTCCTTTGGAGATTATTTCAAGGAGGAGGCCATCGAGTGGGCTTGGGAACTGCTCACCGAAGTCTGGAAATTCCCCAAGCAACGCCTCTACGCCACGGTTTACAAGCCGGGTCCCGACGAACCGGCCGAGTTGGACCGGGAAGCCCAACACTACTGGACCAGGATTTTTCAAAGGGAGGGGATGGACCCCGCCGTTCACCTCACTTTCGGAGGAAAGGAGGATAACTTTTGGATGATGGGCGACAGCGGTCCCTGCGGTCCTTGCAGTGAAATCCACATGGACCTGACGGAAAAAGGCGACACCGGGGGCAGCCTGGTCAACAAGGATTCCCCCTTTTGCATTGAAATCTGGAACCTGGTTTTCATTCAGTTCAACGCTTCCCCTCTGGGTGGTTTCGAGCCGTTGGCCCGGAAACACGTCGATACCGGCATGGGCTTCGAGCGAGTCTGCGGTATCATGGCCACGACGAAGAATTTTACCCGGTTTACGGACCCGCCCTCCAATTACAACGGGGACCTGTTCCTCGAAACCTTCGCCAGGCTTTCCCAAATGTGCGGAAAGCAATACAAAGCCACCATTCCGAAATCGGTCGACAATATGTCCGAACAGGAATCGGTCGACGTGGCCTTTCGGGTAATCGCCGACCACGTCCGCACTTTATCCTGCGCCATCGCCGACGGTATTCTGCCCGGCAACGAAGGCCGCAACTACGTGCTTCGCCGCATCCTGCGGCGGGCGGTTGTGTTTGGGAATCAACTCGGTCTGAAACCGGGGTTCTTTGCCAAGCTCTTTCCCTGCGTGTTGGCAAAACTCGGTGCGGTATTTCCGGAACTCGGGGCGCGGGTCGGCCCCATCAGCAAAGTCATACGCTCGGAGGAGGAGGCATTCGGGAACACCTTGAACCGCGGGTTGGCCCTCCTGGATAAAATCACCCAAACCGGGAGCAAGCGCATTTCAGGGGCAGACGCCTTTACCCTTTACGACACTTACGGGTTTCCCCTCGACCTCACCCAATTGATTGCGCGGGAACGGGGCTTATCCGTCGACCTGGAGGGATTCGACCGCCATATGAGGGAGCAAAGGAAACGCTCCCAGGATGCCCAGCACAAAGCCATCATACATGTCGCTTCCGATAGGCAAACCGACCCCACCGAATTTGTCGGTTATGACCTGAAAAACCTGAAGAACTACCCCACCGTCGTCAGCGATATCCTGGGCCGGAAAAAGAATACCTACGTCGTGTTCCCGCAAACCCCTTTCTTCGGAGAGAGGGGCGGACAAGTCGGCGATACCGGGAGGATTCGGATCGGCACGAAATCCATCGATCTGACCGACACGGTGCACGACGACGCGGGGCGCATCCTTCACAAAATCGAACGCGGCGCCGAATTGAAAAAAGGCGATTCCGTGGAATTGAGCGTCGATTACGAGCGGCGTCTGGCCATTCAAAGAAACCACTCCGCCACCCACCTCCTTCACTATGCCCTGCGCAGGGTATTGGGATCCCATGTCACCCAGGCCGGCTCCCTCGTGTCGCCTTCCCGGCTACGGTTTGATTTCAACCATTACGAGGCCGTCTCGGAGCGCCAATTACGGGAAATCGAACGAACCGTAAACTGGCGGATTCGCCAGAACGGCACGGTCGAGGATTACGAAATTCCCTACCACGAAAAACCGGAGCAGGTCATTGCCCAATTCGGGGAAAAATACGGCGATATCGTCCGGGTGGTTGACATCGGGAAGTATTCCCTGGAGCTGTGCGGCGGCACTCATACCAAGGCCACCGGAGAGATCGGGTTTTTTAAAATTGTCTCCGAGTCGGCCATCGCCGCCGGAACCCGGAGAATTGAGGCCATAACGGGGCGGGCCTCCCAGGATTACGTCGAAGTGCAATTCAATACCTTGGCTCAACTTTCCCACAAACTTTCCTGTTCCCCCAACGAGGTCGGCGAACGGGTCGACGTGCTTCTCTCCGAAAAATCTTCCCTGGAAAAAGCGTTCAAGAAGTTGCGGCAAAAAGATTCAGCCAGGCTGGCGTCCGACTTGGCCCGGGCCGGGGAGGAACGAAATGGCCTGAAGTGGCTGGTCCGGAAGGTCCAAACCTCAAATCCCCAGGAAATGCGTCAACTCGCCGTGCAAATTTCCCGGGCCCTCGGGGAGGGTGTCGTCATTCTCGGAGGCGTGTTTGGCAAAAAAGCGGTCGTCCTGGCCCTTTGCTCCCCCGCCGCCGTTGCCGCCGGTGTAAAAGCGGTTGATCTGGTTCGGTCCATCTCCGGACAACTCGGAGGAACCGGGGGCGGCAAAGCGGATTTCGCCATGGGCGGCGGCAAGAATACCGCCCTCCTGGAATCTGTGCTCAAAAACGCTGAGAAAAGGCACAAAGATTAATCGTGATCGTGATCGTGATCGAAAAAAAGGAAGGACTCTCGCCAAGACCGCAAAGCAACGCCAAGAGGCGCCGATGGCGCCAAAACAAGAGTTAACGGAGGGGGGACATTCCTGTCCCCCACCACGCCCAAGGCGCCCTTGGCGCGCTTCCCTCTTTGCGCTCTTTGCGAGAGTCTTTTGTGATGGTATGCGTTCAATCCGAATCTGATAAAACTTGTTAAGCATGGCAGCGTTCGGAAGCATTAGAAGCAACTCGTGGGTGATTGTGCTAACCCGCGGGTGGCTACTGGAGACGCTCGGAAGAAGCACTGGA